>CAZSDZ010000015.1:0-12120 GCA_964605795.1 uncultured Methanoregulaceae archaeon
TACTATCAGTAACACGACAGTTAAGTACGTCGCCACTTGTCGTATCTGTAAATTGTTATGGAAAGAGAAGAACCTTTCCAGACTGTACTGATATTAGATCAACCGATTCGTGTTCGGATTATAAAAGAAGAACCCTGGTTTCTCGTAAGAGATCTGTCTAATGTTATGGGTATTGATCGTACAACGATTCCAAAAATCATTGAAAGATCACCAAGGGATTTTGAAGGTTGGTATCTCTTGTGTGACGTAACGTCACCCGAGGAAATTTCCTTCAATCGAGGAAATCTTAAAAAATCAGGGAAATCAGATCTTTTAATCAATGAACAAGCCGTTTATCTTACCTTTGGATCACTCACCGGCAGCCGGGTAAAACGTCCGGAAGCAGCTGAAATGATCCATAAGTTCAAGCGTGCCTACCCTGAGATCCTGAAAGCCCTACGTAAAGGAGAATTACAACCTCCTAAAACTCTAGAGAATACATTACGAAACCTCTATAATAGTGCTTATGAAATGAGAGGACGCGGGTGTGATCTATCCTTATTCAAGGATCTGATCTGTTATGCAGCCGGAAAGGAAATTGGTTTTGATGAAACACAGGTTCAGAGCATATTACAATCAGATCTCACCACCCACCCCGATGATGTAATCTGTAATTTTTCCCAATTAATGATAGATTACGACATGGATATTGATGAGATCAAACGCTCGATGCTGCAACTTGGATGGGTTGGATACAACAAGATTGATGGATATTATATTACCCGAACGGGAGGGAAGTATCTCATTCAGGATACCCTAATCCGTGGATCCACCAGGATAACCCGGTATGGTTTAAATGCGTATCGCGCCTGGTTGTATATCAAAAGGAATCCGTCATTTGAGATTAACAAACTGATAAGCGCTGAAAATATGGGTTTATTCCTTAACTATTTTCACAATCTGGAAACCATCAGCAAGATAAACCGCCTCCCCGATGGATATGCATGAACCGGAGGGAATCATATGTATAAACTAACCTACATCTGCCCCAGATGCCAGATCATAACCGACCTGGCAACGAACGACGATATGAGCACGATCGAACAGGTTCTAGATGGCATCCAGGCATCAGATACCGCCATGAACTCCACCTGCAGGATATGTGGTCGTGAGACCAGCGGGATCAATTTTTCGATTGTCGAGATCGACCCTGGGGAACTACAACCGGTTTCTGTTACCTCCCCTGTAGTTGTTGCGAGTTGAAGAGGCTGTTGCATAAATGATTTTCATTAGTACAATAAGGCTAATTCACAATGTGATTTCCATTATTTACGTCAAAAATTTGCCTTATTGTATCGACGAATTGTATTCGTGCAACAGCCTCTGAATTAATCTTTTTTTTATTTCACTCTCTAAAATTTCATGGATACTTGCATAACATAATTCTTATGAGAGGAGCGGATTTCGATATTTGGATATTTCACTGATAGATCTTCGATAGCAATCTTAATCGTCTCGATATTTCGATGTCCGATCCCATGAATAAAAATAATTCCATGTGCCCCGTATCGATTGTTTTTATTTATCCTCTTAACAATCTCTTGGATAATAATAATTGGTGTTGTTGTTTCCGAAACAAATAAAGTAAACGCTCCTTCTCCTACAATCCCCTCATAAATTTCCTGAAATTCATCAATAGGGATATTCTTATACACATTCATTAACGCTTCAAAATATTGTGCACTGCAATGATCGCTGATATTTCGTCCACGCTTCCCATATTTTCTCACAATTTCACTTTTTAACTTATCGATCTCCCGTTTATTTGCATGATTTTCAAACCGATTTCTTAAAACAAGAGATGCACGCAACGCGGTATAATCTTCAATCGGGATCCGGTCTTTGTAAAAACTCAGTAATGATTGTTCATTAACTGATCTTTCTGTAATCACGATCTCTTCAGTTTGAATTTTAGATTTTTCATCTAGTAAACAAACACCACTATCTATTGCCTCGTGTAAAATCGGCTTCAAAAATTGTTTTTCTGAATCTGTGAAATTATTTAAATATAATACAACTTCTTTATCATCGTCAGAATAGTGATATTTATCCGTTATATTATTGCAATTATTCTTAATAGAAATTAAATTGATATTAACGGTAACATTTTCAATATTAATAATATGTTTTAATTTCTCCAGAAATGAAAAAGATGTCATTTTACATGTAATACATCTATTAATTCAATAAGAGATGGAAGATCAGATTTGATGTAGATCTCAGAACCTTTTCGTATCCCTGCAAATTCATCTTCTTTAATTTCTTCCTGATCGGGTGTGATCACTCTCTGTGTTGGATCATCCCTCTCAATAATATATCCTTCTTCATCAACTGTTTTATCAAAGAATGATAAAACCTCTCTCCTTGAAGCCTCATCAAACGTGATGACACCCTCTTTAAATAATGTTGACATATGCCTCAATCAAACCCTTGTATTCACAAATCTGGTAATATAGTATTATTGTAGTATTACTAGAAAAAGTTTTCAAATAATCTCCAATTAAACCCGATTATTTATCCTGAACAGTCTCCTGTTTCAAGCCCGAGCTTCTCCCGTACCATCTGCCGGATCTCATCCACGATCCCGGACTGTTCGATCCAGGCCTCAGCCTCATTCACACTCATCCGTACCTCCTCAGTCAGCCCCCGCCCGCACGCCCGACAATACAGATCGATCGGGCCGTTAATCTCCCCGCAGGCCTGACATATCCGGGGCTCCATACTCTTATTGGTTTTGCGCTTCAGCTTCACCCCGGCCCGGGCCGCTGTCTCAGCATCAATATCAGCCTCAGAGAGTACGATATAGGTTTTTAACTGCTGTGTGTTCTGGTTCCCCCACATCATAGACCTAATAACTGATTCCTGATATCCTTGTGTCACCATATGCGTGATACGACTTTTACGAAACAAATGGGGGTGTACCCTCTTTTGTAACCCTGCCCTCGTCGCGATCCGGGACACTATTTTGGTAGCAGTCTCCCAGGTGAACGACGCCCCCTTTAAGGTCAGAAATACCGGGGCTTCTCCTGCCGGGCTCCCGCCCGGGTAGTCTGCCCGCCAGGCCGCGAGGTAGGGAAGCGCCATATAGAGCCGTACATACCGGGTTTTGTTGGTTTTCGTATCTGGTATGTATATCGACATACCGTTTATGTCAAATTTGATATGGTTCCATTTGAGCTGTGAGAGCTCGCCTATCCTCATCCCTGACTCATATAAGACAGATATAAACGCCCGATCCCGGGATGTCTTACAGGAGGTCAGGATCGCCTGTATCTCCTCCTCAGTCAGGATCTCATCAGGAGACGTTGTATCCTGCTTTTTCGGGACCGACTTTATCTTATCTATCTTTGCCGCCGGAACAGAGATATACCCCTCCTCTAAAAGCCATTTCAGAAACATCTTAAAGATCATGACCAGATCCCGCCGGGTATTCTGAGCGTATACCGTCCCCTTGATACTCGTTGCAGTATGAAGGGCATTAATAGCCCGGTACATATCCCCGGCCGTCATCTCGGGAAAGGGCCTTCCCATCACCCGCCGCATGACCAGGATATGATTGATAACTTTCCCCTGCCTGATCAGAGAGGGGTGCTGAGCTGCCGCATACTCAGCTAAATACTCGACTAAAAGCCCCTCTTCTTCTTCGGTGATCTCTCCCTTCTCGCGTGCCTTTGTGATTTTTCGGGCCACCGCTTCAGGGGTTCGCCACTTATAAAAATAACTGTGAGCTCCAGGAGCTCCCGCTGCCTCTCTCTCCATGATCATACCTGTGTGCTCATCGCATAAAAAAAGGGAGATTAGGCCTTACTGTTCAGATGCTGATATGGGGATTCGAACCCCAGTCTTCGGCGTGAAAGGCCGAAATGATTGGCCGGACTACACTATATCAGCTCAAGTTGCCTATATAGGTGAGTTTGAAGGGATATAATAGTTCCCTTCATCCGTTAATCGGTGTTCCCTCTTCCCGGGTCTTTGCTGTATACTCTGCCATCAGTTGCCGGGTGATGGGACCTGGCCTGCCATCACTGATCTTCCTTCCGTCAACCGTGGTTATCGGCGCAATCTCGGCTGCGGTCCCGGTCACAAACATCTCATCAGCGGTGTACATATCAAAGTACCCGAGATTCTTCTCAACGACAAGAATACCTAACGATTGGGCGAGTTCGATAGCAATGGTACGAGTGATACCGATGAGATTATTTAAGGTAGGCGGGGTCGCGATAACGCCGTTCTTGACGACAAAGATATTGTCCCCTGACCCTTCTGCAAGATACCCGTTCACATCAAACATTATCGCCTCGTCAGCACCCTTGTAATTGGCCTCGATCTTTGCAAGAATGTTATTTAAGTAGTTCAGGCTTTTCACATTCGGTGGCAGGGCTGCTGCAGAGTTCCGCCTGATAGAGACCGATATCGCAGTAAGACCCTTATCATAGAGATCACCATACATCGCACCCCAGGGTGTGGCAATAACAACGATCGTGGGGACCGGACATTTCCTGGGATCAAGGCCGAGATCTCCGTTTCCACGTGAAACGACCGGTCTGATGTACGCTTCACTCAGATCATTCCTGATACAGACATCCTTGATTACCTGTGCCATCTCTTCTTTCCGAAGGGGGATGGCAAGATCAATGGTCTTTGCACTGTCATACAGCCGGTCAAGATGGGCTTCCAATCGTAAAATCTTTCCATTATACGCACGGATACCCTCAAAAACACCATCCCCGTACAGGAACCCGTGATCAAAGACAGAGATCAGGGCCTCCTCTCTGGAGACGAATGCACCGTTCAGGTAGATGATCATACCAGATACGTGGGAGTTCCAACTATTTTTTAGTCTCGTATCATCACGGCACAAAAAAGACAGATTATCAGGGTATCCTTACCCATTTCCTCTCTGGGAAAGACAGAGATTACAAAACGAGCCAAAGAGATCACGCGACGCTACCGGATGAAGATGCGTGTACCCGGCAATGGTGCAGTCCCGGGACGCACCGTCACGCATCCCGTCAATCCCGACTCCCCGGGAGAGGGTGTACGAGTACGATACCGGTGGCTGCAGCATGACGTCAGAGTAGTGAAACGCATGGCCCCGAAACCGGTGATACCCTAAAACACAATCAGCCGAGGTCTCTCCCACCACGTAACTGACCACCCTTCGTGCAGGAATATGCGATGTGCCGGAAAATACACCTGCCATCTCAAACGTGGCATCAGAAGAGAGATTCTGCCACCCCTTCTTCGTAGTCAGGGATTCGGTCAGGTAGATGAGTCCCCCACACTCAGCATATATGGGAACACCAGTCCGGGAGATATCCTTCACCTGCATGCGCATATCTTCGGCATATTCCAGTTCCTGTGCATAATATTCAGGGTATCCCCCTCCAAAGATATACCCGTCAGCATCAGGAAGCGGATCATGAATAGGGGAGAAGAACACGGTTTTTGCATAAAGGGCAGGGAGGAGATCAAAGAGATCGGCATAATAAAAATTAAACGCCTCGTCACGGGCAACCGCGATGGTAACCGCTGGATCATCCCCGGGAACCTGAAATATTCCCTGCTGTTGCGGCATCTCTATGAGAGCAGAACAGGTAAGTAGGGCATCCAGATCGATATACCTCGCGATCTCCTCGGCAAGCGATGAGACCATCTCCTGGAACGAACGGTTTTTCTTGCCCTCAAGGTACGGAACAAGACCAAGGTGGCGCATCGTCAGAGTCTCGCGGGAGAACCGGGGGATCGTCCCAAGTACCGGAATTTTGCAGAAGGTCTCTATCGCGGCCGTTACCTTCCGCTTGTGCTGCTCTCCGGTGACATTATTTACAATGACACCCGCTATCCGTATAGCTGGATCAAACGAGATAAACCCGTTTACCATCGCCGCTGCACTCCGGGTAATGGACCGGGCATCCACGACCAGGATCACCGGCACCCCGAGCAGTTTTGCAATCGATGCAGACGAACCCGTATCAGCAAGAGCCTCTGCACCCTCGTAGAGTCCCCGCACCCCCTCGATAATGGCGATATCAGCCCCCTCACATCCATGGGCAAATATCTCTGAATTCTGTAAATCAGACAGAACAAAGGAATCCAGGTTCCGGCAGGGTCTCCCGGTGACCGCAGTATGGTACGAGGTATCGATATAATCCATACCAACTTTGAATGTCTGGACTGAAAGCCGCTGGGAGAGGAGCGAGGCTATCGCGAGGGTAATGCTCGTCTTTCCTGACCCTGACCGGTCCCCGGCTACCATAAAAGCCTTCATGCAAGGCTCCGGAGCACCGCTCCAAACTCACTCTCAACGATAGAAGAGACGCCGAGGGTCTTTGGATGAAGATCAACCTCGACAAGCACATGCTCATGCCCGAGCGCACGCAGGGGTTCGACCTGCCGCGGCCCGTTTGTGACAGAGAAACACTCGCGTTTATCGGTGTAGATCCGGGGAATCGCATGAGGTACCCCGGCAGTAACGATAAATGCCGGGTTCTGCAGAGATATCCACTCTCCAATCTCTGTACCGGTTGCTCCGTACTCATCAAGAGCACCGATGGAATCAAAGATAACGCCTCTGTCTGCAAGTTCTTTTGCAATCAGTTCTGCATCTCTTCTGACCTTCGGAAGACCACGGGGTGAGAGATTTGCCGCATAGGAGATCGGAGCTTTTGGGGCTGCATCATGCACGGCAGAGAGAATATCGGCAAACATATACGCGGTTTCCTTCTTGGCATTCAGGATAACAACCCCGGGATCTCCTGCTGAAATTTTTGCCAGCAGGGCTTTGGCAGCAACATGTTTGAGATCCCCCCGGGACGGCTCGATATAGGGTGCAGATGCCGCACCGAACAGGCGTTCAACCTCGTTTGCAGCCGCAAGCAACTTCTTCTGCCGGGCCAGCTCCCCGCTCTCTATCCATCCTGCTTCTGCAGCAGCCTGCAGGGTCAGGATAACACCATCGATATTCTCTGAAAAGCCTGCATGGATATCAACCGCGATAGTCTCGGTCTGTATCCCGGCCATCTCGATGGCAGCAGAAAGATCCTCACCGATTATCATAGAGACACAGGTTCCGATGACGGCAATCCGGGATGGTGAGAACGTCTCTTCTGCATACCTGAGTACCTCAATAAGCCGGTTCTGGCCACCGAAAATGAACTCGTTATCTGAAAGAGAAGTGGTTAAGACCCGCAGGCCATCCTCCTCAAGCAGGCGTGCGTGTTTAAAGGAACACCCCGAAGGACCGTGCAGGATGGCACAATCAACCTCAAGGTCCCGGGCGGTGTAAAGGGCTGCAACGATGGAACTCGGACGGGGTTGTATGTATTTCATGATCATCTCCATGTTTTTACGGCAAGAACAACGGGACAATTTCTCTGGATAGCAGATGCGATTTTAATGCCATCTTTCAGGCTGCATGCTTCATGGGTTACCCTGATACCTGGTTCCCGGGCAATGATTGCGACAAGGTCATCGTATTCACCGGAATGAACCAGAATGACACCATAAGGCGTTGTACTCCTGATAACAGAGAGAATATCAGGTCCAGGAAACCCATCACATATCGTCTCTGCCTCCTCACCGATGACCAGGATACAGGAATCATTCGTAAAGAGAGTCCGGGCATACGCCACGGCATCAACGGTAGTCTCCCGGTTCGTGCCTGAGTTTGCATTATCGATATACAGGCGACCGTCCTTTTCACAGCGCTTCATCCTCCCTTCCAGTGGTACAAACCCTGATAGCGGCGCAGGTGAGAGAGACAACATGCAGGCAGCGGCAACTGCGAGCATCAGGGGAATTGCATACCCGCGTAACCCAAAGAGGGGGTTTACCACAGACCCTTCCATCCCATGATACGAGTAACAGGCAGTATACCCGTCAATTGAGACGATATCATCGGCACTGAGTACGTTTTTGTGGTTGACCTTCACTCCCGGTGCAACAAGGAGAGACCTGCAGGAGAGCGATGAGGCTGTCTTTATGGAAAGGGCATCATACCTGCCATTGGCACAGGGATATGTCTCATCTGATGTGATGATACCGAGATCACCAAGGCCGGTACAACCAAGGGATACCTCTGCAACACACCATCCTGACTGGGAAAAACAGGCATCCAGAAGGGCAGCAGGAGTTATCCCCGTCTTTTTGAGAGAATTCTTCTCAGGATAGGTGAATGTTCCCATGGACGTGTGTAATACTCCGGGTCCGGGGAGAAGGGATGCAAGGGCATGAGCAGTCGTTGTCTTTCCCCGGGCACCCGTTACCTCGACAAAGGGTGACAGGGGGGGTGTATCTTCCCGGGCTAGTATCCACCTGACCGCTTCATGATGGGTTATCCTCGGATAGGGAAGACCTGATAGAAGGGGGTAGAAGGGATCGAGATGAACAGGATGAATAATAAGGTCATAGGTGTGCATGGCAGCCTGGGTTGGGGATATCCCTTCCTTACCACGGTAGACATCAACCACATCCACGTCATGACCGGCACTCACCAGGTACCTGGCAATAATTAATCCGCCATGAATGGTGTCAAGCACCAGAATCCTCATTATCCTGAACGTTTGTATCGATAGATTACGAACTGATTCTGCCCAATGCAGTCTCTGCACTTGAGACCATCAGTTCGGCTAAAAGCGGGTTCTCTCCGATAGGATCTGCATACACAAGAGGTATCATCCCCTCTTTCGCCTGGAACGTGCCGGTCTTCTGACCATCCAAAAGACCAAGAATACCGGGAATATCCTCATCAATGTGAACTCCCCGGGCAAGGAAGAGGGGAACAACGGCAAGAGCGCTGATATCTTCTTTCGTAAAAGCATCAAGCGATGTCTTTATATCAGGTTCATTAAACTCCATAAACCCGCATTTGACAATATATTGGGGATGATTTTTTGAGATAAGAGCAGCGGTCTTGGTGATAAGTTCCTTATTATATGGCTTTGTACTGCCATGTCCACAGAGCAACAATCCAGTTTTACTCATCATGTACAATGTATTACTCTATCTGATAAAACCATTGGCAATTTTGTACTGCACTGCTGTAAAAGATGAGAGATTTCCAATACTTTACATTACCGGTTAAAAAGATTCCATCTCCCATAAGAGAGAAATTGACATGATGAGATGGTTGAGAAAATCCGGTAAGAACCTTTGATTCATCCGAACCATTATCGTGGGGAACAACACTATACTACACGCATTATATGGAAGATACAGAGATATCATATGATCTTACGATAGGGGACATACCTGTTCCCCGGCCTATCGCGATTGCTTCCATGGCAGGTTACACGGATGCAGAATACCTCCTGCAGCGGGGCAAATATATTGGAATCGGGTTTATTGGAGGATATTCAATCGATGAACCAACAATAATCGCATCAGAAGAGATGTTTCGGGGGGGCAGACAGGAATTTCTCCCTGACGATCCCATCAGGGAAATAAAGAACCAGGCTGGAAAACTGAAAAACAGTGGATTTGTCACCGGCATCAATCTCCGTGCAGCAAATCCCGAATCACTGGTATCTGTTGCAGAAGCCCTGGGCCCGGATATCGTCTATGAGATAGATGCCCACTGCCGGCACGATGCTATGAAGAAGGCTGGTTGTGGAGAATCCCTGCTAACCGATAAAAAACGCCTGGTTGCACAGGTTCAGTCGTTAAAGATAGCAGGTGTTTTCGTCTCAGTAAAGATTCGGGCAGGAGTTTGTGAGGATGATCCCAAACTTGCCCACGACCTCTGGAAAGCAGGTGCAGACTGTCTCCACGTGGATCTCATGGACCTCGGAACCACTCACCTGAAGGCCATACGAAATGCATGCCCTATCCGTATCATTGCAAACAACTCAGTGAACGGGTATGAACGGGCCAAGGACTACTTTGCCCACGGAGCAGATATCGTCTCTCTTGCACGGAAATCGGATATAACGACCCTTTCACAACTTGATTCTGATATCTTGCAGTACGTAAAGGAGCACGGATGGTACAATGCCCCAAAACAACTCTGCAGGGGAGGAGACATCCGGGCACTCACCTTCTGCTGTATGCCGGTAAAACCATGCCCGCTCCTTCCGGTCCTCAATCAGTATGGGATATCACCCCAGGAGTTTGTTGCGATGAAGATGGAAGGTGTCGAGGGTACTCCCCTTCTTCCGGGAGAGAATACCTGCTTTGGAAGCCTTGCATACTGTTGCAAGGACTCTACTCCCTGCATGTTCCGGGATCTCGCATTACGGCAGGGAGGACTCAAGAAGTCTGCATACATGGATGAGAAACGGAAACTCTCAGAGAAGTTACTCCAGAAGATCTTTTCCTAAAAAATAATAGAAACACGGGAATCATCCGGGATGGAAGAGACGTACCTTACAAGAGCACAGAGAGCCCAGGTAGCAATGATGCTTGAGGTTTGTGCCTATCCGAAACCCGGGAACGTGGACAGGTGCCATGACTTTCCCCATACCTACCTTGAGCACTTCCTTGCATCAATCATCCTTGCATACCCGGTACTTGTTAAGGCTGAATCAGGAGAAGGGAGTATAGGCTCGCTTATGCTTGAGGCATCGATTCTGACAAGCAGGCATCGTGGCGGCAATACCCATTTTGGAGCCTTCATCCTTCTCATACCGCTGATTAGGGGAGGGGATATCAAAGGAGCAGATGCCTGTATCAGGAAAACAACCGTAGAGGATGCGATTGCATTTTACCAGGCTTTTGCCCATCTTGAGGTTCGGGTGTATGAGAACGACAACGAGTTTGATATCCATGATCCGGAAACGATACAAAAACTGCAGAACGAGAAGATGACTCTCTTTGATGTGATGTCATACTCCTCTACCCATGACATCGTCGCACGCGAATGGATGAACTCCTTTACCCTCACGAAAACTGCTGCAGACCTGCTTTTTCGGTTTGAGAACGAACGCGATGCAGTATCACGGGCGTTTATCCATCTTTTGGCCACAATCCCTGATACCTTTATCGCAAAGAAACATGGAGATGCTGCAGCAATACAGGTGCAAAGGATGGCAAACGAGGTCCTTTCCAATACGATAAGCCTTACCGATCTGGATACCTTCTGTATAGAGAATCAGTTCAACCCCGGTTCTCTTGCAGATATCATGATAGCAGGAATTTATTGTGCAATAGGAGACGGATGGACATGGGATGTCTGACCGAGGGAATAAACGAGGTCATTGCTACTACCCGGGATAATGCTGCTCCTATGGGGATCATCAGGAAAAACGACCATTACTCTATGGTGATATACCGGACCAGTGCAACCGCAGCAAATATCGAGAAGTACTCCTGGGTTGTTGCAAATATTGTTTTTGATCCTCTTCTCTTTGTACAGACTGCTTTTTCTGATATTTCCCCGGATATGCTCCAGGATGTCGAGATCGAAGGGATAGGGATCCAACATCTAAAAGCAGCTGACTGCTGGATTGCCTATGCTGCAGAGGTGGTAAACCGGACCGAGGAGAAGATACTGGTATTTCTCCGACCGCTTCATTGTCATCTCACTCCCTCCCTTCCCCGGGCGGTAAACCGTGGATTTTACAGTGTTATCGAGGCAACCGTTCATGCGACCCGCTACATAATCACACGGGATCCCGTGCTTGCATCACATATCAGGCATCATGGAATCATCGTTAAAAAATGTGGATCAAACAGGGAAAAAGAAGCGTTTGCCCTGTTATGTGAGATAATCAGGGAGAATAAAGAGCGTTAAAGGGAATTCACTCCTCGTAGAGTATTGGACCGGAATAATCTGATCCCCCGGGGAGGGATACCTCTTTTATCCTGGCACCCGGGTTATTGAGATCAGTCAGGAGAACAGAATCTTCTGATATCGTGTACAAGACATCATTCATAAAGAGGGATCGCAAAACACCGCATCCATCATAACAGTACGATCCGCAATCATCATCACCCTGTTGTATCCGTGCTTTCTCGATGAATCCAATCTCAGGATTAATGCCATAGAGTAAAACCCCGTTCCAGGACTCGTCATTCCTGATAGAATCATCAGGGATCTCTTCATCCCTGATAAATGCTTCTTTCCATCCATCATCAGAAGCT
>CAZSDZ010000015.1:12130-57882 GCA_964605795.1 uncultured Methanoregulaceae archaeon
CATTGCGGTAGAGATCCTGGATAATACAGACCGGAAGAACCATGATATCCTTGCCGATATCAAGCAGGAACGCACGATGATCGGTCAGCACCGGTGAACTGGATCCTGACTCTCCGATAATGACATTATCGATCTCCCGGGGATTATTGAGATCTGACACATCAAAGAACGCAAACTTGAGTCCTGCAGAAACGACACCGCCCCATTCACTGGTCTTTGTATCTTTCCCAATCCCGATGAGATATTTGTCACCATAGGGATGAAGATAATCAGAGTATCCCGGGATCTTTAACTCTCCAAGAACTTTTGGCTGTTTTGGATCCGAGAGATCAATCACAAAGAGCGGATCCATCTCCTTAAACGTGACAAGGTAGAGCAGATCGCCCATGAACCGTGCAGAATAGATCCGTTCCTCAGGAGCCAGACCCCGGAGGCTGCCTATCGTGTGTAAATCAGGACCAAGGACATACACGCTACTTGACAGGTACGGCTCCCGGGAGTAGTTCTCTTCGGTGGTTGCCACTCTCAGATTGGACTGGTACTCATCGAGTGAGAACTGGTTGAGCAGAGTTCCGGGAACGGTTCCACTGGCTTTGTACTCGACATTCTCTCCATTAATGGCAAACCGGTGAATGACGGTCTGTGTTCCTGATTCAGGCATGGATTCCCAGGAGATAAAATCGAGGTAGGGCATCTCCCAGGAAGGATTCTGGTCGTAGGCGATATAGATGGATCCCGGCGATGCATAGAGTGTATTGTCGTATCCTACAAGGAACGATTCAGCATCAGGATGGGGATTTTGTTCTGCAGCAAAAGCCGTAAGCGTATGCATCACGTACGACTGTTTCGGTATTGGCGGTGCCCAGATTACCGGCGTTGCAACAACAACATCATCTTCCCTGACAACCGGCATCACAACAGTATACGGATCGTATACCGACTCACCGCTGTATGCATATACCACGTTCCCAACCATCCTTCCCTGTTCATACGATCCCGGCATCTCTATCTCGTTGAGTTTATCAGGAGAAGACCGGTCGGCAATCCGGTACAGTTCAGCATATGATTTGGGTGAACTTTTCAGAATCGGGGCTGAGGATCCTTTCGGTGTTATCCATTCCTCGCCGTATCCATCTGAGAAGAGAACGAGGATATCACCTGACAAAAAGACCTCCTTAATGGATCGATCAGAAGTGATCGTTGAGATTACCCGGGCAGTCTCTGCCGGGTAGGCATCGATGATAGACAACACTCCGCCATTGGCAACATAGATATATTTCCCGTCATTCTTGACAAAATCAGCCTCATCAACCCCGGCAACCTGGATGTTGGTCGTTGAGTACTCAGAAGCACTCTTTTCTGAAGATGGATAGATCGTATCCTGCATGGCAGAAGGAGCCGCGGTCTCCTTGTACTGGGAGATATCAGAATCCCGGAGAACACCTCCGGTAAGACCTGAATCTAGGGCTTCATTCAGAGAATACATCGGCTCGTCCCATGAGTAATAATCCTCTTCTACCGATTCCATGTGGGCCTCGAGAAATTCAACCAGTTCGTCTTGCGAGGTTATCTTTACGAGGCCTCCCTTGTCAGGTAACGATGCACTTCCGGCACCGGCACAGATAAGCAGAACCAGTATCATGTAAAAAACTACTCCTGCGGACCGGGCAATCACTCTGTCCCGGTATCTTCGCATCATTGATCTCGATCTCATAGTACATGCTATATCAGGCAGAAAATAAGAACCTGCCTGTAATTGCGGAAATTTTGATAGTTATTAAAAAGAGATGAAAAAATGGCCTTTTCCTTTCTCATACCATCATCATTCGGTTTCCTCTGACCAGGCAATGTGATACGTATGTTATGGGATATCAGGGAAAGAAGGAGAGAATTCTATCTCCTCTTCGCTGTAAAGCCAGTATCCCTTGCCCGGGTACATGAGACGGCTGTCGCTATAGGGGCCGGTTCCTTTCTTGATAATCGTATCCTCGTATCTCTGGTCATCGGCATCATACGCGATAAGGAAGGTCCAGGAATCCTCTATGGGTGAGAGATACGATCCTGCCGTTACCGGTGTTGTGCCGGTATACCCGATCTGATTCCAGGTCTGTTTCAGCACGGTATCAGGTGGCGTCTGCTCTTGTGCATCGGTGACGATTATCTGTACCGGTTCGTTGGAATACACAAAGTATGCGGTTAGCGGAATGACCGGGTGAGACGCCAGAGGCACATCCCACGACTGGGTAGTAGCGTTAAAGAGAAAGATACTGTGGCCCCCGGGTATAATCCCGCCAAAGAGCTTCTCAAGAGTGTTTTGCTCAAACACCAGATACCGGGGAACCGATACCAGATTCCAGCCCGGCTCGAGAGGTAAAAGCAACACGATATCGGGATCAAAGACCGGGATAAAGGAAGAAGTAGCGTTTTTCCCCCCTTCATTGGCAACCGTTAGGGAGATATGATAACTACCGGGTCCGATAAACTCGTGAGATGGATTCCTGGCAGTGGAGGCAGAACCATCATCAAAATCCCAGTTCCATGAGGTTGGATACCCGGTAGAGGTATCGGTGAACTGTACCAGAAGAGGTGCCATTCCACTGGCCGATCAACCTGAAAGGAAGCAACGGGAACAGGGTTTTTTAATATCTGTAAAACCCAGTAATCAGAAAGACCGAAATTTTTCGTTACGTCGCCGTCATCTGAGTAGGAAAACCCGCTTATCAGGTACCCTGCTTCACCTTTATCAACGATAGCAGATGACCCCTCCTCCCCGCTTCCTCCAAAACAACTCTCCCACTCTATCTCTCCTGATTTGTTTAATTTCACTACCCATTCATCCCAGTCACCGTGATTGAAGGTAACATCCCCATCAGAAGAGAGGGTGTCACCCATGATTACATATCCACCATCGGTGGATGAGAGAACATAATAGCCAACATCAGGTTCACTACCCCCCAGACATTTCTGCCATTCGATATCACCCGAATCTGATATCTTCACTATCCAGTAATCAGACTCTCCATGATTACCAGTCACGTCACCGTCGTTTGAATACGTGTAACCGGCGATAATATACCCTGATGCATCAATCTCTGCGATACCAAATGCACGATCATCCATGCTGCCTCCATAACATTTCTCCCAGACAATCTCACCGACAGAATCAAGTTTCACTATCCAGTAGTCAAACCCGCCATGGTTACCTGATACATCTCCATCAATCGAGTTTGTGATTCCGGCCACGATATATCCCCCATCAGAGGTCTGTATTATGGTTTGTGCAACATCAGTTCCACTTCCACCAAGACATTTCTCCCAGACAATCTCTCCGGTATCTGACAACTCAACAATCCATTCATCCCAGTCACCATGGTTTTTGGTTACCTCTCCATCGGTCGAGTTTGTGATTCCGGCCACGATATAACCTTCATGAGAGTTCTCAAGAACAGAGTATGATTCCTCGTGGTTACTTCCTCCAAGACTCTTCTCCCAGATTATCTCACCGGAGTCTGAGAGGTTCACCACCCAGTAATCATAGCTGCCATGATTCGCGGTAACATCCCCATCATCCGATCCGGTAGCACCGGTAATTACATATCCACCCTCTTCACGCTCAATAATACCAAATGCACCGTCATTAGCAGATCCTCCATAACACTGTTCCCAGGAGATATTCCCGGTGTTGGTCAGTTTCACAACCCAGTAGTCATATCCGCCATGGTTGCCGGTCACATCATTATCAGTTGAGTTTGTATACCCGGCAACAACGGATCCACCATCGATGGTATCAGTAGCCCACCAGGCATACTCGTCGTCACTCCCACCAAGGCTTTTCTCCCACTGTACTTGTTGATTTGCCGGAACTGATGAATATATACCGTTATCCTGAGGATTAGACCGGGATATTAATTGGGATAGGGAATGGGATACGAACCGATCACGGGCAGGAACAATCCAATCCTGATACCCGTCCGGGATGATAGAAGAGGAGAGCATGATCTCGGGTTGGGAACTTTCATTAGTATCAAAAATCATGGAGTCACCATATACCCCTGCAATCAAAAAAAGAAGAACAATAGAACCAAAAAGAAGACGTTTCATAACATCTCTTATATAATTATATCTAGATAAAGATTATTGAACCTGCTATCCTTTCTGGGAAAGAACAATTCGTTTTTCCCAATCGTTTTGATACATCATCCTCAACATGAATGAAAAACCATAAAAAGATCTGATCCGGTGCAGGCGATATACAGTACCCGGGAGACTGAATACCAGTAAGTATGAACCATTTGTAGAGAAAAATTCAATTTGTTCGCTAGAACAGCAACCTTATCCCAGGTAAAACAAAGATTGAAAATTATTGAGAAGGCGATTATAAACCGCGATGCAAGGAAAACCTAACAGACCCTCGGCACCGGATCACCAAGCGGTGTCTCGATGAACCGCTCCCCGCCGGCAGTCGTGTTCATGATAACACCAGACCCGCTCGTTATCTCACCGATAATGGCAGCATTCGCACCATACGGATGACTTCGAAGAGCAGAGAGCACTGCCTCTGCATCCTTCTGTGGGACTGCCATCACCACTTTTCCCTCGTTTGCAACCTCCAGCGGATCGATACCAAGGAGTTGTGCCGCTTTTCTTACATTATTCTTAATCGGCAGATCCTCTTCAGAGATTAAAACCTGGACCTTTGCTTTTTTCGCCATCTCATTGATGGCACTCGCAAACCCGCCCCGGGTCGGATCCTTCATGGCATGAATTGTTCCTGCAGCCATGGCTTTCTCCACCATCCGGGAAAGGGGGGCAACATCAGATATCAGTTGTCCTTCAAGCGAGAATCCTTCCCTGCTCGCAAGGATACACAGCCCATGATCCCCTATGGTTCCCGATACGATGACGGCGTCACCTTCCTTCATCCCGGCATCAGAGACCACCTGCTCGGCTATGCCAATGCCTGCCGTATTAATCATGATACCATCGAGTGATCCCTTCTCCATGACCTTGGTGTCACCGGTCACAAGAGCAGCTCCCACCTCTCCGAGTGTATCATCCATCGAGGAGAGGATCCGGGAGAGATCATCAAACAAGAACCCCTCTTCGATAACCATTCCACAGGAGAGGGCAATCGGTCTGCCACCCATCATCGCGATATCATTCACGGTCCCTGAAACGGCAATCCTTCCGATATCCCCGCCCGGAAAAAAGATAGGCCGAACAATATGGGAATCGGTGGTAAATACGATATTCTTGCCGCCTATCGGGATAACTGCCCCGTCATCAAGGGCTTCAAGGCCGATACCCCCGGCATTGTTATGGGTAATTGTGCTTACGAGATCGAGAAATTCTCCTGCAACCTCTCCACCGGCTCCATGCATCAGTGTAATCTTCATGCTTCTTCTCCGTCTTTGGTATCAATCTCGATATGAGAGACCAGGATCTCCCGTCCTTTTATCACTTCAGGCAATGCTCCACAGGAGGGGCAGACATAGATCTCACTCCCGGTATACCCGCAGGAACAGGTGGTCTGTGGGGGGACCACTACTGTCTGAAAGACCGTGCCCACAAACAGGGGATCATCCTCGACAATTACCGAGAAGAGAAACTCCACCTGTTCCGGGTTTATCATCGAGAGCTCACCTATTTCTACATGAATCGTCTGGATGACCGATGCGTTATGTTCTATTGCAGCCCTTCTCGCAGTCGCATAGATATCATTGGCAATACCGTATTCATGCATGGATCCGGGATCCTCCTCCTGTTCTCATGAGTATTCCTATACGTTTTCATGCTGTCAAGTTAATGCTTCGGGTTCTTTATGAAAAACTCTGTAATGGATCTTCTCTCCAATCATGCGAAAAAGAGAAGATTCACGTTTTAACTGGCGATAATTTACGATTCCCTGCGACTGCAGATGAACCGATACACGAGTGATACAATAATCGTTGCGAGGACAAAGACCGCAAGAAGAAGGATAACAAGCCAGAACATCCCGCCTGCCTGATCATGCAGGGAGTCCATACTTATTCCGATGAGAAAACTCCCGAGAAACGCTCCGCATATCACTGACCCGACAATCTCTCCTTTCCTCATGCCAAGAATGTTACCGATGATGGCTCCCCCGATACCACCGGTCCCCTGGAGCGGGATCATGACAAAGATGACAAGACCTATCACATACAACCGGTCAACCCACCGGTGTTTCTGCAAAAAATCATACCCCTGCGAGACGATCTTCCTGATTATGCTCCCGATTCCTGGAATCTTCTGGATGAGATCAAAGTTCCAGACGACAAAAAGTGCCGTGATCGCATCAACAAATGCCACCGATGTAGCAATCGTCCACCATGGAATCCCTAACTCGATACCAATCGGGATTATGGTCTCCTTTCCTGCCGGGGGGATAAAATATGCAAGTAACAGCCCTCCCATCAAGAGGAACATAGCATAGGGCAGGATTAAAAACCAGTACAGCAGGTACAATGCCAGGAGTAAAAATGGCAATCCGATCTTGATGCAGCGATCAATTCCGGGAGAAAAATAGATCCGGCCCGGATGGATGACACAATATTCTTCTTGAATCATGAGGGGGATGTATTTATTAAAAATCGTTATAAACGAAAATGGAGAGGATTTATAGCGATTCCATCACAAGACCCGTGTTCTGGACGGTCGTTGTGATGGCAACAGTAAGCCCGAGTCCGTTTACGATATCCCGTACCTCATCTTCCTGTTTCCCGGTGATGATAGCGATGGAAGGACCAACAGAACTCATTCCGACAAACTCAAGGCCTGCTTTTCTGAGGCGGTGCATGTAATGGTACAACTCAAACGAATGATGCTCAACTTCCGCCCGCTTTGAACCCCGAAACTCGATCTCCCACATGATATTTCCCATTTTTACCAGATCATCTCTCCCGAGAGCCGGGATAAAATCCATGAGAATGCAGTAGGCCTTCTGTTCACGGTCACGGTAATCAAGGGTTCGTGCCCGGTTCATCAGAAGCTCAAACTCCTGTTGCCCGGCAGAAGAGATGGATGTCGGGGGGATGACGATAAAGACCTTCTTTCCCTCCCCGAAAGGATGGTGATGGACGATGGTTAACATATCACCCATAATCGCCATGCCCCCATAAAGGGAGGCGGCAGGCCCAACCCCGGTCTCAAAACCGAACGCTATCTTTCCATCCCCGGTCTCTTCCACGTAATTGTGACCGATAAGTTGTCTTAAGTCATCATCGGTCAAGGGATCACCGACCGCATGGTTGATGGCCTTTGCAAGCGAGATGAGGATACAACTGGTAGAACCAAGCCCCACATGCTGGTGCTCGTGATCCCGTGCCTTGACGATAAATCCTCCATTATATCCGACTGTTTTTGAGAAGACTGCACAAAAATGCTTAATAATGGCTGGACGATTGTAATCGATAACCGTCTCCCCGTCAGTGGGAGTTACCTCGACCGTACAGTAGAGAGAAATAGCAAACCCCATCCCGCCACCACCCGGGTGATCCGGTGCAAACCGGTTCATATCAAGAACCGTCAGGTGAATCCGTGCAGGAGCACAAACCCTGACCGTTCTGTTTCCTATCGTTAACTGATACGGTTTCTGTAGTCCGACAAACCTGAGATCCTCTCCCGAATTAAACGAGTTAAACTCATACTCTACAAGGTCAAGGTCTCCTCCCCTGATCTTCATAATTGCCATTCTGATAACTCCTTCCGGTACCTCTGGATGGATGGTCTGAGAAGATATGCTTACCGGTTCTCTCCCATGCCAGATCTGATATAATCCTTTAGAACTCTGATTAAGAAGATCTGAGCACGTGGTAACCGATGATGATGCAACCAAAAAGGATAACCAATATTGTTTCCGGACATCAGATCAAAAAACCATCGCCATCAAGAATATACGTGAAAAAAAAAAGGCAGTAACCTTACCAGGTTTTTGTTTTTGTTTTCCGAACCATGTATGTGAGGATCGCTGCAAATGCCATTCGGGAACCCATGTATGCCTCCTGTTTCTTATGTTCTGGCTCATACTCTTCCATCATCTGAAACGACTCGTATTCACGGGACAGGTAAGCTCCAAACAGATACAGATCCGCATCCCACAACTCCAGCCTTCGCTGGGATGCATAACATGCCATATCCCATCCTTTCCTCGCAAATACTGACAACTCGTATTTGGTAGGGCTGTGATAAACCTCATCAATGATAAGAGAAATATCGCTGATTCCGAGGATCCCTCGTTCTGAATGAACCGGTACAGAGAGTGCAGTAATCCGGGATCTCCATCTATCCTGCCACAGACCGGATCGGATATCAGAATAATCCTCAAGGGAATCAGAAATCCGGGAAAATGAGAGAACATTCACGGTTTCTTTAAAAAAAGAGATATACTGAGGGTACGAAAAGAGAAGATACACGGTCTCGGCAATAAGGGTCGAGACATCCATGATGACCGAATACGGGATACTGATATACCGAGGCGCTTCGTCTGACCGGATCTTTACCAGAAGTCGGTTATCAGTCGAGTATAGCGTTGCCGGTAATCGTTTCTTTCTTCCTGCAGAAAAGAGTACATCCTGACTGTATGAAACGATCTCTGTCAAAAAAAGACCAGTATTGCTGCAGGTAACATGAAAAATGAGAGGCATGGAATCGGTTCTGATAACAGGTCTGTTCTGATTTTTTTGCCATAAAAGACCTGCATCAGAGATTGCTCGTTCCCATTTTTTGGCCCAGCCTGGATCGGTTGAGAAGACAAACGTCCCATTCCGGTCCTGCTCGATCCCCCACAGAGTAATCCGGATAGAATCAATCTCGTTCTTTCCGATAGCAATCGGGGCATAGAAGATAAGATCAAGAGAGTTGTCCTGCTGACTTTCAACATGCCGGATTGCATCATAGCCAATCAGGATATCCCCTCTCTCTTGCGGATGAAAACGCAAGAGATCATCACAAAGGTGCAGCCGGTAGATATTGAGTTTTTTCGGTCCGGTAGTAAGACTGACCAGTGTTTCTTTGGGAATTCCAGTTTCTTCTGCTCTCATGGTGCATATCAGAAATTATCATCACCAAACAAATCAGGAACAGCAGACTCCTGCCCTATTCCTATCACGAATACTCTCATTCATTTATTCAGGATTGCCGGTATCCATCCCGGTACCTGATGATAATATCGGTAATGGGGATTATGATCTGCGTGCATAATAAATAATACCCAAAAGACGATACACTCAACACGAAAAACGAGAGATCATATCACCAGCGAACATCAGGAGTGAGATAAAAGAAGGCGTATGACAGGAAACTCACTCATCGGGGTGGATATTGGCGGAACAAATACCGATATCGTCATCATCAATGATGATATTCACACAGAAAAACTGCCGACCATCAGATCATTAGATGCAATCCTTAAAGGGATCAAAAACACAGGGAGACTGTGTGTCAGTACCTCCCGTCTTTTAAACCAGTTCCTGATAGGCCAGAGAAGAACGGTCCATTGTATCACCATCCCTGGCCCGGGCCTTGCCCACGATAATGCCGTTTGTGGTGCAATCGGGCACCGGGGCGATATCTTAGAAGATATCAATCCCACCGAGGTTGAGGAAAATATCAGGACGCACCTGGCAGATTCCCTTGCAGTAACGGGAAAATTTTCTGTCAGGAATCCCTGTCTTGAAGAGAAGGTTGTTGCCATTGCACGCACATACTACGCAGATAGTTGTATCGCCTCGAGTCATCCCCTGGGATACCTGAACATGCCTGAACGAATGAGGACTACAAGAGCCAATGCTGCTTTAAAAGAAGAGGTTTCCTGCCTCATCAGACAGATTCTTAACTACCACAACCATTTCTATTTCGTATCAGGGAATGCCGGTCTTGTCTCAAAGACCCGTGCCTATGAAAATCCCCTCTCCCTGTTCCATTCAAGCCCGGCAACTGCAGCTCTTGGTTCGTACTACCAGATCAAAAAAAACGGCCTCGTCATCGATATCGGAGGCTCGACCACTGATCTCGTTCCGATAGCAGACGGTCTGCCGGTAAACGGCCCATTGCTTGTATCAGGTAAAAAGACCGGGATACATGCTGTCATCTCTGATTCTATTCCCTATGGCGGGGATTCACTGGTAAATCCAATCCTTGTACCCAGAAGGGAAGGTAACGCACGGGCTTTTGGCGGAAAGCACCCTGCTCTCACCGATGCACTCAATGTGACGGGGATAACCGCCATCGGGGATATGGATTTTCCCGGCATTTCCCGGGAAGCAGCAGAGGCAGCGCTACAAACATACCTGGATTGCGTGTGTTCCCGTTTAAAAAACTCGATTCCGGGTCCGCTCATCGGTGCAGGATACCTTGCCCCGTATCTCGTTCCGCTTATTGCCAAAGAGTCCCATCGCAGGTATTACATCCCTGAACATGCATCCTGTTCCAATGCAATCGGGGCTGCGATATCAAGGATTAGCATAAGCCTGCACGTCCATCTTGATACCGGTAGAGAGATCCTCCTCTATAATGGAGTACCTCAACCCTTTCCCCACGATAATGATGATGAATTTATCATCTCGTCTGCAACAGAAGAGCTGCAGAATAGGGCTGCCAGGGAAGGAGCATCACCGGAGGATTACCGGCAGGTTATCACTGAACGGTTCTCTGCATTCGATGTCATCTCATATCATTCAGCAGATGCACGGATTCTTGACTGTGTGTTGCGGATTCCTCCCGGTATCTCAAAAGAGGCACCATGAGAACCGGGATCGTATACCATGAGCAGTACCTGGCTCATGAGCAGTATCCGGATCACCCCGAGCGGCGTGAACGACTGAGTTATACCATGGATCAGCTCCGGGAAGAAGGAATCTTTGAGAGAGACGAGTACCTCTTAATCACGCCAAAACCCGCACCGGTATCTGATATTCTTGCTGTTCATGAAGAGGAATACCTCTCTTTTTTAGAGAGAAGCAGTGTAGTCGGAGGATATATCGATGCCGATACCAATATTCCCCCCGGCCTGTACCAAAACGCCCTTCTCGCTGCCGGGGGAGCACTTGCAGCAGGAGATGCAGTCCTTGATAAACAGGTCAGGAATGCCTTTGCGTTCTGCCGTCCTCCGGGACACCATGCCGGAAGAAGAAACGGAGCTGGGTTCTGCTACCTCAACAACATGGCAGTCCTGGTACAGCACCTGAAAAAACGGGGTATGAAACGGGTTGTAATTATTGACTGGGACGCTCACCATGGAAACGGAACCCAGGAGATATTCTATACCGATAATGCGGTACTCTTCTTCTCGGTTCACCAGTACCCGTTTTACCCGGGATCCGGGAGGATTGAGGAGTCAGGAACAGGAACAGGGAGAGGATATACCATCAATATGCCGGTCCCTGCAGGGACCTCAGATGAAAGTTACGAATACCTCTTCTCTGAAATAATCGTCCCGGTTATACGGGAATTTTCTCCTGACTGCATCACTATATCTGCAGGACAGGATCCCCACTTCACCGATCCGCTTACTTCGCTTGCTCTCACCACACAGGGATATGCACGACTGATAAAGAGGATATGTGCCCTTGCAGATGAACTCTGCAGAGGAAGGCTCGTAGCTCTCCTCGAAGGGGGATATAGTGTCTGCGGAGGATTGCCATACACAAACCTTGCAGTCCTCGCTGCGATGGCAGGGCTGGATACATCACACTGTATCGATCCCCCTGCATACCAGGACGCTTTCCTCTTGCGTTATAACCCCCGTTCGTATGATACGGTCAGGGCAATGACACATGACCTGAAAAAAATCCACTCTTCTTTCTGGAAAAATATCAGGTGAGAAGACACGAATACCGATCCATTAATAATCCAATCACTCATTACATTGCATTCATCAATGACACACACAAAGAGTACAGGGAGGAGACATGACAATTCGAACTATTAAAGAAGGAATTTATGCCATCGGGGCAATCGACTGGGATCGTCAGATGTTTGATGAACTCATCGCTCTGCCGCAGGGAACGAGTTATAATGCGTATGTTATCAGGGGAAGTGAGAAGACTGCCCTTATTGACACCGTTGATCCCACGAAAGATGAGTGTTATGTGACAAACCTGGTCCAGATGGGCCTTGATACGGTCGATTATATCATCATCCAGCATGCCGAACAGGATCATGCAGGTACCCTGCCCCTGCTCCTAGAACTCTTTCCAAAAACACCGGTACTCTGCAGTGAAAAGTGCAAGGGTCTGCTCATATCACTCCTGGGAGTCTCTCCTGAAAGGATACGAATCGTTGCCGATAATGAAACCATCTCACTTGGGGATAAGACACTCCAGTTTATGATGACACCCTGGGTACACTGGCCCGAAACAATACTTACCTACTGCAGGGAAGATGAGATTCTCTTCTCCTGTGATCTCTTTGGTTCCCATTACGCAACCAGTGACCTCTTCTTATCTGATACGGCAACCGCCGAGATCCTGGCAAAACGGTACTATGCCGAGATCATGATGCCGTTTCGGTCAAGTATCACTACCCACCTTGCCCGGCTCAGTGAGATAAAGATTGAGATTATCGCCCCCAGTCATGGTCCCCTCATCAGGCCGGCGAGATGGATCCTTGACCTCTACCAAAGATGGACGGCAGTGGAGACAAAAAACAGTGCTGTCCTTCTCTATGTCTCAATGCACGGGAGTACAAAGGAGATGGCCCGGTTCCTCGAAGAGGCACTTATTGATAACGGTGTTGGCGTTACGGTCTATAACGTTGCAACCGCTGATTCAGGCATGATGGCTGCAGCCCTTGTTGATGCCTCAACGGTCATTATCGCAACACCAACGGTCCTCTTTGGCCCTCATCCCGCCATGGTCTCTGCGGTGTACCTGGCAAACGCAATCAGACCGAAAATACGGTATGCTGCAATTATCGGATCCTATGGGTGGGGAGGCAAGACTGTCGAGACGATAAAAGGGATGCTCACTCATATCAAGGCCGAGATACTCGATCCGGTCATGAAAGAAGGTGCACCCGATGAAAAGACGCGGCAGGCTCTCCTGGCACTAGCCGCAACAATTGCAGAAAAACACAAGTCAGATCCAAATATCAATACCTGACCAGAACGATTTTTCTCTCTGTACCGGCCTATTCTTTTTTTTGGCTGAATGATACAGGCGGCAGTCTCGGTAAAAACGTATCCCTCTGATGTACCTTTATGCATCAAGAAACCCAACCATACCATGATAAACATGGCAAAAGATGATACGATGTATAAATGTGAACGCTGTGGCCAGGTAATCACCGTGTTTCATGGCGGCGAGGGACAGCTGGTCTGCTGTGGTGCTCCGATGATTCTCCTGCAGGAAAAGACTGCAGAAGAGGGAAAGGAAAAGCATCTCCCGGTCATAACAAAACAGCCAGGAAAAGTGCTCGTGGCCTGTGGTGACATCCCCCACCCGATGGAGGCCAATCACTATATCATGGCAATCAGTATCCAGACAAAAGAAGGAGTTATGATAAAGCGGTTACATCCGGGTGAAACGCCTGAGGCTTCTTTCTGCACTGATTCCGAAAAGATAATCGCACGGGCTTACTGTAACGTCCATGGTCTCTGGTCTGACAGTACATGATTGAATCTTTTTTTAAAAAAGCGCAATGGTAGCATTGCCACCATCAAAGCGAGTAGAGCGGTATGCCACTACCGCTGCACACCCATACCCACTGCACCCATGCAATACAGGATATCAGTCATCATAAAAACCAGAGAAGACGTGTTATATCAGGGCATTATCCGACAAACAGGAAACGCGTGAAAAATATTTCCCTGATGGAACCAGTATTCACGATACGCATTGATTTAAACCTGAGGGGATACACAGTACAACGAGAGCAAAAAGCAGAACATGTACCGGAGAAGATTTTTTACAACAGTTTTATACGACGTTGGAGCATTATTCAGGTTCATCACACCCTTTACTGCTCTTCCCCTGATCCCTGCAATAATGTATCATGAATGGGATCTGCTTTTTTCGATGGGCCTTGTTCCTATCCTGTTTTTCACGATAGGATACCTGCTTAAGATTATCAGACGGGATCACCACTACTCGCGTCATAGTGCTGCTTTGAGCACCATTGCTCTCTTCTGGCTCATTATGCCGATAATATCGATGATACCCTTTATCCTCTCCACCGATATGGGAATTATCAACGGTTTTTTTGAGAGCATGGCAGGATGGACCGGATCAAGTTTCAGCATTATTCCGGATCCAAAATCTCTGCCAGATACTCTTATCTTCTGGCGATCCTACCTCCAATGGATTGGTGGTATCGGCATAGTAACCATGATGCTCTGTCTTGTGAAGGGCAGCAACCCTCACATGACAGTCAGGGGAAGGAATGAGTTCAGGAAAGAGAACCTTATCAGGGAGATCATTGTGAACTCAGATAAAGTCCTCCTGGTGTACGGGGGAATCACCATCTCTGCATTCCTGCTCATTCTCTCAACCGGAGTTCCAATACCTGACAGCATCAACTTAGCATTCTCTGCAGTCAGCACCGGAGGATATGTACCCCATGCAGAAAACATCGCATATTACCACAACCCGATGCTGGAACTCTTCCTTACCGGTATCACCCTGGCTGCTGCCCTGCCATTTCCTCTCTTCTTTATCCTAAAACTACATCAACTGAACCTTTTATTTAAAAATGACCAGATTCGGGTGATGTTATTCCTGCTTCCGGTTGGCATCATAATCCTTTTGGTAAACCTCGTGTACCATACAAGAGAAAATATCATAACAGCACTCCGGGAGAGCGGGTTTATGGTAGTATCTGCCCTGACCTCATCAGGTTTTTCCAACTGCACCATAACCGGATGGGAACAGAGTAGCATTCTTTTACTGCTTTTATTCATCTTTATCGGGGGCGGAGCAGTGAGTACTTCGGGTGGAATAACCCTGCGGCGCCTGGCACTGATGTACCGGGGTTTTGGATGGTGGTTTCGGAAAACCTTTGCTCCACCCCATATTCTCCTTACCATCAAGATAGATGGAGAGCGGGTCCATCCCGGGTATGCGGATTCTGAGGTCTCAAAGAATGTCCTTGTTGTCATCTTCTCGATCCTTGCCGTATTACTTGCATATATCCTCCTGCTCCATATCCACCCTGACATGGTATCAGTCACCCCGTTATTATTTGATATCATTTCAGCATTTGCCACGTGTGGCATAACCGGGGGATACATCACCCCTGCAATCCCTGATGCCAGTAAACTTATCTTCTGTTTTGTGATGTGGATAGGACGGATTGAGGTTCTCCCGGTTGTTATTCTTCTGTACAGTCTCTTTCATGATCCTGATTAAACCATTCGCCGATTATCATCTCCAGGAAAAACCAGACACTCGATGAGAAATACCTAACAAGAGAGCAGGCACCATATATGAGATGATGAGGCAGATCGCACTGTACGGGAAAGGCGGAATCGGGAAGTCCACAACCTCTGCAAATCTTTCAGCTGCCTTTGCTGAGAAGGGATATACCGTCATGCAGATCGGGTGTGATCCCAAGCGTGACAGTACACGGATGCTGATGCATGGAGAGATGATCCCTACCGTGATGGACGAGGTCAGAGAGCATGGGGACCGTGAGATTACGGCAGAGGAAGTAGTTTTTACCGGGTACCGGGGGATCTCCTGTGTAGAGGCAGGAGGACCTGAGCCTGGTATCGGCTGTGCAGGCCGTGGTATCATCGCCACATTCTCTCTCCTTGAACGGTTAAACGTCCTTGATGCGGATATTATTGTTTATGATGTCCTTGGAGATGTTGTCTGCGGTGGGTTTGCCATGCCCATGAGAAAAGGATATGCAGAAGAGATCTATTTAGTAACATCAGGCGAACTCATGGCCCTGTATGCAGCAAACAATATCTGCAAGGCAATTGAGCGTCTCGCCTGCAATACCACACCACGATGTCGTTTAGGAGGGATAATCTGCAATGCAAGGGGTCTTGTACGAGAAGAAGAGCTGGTAGGGGAGTTTGCAGAAAAGGTAGGTAGCAGACTCGTTGCCTTTATCCCCAGATCTGATATCGTGCAGGAGGCTGAACTGAATCGAAAAACAGTCATCGAATATGCTCCTGAAAGTGACCAGGCCGGACGGTACCGGTTCTTATCAGAAAAGATCTTACATACAGGAGATTTCTGCATCCCTACCCCCCTGTCCATGCAGGAACTCGAAGAACTTGGTATCTCGTATCGGTCATGATAAAATATAAGAATTTCTCAAGAACCCTATAATATTCGGGAACAGATCTCCCCTCTCGTCCGGAAGACCTGACCGGATAAAAAACGTTGAAAACCGGCATAAAAAGAAAAAAGCTGAAAGTAATCATTCTTACTATTAAGCGTCATTTTCTGAAAATAAAACATCAGCGTCTTTTGTTTCCTTCCTCACTGTATCTATTTTTTACTTTCACCCTGCTAATTAAGCCTTTAAATAACGATCTCTCGCATCTTTGTGTAACAAGAACGGTGAGAAAAATGTTAGAAAAAGCAGGATATATCAAGAGATCACGGGTAAAGGCGGTTGATACCGATGGAACCATGGTTGAGGTTTACGAAGTCATGGTTGAAGGAAGATACTATCTTATCAGGGCTACGGAACTAAAAAATGCTGCCAATGGAAGAATCTCTGCAAAGATTGAGAATACAAGGCAGAACTGCCAGCAGTACCTGACCGGTATGACCGGAATCTCCCAGATATCTTCATCAGGCAGGGCTCTTAATTTCGAATTTCATGACGGGGCACGGTTTACCGTTTCCATTCATTCGTTAAAGGCCGTCATACGATCCGAATCATCCTTTGCACCGGTCGCAAGACTGCCGACTGCAAGCTCCATCAGGATGCAGTACCAGCCGGTTCAGGGAGGCCAGCAGCGTCTGGCAACTGCCTAAATTTTTCACGGTATCGGTATAACCACTACTCTGTTATAGTAATAGAGCAAAAAAATTTACATGAACCAACGAAAAATCACCCGTTACGGGTATGCCGGTATCTGTCTTCTCATCATTGCAGGGCTCCTTTTTGCCCCGGTGAGTGCAGCAGAAGCGTCAGCAGAAGAAATAGCAAAGGAATTATCTAACTTCTTTGCAGAACCTGATTCCTCAACGCTCTCCCCTGATGATTTACGGACTATCGGCATTCTCTTTCTTATGCTTGCTGATCTCAAAGAAGCCGTTTCCACGGGTAACTACAACCAGATATCTGCCGCCCTGAATCCAGAAAACTATGCCTGTGTCGGGGCAGATGCAGATACTGACTATCTCTCCATGTTCTTTGTTCTTCTGAGTCTGCTCGAATCTGATTCTGACCAGTCCTATGCAGGCATATCCCTGTATGATATCATGGTAGCACTGGGTATGGCGAAAGGAGAAACGCAGTCACCGGGACAGACGATGGCAAAAGTCCCTGAACTTCCTACCACCGATCCGTATAAATCAGATGTCAATCCGGATGCCATGATAAAGGCCGGACTTCCCAAGTATGACAACCCTGAGATGTACTCACAATACCTCTCATCACCCATAGCACATCACTTCAACCCGGAGTAATGATCGGGAAATAACTCAGTACCATCATTATCACGTTACTCTTTTTTTAAACTCCAGTTATCAATGATAAAATCGATCGTGCTTCACTATCAAACCGAGATTCGTCGCATGAAAGTGAGCAGAAGAGATAATATTGCCTTCTGTCGATAGAGATGAGATGAGGTGAGTGTTTCTACTCATCCTTTTTACACCGGTATTTTTTATCGAAAACCAGTAACGATCATTCTGTTATAGTAAAAAACCACAATACCTATCATGAGAAAAGAAAAATATCCTTGCATCAGGTATTGTATTCTATTCATACTAATCCTTCTCGCAATCTGTCTCATCCCTGCCGGTAGCGCAGATATGTCAGCACAAGAGGCCGCTGACAGTATAGAACAGTTTTACGCAGAAAGTAATGGTTCACAGATATCCCCTGATGATTTAAGAACCATCGGCATCCTCTTTCTCATGCAGGCAGATGTAAAAGAGGCTTTTGTAACAGAAAACTACAGTCTGATAGAGACCGCATTACATCCTGATACCTATACCTGCGTCGGTGCAGACAAAAAAACAGATTATCTCTCGCACTTCCTCACGCTTATTGATACTATCGGATCTGATGATGACAGATCGTATGCCCGGAAATCACTGTATGATATCATGGCTGCCCTCGGCATGGTTGAGAAACCAGGTACTGCCACCATATCAGTACCCACCTATGTCCAGGAGAAGACCACAAAAACCTCCAATACAAAAACCAGTGAGTATGAAGATTTAGAGGACAATGAATACTTCGGGCCTGATGTTAACCCTGATGAAAAGATAAAAGAAGGATTGAAACTACCGCTTGATAATCTCTATTCCAATTTTATGTATCCACCGATAACTGATATAAAGGACTTGTTCAGATATTCGGGCGGGATGAGACCGGGATTTTACTAATAAAGGAATATTCTCTCCTTTTTTTTCTCTCATATCATCTCCGATCGTATATCCTTTCATGGAAAAAAGAAAATTCCCGTAATCCCAAAGAAATAAAAAAGTATACGGCAACTGTTATACTGGATGCCATTATTGATTACCTGATGCAATAGTTATCATCAAGCCTGTATTTTTTGTATCAGACGATAATTCCGTCCCGGTGTTTAATCATCCGTATAATCATAATCGAATACAAAGGAGATCGGATATGCCATGGAACGACCAATCGGATTTAAAGAGCGTAGATATATTGAAGAACTTCGTATACTGACGAAATCAACGGCACTGGACTGTATCATCGATGAAAAGTTTGACCGGATCATTTATGTTATCAGGTCCGGGGATATGGGATATGCTATCGGAAAGAAAGGAGAGAATATCAGGAGACTTGAGAAAGTTCTCGGCCGGAAAGTAGAGATGGTCGAGTTCGCTGAGGAGATCGAACCATTTCTTGGAAACATCTTCAAACCGGCTAAGATCATCTCTGTTGAGTGTGAACAAGAGACAAAGTGCATCAATACCATCGTTGAGACAAGAAGTGATGTCGGCATTGCCATAGGGAAAGGTGGATGTACTATCGAGAAGGCCCGGATGCTGGTGCGAAGGTTTCACCAGTATGAAGTCGGTGAAGTGATAACCCGCGGGGAGTCTTCCTGATGAGCAATGACACAATTCTTTCTGAATTATGGAACACCATAGAAGATCGTCTTGCCAACCCCACAGAAGAGAGTTACACCTGTCGAATAATTAACCACCGCAAGGGAATCGATAAATCCCTTGAGAAGGTAGGGGAGGAGACGGTCGAGTTTGTTCTCGCAGTTAAGAACAGGAAACAAGAAGAGATCATCCTTGAAGCAGCCGATCTCCAGTTCCACCTGATGCTTGCATTAAAAGCCGCCGGAGTATCATTTGATGACGTGCTCCTTGAACTGGTAAAAAGAAGGAAATAAATTCAAAGCCTCAGAAGAGGTACCACCTGCATTCTAGAGCACTGCAGCAGAACAAGTTATTGATACGTGCTTCAGGGTTCTGTGGTAAAGAGATGCGGAGTATGCAGAATACACAAAAGCCCGGACCTGACTGCGACATCGAGTATGCCATACCCGTAACAGAAGCATGCCAGTGCAGCGCAGGAGGCTTTATTCTTCTGGTATGATATTCCTCTCTGTAGCCATGACTGCACCATAACTATGATATGATCTGCTCCTTTAGCCAGAGGACTGCCCCCGGGAGGAGCTCGTTTTACGGCAGTCAGAGCACGTTCTAACATCTCCCGGTACTTTTCTGTCTTGGTGATGAGATAGTCGGTATGCTCTTTTCCAATACCAGTATCAGGAACATAGAGAAGATCGGGTATTTTCGTCGCCCTGATAAGGCCTATAGAGCACCCCCCTGCAATCCAGCCATGGGCATACCATAAACAGGCAAGCTCATCAACGGTATTTCCTTTCTTTGTATTATCCTGTGCATCAGAGAGATACGAAGTTACCATCTCCAGTATCTCTTCACTGCAGGAATAAAGCAGGGTATCACGGGGAGGGGTGAATTCGATTCCTCTCACCGAGCAGAGAAGATCCTCGTAGTACGAATCGATACTGAGAGAACGGGAGGTATCAGGTGGGATCATAACCGGCAAAACAGATGAGATACTCTTCTTCTACCGGGTGGAGCGATGCAGGAACCACGAGGATATGAAGCGGTTCTCCAAAAAAATGATTATGTACTTCTTGTATCGTTCCGGCCCGCACCATTGGTTCTTTTGATCCCGCCCGTGCTATCCCTATTACCAGCGGTATCAGGTAATCTTCTCTCTCTGCAAGAATACCTAAGATCGCCAGTCCCTCCTTTATCGTCATAAACCGATCATCCTGGATATCAAGATACACAAGCGAATGGAGATCCCGTTCACGGTTGCTTCTGATAACATAAAGAGGGGTTGTTGGAAACCAGTTTTTAGCAGGAAAGGGAAGTGAGCATGATTTTCCAAACCGGTAATTCTGAAGGCCGCACAGACCGCATGCTGCACTGGCAATCGACGCCCCATGAATTATTTTCGTATCCACACCGGCCTGCACCGCCCGGATCCTGAGATCCATATGAGTGGTTGAGACCATCGGGTCTCCACCGGTAAGAAACACTACATCCTGTCTACCTGCTGCAGCGATGATATCACCGGGATGTACCTCAACATCTTCTCTCAATAATATCCGAATTGGTTTTTTATACCATTCCTCCATCTCATGCACCGACGTTCCCATCAGGCGGGAGGTGTAATACTCTAAATACACCAGATCAGCTGACTGTACTGCCTCCATCCCTTTTAGAGAGATATCACGGATATCATACAGTCCGAGTCCAATAAAAGTTAGCATGGATACGATTGGAAATAGCGGAGAATAATCATGAAGAGGGTACTACTTCAGGGTAAGGACGCCTTCCTCGATCGTAAACGGAGTCCAGTTTAACGACAATCCCATCGTGCCCCGTACTCGAAATGAATTCCCGTCATCATCATTCCTGACCTCAACAACGATATTCATCAGTTGTTTAATGACAGCAATGGTCTTTTCATCAAACGACTCTCCATTGAGGAGGTAAATCCCGACAGAACCCATTTTTTTTAGTTTCGAAGAGATGACGTGAAGAAACTGGTAGATGACATCTACTTTCCGGAACATAAGAAGCGTTGTTAAGGAGAGGATGCAGTACCGGATCGGTGTGGGAAAGAGCTGATCGGGATCATCGGTAAACTCCCCTTTCATAATCTCTTCGGTAAGCTGGGAGAACTTGATATCCATCCCGGTGAGATCATTGGGACTCCCGACAAATTTTCTCTGTTTCTCGTCTTCAATCGAACCTGATGAACTCTTTGAGACGGCGTCAATGATTCCGACATGGCTGAGATTATATTTTCCTTCCCTAAATCGGTCTTCTAATTCGTCTGCCTGGAACTCGGTACTTAAGACAAGCATGTACTCGCCGTTCCGGGGATGGGCCAGGTATGATGCCAGCAGATCGCCACCAGAGAATGCCGGTGCCAGAATAAGGATATTTGTTCCCGGATTAATACCACCGGTCTTGGTATCAAGTTCATCAATTCCAAACGGATATTTATACATCTGCTATGAATTGATAAAACGGGTAAACTTATAATTGCTACGATATGGATGTGGCCAGTATCCCCATTTTTTGGGAATATCATAATTGTGTTACCGGTATGAGAATCGGTGTATCCTGCATATATATCTGCCAGAAAAAAGAGATATGAAAGAAGGTTTATCATAAGTACAATTGGTAGACTTTGTACAGGTTTGCGGCATCTATAAGGGTTTATCGGAACGAAACGGGTGGGGGAGCATCATTTGATCTATTATCTGTATGAGTGGCACCTGCTTTCAGGATTAAAAAAACTCCCTGGAAACCTCTGTTTTATGATTACCCGAACTGATTTGTCTCTTAACCCAGGAAAGCCTGCTCTTGTGACGGAATGGTTAATTACCATCTCAAAATATGTCTGCAGTCATAATTGTGGTTGTCACCCGGTATCAGGAATCACTTTCCACATCGATACCGATGACCCGGAAGGAATAGAGACCTGGTTGCCTGCACTATCCCGTATCTCCTCATTCGCCCACCTGCAACTTCATTATAAAGATCAAATACAAGAATCTGGACTCGGTATTCCGGTGACGGTTGCCATCGGTAAGAGTGGTCGCGGAGAGATTATTGATGCGATTAAAAAGATGGCTGACGACGAGATCGCTCCTGACGAACTTGATGAGCACCTGATTGAGTCGTACCTGACCTTTCAATATACTCCTGATTTTGTGATAAAAACAGGTGCAAGCCACCTGACCGATTTCCTCATCTGGCAATCGGTTTATGCAGAGTTATACTTCACCGACATGGACTGGCAGTCAATGAGAAGGATTGATCTTTTACGGGCACTGCGGGATTATCAGGACAGGATACGGAGATATGGCACATAACGTACAGAGGAGAGATAAACCTCTATTTTTACGAATCAGATAAACGTGGCCCCTTTTTCTCCTACAACCACACACACAGGAATTCAGAGGTGAGAGGAGGATGGTATGGCCACCATCAGCCTTATCCTCTCTACCCCTGGGAGAGTTCTATCCGCTGGGAATACAATCGGGTTGCCCGTAAGAGATCCAGTTTCCGAAACATCGGCCAGAACGGGGCACAGAAATATACCGCAGACTCGTGGCCGTTTGCCAGCCATGGAAGGAAATTTGATGTTCTGCATTCATCACCGGTACGGATGATGAGATCAACCGGAGGAATTGAGGCCTCCCCGTACAGGTTCTCTTCAAGGAGCTGCGGTGTGATATCATCTTTTGTGATCCGTTTTTCCCGGACGTCACGCAATATCTTTCTGCTTGCCTGGAGTATCTCATTGCGTCCCCCGTATGCGAGGGCAACATTCAGGAAGAAGTTATCATGATGCGCGGTTGCGGTCTCGACCTCGTTAATGAGATCGATGAGATCAGGAGGGAGGAGTTCGCGATCCCCGATTATCTGGATTCGTATCCCGTACCGAACGACCCGTTCATCTTCCCTGACCCTGTTCAACCGTTCTTTGAAGAGATCAAAGAGATCCCGGACCTCCTCCTCACTCCGTTTAAAATTTTCTGTTGAGAAGGTATAGAGTGTCAGGTACCTGATACCCAGTTCATGAGCCCACTCAAGCATCTCCTCTATCCGATCAGCTCCAGCCCGATGACCAAAGGTGGTTGCAAAACCCATCATTCGTGCAAACCGCCGGTTTCCATCAAGAATCAGTGCCACGTGTTTCGGGATATATTTACACTGATGAATAACACGCTGTTCATATAACGGTTCTATAAGGGACCGGAGGCTCATAGGGGTATCACCTCCATCACAGTTCCCTCGTCAGGATACCGCTCGATAATGTATTTTTTCCCGGGCAGTTCAGAGGCGTTCTCTTCAAGAATCCACCAGGCCATCTCAACCCGGTCATCAAAGGCCACATACAATTCAGGATCAATGAGATCATCAAATGAAGGATGAGGAGCGTTTCCCTCAAGGACACCATAGATAACGGTTCCGTCCCCGGTTATCTCGTCGAAGGGACGAGCGGTGTTATGAGCAATACGAAGGAGACGTTTTCGAAGTTGTACGCTGTCTTTAAATTCTGATGAACAGAGATGAACATTCGGCAGATCCTTTATCATCTCTGCATGCAGAAAGGCTCCTTTTACGGCATTATGGCAATTATCGGCCAGTTCAAATCCTCTCTGGCGCATCTGTTCTGCATTACTCTCACCCCACTCAAGTTCATTGATGTTACAGAGATCGAGATCATCACATACCGCGGCAAGATAATCCAGACCCGGGAGTGACGGTACCTCAAACCCGGCTGTAAATCCCATATCCCTTGCAAGACGGATCGAGTGATAATAAGGACTCTCCCTGATATGTTCCCAGTGCTCCTGCGGAGGATGCAACCGTATCTCATCCACAATCCCTTCTATCATCTGCAACTGCTCCCTATCAGGTGCTATCCCTGAGTAGAGATGAATATGATGATCTCTTCCAAATCTCTCTTTCAGACGGGTTGCATACAAAACAAGGCGTTTTGGCACAAGAAATGGTTCACCACCGGTAATGCCGGTCCCGAGCGCGGACATCCGCTCTGCTACCGCAATACAGTCAGATGGAGTGGTAATCTCGTGTTCATTGGCAAAGGTCCGATCCCTGTTCTTGCGATCAGACGAGAGAGGACAATACCAGCAATCCCGTTTACACAACCCGGTGATAAAAAGAACCAGTTTTGCACCCTGATGACACAGGATACAGCCTTTTAATAATCTTTGATGAGGGGGTTTATCTTCTGAAGTGCTCTCTTCCATAGAAATCCAGATTGCTGTAAACAATTTACCCAGATATAATAAAACCTTATCGGAAAAATACCAGAAAAAATCAGAAATCAGGATAGCGAGTGCGAATACCACTCACCATACACGATATCAGGCCCTGTGTTATCCTACGGCAGACGATTCATATCTGATTTCTTCTTTGCATGGGAGAGGATGGGATCAGGGGAGACATTATCTGCGAGTATTACAGAGCCTCCCCTGACCGCTGAATCAAGAAACCCTTTACCGACCGGAGTCCGTACGATAAGTGTTGTGTATCCGTCTGGGGTTCCCATAGATCCTACCGATATATCAGCATCAACGGCGGTGAAATCACGACAGATGTGACATCCTTTCCTGACACAGAATGAAAGTGAAGAGAGATCAATCTTTTCAGGCAATAAGCCCTCTCTCTCGATAATAAGACCACCTTTGATATCCATCCGGGTGATATCCCAGGGTTCTGCCCGCATCTTTTCCTGTAACCCTTCGGTGAAGAGATGATAATCAAATATCTCAGTACAGAAAAGCCCGATAATAAGACGGATAGCACGAGCATACGGTTGTATCAGGTCGTGGTCAGATTCCTTCATCAAGCGGAGTGCAGAGACAGCACAGGGAACACCAACAACTGCAACCGCACGATATTTCCTCTCAATAACTGCCGTCTTTAAAGCGGAGAGGACAGGAGTATACCAGCTGTACCGACTCCCGGCATAGGAAAGGATCTCACCTGCACTGGTGATCAGGGTTGACCGTGGTTTTTTCAGCCAGCGATCCTCGGTAACCGTAACTACCGCATCGATAAGATTATTCTGTAATCCATAGGCCAGTATGGCAGTGACTGCACCCCCGCTCTGATACAGAGGGGATTCTGTCGTGGCTTTTGCCCCAAAAAGAGAGAGATAGTTCCCAATAGCATCAACAGTCACACTCTTTTCAGGTACACGCGGGCAGACCTCAAAGCAGGCACCGCAGGGGACGTTATCGGTCTCCTGTTTGCAATACCCAAAAGATACCGGATGCGTATCCCCTTCCCGGTAATACAGTGCGTCTGCAGGGCATACCGCGATACATGCTCCACATCCCGAGCAGGCATCGGTATTCCATACCAGTTCTTCCAGGTTTTTGTAGCTCTTCTTCTCCATTCTCTCACTCCCAGGTATACTTGTTTACAAATGGTCGTGCACTCGCAGGCCTGATACAGGTAAAGTCCGAAGAGAGATAGGAGGAGGGATCTTCGGAAAACAGGGTACAAAATTCATGGATATACGGGATTACAGCATCCATGTCATCTTTCGATGCCAGGTGCTGTCTCGCTCCGACCCCGAGAGACCATTCATCTACCTTTCCCCGTATCATGATCATACCACCGTGAATCCCACTCCCGATTCCCCGCTGTGTAAAGATGTCTGTTTCCCCCCTTCGAAGAAGGAGGATAATTCCTCCTGCCATGTACTCTCCAAGGAATGCACGTGCTTCATGACCAATGATGAGAACCGGGCGTTTATCCAGGTATTGTTTCATATGAATGCCTCCCCGGTATCCGATATCGTCCCTGACATAGATCTCACCTCCACGCATGCTATGGGCAGTTGCATCACCAGACGTACCATAAATGACGATCCTGCCTTCATCCATGGTATTTCCGGGAGCATGTTCTGCATTCCCGTACACGATACAGGTCGGTCCTCTCATGAACATGCCAAGATCCCCACCGGGAACCCCGTGAATGGTAATCTGAACCGACCCGGTCAGTCCGTCAGCAATAAACCGCTGTCCCATGACCCCTTCGAGGATGATCTCTTCGGCACCATTGCCGGCTGCATCTCGGATCATCTGGTTTAACCGGGTATAATGAATCCCTTCTGCCTGGATCTTCGTTATTGTCATGGCTTTTTTACGCCCCCACCGGTTTGATGTCAAGTACCGAGAGCATCGTCTCGTCAAGCATGTATCCACGCAACCGGTCCCGGTTCCCCCGGAGACTCTCGATACTATTGATTCCTGCAGCTCCCATGAGTTCAGATATCTCAAGGGTCCATGCATGGATAAGATTCGAGACCTGAACCGATGCTTCATCAGGGTCAAGCCTGCGTACCAGATCAGGCCGCTGGGTGGCAATACCCCAGGGACAGAGGTTCCGGTAACAGGTACCACAGACCCGGCATCCCATGGCAATGAGTGCTGCTGTTCCGATATATACCGCATCGGCACCAAGTGCAATGAGTTTTGTAACATCTGCACTGTTCCTGATACCACCGCTCCCGATTATCGAGACCTCGTTCCTGATTCCCTGGGCCCGGAGCTTGGCATCAACCGCGGCAATGGCAGTCTCAATCGGTATGCCTACGTTGTCCCGAAAAACGGTAGGTGCAGCACCGGTCCCTCCCCGAAATCCATCAATAACCACCGCATCAGCACTTGACCGTGCAATTCCGGCTGCTATTGCAGCCACGTTGTGGACGGCAGCAATCTTTACAAAAACCGGTTTTTTCCATTCGGTTGCTTCTTTGAGGCTCCTGACCAGTTGCTTGAGATCTTCGATACTATAGATATCATGGTGAGGGGCCGGGCTGATTGCATCACTCCCTTCCGGAATCATGCGGGTACAGGATACATCTCCACAGACCTTCTCTCCCGGCAGGTGACCACCGATCCCTGGTTTTGCACCCTGGCCGATTTTTATCTCAATCGCAGCTCCCCGTGAGAGGTAATCGATATTGACACCAAATCTTCCCGATGCCACCTGGACAATCATGTTATCCTGGTACGGATATATCGCTTCATGGAGTCCTCCTTCACCGGTCCCCATGAATGTTCCTGATGCAGCCGCGGCACGAGCAAGACTGATATGGGCATTCAGACTGATAGCTCCGTAACTCATGTGTCCGATCATGATAGGGGTCTCTATCTGGAGGTTTGGTACGATCTCGGTCTTTAGTTGCACGTCACCGGATGGATCACGGTGTAGATCTAACTTTTTTGGCTTTTTTCCGATGTACGTCCGCAGTTCCATCGGTTCACGCAGGGGATCGATGCTCGGGTTGGTTACCTGGCATGCATCAAGGACGATACGGTCAAAGATTATCGGGTAATCAAGGGTGTTTCCCATTCCACCAAGGAGAATCTTCCCGGTCTCTGCCTGTTTATAGATATCCTCCCTGGCTTTGGCTGTCCAGACCGGATGGTTCCGGTAGTCCACGGGGCGTTCCTCGATTCTGATAGCATCCCTCGGACATTGCGAGAGGCACCGGTGACAAGCAACACAGTTCCGTGAAGAGACCAGGATCCGGTCATTTTCCATCCGGAATACCCCGTAGGAACAATTATCCACGCACCTTCCACAGAGCATGCATTGCTCATGATCGAGGTCGACCAAAAACCGCAGGGGTCGTGTACCGATACTCACGTTATCACCCTCCCGATAACCGGCTCCCCTGCTTCGGGCATGAATATATGTTGTATCGCCGGCTCCATGGTCCTGATTGCCGCCTCTTCACTTGATATATAGAGCCGATCCTCGTGGGTCCCTGCAACAAGCGGCCGTAATTTTATCCGGTCCGAGAACCCGACTATGGAATCCTCGAGGGCTACGATAATAGCAAACGGTCCGTTCATCATGGCTGAACCGTAGGTAAGACGGATTGCACGGTTCAGTTCCTGTTTATGCCCATCCATTCTGTCTATCTCATCCCAGAATGGCGGGGCAAGTGCACGGACTGCGAGATTGAGAGGGAGATGATGCTGCCGGACCAGCAGATCCATCAGATATGCCACTACCTCGGTATCAGTAGACATGGAACAACGGTATCCAAAACTCTCGATGTATCTCTTATTTGTCCCATAAGACGTAATCTCCCCGTTGTGAACAACACTCCAGTTCAGAAGGTTAAAGGGGTGTGCTCCTCCCCACCAGCCCGAGGTATTGGTCGGATACCGGTTGTGAGCCAGCCAGATATATCCCTCGTAATCCTGTATCCGGTAGAAGTCTGCTACTTCCCGGGGCCATCCTGAGGCCTTAAACACCCCAAGGTTCTTTCCTGATGAAAATACCAGTGCACCCGGGATGGTGGTATTGATCTCCATCACGACATGGGTAACGATATCATCATCCGGGCTGCTGCTGTGTGACATCAATTTCCGGTTTGGACGAAAAAAATACCGCCACGGGATGTGAACCTTCCTCATACCCGGTTGCTCACAGGTTGGGATCTCTTCATCATGCTCTATCATCCCCCAACTCTCAAGGAGTTCTTCTACCTGAGTCTTGGGCTGACCGAGGGTATCATAAAAGAGATGAAAGGCAAAGAGATCTGCATACTCAGGATAGATACCATATGCCACATATCCAGATCCTTCCCCACTGCCGCGTTCATCCATGACCGCAAGAGCGTTTCGTATGGTCGATCCATCCATCAGTTCACGATGGCGGTCAATCACCCCGATAATTCCACACATGATATCACTACCTCTCCTTTATTCCAATATATGCATCTATTTCTATCTCTAATACGAATCCCTGAATCATTGGTGGAAGCTTATTTCTTATTTATCATATAAGAATATTACTATAAATTCCTTCCATTCCATTCATTCAGAGCATATCTTTTGTCATCAGATTCTCTGGTTTGAAACCCGGGGAACCAGAAGAAAAGGAAATTTTAAAAGCGCCTTCATTCACCATTATCCAAATCTATACTCCTGAAAAATGAGATGGTACTAAAAACAAAATAATTAACTATAAATTTAGAGAGGTAGAAGCTTGTATCCATGTCAGGGAAAGATGTGAGTACGATACTCGCGAAGATCAAAGCTGATGGTGTGAGGTTTATCAGACTTCAGTTTTGTGATATCCTCGGTCTGCCGAAGAACGTAGCTATCCCGGTCGAACAGGCAGAAAAGGCTTTAACTGAAGGGATATGGTTTGATGGATCATCAATTGAAGGATTCGCACGAATTGATGAGTCTGATATGCTGCTTAAACCCGATCCGGATACGTATACTATCCTGCCATGGAGACCAGCCGAAGGAAGGGTGGCACGGTTCATCTGTGACATCTGTACCTATAACGGAACTCCTTTTGAGGGGGATCCGAGAAACGTGCTCAAGATAAATTTAAAAATCGCACAGGATATGGGATTTACCTTCAACACAGGGCCAGAACTTGAATTCTTTGTCTTCAAACGCGATAATGATAACAAACCGACGACTGATTTTGTTGATTCGGGCGGATACTTCGACCTCGCTCCGACCGATGCTGCAGAGGATCTGCGACGGGAGATCGTTATCACCCTCACCGAGATGGGATTTGAGATCGAGGCATCACATCATGAAGTTGCCGAGTCGCAGCACGAGATTGACTTTAAATATGGGGATGCTCTTTCCATTGCAGACAAGGTCATCACCTTTAAATTCGCAGCAAAAACACTCGCCCTTCTTCAGGGACTCCATGCAACATTCATGGCCAAGCCAATATCGCGGATAAACGGTACCGGAATGCATACCCATGGATCTCTCTCAATAGATGGAAAAAATGCATTTTTTGATCCCAACGGTGAGCGGCAGCTCTCTTTGACAGCGCTTTACTATATAGGCGGCCTCATGAAACATGCAAAAGCGATAACAAGAGTTGCAAACCCGACGGTCAACTCCTATAAGCGGCTGGTTCCCGGCTATGAGGCACCGGTTTATATCACCTGGAGTGCAGCCAACCGGTCAGCTCTTATCCGTGTCCCTGCTGCGCGTGGAAACAGTACCCGTGCAGAGTTCCGTTCACCAGATCCGACCTGTAATCCCTACCTGCTCTTTGCCGCCATGATAGCAGCAGGTATTGACGGAATACAGAATAAGATACTGCCACCTCCACCAACAGACGAAAATATCTATCACATGACAAAAGAGGAGATGGAAAAACGAAAAATTGAGATGCTCCCGGGATCTCTTGAAGAGGCAAACAACGCACTCCTTGCAGATCCAATCATCTGCAATGCGCTCGGACCCCATATTGTCGAGTACCTCGATATCATCGCAAAAACCGAGATCGATGACTACCGCCTGACGGTTCACAAGTGGGAGATCGACCGCTACCTCCATAATTACTAATTATCATACCCTTTTTCCCTTATTCATTCAAACATTAATCCTGCATGCAGGTCTCTTTGGAAGATGCATCATCAACCACGGGTACTATTCTTGCCGTTGCAATTGTTCTCATCGTTTCTGCAATAATTATTGCATTTCTGCTCGGGTTTCTCTCATTTTTCCAGGGAGAACCGGATATTCCCTCCCCGATAGCGATTTACAGAGTATATCACACCCATGATATCAATCCCAACGCCAAATCAGACAGCAGGGTAGTCTTAATCAATAATTCAGACACCGAGTACAACAATGATGACCTTATGGCAGTTTTTATGCGAAATGGAGAAGAGGTATATGCCTGCATTGATACGTTACACGGCTATCATTTTCTACCGACCCATCATAACGGGGTCCAGTGGATGGGAGGACCGGGCTGCCAGGATCTCTACTTCAGTCCCCATGAGATACTTGTCATTGACTTTACCGATAACACCTTTTTACCCGGCGATACGGTGACAGTACAGATTTACGAGCGATGCACCGGTAACTGCAAAAAGGAAGTGATAACATTCTCTCTTCTGGATCATGGAAAGGTAGAGAACTGGGTTGAGAAGAATATCTATCACATAAATGCTGATTATGCCCTTATATCCCAGTATGAGTACTCTGCCTGACAGCCCGTGCGCAGAGCCGTGCAACCCGTATCGGCTCAGGAATCCGGCCATGATGGGCAAAAATCCGGCATATCCGGACCGTATCTCTGTCAGATACTCCATATCCCCGTGCATAGAGTGAATATCCGGTAGGCAGATCCACAATGATCCTCTCTTTTAATGCACAATATGTATCGATTTTTTCGGTGTTCCCGGGAAAATGCCTGGCGATATGATCCAGTAGTCCCTCTGATTCTTCGTAACTCACACAGATAACAGGGATTTTGGTCTCTTCTGATATCCAAACAGGGTTTAAGATATTAAACCAGGCAAGGGCAGCTCCTGATATCATGATAACCGAGATATCACGACGGTTCTGTTCCTTAACCATCGTGATTATGGCATCAGACCCGTCATCTCCACCGACTGTAATCGTTGCAAACCCGAATCCGTCAATGTAGAGATCTCTTCTCATCACCACCCCTGCAAGCAGTGAGTGATGAGGGGTCCGATAACTCTCGGCAATTCCCATCACTCTGATACCTGGTTTTTGCAGTTGCATGCAAGGAATTAATATTTTGTACCATTAAAGCTTTAAGCAATGGATATAAACAAGGATAATGTCTGTATTCTGATTCCCACACTCAACGAGGAACCAACCATCGGGTTGCTTGTTTCTGACTTTATAGGGATAGGTTTTTCAGATATCCTTGTGATCGATGGCAACAGCACAGACCAGACCCGGGAGATAGCACAAAAAGCCGGGGCCCGGGTAATAATCCAGAAGGGTAAAGGAAAAGGGACAGCAGTCATACAGGCATTTTCTCTTATAAAGAAGCCCTACATTCTCATGGTAGACGGGGACGGAACCTACTCGCCTGATGATGCGCTTTTTATGTTAGAACCCCTCCTCACCGGTTCTGACCAGGTTATCGGGAACCGGCTGATTCATTCCAATGTATCGGCAATAAGCCGCCTGAACCGAACCGGCAATTATATCTTAAATAATCTCTTCAAAATGGGTCATGGGGCATACTTCTATGATATCCTCTCAGGATACCGTGCTTTTTCCAGAGAATCTATCCAAAAGATGCACCTTTCAGAGACCGGGTTTGGTATCGAGACCGAACTGATATCTGAAGCGGTCAGAATTGGGGCTTGCGTAACGGTGGTCCCGGTCTCATACGGGAAACGTCCGGGAACAAAGACCAAATTAAGACCGATAAAAGACGGATGCCGGATAGCAAAGACGATATATCGTCTGGCAAGGGTCAATAATCCCCTCTTTTACTTTGGATTTGTCGGACTTATCCTGATGATTGCAGGAATCGGGATGGGTATCTATGTCGTAATTGAATGGTTTGCACAGATCGATCATCTCCCGTTAACCATCCTCGCGGTCACGTTTGTGATGTTCGGGTTCCAGATCTTTATGTTTGGGGTTCTGGCAGACATGATCGTCTCGTTTCACCGGGAAGTTATTACCGAGATACAGAAGAAGTAACCAAATTTTCACCGTTTTTTCCTGGCACCAGATTGATGAGAGGCGGTGCCTGATAACATTTTTCTGGTATGAGAGATGACGTAATAAAGCGCGATAGTAGTCTAGCGGCAGGACAGGGGCTTCCCAAGCCTCTAACCCGGGTTCGATCCCCGGCTATCGCATATCTGTTCTCTGTTTCGGGATGATTACAGGAAACAAAAAAAATGTATTGATGAAGAGAATACTGGAAGCAATGCAATATCGCTCCTTTATTCCCACAATCTCTCTATTATTCCCAATACCACGAACCAGAGATCTGCAGAAATCCTTTTCCTTCTTCTCGTTCAATGGAGGTACTGATTCAGGATGTCAGCAAAAAAATTATACCGTTCCCGTACCGATCGCTGGATAGGAGGAGTGTGTGGAGGAATCGGAGAGTACTTCGATATCGATCCCCTTCTCATCAGGCTGGCTTTTATCGTGGCACTGTTGATATGGGGAGCCGGAATTCTTATCTATCTTATCATGTGGATCGTTGTGCCGGTACAGAAAGAGAACTGGGAACAAAATATCGTTACCTCTATCCTTATCTGATAGGAACGTATATCCCTCTTTCATCGGACCCTCTCCTCAGCAATTCATCTCTTCTCCCGGGAAAACCCTTTGTATAGATTTTTTATAAACCGGAACGGTTTGTATCATCATCACCATTTATGCTTTTTTTTGCTGCACGAATTACTAAACATCTGCGTTGGAATTTTATATCTGCAGGATTAATCATCATCGTATGTTTCTATCCCATCCTCGTGCGTCTGACTATCCCGTAATCTTTTGCAAAGACTGCCTATGACTGAATGCAAAACCACCTATGCCATCTGCATTATTGCAGAGAATAAGAAGGGAGTTCTTCATGATATCACCGGCATTATGGCTGATTATGATGCAAACATCACGATGGTTCACATGGAAGAGCCGGGAACCACCCATGATGCCAGGCTTGCTGCACTCTACATAGAGTACGAGATAACCAAAGATCAGGATATATTGCTTGATGCATTACATAATCTGCCGGTAATCTCTGAGATCCATCCCCATTATTCTTTTAAGGATATCTTCGGGACACGGGTAATTATCATCGGGGGAGGTGCCCAGGTCGCCCAGGTGGCAATGGGAGCAGTTAATGAAGCAGACCGGCATAATATCAGGGGTGAACGAATATCGGTGGATACCATCCCCCTCGTAGGGGAAGAGACTCTTCGTTGTGCTGTTGATGCCGTCTCACGGCTGCCGCGTGCCTCTATTCTCGTTCTTGCCGGATCCCTGATGGGAGGAACAATAACAGAAGCGGTCATCCGCGTTAAAAAAGAAGGAATCCCGGTTATTGCATTAAACATGGCAGGAACAGTCCCGGAATATGCAGATCTCGTGGTGACTGACCCGATACAGGCGGGAGTTTTTGCAGTGATGCATGTCTCTTCAATTGCGGTTTTTGACATAACCCGCATCAGGGGGCGGCAATTTTGAATGATATCATCCAGCGGGCTGTTGAAATCCTGTCCCATGATGGTGTCATCATCTATCCAACCGATACCATCTACGGACTTGGAGCGGATGCGTTCTCAGAAGAGGCGATATTGAAAATATATGAGGCAAAGGGACGTGGAATCGGCAATCCCATATCGGTAGCTGTCTGTGATCCTGATATGATCCGGGTGATAGCTCATGTTACCCCCCAAGCCGAGAATTTTATCGAAGAGTTCCTCCCGGGACCGGTTACGATTGTATTAAAAGCACGATCAATCATCCCGAGAATGCTGACCGGGGGTACTGACCGGATAGGAATCAGGTACCCGCTTCACAAGACTGCTCTTGCCATCATCGAGGCGTTTGACTCACCGATAACGGCAACCAGTGCCAACCGGTCAGGTGCACAGGATCCCGCTTCCCCTGATGAGTGCCACGTCTTTCACAACTACCTGATCGACGAGGGAGTTCTTCCCGGCATTCCTTCTACCGTGGTTGACCTGGTTGAGAATACGATTCTGCGGGCGGGTGCACATGCAGAGCGTGTCTCCTTCTGGTTAGAGGAGATATGAAACGTTACCCTCGTCTCCGTGATTTTATCAGGGATGCCGACGGATGGCTGTATGCCGTCTGCACCTATGATAACAAAAACAAAGCCGGCTGTATCCTGCGGTATATTCCGGATACCAATGGAGATCGTATTGATCCGCATGGAGAACGGTACCGCAAAATCGAATTTTCTGAGGCATACGAGCTTATCAGGAGAGAGAAACCGGAGTACTCTGATCTCGTGCAAAGGGTTCCTATCGAGGATATCACCGAGGTCCTTAAACCTGATGAGAGAATTAATACACTGGCAGCCGCTGATTCGCGTGTTTCCCGTCTCCTCTCGCTCTTGCAACTTCCCAGTGGCGGATTTGGGGTCACCGGATCGATGCTCTGCGGACTTGCCGGACCTGAATCGGATATTGACGGGGTAGTATATGGGGATCTCTTTTTTGCTGCTCAAAAAAAGTTACAGGCATGCATACACAATGGATCCCTTGCGTTCCTTGACGAAGAACTCTGGAAAAAGATCTACCGGAAACGATCCCCTGAACTCTCCTATGATGAGTTTATCCTTCATGAAAGGCGCAAATGGAATCGGGGAAAAATTGAGGGGACGTACTTTGATCTTTTGTTTACACGGGATTATACTGATATCAGGGATTGCTCATTAGAGAAGGGAGAGGTGTGTGGAAAGGAAGTGATCACGGCAGAGGTGACTGATGCGACGTTTGGTTTTGACAGTCCTGCCAGGTATGATATTGCACATCCTGATATCTCCTGTATTCTCTCCTTTACCCATACCTACACCGGGCAGGTCAGATGCGGTGAGATAACCGAAGCAAAGGGTGTTGTTGAACGGCATGGGGATGAGTGTTACCTCGTGGTTGGGACAACACGAGAGGCGCGGGGGGAGTACATCAGGTCCCTGTCACTTCTTGCAGAATCAGAAGAGATCTGATAGCTTGTGGGGGTTTTTATCACACCGGTCCTGATACCGGCATCGCTGGCAGAACGGACGGGCAGATCTCTTCGGGATAGTACCTGCCAGTATCGTTCGTGCCATATGCAGGGCCTTTAATACCTCCCTCCGGTCACGGGGACCGGGTTCGTACCACCTGATAATTCCCGAAGGGATATACTCGATATATCCTCCCCGAATCCGAATATGCAGGGTCTCTTCTGTTGCAGTAATTAGTGCTGCCATACGAAGACGGTCCTGCCGGTAACACCCGCGGGAGGGCGCCGGGGAAGAACGGGTGATGGCTAGCCATTTCTCCTTGGGGTGTATCTTATCAACCATACCAAAAAACCCGTGCCTTGAGTATACCGGCAGATCATGATCGGTACAGGAGGGGAAAGGAGTATGACGGCAGGCAGTGAGGCAGTCATCAAGGTAGGATTGAAGGGATCGATCGATATCAGGATCGATGAAGAGTATCTCCTGCCATATCTCATCGCAGGTCCCCGGATCGGAGGCATGAAGGCTTATCTGTTTGCAGACAAGGTACTTCCCTGACTGTTGCATTCCGGTGTCTTTTTCGTAATAATAGAGCAGCGGACAGGTAGAGACTTTCGTGAGTACTGATACCGGGATTGATTGTTCCTGATGCATGGAGTTATGGGTTATTGCTGCGATAGAGTACTGGTATGAGTACTAAAGAGATACAAGTGACGCTTCCTCCTACTCTTGATCCGGTCTATAGTAACATGATCCAGGTTGCATACAAAGAGGATGAATTTACCTTTATATTCCTTCATCAGATCCCCGGTGCAAACCAGGCACGCGGGAAAGCGATCGTCACCATCTCTCCAAGCCATGCAAAGAACCTACTTGCCGTACTACAGCGAACCATGGATGAATACGAAGGGAAGTTCAGGAAGATTGAAAACCCCCAGGATAAACAACAGATAGAGAATGTAACATCAATGCGCGGATATTCATAGGCATCATATCATTCCACATCTTTTTTACCTATCGCTGACAGACATAGTGAGACAAAAATGCCGTTGTGGCTTAGTGGTATAGCGGCTGATTCGTAATCAGCAGATCGAGGGTTCAATCCCCTCCAACGGCTTGGCAACACAATTTCAATGCTCTACACACAATCCGGGTTTGTTCAGGGTTGTATACTGAAATGAATTCCCGTTTTTTGATACACGGGACAAAAATCCCTTTGTTTGGTTCATAACTCATACGTTACGAAGACATCCCGGTGCCGAAGAGAGTACATAATTCCCCGATACCTCGGGGAGAAGAACCATCACCATACAGAATAAACCGATGAAACCGAATTTACCTCTGACATTTGTTTATCAACTGCCAGTAACGATAAAATCTCACCTGATCTATCTGATACCATGCAAAAGATACTCTCTTTATGATAGACGATAATATCCAATCAGGAACGGTATCATCGGTGAACGAAAACACGAATACCAGAAAGAATCATATTAGAAAGATTCAAAAATTAAAACTGAATGACTGTAATGAGAGGATTTATCAGAATTTTTAAAGAGTACACATTCTGCTCACCGGTACAAAAAATTACTTTTTATTCACTGCCTTTGGTTCAAATACCCTGCCTACTTTTTTAATAGGAATGGAGTCATACCAGTACCTCATAGTGTGTTGAACGGGATCCTCTCGTTACCTAAATACCAGCTTTATCGATAACCATGATTACTGTTCTGCATGTTGATGATGAACCGGTTCTTTCTGATATCACCAAGTTATCACTGGAAAGATCCGGTAAATATTGTGTTGAGACCGTGCAATCCGCTTCCGAGGCACTGGATCTCCTACAAAGCGGAAAATATGAATGTATCATCTCAGATTACGAGATGCCGGAGATGAACGGTCTTGAACTTCTCAAAGCCGTACGGGCAATAAACCCGGATATTCCCTTTATCCTCTTTTCCGGAAGAGGCAGGGAGTCAGTTATTATTGAAGCACTCAACAGTGGGGCAGATTTTTACCTGCAGAAGGGTGGAGAACCACGATCACAGTTTGTTGAACTTGAACACAAGATCTCCTACGCAATCGAGCAGCATAACACGAAACTGGCATTAAAACGCAGAGATGCAATTCTTGAAGCAGTGAGTCTTGCTGCAAACCTTGTTCTTACCAGCCAGAACTTTGCCGGAACGATTCACGAGATTCTGACCCTTTTTGGCCTTGCCACCGAGATGGACCGGGTGTATCTCTATACCTGCAATGTGAAGGAAGATAAAACAGGGATCTTTTCCCAGAGGCTTCCCAGCTGGTCACGTCCCGGAATACCTGATAAAAACAGCAGCAACACTACCCGGCAGCCCTATCTCCAGATGATCCTTAAGTTTTACCGTACCCACTTCAATGAAGGAAAACCGGTCACCGGATCGATAAAAGAGATGAATCCATTCATCGAGGAGATGCTCATCTCAGAGGAGATAAAATCCATCGGTCTGTTTCCTATCTTTGTGGAACACCAGTTATGGGGTTGTATCGGTTTTGAGGATCTCCTCTCCGAGAGGGAATGGAGAGAGGTCGAGGTTGACGCAATCTTTGCAGGAGCCGGGATTATCGGGTCTGCACTTACCCAGCATATGATGAATCTGCAGATTGCACACAGCAATGCAGAGTATAAAAATCTCTACTCCATGGTCAGGCTGATGTGTGATACCGTGCCTGACATGATCTGGGCAAAAGACCTGGATAACCGCTATATCTTTGCAAACAAGGCAATCTGTCAGAACCTGCTCTGTGTTGATGATACACAGGAACCGATCGGGAAAACGAACGAATATTTTTCCCTTCGATGCAGGGATGAGTCATTACCGGATGTAACGTGGCATACTCTCGGGGATGTGGGATCAAAATCAGACAATATTATTCTTAATTCGCAAAAAACCGGAAGATTTGAAGAGATAGGGACGGTAAGAGGAAAAAACATCCATCTTGATGTCATTAAAACTCCTCTCTGGAATGAACAGGGGGAGATGATTGGCACTGTAGGATGTGCCCGGGACATCACTGAAGAGCAGATAATCTCCTCACGTATGACACGGCAGAACACACGGTATGAGAACATCTTTCATAAGATTCATATCGGCCTTGTTATCTGCCAGACAGACGGAATTATCATCGACATGAACCGGCGGGCCCGTGAGCTCCTCATCATGAACGATGACATTCTCCCTCATGCTATGTTCCCGGATCTGCCGTTTACTGTTGCAACCGGACTTAATACCCTGTTTGCAGATGCAATCAGAAACGTCGGTTCACAGAAGGGTACCATCATCCCTGACCCGTCACACATGGATAAAAAAATTTATTACGAATTTGTTCCGATCCATAACGACCAGGAATCAATCTCTGAAATTCTCGTTTTTCTTGATGAGCATTACCAGGAATGATTATCTCCGGCACCCTGCTCTCATGCTTTTATCTCTATATTTTCCGTATCTTTCACGATTATCATTCTAACCAGTATTCAAAAGAGATACCTTTTTTGAATATTGCAGTATTGTGCAGAAAACAAAAAAAGCATGAGTTTTATACCGTACTAATTACGGCAGGTTCTCTCTTTTTTATGACCAATTCCTGATTACAGGAGTGAGACCAGGTTACGCAGGGCGGCTTCCGGATCTTTGGCTTTTACCACATTAGAAGCAAGTAATACTCCGTCGGTTCCAAGATCAAGTGCGGTCCTCACACACTGACCCGAATTGATGCCGGCTCCGGTCAGGAGTCTGACATCATCACGAACCTTCCTGACCGCTTCAACCGAATCTGTGATGATAGCCGGGTTTGCCTGTGAGACCGATACTGATCCACCGATCAGTTCAGGGGGTTCAATAGCAACATAATCAGGACCGAGAGCCGCAAGAGCTGCTGATGTCGCAACATTATTGGAACAGACAACCGAGGTTAATTTTTCCGTTTTCAGTGCATTGACACAATGCTCAATATCTGCAATGGTCTGGCGGTACTCTGAATGGTTCACGAGTGACCCGGTTGCTCCTGCTACCTTTAATGCACGGGCAGAGATCCTCCCGGTGCTTGCCCCGGGATCAATCGGATCAACGTGCTGGGCAAATACCTCGAGATCATAATGATGACGCATCGGATGAATATCCATAAACATTGGAGCGATACACATCGTTACTCCTGCATCTTTGCCAACCTCCTCAGCGGCCACCGCAATGCGTTGTGCATCATGCCCGATTGCTTCACGATAGGCTTTGAGGTTGATAAGAATAACTGGTGCTTTCATACCTTCTCACAGTACTATCGCATGCCATCCATAACCAAGTATCGTCAGAATAAAAGACCGCAATTTCCGGGACTGTATCGATGTGAGTTTCTCCTTCCGGTTTTGTGGGAATGGAAGAGAACATGAGGGCAGACTTACCAACCCCGGCTCATGGCAGCAGCAGTCATCCCACCCTGCACCCATTTTGCTATCTCTCTTTTTGCGTCCTGTAGGAACCGATTAAATTCTCTTTCATCAGAAATTTTCTCTATTGCAGCCCGGTACATTCGAACCATGAGAGAGACGTAACCAGGTGGCCTGCCCCGGGCATCGATGATAAAAGATGAGATCCCACAGTGATACAACCGGGGGAGATAATCAATAAGGGTAGTCTCTGCAGAATTGTAGATACGGGTGTGATACAAGGGATCTTCCCGTATCAAAAATATCCTCTTCTTCTCATCACGAATCCCATATAATCTTCCTGCCTGAACCGGATCAGGAGAACTGTCACATCCCATGCAGGACATAAGGAGATCTGAGGAGATGAGAGCCTCGATACTCCCCTGGACAAGTATTCCGAGAGCACAGGGTATTCCTGCACTGGTTACTGCCTGTGCAAGGGATGAGATCTGGTCCATGGTCAGTTCAGGAGATATCGTACCCATACTGAGACATTGTGCCAATACAGAAACCGCCACGTGATTACAGACCGGCAATCCGTAAAACCCGATTATATCGAGTGTCGGAGCAGCACAGGCAATACGGTCTGCAGGACCAAAACTGTCAACCATCACTCCGCCGATACCGGCCCTGACCAGGAAAGGGAGATACGAAAAGAACTGAACACTATTCTTCTCTCTCAGTATTCGAGGGAGTTTTACATAAAGTTCTGAATGAAAATTCTCTTTTTTCTCTGCCCATTCCAAGAAGAACCGGTTGATATCATCCCGGTCTGGGAGATGCAAAAACTCAAATGAGATGATATCAGCATTCGCAGTCATAGCTGCCCGGGCAGAGTGAATACTATCAGTAAGAACGATGAGACGGGGAGAAGGAACTGGTGAGGGTCCGTTCTCTTTTTTCTCTGAACTTACAGAAGAATGATTACCCGGTAAAAGATGATTGAGTCGGTTTTTTGCTTTTGTTATCTGCGATGCATCTGGTGTGCATGATGCAAGAAGTGTCTCTTGTGCTCTCGCAATGATCTCCCTTTTTATCTCGTTTATCATGCGTACCGGTGTAAATAATTCCCCATCATACACAAGAGCGAGAGAACGAACGGTAAAGGGAGTGTTCCCGGTCTTTTTAATCTGGGTTATCAAAAAATCCTGTGTAACTGGTTTCTTCATAGCCCGGACCATTATCACCTGAGAAGTACACTGAAACGAGACAAAACCGGCGACCAGGGAGGTTATTTTTCCCTCCACCGTGACAACGCCGTCACCACCAATCTGCAGAAAGAGATCGAGGGGGATCTTTTTGCGATACAAACCGGCCTGTTTTATTATCTGTTCAGCTGAGGTAGTGTGTGCTCTTCTACTGGTCAGATATACCTGATCTCCTGCTATACACGGTGATTTAAACGGGATCAGGAACCTGCCTTTTATGCACGGGCAATCATACCGCAGGACCAGTCCCTGCTCCTTGCTCCCGTGGATAGAGACCAGCCCGTCACCAGCATACAGGGTATACAGTCCTTGTGCCCTGACGTACACTCCCCCGGTTCTGGCATGACCTGATACCGTTCCGACGAGAATCCCCCGATCTCCCGGCATATTTCTGCCCATGACATCTGATGGTTCATTCTTGGCTAAGTAGCCCGTAGTAAAACCCCGGGAGAATGAGAGAGAAAGGGCCTGTATATCTTCTATCTGTGGGACAAAACGGTTCTCTGCCACAGCATCAAGGGCTTTTTTATAGCAGGAGACAACCGTTGCCACGTAGCCAGGTGATCGCATTCGTCCCTCAATCTTTAAGGAAACAACCGGCAGAGAACAGACACGATCCAGAATCTCATAACAGCAGAGGTCCCGGGTTGAGAGGAGATAGGAATCAGGAGTTTTTAGAGGTGTTGCAGAAACAAGTCTGCCATACTCGTCAGGAATTCCGGTAACCAGCTCGTAGGGCTTCCGGCAGGGCTGGGCACACATGCCACGATTCCCACTTCTTCCTCCAATGACAGAAGATAACAGGCACTGACCTGACCAGCCGTAGCAGAGTGCCCCATGAACAAATTCCTCAAGACCAAGTTTACAATCCGAGGTTCCTTCCTGTATCAGCCTGACCTCGTCCATAGTCAGTTCCCTGGGAAGAACGATGCGTAGACATCCCATCTTTGCAGCCCATCGTGCTCCTGCCACTGAGTGCAGGGTCATCTGGGTTGAGGCATGAACCGGCATCTTTGGAATACATCTTCTGGCCAGTTCCAAGAGACCCGTATCCTGGATTAAGATGGCATCTGCACCGATTGTATACAGAAAAAGAAGATATTCTGCTACCTTTTCCAGTTCATCCTCACTGATAAGCGTATTAACCGTGATATAAATCCTGACATCATGCAGGTGAGCATACAAAATAGCTTTTTTCAGAGTTTCCCTGTCAAAATTGGGAGCAAACTGACGAGCCCCAAATGCCGGGCCCCCTGCATACACGGCATCAGCACCAGCAGCTATCGCGGATGTTAGGCAGTCCCATGAACCGGCAGGAGCAAGGAGTTCCGGGAGAAGAACCGGTGAGGCATTCTCCACTCTCATGATACTACTGGTTTGTCTTTTGAGAACAAGAAGACTGTGGATTTTTTTTGTATTCCTGATTCCTGTAACAGATTACCGGTTCAGAATCAAAAGAGGATTTCTCATCAAAGGAGATCTGAGGATAGGCAGAATATTTCGTTCCTAATTTCAGACTGCATACACGACATTGTTGGCGGGTTCTGTCTTATGAGAACCGTCATCACACAGAGAAAGCGTCACGTGATATGTGCCCTTCTTTAGGTAGGTGTGCGTCGGGTTTTTTTCAGAAGAACTGCTGCCATCACCAAAGGACCAGTTCCAGCACTCCACTGATCCGGGAGATGTGTCGGTGAAGGTGACCGGAAAGGGTACCTTTCCCAGAATGCGGCTCTGGGTAAACGATGCTCTCATATCCCCGGATACGTTCTTTTCCTGGTCCGTGACAGGGTCTTGTTTCTGACCAGAGAGGGACTGTACCACCTCTAATGTATCCTGTCCCTGCTTTTGTGAGACCACGATATACCCTCCGTGTTTCCGTGAAGAATACGAGTAATTTCCAGACACGGCAAGGGTAACATCATAGGTACCCGGTTCTGCGTACGTATGATTCGGATGCTGACGGTATGCATGATTCCCGTCACCAAAATCCCAGTACCATTCACGAATAAAACCCTGCGAGGTATCAGTAAATGCGATCGGTAAGGGAGCAGATCCATATCTCTTGTCAGCTACAAACGATGCCTGAATAGGGATTTGTAAGGATTGTTCTGATGTTGTGTCAAAGACTACGTGATCCTCGGGGACTTGTCTATCTTCTGATATCCCACGAGTTGGTACCGATTCGGGGGCAGAAAGAAGAGAGGGAATCTCGTTTTGTATGACCTTCTGAACAGTGATTATCCCGGTTGTGAGATCACTGCCGCTGCCATTGTCCACCGTGAGATTGACCGTGTAAGTTCCCGGGTTCTCGTACATATGAACCGGGTTTTGGAGGAAGGAGACAGAACCGTCACCAAATGACCAGTTCCAACTCCTGATCTCACCGGCAGACATATCTGCAAAGGCTACCATGTGAGGAGCATCTCCGAAAGAACGGTCTGTGATAAAGGAGGCTTTTAGTGGAACAATCGGAGCGGATACCATGATTTCACCGGAAGCGGTATCACTCCCACCAGGACCCGTGACCTCAAACGTAATAGAGTAGGTTCCCGGGTTTTTGTATGTATGAACCGGATTTTGGAGGGAGGAGACAGAACCGTCACCAAATGACCAGTTCCACGTTTCTCTATCACCGGTTGACGTGTCTGCAAAGGCTACCATGAGAGGGGCATCTCCGAAGGATCGATCGGTTATAAAGGAGGCTTTTACCGGGATAATGGGAGCAGATACCATGATTTCACCGGAAGCAGTATCAATACCACCCAGACCTGTGACCTCAAGCGTGAGAGGATAGGTTCCCGGGTTTTTGTATGTATGAACCGGATTTTGGAGGGAGGAGACCGAACAGTCACCAAACGACCAGGTCCAATTCTTGATATCACCGCTTGACGTGTCGGTGAAGGATACGGTCAGGGGAGACAATCCATCTCTCGGACTAAACTCGAATGATGCCTTTGACGGAACGAGGGGAGCAGATACCACGATCTCATCGGAAGCAGTATCAATACCACCCGGACCTGTGACCTCAAGCGTGAGAGGATAGGTTCCCGGGTTCTCGTATGTATGAACCGGATTTTGGAGGGAGGAGACCGAACCGTCACCAAACGACCAGGTCCAATTCTCGATATCACTGCTTGACGTGTCGGTGAAGGATACGGTCAGGGGAGACAATCCATCTCTGGGATCAATCTCACAGGAGGCTTTCGGGGGAACCGGAGGAGTGAGAACCGTAACCTTCTCGTGTGTTTTTGATGAGACTCCATCCCTCTCTACCATAAGCCAGATTGGATAGACACCCGGATAAAGGAAGGTATGAACCGGATTTTGTTCTGAACTCGAATATCCATCACCAAAATTCCATTGCCATGCATCGATACTGCCATCTGACTGATCCGTAAATGCAACCGTTAAGGGGGCATACCCCTCTTGTGGACTGGCAATAAATGAGGAGTTTAGCACGGGAAGATCCGGAGTAACACGTATCGTTTTTCGTGCATCAGTCATACCACCCTGACCTGATACCTGCAGCACGACAAGATACGTTCCGGGTGTGGTAAAGGTATGAACAGGATTTATCTCATGGCTTACTCCGCCATCACCAAAAAACCACTCACGGGTGTTAATCTCACCGGTGGAGGTATCAGTAAAGGTAACCACGAGGGGAATTTGACCACCATCAGTATCTGCTTGAAATCCGGCCATGGAGGCAGGTGACGCTGCTAAAACCGTGACAGTGTCTTGTATCAGGTCTGTTCCTCCCGGACCGGTGACCTGCAACTCGAGATCATAGGTACCAGGAGTGGGGTAGGTGTGAACCGGGTTGGTATCGACCGAACTGGTACCGTCACCAAAGAACCACTCACGGGTGTTAATCTCACCGGTGGAGGTCTCGGTGAACGTAACCGTCAGGGGTGTTACAGCATCAGCATCAAAACGAAACCCTGCTTTAGGAACAGAGGGAGGAGCGGTAACAAGAATCGTGCCGGAACTCATCTCCTCGCCACCGGCACCCTTCACTCGTAACGTTACTTGATACGTTCCAGCTGCCGTGTAGGTGTGAACCGGATTGGTATCGACTGAACTCGTGCCGTCACCAAAGGACCACTCATGGGTATTGATATCGCCGCTCGAGGTGTCGGTGAACGTAACTGTAAGGGGAGCAGCACCACTCGTATTATCAGTGGTAAAGGATGCGATCGGAGCCACTGGAGGTGCAGTTACCGTGATCGATGCATTTGATACCGATTCTCCACCAGGACCCGTAACCGTCAAACAAACGTCATAGGTCCCGGCAGTTGTAAAGGTATGAACCGGGCTTTGTTCCTGACTACTGGTGCCGTCATTAAACAACCA
>CAZSDZ010000016.1:0-53067 GCA_964605795.1 uncultured Methanoregulaceae archaeon
TTTTATAAGGGTTTTCTCCTGAATGAATAATCATACAGACATAAAAAAGAGTACAACGACTGTACACTTCTTTGCATCACTGCCATCGAGGTAGTGTTGAGGAAAAAATCGTGACCATCTCTTCTGCTTTTGGTAACGGGATTCCTAGTTCTGCTGCCATCAGGGGAGCATATTTTTGTATCATCTCCTCCCGGGTCAGGTCCGGGTCAGTAAATGCACCATTCTGATAGCAGTGCGTACAATACCTCATGCTTGCGGTTTTATCAGCTTCGGTTCCACAATCTGTCTCACTCATGAGCGGCATCCCGCAACTCTCACAGACAGGAATGATTCTTCCACTCCACCGTTTCAATGGCTGTAACTGTTGCAACACAAAACCACTGGCCTTTTCCGGAGGAATGCCAAACATCTCTGACATAATCGCTGCTCCTTTCCCGGCCATCTCCTCGATGCTGATATCAGGTTCGGTGAACACTCCATTCTGATAGCAGTAATGGCAAAATATCCGGCTGTTTGAACCATCTGCCTCCGTTCCATAGTCATCCGTTTTTTGAAGCGGCATTCCGCAACTCTGGCATAGCGATACAATTTCTGTCATCATCATCCTCTGGTTATCTATTTCTGCTTTCCATTAAACACAGTATTATTCTTCTTCTCGTATCCTTCATGCTCTTTTCCCAAAAACAATCGAGCCGGATCGCACACCCCTGACAAACTCTATCGGGAGGTACGTCTGCTCTGATATCTCTTCATCTGATATCCCGGTCTGTGCAATTCTTAAAATAACATGGATCATTGACTCTCCAACCTCAATAAGATGGCCGTCAGGATCATAGAACCTGACGGTCTGCTGCTGCCAGGGAGTTGTTTCTATCGGATGCAACAAGGGAACAGACATCCTGGTGATTGTCTCAAAAAACCCTTCCATATCATCAGTCTCAAAATATAACTCATTCGTTGGATATTCCTGGGGGGGTGACGGATCAGACCCGGAATAGAGAAGGGTTTTTGCACGGGATGCCTCCCAGAGAGAAATACCTCCAATAAACGTTACCAGGGCTCCGATATCTAATTCTATCTCCAGTGAGAAGAGATCCTGATAAAATGATTTTGATTTATGTATATCTCTGCAGAGCAGAACCACTGAACTGTATTGTATCATACTATCACCCAGCGAAAATGCAGAGGATGGTCTGATGATGAGAGGGGGTTACCTGTAATAAGGGGGAGTAATGGGGGATTTTCAGGCGGATTATCTTCATACCACCAGAACTCTGCACTATGATTGTCAGAAACAGACTATTTAAAGGTTCAATAAACGGGGTGAAAGTAATCAACCAAAAATCATCGTTTAACAGACATGTCCTGTGATAGCACTGATATCATACCCGCCGGATTACCCCCGGAAAAAGACAATTCTATAAAAAAATCACTAAATGTCCCTGTGATTCGCATAATACAATTAAAAATGGTGATGAACCCAACTCATCTCTTCCAAAGAAACAAATACCAGATCTGACCATTAACCAGAGGAATATCAGGATAAAATGAAACCACAGAATTCTCTCTCTATTCAAGCTGTCAGCCTGAGTATCATCATTCTTATCATTTTCGTATCACTCATCGTATGGCAGGTGGCAGGAGATACACCCAATCTTTCTACCGATTCAGTCGTGTCGTATTCTGCAACCGGAGGGACCAGTCTTATGACACATGAAAAGATATCACTTCGAATTGCAGGTAACTATTCAGACAGTACGGTGGCAGGAAGAGCAGTCAACAACCAGGATGCGGTGATACCGACATTTTTGTCAGAGATTAGTGCCGAAAGTTCACTTCTCGGAGTTACCAGCATGGCTGTAGAGAGTTCTTCCCGGGCATCAGATACCGGACTGAACGGGAATAAACCCGCAGAACTCCGGTATTCAATCCACATTAACCCCCGGACAAGGGAGGATACCTATGCTCATGGCACGGTGAATGTCATATTTTTAGGAGAGATACGAGAAGCAACAGGAAATACGGGATTCGATGGTATCTATTATTCAGGAGACAGGCGGAGAGATCAGGATGATCGGGCATGGAATGAGAATTACTGGGATAAACCCGCTCGAATAACAGGATACAGCGATAAAACCACCGTGTCCGGCGGCATCCTTGACCTCTCAAAACAATTCGAGTATATCTCCCATATAACGGTATAATTTTTCATACCATGCACCATAATGACAGAACAGAAATGCTTATCTGATACCTGTCCAAATCAGAACTATGAATAGGTATCAGATTCTTTTGTTTGCTCTTACGATCTCTCTCCTCCTGCCGGGGACCGGTGCAACAGTACCCGATGAAAAGACAGACCTATTGTTCGCTGCTTCAGATGCGATCTCTGATATACTCACGCAGATCGATACCCTTCTTGCCGATTCCTCGAACCGCCTGAAAGACGACGGACTTTCTGGAGATAAAGCAACAAAAGTATTGTCCAATCTGGTATCGGTATCGTCTGTTCCCGGGATACGCTCTGCAGTAACCGTAGATACGGATGGTATCATCAGTGCAGCAAGTCCGGCAGAATATGCTGATATCATCGGTACAGACATCTCATACCAGTCACATATCATCGCCGGTCTCGTTACAAAACAACCGGTCAGAAGCGACTATTTCAGGGCGGTTGAGGGGTTTGACGCGGTTACCCGATCGTATCCAATCTTTTCTGACGATAATTCATACCTGGGTATGGTGATCCTGGTATATGATCCTCAGTTTCTCTATGAGGCAACCCTCAATCATCTCCTCAATACCTCAACTGATTCTGCCTGTATCATAAGCCCTGACGGAGTGATTCTCTACAGTTCAGATGAATTTTTACAGCCAAATACCAGTATTATTACCGATTATCCTAATACTCCGGACCTGGGAAAAACAGGAAGTGAGATGGTCTGGACATACGCCGGGAGCGCCACTATCAGCGTGCCATCCGAATCAGGAGCAGATTTCACCTCTGGTGAAATACTCTGGAACACGGTTGATTCCCAGGTAATCGGGATTATCAGTCCACAGGAATGAGATAGAAATTCTACACGAATCAGTACAATCCCAGGAAAATGGCGCGGAATAAGTAATGAGTAAAAAATCTACGTTTCTATTAAACAGCGGCAGTACGGTTCAACAAGGAAAAGAACTTTATTTTAAGAGAGGCAAGGCATATTCTGAGGCCTGCTCTCTTTGTTTTATCAATCCCCTTGACCTGATGGAGATGGGAATTGAACAGGGAGATCACATTCTATTCAGGAGGGAGAGCAGTTCTGTTGTTCTCACCTCTGTCTCCACCGATGATATCCCCAGAGGGGAGGTTTTTATTCCGGATGGTCCGTACGCCAATGTCATCATTCCTCCTCATACCCAGAGCACGGGAGCTCCTGATTTTAAGGGAATAACGATTAATGGAGAACCCACCGATGATCCTATTCTTTCTGCCTGGGATATTATGGAATCGTACGGGGGTCTCCGGTGTGACATTCCAAAACAGGTTCCAAATAAAGAGGGAGAGGATGAGAACCCATCGGAAGTTTTTGATATCCCGTGTCCTCTATGCGGATGCCTTTGTGACGATGTAACAGTAACCGTGAAGAATAACCGGATTATTTCAGTGAACAACTGTTGTGATCTGGGAAAAGACAAATTCTTTGCTGATGACAGGATCCTGGCCCCGGTTCATCGCACTGCCGATGGGTGGAAACCACTCTCATTCGAGGAGGCAATCGAGACATTTGCCAGGATATTTTGTAATGCAAAAAGACCACTGCTGTTTGGATGGAGCGGGATTACCACAGAAGCACAGATCGTAGGGATAAAAATTGCAGAGCAGGTACGGGGAATTATTGATAACTGTTCTTCTGAATGCCACGGACCTTCAATCATGGCAATCCAGGAGGTCGGACATCCGGGATGTACCCTTGGACAGTTAAAAAACAGGGCTGATGTCGTTGTATTCTGGGGATGCAACCCGATAGAATCGCACCCTCGTCACATGAGCAGATATAGCACCTATCCTGATGGCAAATTTGTATCCGGAGGGCTGCAGAAACGAACTATTGTTGTGGTGGATGTTCGGCGGACAGAGACTGCAAAACTCGCCGACCTCTTCATTGAGATCGAGCCGAATAGTGACTATGCAGTCTTCTCTGCACTGCGGATGCTCATCAGGAACGAACATTCAGAACTGCCTGACAGAGTTGGCGGTGTTCCCTTACGTAAATTACGTTACCTTGCAAATATCTGTCGCTCTGCAAAGTTCTGTTCAGTCTTTACCGGCATTGGCCTGACCCAGTCGCGGGGGAAGTACAAAAATGTCAGGGGTGCAATAGAATGTGTTGATGAATTAAACCGTCATACCAAGGCAACCCTGACCCCCATGCGGGGGCACTGGAATGTCTATGGAGCAAACCAGACCTCAACATTCATGACAGGCTACCCGTATGCTGTCGATTTTTCGCGGGGAATAGCCTATTACAATCCTGGTGAAACCTCTGCCATTGATGTTATACGAAGAAAAGAATGTGATGCATGTCTGATTATCGGAACCGATGTAGGTGCTCATTTCCCGGGTGAATGTTTAAGGCATCTTGCCAGCATTCCAACTATTGTAATGGACCCCTATATCTCATTGAGTACCGGAATATCCCGATTACATATTCCTGTTGCGATATCAGGCATTGAAGTGGAAGGAAACGCATACCGCATGGATGCAGTTCCCATCATGGTGAAAAAAGTGATAACAAGTTCACTTCCTACCGATGCAGAGATACTGGAGAGCGTGCTTGAACGGATTATCATGATGCAACAGGAACAGATCCAGGCCCAAAAAATTACATCAAAAAAAGAGGTGGAAGTCTAACCACCATAACCATAAGAATTGCCGAGAATATCCCGGCAACCCATTTTTCTGGCGTTACCATCAATCCCATTGATTGGTAATCCTTCTTTTTTCAGATAGCATGTGGATGAATGGATACCATTTTTCTAAACGTCCGCATTGTTGATATTAGTTTTTTCTTTGCCCGGGAGAATCTGAAGCAGTGGCCAGAGCAGCAGAACCGGCATGGTTGCCATACCGATAAATACCCACTGGAAGAGTGAGAGTGGAACCGTGCCGAACAGGTCTCCCCCATAGGTTACGATCAGAACCTGGAAGAGTACGATAAGTCCCATTATCACAAAAAACAATGGATTTCCTCTCAGTATCGGGGGCATCACACCATTTATCCCCCTGCAGTTTATCCCGTTATACACCTGTGCAATAACAAATGCAGTAAAAAATGCCGTCGCCTGTTCCTCCGGATTGCCCATAAATGGAATCCCAGTGAACATAACCGTGATACCCACAATGATGTAACAGGCTGCTGTGATGAGTATGGCTCGTATCATGTACGGGGTGATAACCGGTGCATTCCTTGGAATCGGTTTCCGGTTCATGAGTGCCGGGTGGGGTGCCTCTGAACAGAGGGCAAGGGCTGCGAGTGAGTCCATGATGATGTTTATCCAGAGTAACTGGATGATGGTAAACGGAAGAGGATAGCCAAGAAGTGGTGCAACGAAGGTGAGAATAGCTGCAGAGATGTTTATCGTGAGCTGAAACATTAAAAAACGCTGAATATTTTCATATAATGCCCGTCCCCACCAGACCGCCCTCTCAATCGTCGGGAACGAGTCATCAAGCAGGATGATGTCACTGGCCTCTCGGGCGACCTCAGTACCGGCAATACCCATCGCAAGACCGACATCTGCATTCCGTAAGGCAGGAGCGTCATTGGTCCCATCACCGGTGACGGCAACCACCTCACCGTCTGCCTGCAGTGCCTGTACAAGCAGGAGTTTATCGTGAGGTTCGGATCGTGCGAGAACCTGAAGGTCTCTTGCTGCCTCACAACGGTTTTCATCTGTGAGGGTTCTGAATTCCACCCCGTTCATCACCCGTCCGTCAGTGAGTATCCCGGTCTCCTTCGCGATTGCAGTTGCCGTCATGAGACTGTCTCCGGTAACCATCTTTACCTTGATCCCGGCATGAATACAGGTTCTAACCGCTTTTAATACATCAGGACGGACCTCGTCGCGTATCCCGACATATCCGTCCCAGATCAGATCAAGAGGAAGACTATCTCCATCTTCAACAACAGCATGGGCAAAAGCCAGTGTCCTCATCGCTCTGCCTGCGAGATCCTGCAGGTGAGAGAGATCAGGAGAGTGACTACATTGTACAGCGATTATCTCGGGAGCTCCTTTCACGAGGATTACCTGGCTTTCCCCAATCATGATTGTCGTTCTCATCTGCTTGGTATGGGATGTGAAGAGATCCTGGGATACCGGCGGATACCTGTCCCGGATCACCCGGTATTCAATTCCTGCCCGATGAAGCCATCTGAGAAGTGCAGCTTCCGTAGAGTTCCCGACCGTCTTTAACAGACCATCACGTACTTCAAGCTCAGCCGTGCTGTTAACTGCAGCATTGAGTGTAATCCAGTCCTCAGGTAGATTCGCACTGCCCGAGAGATCACCTGGCGAATCAATTGAGGATGCCGCCACCTCCATCTTGTTCATCGTAAGAGTGCCGGTTTTGTCAGTACAGATAACGGTAACAGAACCGACGGTTTCACAGGCAATCATTCTCCTGACAAGGCTGTAGGCCCGGGTCATCTTCTGCATGGTCAGCGCAAGTGATACGGTCACACTGACCGGGAGTCCCTCCGGAACCGACACCACGATGATGACGACTGCAAACATGCAGGCATCAAGAAAGAATTTTGCTGATTCAAGGGGAGTTTTCGCGGTTCCATCAATGAAAAAACCCTGGATCAGAACGACAGAGACGATGAGAATCGCCATGCAGTACCCGAACTTACTGATGAACCGTGCAAGACCCTTTAACTTAACCTGGAGCGGCGTAAGAGGTCTGCTCCCTTGTCTGAGAGAAGCTGCTATCTCACCCATCCGGGTTTTGTCCCCGACCGCAGCAGTGATCATCCGTCCCCTGCCGGCAGTAACGAACGAGCCCTTAAGAATGGCATCACACTCATCCTTCCTGACCGGTTCACTCTCTCCGGTAAAAGCAGATTCATCCACCTCAAAGCCTGTCTGATATATAACATACCCATCCGCAGGAACTGCATCACCGGCTTCGAGCAGGATGAGATCTCCAACCACAACATCCCGCATCGGGATAATGCAGGGCATAGAATTCCGGATACATTTAATCTCAGTATCTTCCCGTAACGAGTCCAGTAATGCAAACTGACGGTCACTCTTCCATTCAGTAAGAAACGCGATACTCGTTGCAAGAATGATTGCAGATGCGATTCCAATCGAATCGATAAGACTGGAACCTTCAATAAGTGCTACGATGGACGAGAGAACGACTGCAATAAGGAGGATTTTAATGATGGGATCATCATAATGGGTGAGATACTGCTTCCAGAGAGGTATTTTTGGCGGGGGTGTAACCTCATTCTTCCCATACCGGTCCAGGGATACAGAGATCTCTTCTTCTGATAAACCGGATTCCCGGTTTCCTGGTACCTCATGGTATGGAATCATTGTTGTACTCATTCTTCCTGAAAGGTCTTCAGATTTGCGATTACAAAACAGGCATGTCCAGAAGGAGAGGTACGCACCCCATACCGATAGATGAGCGACCTCAATTGAATGCTAAAAAATGAGAGAGGGAGCCAGTACATCCGGATATTAATCCCGTTACTGACAGGATAGGGAATTGTATCTATAAAACGGCGATGGTATCATTGCCAATACTGGCAACCGGCACCCAATGATATAATCCGGAATCATCCTTTCGTATTTGGCTTATGATAAACCGATCAGATATCCGTTCCCCGTTTGCATCAAGAGCAAGGGATCCGGTTGCACCATAGAGAGTTGAAGATACAAGAGGGATGAACTCAGGGTATTCTCCAGAAGAGAGATACGGTGCATCTTTGAGCAGCATCCCTGCAAGCAAAACCTGGTCATACGCAGTAAGCCCCTGCACAGTTACCGGGTTTCCTGTTCTCTTCTCTATCTCCTGTAAGACCGATAAGAAACGGGGATTGGTATCGGTGGTTCCATCTGATAGGGCAACCGAATAGGATGTTTTTTCTGCAAAAAGAGCAGCATTTCCGGTTTCAACGATAGCGGGATCAGGAATCGCAGAGAGACCAAACCACCTGAGTTCTGTTAGGGATGGATATGCATTCGCCTGATCAAGAAGGAGAGAGATTTCATCACCCCCGGTAACCATGATAACAACCGGAGCGTTTGGATCTATTGCCTGTATGGACGTGACATGTGCATCCAGTCTTTCCAGAAGATCTGAAAAATCACGGACCTTAACACCATACCTGACTGGTTCTGACCACCGGAACCCGTATTCTGTCAAAAGCGAAGTCATATCAGAAAAAATCCCAAGATCGGCGATATAATCTTCCCTGCCTACTGGAACGATGAAGGGAGTGGTATCATAAAACCTCTTCTCATATGCCAGCAGTGCATGAATTCGTGAAGAGGGATGGGAGTTAAGAGAAAAAAACGTACTTCCTTCCGGCAGGAGATAGCCCGAACCGATAGAACCAAGAGAGAGTACCTTTTCATTTCTGAGGTATTCAAATACCTCCCTGGTCTGATTCGTTACATAGGGTCCGACAAAGAGAACTGCCCCCTGCAGGTTCAGATCCCGGACTGCTTCTTCTGCAGTTGTGGCGTTTCTTCCGGTATCAGCAGCAATAATATGAAGATTCATTGGGATATGAGCGGTGTTATAGTATGAATTGAGATCGTTAACCGCGATATCCCAGCCGGCTAGGATCTCAGCCTTTAAATCCGGATCCTCACCGGGATAGAGTCCACCAATGACAATATCAGTTCCTGCCGCATCCACCCCTGCTCCTGATAGAATCAGAAATAACAGGATAAATAGCCCCGTTACGAGTATCGTATCTCTGGTCATACTCTTTTACTCACTATGGGATATCTATCGTTTCTATTTAGGGTTTCCGGGAGATAAGAGAGGTATTCCCTGAAATCTGCCAAACAAGAGGGATTTTATACCGGTAACTACTGATGAAAGATAGCATCCCTCTGACCGTAACGAACGGGATACGTTACCTGCCTTGTCTTTGTGGGCAACAGTACATATGACCTGGACAATTGCTTCATGAGAAAAAAGATGGGAGGGGTCGATACCCACGCTCGTGACAGCGCTGCGGTACAACCGAAAAAAGGGAGGATTTAACTCATGGGGCATAGGCACCTGCAAGAAGATCCCGGTCAATACCCCGGGGAACGGTACCTGATATGGCATACTCATACATCATTGCGACAAATATCCCCTGCAGTGCAGAGATAAAGACAATCGCAACAACCAGGAGAAGAATAGCGATGCCGATGAGGGGGATGGCCAGTGCCCCGATAAAAGGGGCAGTACACAGAGAGAGAACAAGGAGGATGATAAACGGGATGAGGATAAATCCTAGTGAGAACTGACCGGTGACCGTCTCTCCCCACGTTTTTTTGAACAGTTCCCAAGATGTGGATATGGACGGTATCACGCTGATATTCTCAACGATAAAGACCGGAATGACAAAGAAGGTGACAAGATTCCAGGCTGCCCCGATAACTGACGTTATGATCTGACCAAGACCCTGGGTCTGATCCCGTATCAGCTGAAGGATTACCCCGACCGTTGCAGTAATGACCGCCCAGTAGAGTATCTGGGGGAGATGTGCTGCCGCAACCGATACACCATAGGAGAAAGAGGCATCTTCACCCCGTATCAGCCTTCTTGCCGCGGCAATAAGACCTGCTTGGAAGAATATCCCAATGAAACTACAGATCAGGTAAAAGAGGAAGAGAAGGAGGATCGAGAGTACCTGGGATGACGATATCTCGTTGATGAGTCCGGTAAGAATGAGGGGGAAGATAAAGGATGCGATTACCAGGATAATCGCAATTCCTGATATCAGGGGAAAGAGAATCAGGGATTTCTTCTGTGCGAAGATGGAAAGAGTTCCTTTAGCGAGTTCAAAGCCCCGTTTTATCTTTTCAAACATAACTTCTGGTTTCTCATCAGGAGATATATAGATTGGGAAGAAGTAAGGGATTCTTGTATAAAATCCTCTTCTTATGCAGTATTTTCCCGACGGAACTGCCAGAGTTCCCAGATACAAACCACGAAAAGAAGAAAACAGCCACCAAGAAAGAATGCGATCGCAGTTTCATGGGTCAGAAACGATGAAGCAATATTTGGCTCCACTACCGGAGATAGGATAACCTCATTTATGAGACCAGGTGTGGCCTCGTGAATAACCTCACTTCCTGCTAGGGTCCAGCCATCTGACAGGCGATCAGGAAAGGCATCAGGAAGCGGAGGAGCATACATCACCTGTTCAATAAAGATATCAGCAAGAACCGGAGTGCACGTCTTATCAGATAACTCCATCGCTGGAGCAGGAGGAATCTTGGAGAAGACCGGCACCAGTGCATACAGAATGGCTGATGCAAAAGCTGTGATCCCGAAGAGGGAAGCATATTTTGCAAGGATCATCCGAACATTCGCAGATTTTGGCGAGATTACAAGAAGTTGGGGTTTTTGGCGGTATATTTTTACTTCCCTGCCCTTGACACTGTATTTTGTTCTGACAACTTCTAAGAGACCGGCATCAAGCAGATTCTCAATGTGGTACTTGATGGTGCTCATCGGAACACCAAGAGCACCGGCAATATCAGAGGAGGTCATCTCCTGGTCACCGATGACCGACAGGATATCGTTTGCCGTCTGACTGGAGATAGCCTTCGCTACCTTCTGAGCCTGTTCCTCCCCCTGTTCGAGGACGATGACGTCATCGTAATCAGCCATGAAGTACGTGAGTAATTCTCTCCTTTCCTATTAAAAGTGCTTCCTCTATCTTTGTCAGATCCGATCCGCCACCCTGGGCTAGGGTAGGTTTTCCCCCACCCTTCCCCCCAAGAGCAGCACAAACGTCGGTGACAATCTGGCCTGCATGCACCGTTGGACTCCCGCTTGCACAGACAACCCGGGGAGTCTCTCTGCCTGATATCAGAAGGGCAACACCACCCTTATCAGAGATCCCGGTTGCGAGGGATATCAGTTCAGGAACACCGATATCGACCTGTTTCACCACCACTGCAGTCCCGTTGATATCCAGAGGGACCAGATTTGAGAGTTCCATCTCGCTGATGCGTTTTAACAGGCGTTCAATCTCTTTCTTCTGCTCTTTCCATTCAGCAAAGAACCGTGATGCGGTATCAGGAAGAACACTCGTCTGGACAGAAAAGGCATTCGCCGTGTCTTCGAGGAGTGTTTCAGTCTGCTGGATATACCGGCATGCTGCCATACCTGCCGAGAAGATAAGCCGTTCAATTCCGTCCTGAACATGCTCAACCCTGATGATTCGGATCGTCCCGATATCACCGGTACGGGAGCAGTGCGTTCCGGCACATGCCTCAATATCCCCGGCAACCTTGACGATACGAATCTCCTTTCCGGGTGGAACACCACCCTGGTACAGGCAGAACCCATACTGTTTCTCTGCCTGGGCACGATCTTCCCAGGCGATTGATGTCTCGGTATTCTCCATCACCAGGTTGTTTGCAACACATTCTATTTGGTACAACTGATCTTTCGTGATATGGGTGTAATGCCTGATATCAATACGGGAGTTCTCTTCACCCTTCTGTGCTCCTGCCTGCCTGATATGAGGTCCTAAAACCTCCTGGCTGGCCCGAAGCAGGATGTGGGTAGCGGTATGATGCCGCATCAGGGAAAATCGCCGTTCCTTGTCTATTGTACCTGATACCCGATCCCCTTTTGTGAGTACCGGTGCTGAAACAGTATGGAGAACCGTCTCTCCCAGTTTGACTGCATGGACAACCTGAACAGTACGGTTGTCTGGTGTTACCAGAGAACCGGTGTCTGCCGGCTGGCCACCTCCTTCAGGGTAAAACAGGGTCTGATCGAGGATCACATACTCATCAAATGCATCAAGAACCGTTGCATGAAACGTGGTATCACACAGTGAGTAATAAAAGAGTTTCTTTGTCGGCCCGCATCGTGCAATGCGGGGAAGAATGGCATGGTACGGATCTTCTGCATGCTCCTCCTCGTTTTCAGAGTGCATATCTGCGATCTGCGAGTAGAAATCATCAGGAAGATCAACGACAGCTCCTTCTTCCTGTGCAAGATCCCGCACCATCTCGGGAGCGATACCATGGGAATCATACAGAGTCACCAGTTCGGATACCGGGATCTTCTCGCGTTTCTCCCGGTATGACTGCGCCAGTCGTCTGACGGTTCGGGCACCACGCTCCATCGTCTGACGATACTTCTCGATCTCACGGTCGACAATCTCATGAACAACAGGCACCTGCTGATCAAAATGAGAAAAGCCGATTATCTGCATCTGTCTCTCGATAAGTTCCCCAAGGATCGGATTCATCTTTAAATCCTCCATCATCCGGAGAGTTCTCCGAAGAACGAGCCTTGCAAGATACCCGTCCTTGGTGTTTGAGGGAACGATACAGTCACCAAGCATGTACGCCAGGCACCGGGTATGATCGACGATCGCATAGACGCTCTCGACAGGAGCTATTAACTTCTCCAGTTTATCAACAGGAATACCGATCTGACGGGCTACCTCCTGCCGTAACTCAAATATCTTCTGGCCCGAGATGTCCATGAGACCGGCGAACCGGGCATTCTGGCCAAGAATCGAGATAAAATCGGGATCCTGTATCCGGTCACCAAGGTCGGCCTCTTCCATGACAGTGGTAACCATCTCAGGAAAAACCGCGTCATAAATTGTCGGAGAGCCTTTAGAAGCCCAAACAAAACGTTCTAGGCCATAACCCGTATCAACAACCCTCGTCTCCATGGGATAATACGGTACTCCCCCGAGATCTACCGGCGGTTTCCCGGTCTTCTGCCGGGTAAGGCTCATAAAGACAAGGGTGGCAACTTCGAGACCGCCGGTAAGTACTTCCACGCTGGGTCCGGCATTCCCCCCCCCGATCCACGGGTGCTCCTTGTAGGTAACCTGATCCATATCACCCCCGATGGTAGCAAGAAACTCATCACAGAGCTCGACGGTTCTGTCTTTCCAGTAGATCTCGTTATCATCGGTATTGAATGCATGATGGGCCATCATCTCAAATGTCGTCAGGTGTCTGCCTGACCTTCCAACCGAATCGAGATCATTGAGCCTGATACAGGGTTGTGATATGGTTAAGGGATTTGCCGGGGGAGGAACTACCCCGCTCGTCACATACGGCTGAAAATCTGCGATAGAAGCAATTGTCAGGTAGATATCATCACGCCACCGGGCCGCAACCGGGTACCGTTCTATCCTTGTATGGCCTTTCGTCTCAAAGAACGAGAGATATGCCTCCCGCATCTCATCAACTGAATGCTCAACAAAGAGCGGATTTCCAATAAACTGGTACGGTTCACAGGGTGCATCCCCGCAGACATCCCGCGATGGATCCCGGGTCCAGAAGGCACATTTACACTTTTTACAGATATTCCTGGTGAGTCCTTCTGAATGAAAGTACTCAAGCTGATATTCCTCTTCCATCATGGAGATTCACTGATTTCTTATACGTATGATGAAACCGGTAATAGTTCTGTGTGTTCGAATGGCCGGTCCTGTTCTCTTTGGTCTACCGGGATAAAGCGGGGGGTTTGCTGAATGGACACTCACAAATATGCTCAAAAATCATGATCCCCTTGTTATGAACCAGAAACAGAGCATATCCCTGATGCATGCAATTTTTATGAGAGAAGAGAGAATGATACTACTTAAGAATACATAGGATCAGATGAGATAGGAAACGGTATTTTTTTGTAACCACAAAATAACTCCAGGATTTTTGGAAGATGCGCAACAGGTCAGGCACAACACGGGTGACTGCAGGCATTTTTGTATGCATTCTCGTACTCACCGGCATGGTTCCTGCAACTGCACAGACCGGAACTGATTATTCCATCCTGTACCTGAACTCCTATCACCATGGAATGGAATGGGGGGATGCGGTCACCAATGGTGTGATAACCGGGATCCATGAAGACCTCGGATATAGCGGACATCTTTACATCGAGTATTGTGATACCAAGCGCTTTATCAGCCAGGATCACTATGACCAGTTATATCAACTGATACGAGAAAAATACAAGGATATTCCCCTCGATGCCGTTATCGTTTCTGATGATTATGCCCTCTCGTTTGTTTCAGAACACTATGATGATCTTTTTTTGGGAAAGCCGATTATTTTTTGCGGGATTAATTATTTAACCCCTGAACTCATCGCATTCTCCCCAAATGTTACCGGGGTTATCGAGAAGAAATATATTAAAGAGTCCATAGATCTCGCACGCTCACTAAATCCCGATATACAAGAAGTGTACATCATCAATGACAGGACACAGACCGGCATCTCGAACAGAAAGGCGGTTCTTGAGAGCATCCCTGCATTCCAGGGGGATCTCTCTTTTCTGTTTCTTGAGGATCATACGATGAAAGAACTGCTTGAGATCGTTGCATCTCTGCCGGATCAGGCAATCATTTTCTTAAATACCTTCTCCCGGGATCGTGACGGAACGTATTATGAGACCGATGAGGTGATACGTCTTGTTGCCGAGCATTCCCGGGTTCCGGTTTATTCCTCTTCAGATTATTATCTGGGAGATGGTATTGTCGGGGGAGTGATGGTTCCCGGGTTTGATCAGGGCAGAACTGCAGCCCATTATGCCGCTCGTGTCATCAATGGAACCGATATTCGTGATATACCCATAGAGACGCCTGAAGGAATAACAAAACTGGACTATAACCGGCTTTTATTATACAACCTCCCACAGGATCGGATTCCGGCAGGAAGCCAGGTAGTAAACCGCCCCTCATCAGATATCGAGGTACCGGTATTAGCCATGGTATTCTTCTCTGCCCTGATAGCCCTGCTTGTATTTGCCATCATCATCCTTGTGTACGCAAACAACCAGTTAAAGAGGGTCAGAAAAGAGCTGGCCATCCATGAAGAACGCCTTAGAATGGCGATGGAGGCAACAGAAGACGGAATATATGACTGGAACATTCAAAAGAACCGAATGTATTACAGTCCTGGTTACCTCCGGATGCTGGGGTACACGAATAAAGAGATAGCACCTTCCTTTGAGGGGTTTGCCAGTTATATCCACCCTGACGATCATGACCGGGTGGTTGCAGAGATAGAGGATTACCTTCACCAAAATCCCGGAGAAAAAGGAACATTCGAGTTCCGTATGCAGAGAAAAGACGGGGAGTACATCTGGATTCATTCAAAAGGTGAGATCGTTGCATGGGACGGTGATGACCCGGTTCGGATGGTCGGAACCCACCGTGACATCACAGAAAGCCGGCAACACCAGCAGGCTATCATTGAGATGAATAAAAAACTCAATATCCTCTCAACGATAACCCGCCACGATATCCTGAACCAAATGACGGTTATCTATGGATATTTCGATCTCATCAGAGAATGTGCCTCCGGCGATGCACAATGCAACCTCTATCTCGACAGATTACAGGGAGCTTTTGAAAAGGTTGAACGGCAGATCCTCTTTACCCGCGATTATCAGAACATGGGTGTCGAGGAACCGCGATGGCAGCAGATCGAGAGCGTGGTCAGGGAGGCAATTTCAGTCCTTGGTAAGACAGAGATATCCTTTGTAACCGATGTTCGTGATCTCTCTATCTATGCAGACAGTATGCTCGTTCGGGTATTATACAACCTCTTTGAGAATGCGGTCAGGCATGGGGAAGGAGTTGTGAGGATCAATACCCGGTTTGAGATCGATACAAAACAGCAATGTTGCCTTCTCATCATCGAGGATAATGGAACAGGGATCCCGGATCCCATGAAAGAGAAGATATTTGAGAAAGGAGTTGGTACGAACTCAGGATTAGGTCTCTTTCTTGTCAGAAATATCCTTGCCATCACTGAGATAACCATCGTTGAGAACGGGAAGTACAAGAGCGGTGCACGGTTCGAGATGCGTATTCCCAAGGGATACTACCGATTTGGTAAAGGTGACCCGAACCATTCGGCGTGATCCTGTGTTTTTATTCTTTCATCCTTGCAGGCAGAAGGGGAGTATGGAAAAGAGATACCATACCATCATCAGGATAATCCCTGAATAATATCTCCAATCTTCTCAAAATTTCTCTGGTACAGACCCAGATCCCCGGATGCAAGAGCTGCCGAAGCCTGATCATACCAGTAGGCGATCTGGTTAAGTGCAGTTGCGGTATCAGATCCCACCTGGTAACCAGGAATGCCGCCGGCAGATGATTCAGGTTCTGCTTTCCCTGACACAGTCTCACCGGTAGGTTTCCTGCCAAAGATATCAGCAAGAGCTTCTGACAAGGTATTTCTCATCACGACCCGGTCACTGTATACGACAATAACGCGTGTTAACTGGGGGAGAGTTCCCTTCTCTGATGCTTCGAGATATAATGGTTCGACATACAGGAGGGATTGTTCAATCGGGATGATAAGAGTATTTCCCCTGACAACTGTGGATCCAGACTGGGACCAGAGGGTTATTAACTGTGAAATATCAGGATCCTGGTCTATCCTTGCTTCAACCTGCATCGGCCCGTACGTCAACTCCTGTTTTGAGAACTGGTAGACGATGAGATCACCATACGAAGGCCTGTCACATCGTGCAGCCATCCACCCGATAAGGTTCTCTTTATTTCGCGGGGTAAACGGCAGCATCAGGATAAATTCCTCACGTTCCTCCCCGGGAAGCTTCATATTGACATAATAGGGAGTTATCTGCTGGCGTGAACCGCGGTAGATCTCATCAGGGACTACCCATACATCTTCCCGGTTATAAAATACCCGTGGATCCTCCATATGGTACGTGCCGTAGATGTATGCCTGAATGCTAAACATACCCTGGGGATACCTGATGTGCAAGACGAGATCCTCGGGCATCTCCTCTATGGATTTGAAGAGTTCGGGAAAGATACTGCGATAGGTGGCAACAATCGGATCGTCTTTGTCTGTAACGTAGTATGAAACATCCCCGTTGTATGCATCGACAACCACTTTTACACTGTTCCTGATATAGTTCAGTTCACCCCCATACGGAGATCTGATCTTCTCTGAATACGGGAACATACAAGAGGTGGTGTATGCATCCATAATCCAGAACAGACGCCCTTGTGATATGACCAGGTAGGGATCGGGATCATAGACCAGAAATGGTGCGATAGTATCCGCTCTCTCGCGGATATTCTGGTACAAAAGGATCTTGCTTTCACTCGTCAGGCTGCCTGATACCAGCAACTCGATAGACGAGAATGAGAGCGCATATACGAGTTTTTTCAGTCCTGACAGAGTAATTCCACCGGTTCCTTCGTAGTTTTGGTAGATATTGTTATCTCCGGCAGGATGATCAAACTCCTCGGTCATGGTGTTTGTCACCACATAATCCCGGACCCCTTCCCCGTAATAAATCTGGGGGTGCTCTATCGACAGGTATGGGGAGGCCGGGGGAATATCCTTTACGTAAAAGACAGGAAGACCATTGGATGTCACCTCATCAACCGGGTTCATCACGGCCCCATACCCATGGGTATAGACAAGGTGCTGGTTAACCCAGGTCTGGGCCTGTAAGGGAAGACTGTGTGTATCAAGTTCCCGTGCTGATACCAGAACCTGTTTATATGAATCATTGAGCGTGTATCGATCAACATCAACATCGATGAAATTATAATACGTTCGGAAGAGCTGGAGCTGTTCATAGGTGGCCTTTAGGGGTCTCCAGTCCCAGAGCCTGATATTATTGATGGTCGCAGCATTTGAGAGGATATCATTTCTGGTCAGGTTGTATGATACGCTGAACTCCCTGGCATGTATCTGGTCAAGATCATACGCAACAAGAGTACTGTTGATATTAGAGGCCAGGTACGGTTCTTCAAGATTATACTCATCCGGCTTGACCACGAGTGTCTGAACAACCCCTCCTGCCACACCGAGAAGGAGAGAGAGCAGAAGAAACAGTCCGATTCCGTAGATAATAATCCGGGGACGACGCAAGGATCGGTTGATGAGAAATCCAATGCCGATGAGGACAGTAACAAAAGAGAGCAGTGTTAAGAGTGGCAGGGTTACCGTTACATCGGTATAGCCTGCACCAAAAACGGTCTCTCCACGGGAGAAGAGCAGATTATACCGTGCCAGCCAGAGAGACATACCGATGCCAAGAAAGAGAAGAAAGAACAGCACCGAGAGTTGGGGCAGCAGTGGCTTAAAAAAACGAGAAAATGTAGGAAATTCAGGGAGATCGGCATTCTGACCAAGAATAATTCCCTGGAGTGAAAAGATAAACCCGCTCTTCTGAATTACATACGAGAGAACCGAAACCAGAAGAGAGAAGAGGAGAAGGATGACCAGGTACCTCACAAACAGGGTGTAAAACGGTATTGAGAAGAGATAAAAACTAATGTCAAGACCAAAAAGCGGATCGGTTACACCAAAAGGAACCTGATGAAGGAAGGTAAGAACCGTCTCCCAGGATCCGGCCATAAAGGTTCCTGCAAAAAGACCTCCACATACACAGATAAGGAGGGGGATAACGAGATCCAATCGGGTAACCCTTCCAGAGACCGATCCTTTTCGTGCCGCCCTGTTGGCACAGAAATATGAGAATACAAAGAAAAGTATCCCAAAGACCAGTCCCAGGAGAACTGACGAGATAATGATGGTGTTAAAGACCGAAAGATACCCGACCTCTAAAAACCAGAAGAGATCGGCTAGAATGCCGACAGCGGTCCCGAATACGATAAAAAGTATGATGATACCGGCGATGAACAGATGAAAACGTCTGGATAATGGCATAGGTAACCATACATCCTCTTCTTTTCAGGTAAATATTCTTTGGTATGAACCGGTTCCCTGCACTATCTTACAAAACCTGCTTTTCTGGCCCTGGTTTTCCGGGTTGCCACCATATACAAGGACCATGCTCCGGCGATAAGTAGCGGCCAGAAGAAAACCCATCCGACAAAGCAGAAGATGATCATTGTTACCAGAAGAGAAATGACACTGATCGCCACACCACCCGGATGCGTATACAGGAGTACCGTTCCTGCCGCACAGCCCCCGAGATAGGTAAGGATAAAGGTAGTATTCGGGATGGCCACCAGGTCCTGTAGCGAGATGAAGGAGAGGGAGAAGAGTAAAAGTTGAACACTGCAACAGACGACTAAAAAGGTGAGTCCCCCGGCAGGTGTCCGGTATTTCCTTGAGAGGTGGGAAAAAACCCGGGGAGCATATCCGTCACGGGAGAGCGAGTATGCCAGCCGGGCAGCCGCACTGGTATATGCAATCACCGGGGCAGTCGTGATAAAGAGCGTGATACACCCTGCAATGATCATCCCCGGCTTCCCGTACGCAAGACTGATAACATGAATGAGTGAGGTCGCAGAGAGGGAATCACCATAGCTGTGTGTACCGATAACCACAAAGGCGGTTGCACAATAGATGATACCGATGATTGCCGAGGAGATGAGTGTTGCCGTAACAACATCACGTCCCGGGTTCTCAAACTCTTCTGATACATGAGATATCGCTTCCCATCCAAGAAAGCACCAGAAAATAAGCGTAACTGCATACCCGACACTCATCCACCCAAAAGGCATAAAAGGAGTAAAGTGTGCAGGATCGATAGAAGGAACACTCCCGATGATGGCGATGAAAAGAATGAGGAGGGTTGCACAGACAACTGCGAGCTGAACCTGACCGGTTATCTTCATTCCAGTATAATTCAGCCCGATACCGATACCGATGATACACGCCGTGATGATAAGCCTGACAAATTCAGGAAGACCAAAGGCCGCACAGGCATAACCAGCCCCGGTGAGCGCGATAATAGGGATGGCCATAATAGCAGAGAGAAGAAAAAACCATCCGACGAGAGAACCGGCAAGGGGATGAAACGCCCGGGATACAAAATGCGATACCCCACCGGCATGGGGATAATATACTGAGAGCAGACCCATGGTTAGTGCGAGGGGTACTGCAAGAATACTCATGAGCACCCATGCCAGAAGAGAAGCAGGTCCGGCCAGTTCTGCAGTTATTCCTGGCAGGAGAAGGATACCGGACCCAAGGACCGAACCGATATAGAGTGCAATTATCTGGGACAATCCCATCGATGCTGTTGCGGGTAGTGATGACTTCATAATACTGGGGATTCCTATCCGATTAAAACCGGTTGTCTGCTTTGTTTTCTGCCTTCGAAAGAAAAGAAAGATCTCTAAATGTGGTGTCTGACCGGGCTTCAATGTTTGGGATAAAGAATCGCTCCCCTGCATCAGTCTGTTCTATACGAGGAATACCTCCGGCACGAACCTCTATCTTCTCCCCATGCCAAAAGATATCTATTGAATTCATCTGCCAGGATGGAACCACGAGAGAACAGAAAGATACTCTTTATCATCTCACTTGCTTTCTTTATCTCCCTCATTGGGATAGGCATCGTAGTTCCCCTCCTCTCTGTCTTTGCTGATAACATGGGAGCATCCGGGATCTGGATCGGGATGGTCTTCTCAGCCTTTGCATTCTCACGCACTATCTGCATGCCTTTTTTCGGGACATTATCAGACAAAACCAGCAAGAAGGTGATAATGACCCTGGGACTGTCAGGATACAGTATCATCTCCTTAGGCTACCTTCTTGTTGATGATGTGCAGGGTCTGATTGTGATACGAATCCTGCATGGTATCTCTTCTGCCATGGTTGCACCGGTAGCCATGGCATATCTTGGAGAGATAGCAGAGGTGGGAAAAGAAGGAGGATACATGGCAAAGTTTCAGGCAACCACGCTCTTTGGATTTGGTGCCGGTCCACTCTTTGGCGGACTTATCTATGATCTCTTCGGATTTGATACCGCGTTCCTTGCTCTTTCCGGACTCTCTGCCATTGCCTGTCTTATCCTCATGCTCTTTCTCCCTGACATACAGAAGCCAAGGGTCCAGGATTTGATTGAAAAAACAGTACAACGGGACAGAATGAGGAGTTCATGGTTCTCTCTCCTCTCTCACCCGCTGATGGCAGGGATATGTAGTATATCTCTTGTCATCGAGATGGGATTTGTATGCATGCTCTCATTTCTCCCGCTCCATATCGCTGCTGTCAGTACCATAGGAGTGGGAAGTGAATCCGGACTGGTGATATCCACCATGGTCTTTCTGTCAGGAGCATTGCAGATGTTTTTTGGTTCAGCCGTGTCTGACCGTCATGGGAGTGAGTGGTTTGTCTGTATCGGTTCATTTATCTGCGGCGGATCACTTGCCTGTATCCAGTTCTCTTCCGGTATGACCGGAACCTTTCTTGCTGCAACCGGTATGGCAATCGGTATGTTTTTTGTGTATCCGGCTGTGAATGCGTTCTTGGTTTTCATCGGAAGGATATTTGAGATGGGACAGACCATGGGCGCATACAATGCGTTACGCGGTGCCGGGGATATAATCGGGCCGGTTCTTGCAGGATGTATCGTTGATACCGCAGGACTTGGGGTGATGTTCTTTGCGATGGGGATCCTTGCTGCTGCAGGAGGGGTTCTGTTTCTTTTCCTTATCATCGGAAACCGGGATGTAATGCAGTCCAGAACGTCCCTGTAGAGCAACGTTCATTTTTCATTTCCGAATAACTCAAAAATGTTAAGCCCGGGATTTTTAAAACCTGGTTTGGATCTGTCACGAGAGATCCAGTGAGGTATAATACCATATGTCAGCAAGTTCATACCTCCCGATTGCCCTTGCTATCCGTACCGCTAAGATATGGCCACATGGCCCACCACGATTGAGAAAATCATCGCAGGTACAGAAATCATCCTCAACCACATACTCTCCTTTCTCTCCGATAACAACAAAGAAGTCATAAAATCGCATAACCTTCCCATCATCAATGATTGCAAGAGCCTTTGAGCCACGTGAAGGCCAGTGGTTCTCTATCCGGTGCCTCTGGTACTCACTGAAGGGTTCGCCAATGAGAAGTGATTCTATCGGGTCCCGGTTATGGTATGCCATGGTAGTGGATCATCAAGAAACGTCCACCCCATCTTCTCTGCCAGGTGCCGCATTGCAGGAGCTTCTGTCAGGTAATGGGTTGATTCAATCAGCATTATCGGCGATTCCAATGCAACGGAGTGCCGTAACTCGGCAGAGAGGAATGCATCTGCTCCCAGGGAGATCGCCTCACCAATACAGGCGGGATCAAAACAGGATCCCCCGGCGACTGCAAGTCTTCGGACAGGCCTTTCTCTGCCAAATACACGGATATCTCCTCCAAGCCGGTCCGCTATCTCATTGAGGGTCAGACTGCATTCACCAACAAGACCGGTACTCATCCTCCTGATATCTGACAGAGAGAGCAGATCTGCAAGAATATCGTTCACCCCCCCCTCGGCATTATCGTAATTGGTATGCATCACATAGACATTTACCGAGGCCTGCAGAACCATCCGGAAAAGGGTCGCCCGCTCACCAGTGATAGCAGTAATCGGATACCAGATAGGAGTATGGTGTACTACTACCATATCTGCACCCATCTTTACCGCCTGATCGACCACCCGAGGAGTGAGATCAAGTGCGGTACAAATTTTCTGCACTTCGGGTGATCCTTCGATAATAAGACCAATTTTACCGGCATCAAACTCTTCAGCACCCGGCGGAGGGGCTATTCTCTCAAGGATCTCAATAATACTATCCCGATCCATACCATACCTGTGTTCTTATAAAAGAAGAGAATGTGGGTCACCCCACCGTTATCCATAAAAATGTATCCGAGCCTACTCGATTTCAGATATTGGAGAGTGCAATCAACTCTGCTTCACCCTTCTCCGGGTATCCGCTGCAGATCCATGATGCTGCCCGAATAAGCCTGGCAATCCTTTGATCCCTGGTATCCTTCTCATTGGAATCTACTATTTTTTGTGTGACTGATATCACTTCGCTGTCTGCTCCTGCCTGGAACAGGGCGAAGGCATGGGCAAGTTCTGCTCCATGCCGTCCGGAATGAATCCCATGGATCTGGTGGGGTTCTGCCTTCCATAAAGGATGATACCGCTTCTGCCATTCGATGATGTTGAGAAGTTCTGTCGCCTGCCGAAACGCAAATGATTCACAAGGGGCATGAGCTATCACAATCGTGAGATTTGCTACCGCTTCCTCGGTCCTGTTCTCAAATGGTGAGAAGAGGGATATCGCATCTTTGATACGCTGTGTCATCCGGTCCGGGTACAGACAACACAGTTGCGGCGATACACGGTCAGCCATCATGATCCAGAGTTCAAGAAGTGTATCGTCCATATCCCAAGATTTGAGGCCAGACCGCATAATAGTACGGATCAAACGGAAAAAAATCATAAAGACGGAAAAGCAGAAGAATTGCCATAATTGCAGAACGCGAAACCTTTTGGTTCCCCAATAAGTACATCAGCCGTATCGCCCCTAACCACCACCAGATCACACAGAAATTTCACGGTGCGCTAAAGGTATGGTTCAGTGAGAAGAGAGGGTTCACCCTCCTATTTATCAACATACTTCCCATAGGTACGGTATGCGTAAATCCATCGACCTTATCAATCAGCGTCTGCAGGATGGGACAGCACGGGTTGTTACCGCTGACCAGATGCCTGCAATAGTTGAGGAGCTTGGTGAAGAAGGTGCACTTGCAGAGGTAGACGTTGTTACAACCGGAACCTTTGGTGCGATGTGCTCATCAGGTGGATTTTTAAATTTCGGTCACGCAGAACCCCCGATAAAGATGGAGCGCATCTGGCTAAACGATGTAGAGGGATATGGCGGTCTTGCTGCCGTGGATACGTACATCGGGGCCACAATGCAGTCAGAAACACGGGGGGAGAGATATGGTGGAGCCCATGTCATTGAGGACTTTATCAATAAAAAACCGGTAGAACTCCGTGCACAATCGAAAGGTTCTGATTGTTACCCCCGCAGAAGCATCACGACCGAACTGACCATCGATGACCTCAACCAGGCTATCATGGTAAACCCGCGAAATGCGTACCAGAGATACGATGCAGCAACAAACACCTCAAATACCCTGTTATACACCTACATGGGGACGCTCCTACCCAATACCGGGAACATCAGTTACTCAGGAGCAGGAACCTTAAACCCGATCTGTAATGACCCGAATTTTCGCCTGATTGGAAGTGGTGTACCCCTGTTTTTAGGAGGTGCACAGGGAATGGTCGTTGGGGAAGGAACGCAGCACTCATCGAGTAGTGGATTTGGGACCCTCATGACGACCGGTGATATGAAAGACATGTCATCTGATTACATACGGGCTGCTATCATGCACCGGTACGGCCCCACACTCTACGTAGGTATCGGGATTCCGCTTCCGGTGCTTGATATCGATGTCGTGCGGGCAACAGCAATCAGGGACGAGGATATCATGGTAAGCATCAGGGATTATGGTGTCCCGAGCAGGAACCGGCCTGCGGTACGGAAAGTAAGTTACGCCGAACTCAAGAGCGGCTCGGTTGAACTGAATGGAGAAGACGTACGGACGTCGTCCCTTTCCAGTTACCGGAATGCTCTTGCAGTCGCACGGAAATTAAAGGACTGGCTGGACCAGGGCCAGATGACTCTCTCCCTGCCGACACGATACATCGATACCGCCCGGTTATCACGACCGATGCGGGAGACGAAGCGGGTAACCCTTGTGAGCGAGATCATGGATACACGGGTTATCATGGTAAAGGAGGACGAGGATATTCAACTTGCCGCAAAAAAACTGCTTAAAGGTGAAGCAAACCACCTTCCGGTTCAGAACAATGAAGGATGCCTGGTAGGTATCGTTACCACCTTTGACATCTCAAAAGCAGTTGTTCATCCGGAACGAAAACTGAAAGTCAAGGATGTTATGACCCGGAATGTAATCACCACCGAAGCAAACGAACCCATTGATATCGCGGCTCAGAAACTTGAACACCACCATATCAGTGCCCTGCCGGTGGTGGATGCCAAAGGTTGTTGTATCGCACTGCTGCATGCCAGTGATCTCGGCAGACTCATAACCTCACATGGGGTGAACTGATGAAACTGCTTGTTACCTTTTATGATAAAGGCACCAATCCTATCATTGCAAAAGCGGTCATGGACACCGGTGTTCTGATTAATGTCGAACGGGCGGTCATCAACTCAAGCGAAGGTGAAGCACTGGTGGATGTTCCTGACGATGCATGCCATGTCGTCGGCGAAGCCCTCAAAAGACTCGGGGCAGATGTCAGGATCGTTGAGAATGGTGTATCCCGGGATCTGAACCGGTGTGTGAGTTGTGGCGCCTGTATCAGCATATGTCCCAAAGAAGTATTCTCCTTTGATGATGACTGGATGGTGGTAACCGATGAGAAGAAGTGCATTCTGTGTGGCCGCTGTGTGTTAGCCTGTCCACACCAGGCACTCTTTATCTCCTATTAATTCTTCTTTATGCAACCACTCCGATCCCACTTTGAGTTCCGCGATACCTTTGCAACGATCATCGGTGAAGAGCAGAGCCATATTACTGCTGCCAAAGAGGCGATGATCCGTGCCCGCCAGGAGATCGAGCGCTATATCGCACGAGACCCCCTCTTCGGCTCAACACTCCTGCCCATCCCGGTACAGTCAGAAAGCCTGGTTATTACAACCATGAGCAGGGCTGCAGAACAGGCAGGGACCGGGCCGATGGCTGCGGTAGCCGGGACCATTGCCTGGTGGGGATGCAAAGCGATGGTCTCTGCCGGAGCAGTGTATGGTATCATCGATAACGGGGGGGATATTGCCCTTGTATCTGATAGAACCGTGAATATCGGTCTGTATACCGGGGACCAGAATGGGAATAACACTATTGCCTTTCTCCTTCCAAAAAAAGAACAGATCTACGGAGTTTGCACCTCTTCAGCAACCATCGGACATTCGCTCTCTCTCGGAATTGCAGATGGCGTGACTGTCTTCTCACCAGATCCTGCCGTAGCCGACGCATACGCAACGGCACTCTGTAACGAGATCCGCCCGGGCAGTCCCGAGATTATCACCTCTCTCCCACCGGTAATCGATGGGGTCTATTGTGTCATTGACGGCAGGGAGTTCGTACAGGGAACAGTTCCCCCCCGGGCCCGGGCAACCATACCTACAGATATCATAACAACTGGTCTGGTTTTTAATCAAGACGCTCATAAAAAGAAGAGCATTTGTAAGGATTAATTCAATCAACAATACCCGATCGGTATCATCAAAACCCAGGTGCCCGGGTCTCTGTCACGGGAGAAGAAAGAGATGAACCATCGGTATGATATAAACCCCTTTATTTCCACTGGAGATTCAGGTGTATCGCAGAGAAAAATGAAACCGTATCGATCCATACGGGTTCTTGTTTCTGATAAAGCGCGGCATCCAACCTCTTACTGAAAAGAAAAGAGAGAGAGAAATTCACAGAGAACAGTGTTTTATATCTCGATAAGCCGGTAATTGCCGGTTCCAAGTCCTCTTTCTTCTCCGTATCCAATGATATACCTGCCATCTGTCCGGTTCCATATCCCGGTAAATTTATCTTCACCCGGTGTATGATGGGAGTGAAGCAGGGTATGAGAAAAACCCGTCTCATTGTTGACGAGATCCAGGCTTGCCTGGTCGATCGCAACGGGATCGTACGAGGCGAGGATACCGATATCTGGAACAATCGGAGCGTCACTAAACGAGTTACAGTCGCAGGCAGGAGTGATATCCATTAAAAAGTTCATATACCCTATTTTTCCCTCCTTTCCAAGTGCCGCTCCACAGGCGTACTCAACCATTCTCTCAAGAAACGGATGGTGATCCCTGCTCCAGTCAAACCCGAGTGCATCGCTCTCGCAGATGTCAAGACAGGCAGCACAACCATAACAGGTATCCTGATCAACCGATGCTTTTCCATCTGCATCCATGCTGATGCACGCAAAGGGACAGGCGGGAATACAGGTCTTACACCCGATACATCTCTCGGCAATAACCCGGGCCTGCATCCCCTGGTGCTGATCTCTCTTTCCCAGCGGAGTTGAACACCCCATGGCAAGGTTCTTGATTGCCCCTCCGAAACCTGAAAGGGTATGTCCCTTAAAATGGGATAATACCATCATACTGGAGGCTGCAACGATATCCCCGGCAATCCGAACACTTATGAAATGCTTGCCCGTGACCGGGACTCTGACCTCATTGTGCCCGGTAAGACCATCAGCGATGATTACCGGTGCCTGTACCGTTGCATATGAGAATCCGTTTGAGATAGCGGTATGTAAATGAGATACGGCATTGTGGCGTTCGTAGCGATACATGGTATTGGTATCAGTAAGAAAGGGAAGACCTCCAGCCTCCTGTACCTTCCCGACTATCTGCCTGACAAGGGGGGGTCGCAGGTACCGATCATTCCCCTGTTCACCCATGTGAAGTTTAATAGCAGTAAGATCTCCGGGACTGATACAACGGGAAAATCCTGCGACATCAAAGAGCCTCTGTATCTTTTGCTGGGTGTTCTCTTCACTGTTGGTCAGCCTGAACCGGACAAGGTATACATGAGAAGTCATCGTACATACTGATGCCTATACTCAATACAAAAAGGTGACTCATATCCTGTCGTAAGCAGAATTATCACTCTTAAAGAACATGATTCATCCCGGGTCACTAAGAGCGGAAGATAACTGGCCCGCAGAGATATCAGATCATAGGAGAAATAAAGGTGAAGAAGAACCAGAAGTTATGCAACGCTCTGTATTGTTGTGTTTTTCTGATCTTCGTGGTACTTGTGACAGGGAGTATCCACCCCTCTGATGCACGACCAGATGTCGCCAATCAGGATTCGTCTGATACCCTGACGGTTATGATGCCGGGAGAGCCGGGGATGACTGATACAACCGGTCTGATCGGTGAAGGAGAGAACGAATTTACATCACTCCATCATGAAGTCTCTCTCTATCAAAATGCCCTCCTGTTCGATCCTACAAGCGATCTCATGCTCAATAACCTCGGGCTGGCATACAAGCATCTCGGCGAGTACGAAAAGGCAGAAGAGGCATTTATAGAGGCAATATCCCTTAATTCAACCTGTAAAGAGGCCTGGAACAATCTCGGGGATCTCTTCTGTACGACCGGAAGATATCATGATGCTGTGAGCGCCTACAACGAATCATTGCGCATCGACAACACCTTTGCCGGTGCTTATAACGGAAAAGGGTATGCCTTAAAGAACATCGGTGAACTGCAGGAGGTTCTCTTTGCATGCACGCGTGCCGTCATGCTGGATTCCACCTATGGGACGGCATGGAAGAACCGCGGTGATATCCTGTTCGCACTGTCGCAATACCGGGAGGCATACCGTTCCTACAAAACCGCTACCCGATATATACCAGATAACTGCCTGCTCTGGAATAATATGGGGCATCTCCTCATAACAATGGGAGATCCGAAGGGAGCTATCCAATCGTTCCAGAAGGCTTGCCTGGTCGATCCCCCCTGTCAGCCGGCACAAAAGGCACTTCGATCCCTTCTTTTGGAGACCGATACAATCCCAGGGGATCCGGGAAAACCGGAGAGATAAGGTATAAATTCCCAAGTATACTGATGGATAATACCGATCAGGATCTCGATCTGCAGTACCCATACGAACTGTTTTTACTCTTCTATTCCCATCCGATCCCCATTCATCCTGCGGCACGGGTACCGGAAATTCATGAGGAAGACAGATGATCACAATCCTGTGCGCACCGATGCACCATTACGATAGAAGATGGACTGATATAGAAATCCTGTAAATTTTATTAAAGAGTAAATTGATAGCAGTATCTGCCCCTTTTTCAGGAGACACATAATGAAACGAGAGAGAGAAACAGGGCGTTAAAAGCGCATCCATTGTCCCGGGTTATACCAATGGAGCATATCTCAATTATCTCAGCCTTTTATTTGTATTCATCCCATTTAGTCAGGAATTTTTCCCGCAATCCAGAATTATTGCATGATAATTAACCAGTTAATGGAACCGTCTGGTTCCACCATCCCACCAGAAACCATGCTTAGTTATATATAGGGGAAAACAGACGCATAAGTGCTCAACAAACTCTTATAAAGGGGGGTTTCAGGTATGGGCAGATTACGGTATTTGTGAAATTTATGCATTCAAAACTATTTGTTCTCGTATTGCTTACTGGTACAGGGTTTTTCTGTCTCCCTCCAACAGGAGCCGATATCCTGCCACCTGCAGTACCTGAGAACCAGATGATCTCGGTATATTCCTATATTGAGACCATCGGCGTGGTTATTGAGAAGAGTTCGTTTACTTCCCAGTCAAGCTCAGCCTACCTTCATAATGGCATTCTCTTTGGCAATGATGCTGATATCGGCAATGCTGCGTTCGGAGAGAGGGTCGCACAGATCGTGTGGAGAGACAAGACTATCACGAACGGGGGGTACCTGAAGGAAACAAAGACGTTTGGTTACGGTTCAGGTAACCAGGGATCGCAAGGGTACAACCTGCAGACCGATAAGATCCTGACCTACGAGAGTATCGACGGTAGTACTCTTGCTGCTTCAGAACGGATATCCATGGAGATCTGTGGAAACTATTCAGATACGGCAGGTTTAACCAGCTGTGTATTTGGATCCAGTAACCGTGCGGTCAATCCGGCATTCTGCAACATTGTCACAGCAGAAAGCAACCTCATCGGAGTGACCAGCATCTCGGCACAGACATCGATGGATGCACGGTTTACTGCAGCAGATGCAGATGTTCCAGCGGCTTTGTCATACAAGATTGATGTCTCACCCAATACTGCATCAGGAGCAGAGTACGCCATGGGAACCGTCGAGACCGAGTTTTCTGCACGGATTATGGAAGCAAACGATCGTCTCGATGATGATCACGTATATTATGATCCAGCCCACACCGCAGATCCGTTCGCAAACTACTGGGACGATTCAGCACGAATCACAACCTATAGCGACAGGACAATGGTCTCTGGCGGTATAACCAGGGTTACCAAAGCATTCGCATACCAGTCGGGTATGAGTCTGTAAAAAACCCTGGAGGATCTACTCTCTTTTTCTAAAACACGCTTATTGAATACGATAGGATATATTTTCCTGCCGGTTACCTGAGATAGGTATACGCATCAACTCAGGAAGGGTTACATGGTTTTTTGTTATTGCTGCATCTCGTCACAGAGAGAACAGATCGGGCAGATAGTACCGGACTGCTCCCCACAACGGGGACAGGGTGAGAGTGATTCCGTAGACTGCAAAATTTCCTCTCGTAATCCTTCACGAAACCGGTACAGGGAATAGCAGGTAGAAGGATGATCCCGAGTATAGGACCTGAGCAGATCCGAGACATCATGAATGAATCCTGTGTCGACATATGGACAGGGCACGGTTTCTGTACAGTCAAGATGTATATCTGCATATAATGCAACCTCATCTGCCGGGATCTCCTGAAACGGGCTGATGGGCAACACGTTTTCCGTGGTCTTGGTTACCATACCTGCCAGATCACCCTGCAATACCTGCATCAGAACAAAAAGAGCGGCATCATCAAGAGTTGTTCCAAGAGCCAGTTTATCTGCCCCTGCATCCCGGGCTATCTCCTGCAGAAGATGATTGCGCAGCATCCTGCAGTATAAACAGGAGAGTGGGTATCCTTTCAGGGCAACAACCTGATCCATGGTAAAACCAAACCGTTCCTGAAATGAGACCACAACATGCGAAACGCCGATTATCTGAGCTATTCTGCAGGTCTCCTGGATATCCCTATACCCACTTACCCCTTCATCAATGGTTATTGCTATGATGCTGTTTCCTCTGCGTTCCCGGACAAGGTTGTACAGAAAGAAGAGAACTGCACTGCTGTTTTTATCCCCTGACAGAGCAACTGCAATCTTCTCATCCCTGGCAAGCCATCGGTTCTTCCTGACAGTTCGTTTCGCCTTTGTCTCGAAATCTGCGATAAAATGGAATCGACAGAGAGAAAGTCCGGAGTATCGCTGGTACAGAAGAGCTGGCCTGCCACACCGGGTGCAAACATCACTCATTACGTAGTTTAACCTTTATTACCTGTCTACATAAACCCATACGGTATGGAACTATCGGCAGACCACATTAGATCGCTGCAGCGGTATGATCTCCGCATTTTAAAATCACTTGAGCATCTGATGGAGCGGTATGCCATCGTTCCGGCTGAAGAGATCGCAGCAGATACCCGTCTCTCCCTCCAGGAGGTTACCTACCGGGTTCGCAGCCTCATTGATATCGGGATGGTCAAGTACCAGGCAATCCCCTATCCCGGCTACGCCCTCCTCTTTAACGGGTATGACTCACTTGCCCTGCATACCCTCTCGAAAAAAAACACCGTCCGGTCTCTTGGTTGCCGCATCGGAGAGGGAAAGGAGTCAATCGTGTACGAAGCAATGGGTCTTGGAACCCTGGTTCTTAAGTTCCACCGGATCGGGCAGCGATCATTTCATACCGTCAGGAAAAACAGGGATATCATCCCTGATATAGGGCATTGCCCATGGATATTTGCATCGGCGTTCTCTGCACAGCACGAATATACTGCCCTTGCAGCACTTCATCAACGAATTCCGGTACCGGTTCCCATTGCACTCAACAGGAACTGTGTTGCGATGACCGAGATCCCGGGCACCACCTTAAACCGCTGCACGGTATCTGATCCGGAGCGGATATGGACCCTGATTCTCTCCTATGTTAGGATTGCCTATCAGAACGGCTTCATACACGGAGACCTCAGTGAGTACAACATCATGTACTCAGGGACACAACCGGTCATCATCGACTGGCCGCAGTGGGTAGATCCATCCCATAAAAACGCCCTTGAGATAGTAAGCCATGATATCAATACCATCTCAACCCATTTCATACGCAAATATGCCCTGGATATCTCATTTCCAGAGGCTTTGGAGACTGTGACTGTGTGAAAATCTGTGCGATCGATATTATAACCGGGTCAGTCAGATCAAGAACCCGGGCTCCCCGGTATGCCCTGGTAGAAAGAGAAGACGATACCATACGAAGTGAGGACACTGTATCGAAAACCCGACTCTTCCGCATAATAGCACGAGAAAAGCCGGATATCCTGGCGGTTGACAGTCTCCAGGAGATAACATCTGCAACAGATGATATTTACTCCTTTCTCGAGGCCCTTCCGCCGGAAACCAAACTGGTTGTCGTAACCGGGGGGGAGAGAAAGACCGGCCTTACCGAGATAGCACGCCAGTACAACATCACGTTTAACCGGTTCGATCCCTTTGCAGAGGCCAGGGTAATCGCAGAAGTTGCGATGCTGGGTCATGGTGTTGAGGTCATCGCCTTTGAGAAGGAGACCGAGATTGTCATCACCAGGAACCGGTCACCGGGAAAGGGAGGCTGGAGCCAGAACCGGTATGCACGAAAGATCCACGGGCATGTTATGGTAAAATCACGTGAGATCGAAGAGTCTTTGAAAAAAAACGGCCTTTCATTTAGAAAAACCGAGAAGAAAGCCTTCGGAGGTGTTTCCCGGGTAGTCTTACGGGTAAATGCCCCTCGCTCTGATATCCCGGTTCATACCCACCGGGGCGGGGATGTCCAGGTCAGGATCAGTGGAAAACGACTGGAAAGGATACAGTATCGGGAGTTATCGGCACGATTACAGTACCTCATTGTAGGTATTGATCCGGGGACAACAATTGGTATTGCTGCACTTGACCTGGAAGGGAATCTGGTCTTTTATACCAGTTCGCGCCAGATGGCGATGTCTGATGTCATCGTCACCCTGTACGAACATGGAAAACCCATCATTATCGCTTCTGATGTAACACCCATGCCATATACCGTTGACAAGATACGCCGTGCCTTCTCTGCCGTCCCCTATACGCCCAGGCAGGATATCAGTGTCGAGAGCAAATTTGAGATTGCAGGAAGATATGACTATGCCAACGACCATGAGCGGGATGCAATCAGTGCGGCAACCGAGGCATGGAGGTACTGGCAACACAAGTGGGCACCGGTTCTCAAAAGGGCACCGGCAGGATTTAATGTAAATGACATCCGTGCAGGTCTGGTAAAAGGACTCTCACTCGAGCAGATCGTTGCACAATACCGAAAGAAACCGGTACCGGAAGAGACCACGGCTCCAAAATATGCAACGGACAGTACCGATGAACGAATTCGGGTTCTTGAAGGTACCATAAAACAATTAAGAACACACATCACAGACCAGGACCAGGAGATTACCAGGTTAAAGGAGAGAGATGCAGGATTAGAGAAGCAGATACAGGAGCGGGATACGGTTTTATACCAGGAATACCGGCAGGATTCAGAGGTAAAGAAACGGGATATCATCATCCAGAACTTACGACGGAAACTGAAACAGGAGGAGAGAAATAACAAGAAACTGTATAAACGGTTAAAAAAGGTTCAGGAGATTAAGGAGCAGGAACCTTGTGAGGAGACCTGCCTGGTCAAGATCATCCCCTCGCTCTCGCGGGAGGATCTCCGATCCTATGCCGAAAGTTACGGAATCGGGAGTGATGATATCCTCTTTATCAGGTCTTCAAAGAGCTGGGGACGGGGAATCGTCCAGGAACTGGCCCTGTATGATATTAAAGGGATAATAATCGGGGACAAAGAGATCGATCTTCTTGACGAGACCCTTGTGGATCTCTTTCTGGAACACGATATCTTCATGGCATCAACCCGGCTTCTCAATCAGTCGGGACAGGAGTCAGGTTATGTTGATCGCCCTGCATTACGAGAAGCTATTCTTTCATGGGAGAGAAGAAAGGATGCATATGAGAAGAAGAAACATGCAGATATGCTTGATTCTCTCTTTGTAGAGTACCAGGCAGAGCGGGAACGGGAGATACGGCGTCATGGATGACCGGCAGTTATTATCAGAAATTAAACAGCAGATTGGGAGAGAGAACTGTCTTGATGACTGTGCAATCCTGCCCCCTTCACCGTATCAGCTGGTGATCACTACCGATATGCTCCACGAGACAACCGATTTTCCTGTCTCCATGACCGATTACCAGATCGGGTGGATGTCCATGGCGGTTACCATCAGCGATATTGCGGGCATGGGAGCAGAACCACGGTTCCTTATTATGGCACTTGGTCTTGACAGAGAAGAACGGCTTCCCGGTATTGTTGCCGGTGCAGATGCCTGCGTCCGTGCTCATGGTGCTTCCTACGTAGGAGGAGATATTGACTTTCACTCTGAACTGACGATTGTTACAACTGGTATCGGGTATGCCATCCATCCCCCGGTAACCCGGGGAGGATGCAGACCGGGTGATCTCATCGGTGTTACCGGAACGCTGGGCAGGGCACAGGCCGGCCTTTCTGGCTATGATGAGTACTGGAATTCCCTGATTATACCGATGCCACGGGTCAGGGAAGGCATATCTCTTGCTGCAGGCGGTGCAACTGCGATGATGGATATCAGTGATGGTCTGATCCTCTCTCTTTACGATCTGCTCGATGCATCAGGATTCGGATCCTCTACGAGTTCCGTAGATCTTCCTGTTATTCCCAATATTCCCCGCACGATATCAGAAGAGTATGCCCTTTTTGGAGGGGGCGACTTTGAACTTCTCTTTACCATTAAGGAAAGAGAAGCCATCCCGGATACGGTTCCTTATACCATCATCGGAACAATAACACAAAATCCGGAAGTCCGGGTTGATGGCAGGATTGCAAAACGATCCGGGTACATGCACTCGTGGGGATGATAACCAGTATAAAAGAAAAAATGTCAGTTATCTGACAATTGAAGGGGCATCGGTATCCTCGTTGAGAAATGCCCGTATCTCATCAACATCCCAGTCCTTGCTTCCCTGGATCCGGTCGATGATATGGGGCCAGAACCGGCACCAGATACGCCATTTGTCGTTGACTGCATCCTCGAGATGGGTCCCTTCCTTCACAAGAGAATAATTCCCATATGCCTCGTGAATATTTCCCTGTTTTAACAGGGCTTCTGCAAGATTATATCGGATTACAGAGTTTTCAGGATCCAGGCGTAGGGCCTCCTCGTAATCAGCGATCGCACGATCAGTCTCGTCTATCTCGTAGTAGGACTGACCACGCAGTAAATATGACACAATACGCTTCGAATCGAGCTGTAAGGCCGTGGTCAGGGCATCGATCGCGAGCTGATAATTCCCGTTCTGGTAGTACGCTCTTCCCAGGTTCTCCCATATCACGGTAAGGTTGGGATCCAGTGCAACCACGTGCTCGTATGCAACCTGTGAATCCTCCCAGCTCTCGGCAGCATCTGCTGCAAATCCCTTGTTTATCCAGGCGTAGATATCATCCGGCTTATCTATCAGGTGGGCATCATACAGGTGAACTGCCTCCTGTGCCCTCCCCAGTTTGTGCATGGTCGAGACCTTATTCTCCCAGGCCCTCCGATCATAAGGATTTAAGGCAAGTGCTTTATCAAGGGCATACAGAGATGCATCGTAATTCTCAAGATAAAACTCTGCGGTCCCGAGGATGAACCAGGCCTGTTCGTTTTTCGGATTGATATCGGTCGCATGCCTCGCGAGACCCGCTGCTGCTGATGCAAACGAAGCACCATAATTTTTTATCAGGGCCTCGGCAGAGTAATAGTTCGCCATCTCGTTGTCTGGATCGATTGCCAGCGCTGCATCAAACGCATTCAGTGCAGGGACTACCTGGTCATTTCTCATGAAGAGATATCCCATGTTGGTATAGGCGATACTGTTTTTTGGATCCCGGTGAATCGCTTTCTCGTACGCGATGGTGGCATTATTATCCATCCCCTTGGCAGCATACGAATACCCGATATTATTCCAGACCTGTGAATTTCTGTCATCGATTGCCACTGCCTCTTCTGATAGTGCCAGTGATGCATCGAATTCTCTCTGGGCATTGAGCGCAAAAGCATAGCCGATAAGCATTTGTATATTTTCCGGCTCTGTTTCGTATACCTTGCGGTACTGCTCTATGGCAAGGTCGTACCTGCCGATATTTGAGAGGGACTGCGAGAGATTTAAACGGGCCCCGGTGTCATTCGGGAGGAGTTCGGATACCTTCTGATAGGCGGCTGCAGCTTCCGGTAAGAGCCCGAGAGACTCAAGCACACCTGCAACATCATTCCAGATATCAGGACGGTTCTCGTTTATCGAGAGTGCCCGATCATATGCAAGAATTGCTCTCTCTTTCTCACCTTTCTGTGCCAGGATATCTCCCGCAAGATCGAGATAATCAGGATTATTGGGATCGCGTTCGATTGCTTCCTCGACAAGCATAGATGCATGTTCGAGTTCTCCCTTTTTTCCAAGCAATTCTGCTTTCTTTAACAGGCCTGAGATCTCTGATGAGTTTAGGAGAAGACTGGTGTCATATGCAGAGAGGGCATCGCTGTCACTGCCAAGTTCTGCATTGATAGTGCCCATAAAAACCCATGCTGCTGCATTGGTCGGGTCAAGTCTGATTACCTGTTTTATTGCTTCAAGAGCCTCCTCATACCTGCCGGCCTCATGGAGTACACGGGCCATCTCATTCCAGATGACCGGGTCATCGGGATGGATTGAGAGCGCAGAATCAAGAACAGGAATGGCTTTATCAGGAGTTCCTGCCTGAACCAGATCCTGGCTCTCCCTGATTATTTCTTCAGGTGTCGTGTCAAGTGTTGCCCTGTTATCGATACAACCTGCAAAAGCGAGAGAGATTACAAGGATAATGGGAGCTATTCGTGATAAACCCATCATAATCATGATACCTGTTTTTCTATAATAAGATATGAGATACTACCAGTTCAGGGTCTCTTTGAAAAAAGAGAAAGAAGATCAGAACTGCGTATTATGTGGAACCCGTTTGAACATACGGTAAATACCTGATACCGAGAGAGTATCGGTAAACCCTGTCTGGGTACTGTTCGTTATCGTTATCGTTCGTGCGTTTAGGGTTGCACTTCCGACAACACCCAGCTGGCCTGATGGCATCGTTACTCCTTTCTGCCTGACCGGATACCAGAAGGGATCTTCTTCGTACTCCTCCTCAAAGGCGATCGCCTCTTCTGAACCCGGTTCCAGCACGGTGATGTAATCGTACTCACGTGCGGCACTTGAGAACGAGATGTCGGTCAATTGCCCGCTTCCGGTTGCGTTATACAGTGCATAGGCGGTCTCGTAATAGATCCCGTCCGAGATCGTTAACGCGACATCATAGGATCCTGCCTCTTCATAGACGTGAACCGGGTTCTTCTCGGTTGAGAACGTTCCGTCTCCGAAATCCCACCGATATGACCTCGGGAATCCAAACGAGGCATCAAAGAAGTTGACGAGAAGGGGGGCAGACCCCTTCACCCTGTCCGCGGTAAACGCAGCATTCATGGTGGCATATGTCTCAGTCTCGTAACTGACATGACAGGGGTCAGGGAATGCCTGTCCGAACTGAATGGGTTTTAGCGTAAAACCGGCTACTGGACACCAGGCACAGACAGAGAGCAGGATAAGAGATCCAAGCAGTACCAGTGTAAATGTGTTATATTTCATCTCTCCAAACCTTCAACCCTTACAGAGCAACCCCTGATGTATACTTAAAATTCCGGGAATACCGGTATATCTGACCGCCTGCAGAGGTCACATCACGGTAGGACCGTATTGCAGCAGGATTATCCCAGTAATCGGCATTCCAGCCGGTACTTGCCGGATTATAATACGGCATATCACCGATTGCTCCATTTGCTTCCATTATCTCTGCAGTAAAAGCAGTTCTGATCGTTCCAAGGGCCGCGGTCGCATTACCGGCGGGTTTTATATCCACCATGTACTCGACTGCTGCCGGAACGGTCCCGTCTAAGGCAGCATTCCTGAGCCGCAGCGATGAGATAAACGAGACACTCGTCATGCTGTCTGCATCCATGCTCCCCCGTACATCAGATGCAAACGCAGGGATTATCTCCTCATCAACTCCAATGGCAGAGACCTGAAATAACCCGATAAGAAATGCGAACGCACAGATAATTGCTGTAACTTTTCCGGTTACCATCATCCACCCCTTCTTGTCCGGCTCATGATACGAACGATTATCAGATGTCGATACCTGATTTGACACTATATGATTTACTGAACGCAAACACCTTGCCTGCCGCATTGGTTGCTTCCCGGTAATTGGTGGTGCGTGCGGGCTGGTTCCAGTAATTGGTATTCCAGTCAGAGTGTGCAGGATCAAAGTAGGTATCGGGATCCATGCCATCAATGAGTGCAGGCCCTTCAATGGTGGATGCAGACATACTGGCTGATATTCCGGCCTCTGCATACCCAAGTCCGCTTGCATCATCAGGGGAGACGATAATATCATAATTGAGCTCTGCCGGGGCGTTGGAACTGTTGGTGGCCGCTCCACGGAGAGAGCCCCTCGTGGTCGAGGCCATGGTGGTAACCCCGTACAGATCTGATGAGGCACTGTACTCACTCGTAAATGCCGGGAAATACTCACCCATTATCTCGTTTATCAGTGGTGACGCAACAATATCTGCAGCCCTGCTGAAATTGCCTGATACTTCAAGGGATAATGACTCACTGTACCGTAACGTACTCCCGGAACCATCAGATGCATAGGTCTGGACGGTCGCAGTATCCACGTTATATCCCTGCTTATTCACATTCCCGTCATCAAAGGTCTGTGTTTTTGACTGCGAGAGATATCCACCGTTCGAGAGGGTCTGTTGCTTATAGTTCCAGTGGCTGTCGATCTCTCCTTCTGTGATAAAGCCCCCGCCATTAAAGAACCGGCTCGTGGTTGTGACGTCCCGTTCCATCTTCTCAATTATGGATCCGATAACCTCAATATTGGAATGAGCCGGCATCGGCTGAGATGGGGTATTCGGAGTTGCCGGGAGGATATCTCCGGTAACTCCCGAGATGCAGATGAGAAGATATAGCGATAGTATGAGAAGTATTTGATATTTCATGCCGTACAACCCGGATTTCATGTGACAGATTATATGTATTTGACTGAAACGGGTAAGTAGTTGTTGGTTTGAGTAATGAAAATTACCAAAAAAAGACGCCCAGATCGGAATTCGAATCCGAGTCGTCGGCGTGACAGGCCGACATGATAGGCCACTACACTATCTGGGCAACATAATTTCGCAGATGTCCCGCCTCCCGGAATCGAACCGGGGACATCGCGGTAGCTGCGCAGTTACCGAAACGGCAATCCAAACTACAGCCGCGCACTCTACCAGTCTGAGTTAAGGCGGGTTATTGCCTTATGACGTTCGTGCTTCTTGCTTTTATAGGTTTCTTTGTCCCGGGCTGATGACAATTTGAGAATACAAACACTTCCATATCTCCTTATGATTCCAAAATGCCATTCCTGAACATCTATATACCCACATTCCCATACCTGTGATCACCTTTATGGCAAATATTACGTCTTTTCTTGATATTCATGCAAAAGAAACAGATAAATCCGCCCTCATCTATCCCACAAATCATTCACGATACCGTTATGCAGAGCTCTTAAAAATGGTCTGCACAATCGGCAACGGTCTTTTGCGACTGGGAGTTACGCCCGGAGACCGGGTTGTTATCTTCCTTGACAGTACTCCTGAATATCTCATCAGTTACTTTGCCATCTGGCGTATCGGGGCAGTTGTTGTCCCGACCAATATTGTATACCGGGAAGAGGAACTCCTCTTTGCATTAAAGGACTCAGAGGCGAAGGCTCTTATCTGTGATGCTTCCCGCACCCCTGCCATCAGACATCTTCTTGACGCTTCACCTCATCTCTCTATCATAATCACGGTTGGAAAGACGGATGCAGATGCCACTGCCCACTGGGACGACCTGAATACCGGTGTTGATTATATCTCTCCCCATCACTGCAGTCTTGATACCCTCTGTCAGATCCAGTATACATCAGGAACAACCGGCAGACCGAAGGGGGCGATGCTTACGCACGGGGGATGGATGACTGCCCTTGAAGCAGAACGTGAAGCCCTTGATCTCAATTCAGATGACGTATATCTTGGCATCTACCCGATGGGACATGTCGGCCTCTCCTGGGCCATAGCAGCCCTGCGTACGGGTGCAACGTATGTCATCATGGAACGGTTTATCCTTGACCGGTATATCGATCTCATACAAGAGTATCAGGTCACCCAGGTAGCAGCCATGCCTCCGGTCATCCATGCTCTGGTAGAGACAGAACCAGGAACCGAAGATTCTTTCCGGACGGTCAGACGAATCATATCTGGGGGGGGACCGATGCATTCCGTGACCTGGCGCCAGTTTCACGAACGCTTCGGTATCCCTATCGTAAACGCGTATGGGCTTTCAGAGACGATCGTACTTGGATGTGGTACCGTCATAAAGCCGAACCACTACAGGACTGCCGATGAGTTCAACAGCGTCGGTACGCCTATCGGATATGCCGAGGTCCGGGTGGTCGATGAATCGGATCCATATTGTATCCTGCTACCGGAAAAGCCGGGTGAGATTGCTCTCCGTGGTCCGGGAGTTGCTCTTGGATACTGGAAGCGGGAGGAGGAGACCCGTTCCGTGTTTCTTCCTGATGGCTGGTTCCTGACCGGTGACATCGGATACATAGACAGGAACGGGATGCTTGTTATCACTGATCGGAAGAAGGACATGATAATCATGTCAGGATGGAAGATCTACCCGACAGAAGTCGAGAACGTGCTTATTCAGCACCCGAAGATAGCTGATATCGCAATTTTTGGATCTCCTGACGAGAAGAAAGGTGAGATTCCCCAGGCAGCGGTAATTCCCAAACCCGGGGTATCCCTTACCCACGATGAGCTTGTTGCCTATGCTGCCGGGCGGCTTGCAGGATATAAGATCCCGAGAAAGACCTACATCGTAGACGAACTTCCACGGATGAACGGATGGAAACTGATGAGGCGGGAACTACGGAACCGGTTTGCATCAGGCAAAGAACCGTAACGATCGTTCTATGACGCATCCATCAATGCAATGATCCATACCATCTCCCACCGGGAATCCTTCTTCATTATTCCTTTTTCCCGGTTAATCATTACCTCGAACCAGGCGTGAGTTTTTATAGGACAATGAAGGGGATGTTCTCACGATTAGATTAGCCCTCTTCTGGATTCAGATACGGGGAAATACAACCTGAGAAGAATGCAGCATCAAACCAGCATCTTTTTGTGAATTCGTATTCACTCACATCACGCGCATAAAAAGAGACTGATTCCCGTGAACCTCACAGTTGGTGATCATAAAACTAAAGATATATCTTGCCATACCAGTGCTTATTTAAGTTTTCACTACACACCAGACCATATGTATCAAAAGATGCTGGTAGCCGTTGACGGCTCAGAAGCTAGTTATCATGCATTGGAAGCGGCATTGAATCTCTCAAAGCAACTCAACGCAACTGTTGAAGCAATATTTGTCTTTCACCCCCAGTTACACTCCCAGATGATCGAGAAGCATGTCACGGTCACTGATGAGGCTGGAAAGAGCCAGATTATCACCCTTGCCGAGCAGGAGGAGAGAGAGATCCAGAAGAGGATACAAGAGATCGGCACCCATGCAGGAGTAACGATCCCCTATCACCATATTATCGGGAACGTGACCGACGAGATCATCAATGCTGCAAAGAAATGCAATGCAGAACTCATTGTAATCGGCTCCACCGGCAAGGGTGTGGCAGGCAGAATTCTTCTTGGCAGTACCAGTGCTGCGGTGGTTGAGAAGAGTCCTCTGCCGGTGCTTGTTACCCGGAAGTAACTACTTCTGGGATACAGAGTCCTTTTTTCCTAAAAGGGAGTTAGGTACATATTTTGCAGGTTGAGGGGGATTTTCTCCTGACCTCTTCCCGGCTATTCATTCGGATCAGAGTTCATTCCTGACAACATCTGCTGCACTCGTTAACGACTGTAACTTCTGGAACGCGACCTCACAAGAGAGCATCCGAAGGCCACAATCAGGATCAAGCAGAAGCTGCTCGGGAGGAACAATATCTACCGCCTTCCTGATACGATCGATGATACGAGATCTATCTTCGATCCGGGGGTCGCTTGAAGAGACACACCCGTACCCGATCCACCGGCTGGCAATATCATTTTTCGAGAGAATCGTAAGGAGTTCAGGGTTCTCCGTTCCCTCGATATCGATAATCTGAACCGGCATCTTTATGATATCATCGATAAACGGGGCAATATTCCCGCATGCGTGAAGACAGACCGGGACCGTGATTCCGGCAATCAGCGTTTGTATTGCTTCCCTCCCGATTACGAGATCAGCAACCCCGGTTGAGAAGAGCGGTTCGTCTATCTGGAGCATTGATATCCCAAGCCTCGAAAGAGCCTGTGCCTCGTGTACAAGGGCAGATGCAATATCAGGAACCAGTTCCCCCTTGTTCCGGTACAGGGGAGTATTAAGCGAGAGGCCGTAGCTGATGGTCGTCGGTCCGGTGACAATGCCCTTCACGTACGGATGTTTTGTGAGGGCATACCTGGTATCCTTTATGGAGACAAATCCATCAGGCGGGGATATCTTTCCGATAACCTCGTGGCCACGGCACCCGGGAAGATCCCGGGTAAATGCCTCTATCATCTCTCCCCTGACCTGACCGTCAGAGATGATGGTGATTCCTGCCTCAATCTGGCGTGATATCGCATGCCGTGAGGCATATGCCATCCTGTCACCAAAGATTCCTCTCAATCCTTTCGGTACAACAACCGGGAAACTTCCGACTACTGTTGTCGGCAGGAGGATATCAGGGATGAACGATCTCATTTGTATCACATCTGTTATTCAATACGGGAACTGGGAAGTGTTAAGGTTTTCGGAAAAAAATCAGGATTTCAGGGGACTAACCGGTGCCGGTCACGGGGGAAAAGCACCGCCTCACGAACATTCTGAAGCGAGAGCATGGTTGCAACAAGACGATCTGACCCCAATCCCCATCCTGCATGGGGGGGCATCCCGTACCGGAATGGCTTGAGATAAAACTCGAAATTATCAGGGTTCAAACCTTTCTCTGCTATCTGCCGTATAAGAAGATCATGGTCATGCACCCGCTCTGCTCCTGACGAGAGTTCCATCCGTGGATGCATCAGATCAAAAGCCTTGCATATCTCGGGCTCATCCTCATATGGCATGGCGTAATACGGTTTTATCGCGGTCGGCCAGTCGGTGATAAAGTAATGAGTGCCCATCTCCTCACCGAGCACCTTCTCTGCCGCAGTCCCGATGTCATCGCCAAACGCAATCGGTTCATCCATCTTTTTCCCTGCGATCTCTATTGCATCCCGGTATGGAATTCTTGGGAACGAATCTGAAGGAACCGCAAACGAGTCCAGTTCAAGGTTAGCCAGTGCATCGGAACAGTGCATGGAGACCTCCCGGTACACATGCCGTATCATATTCTCAAGGATATCCATAACCCCGGTGTGGTCAGTAAAAGAAACCTCGACATCGATGGAGGTTGCCTCGTTCAGATGTTTCGTGGTATTATGCTCCTCGGCACGAAATATTGGGCCTATCTCGTATACCTTCTCAAATCCCGCAGCCATCATCATCTGCTTGTATAACTGAGGACTCTGGTTCAAAAACGCCTCTTTCTCGAAATATGCTATCGGAAAGAGCTCCGTTCCCCCCTCGGTTGCCGCGGCAACGATCTTTGAGGTAGTTATCTCGTAAAACCCTTCATCGTGCAGGAAGTTCCGTACTGCATGCTGAACCTCGCTTCTTACCTGAAACACCGCAGTGACCCGGGGCCGGCGTGCATCTAAAAACCGGTTATCCAGGCGGGTATCCAGTTCGGCAGGAACTTTCTCGGATACATCAAGAGGGAGCGGAACCTGTGCCTGACTTATGATAGAAAGAACGCTCGGGATAATCTCCCGACCACCCGGAGCCTTGTCCACTGCCTTGACCTCTCCCTGTACATGCACGACCGACTCCCGGGATACCTCCCGGAATGTCGCAATAATCTCTTCTCCAACCTTCTTCTTCGGGATGGTAACCTGGATAATACCGGTCCGGTCACGGACCAGAAGGAATGCCAGGCCACCAAGATCCCGGATCTCATGAACCCAGCCAATAATCTCACCAGAAACAGAATCCGGCGTGATGGCACATACAGGAACTCGTGTCATAATCTGTCTATGCATATGACAAGAGCGGGTAAAACGATTTGGGGTACTGAATGGAGGAGGACACAGGGGCAGGGATAGACAAAAGTACAATACCTGAGGTCACAGGAAAAACCATCTACCGCCCAATCTCACCCAGTTCAAGAATCCGACCCATCAGATCAGAAGCAATCGAATCGTTCTTCATGAGCGTATTACACCTGACCGAGCCCGGTACCGTGACCGGATCTGACTCGTCCTGGATAAATATATCAAGGAAGTCAGAATACATCAGGAATACTCCCCGAGAGTCAGGAATTACCCCGTGGGCAATCATGAGGTCACGTGCCGGCCCGCTCACCGGTTCATCCCCGATAAAAGGACTGATGGCAATAACCCGTTTTTTTGCAAGTGCTTCTCGCACACCCGAACATGACAGGATGGGAAGGATACTCGTGACAGGGTTGCTTGGCCCGATGACAACCAGCTCTGCTTCCTGTATGGAGGAGATGACCTCTGTTGTCGCTTCCGGTTCGGTATCACTTTCCCAGACAATACCGGTAATTGCACACGTACCCCGGTGTTTCACCCAGTACTCCTGGAAATGCATGCTGCCGGTCTCTGTTTGTACCATTGAAGAAACAGGCGTATCACACATCGGAAGTATTGTTGCACAGAGACCGAACATCTCTGACAACCTCTTTGTCGCCTCTGTCAGAGAGAGACCGGATCGGAGGTAATCACCACGGATAATCGTTGTCGCCCGATCCCGATCCCCAAGTGCCAGGTAGGCATCAGATCCGAGAGATTGGAGCGCTTTATGCGTGACAAACGAGTCTCCTGCAATCCCCCACCAGGTCTCCTTATTCAGGAGACCGGCAAACAGGTACAGTACGGTATCAATATCAGGCGAGAGATGTCCGCCCTGGTACCACATGTCCTCTGCTGTGTTTACAATAACCGTGATAGCATCATCATGAAGGATCTGCCGTGTCCCTGCCAGTAATTTCGGGGTTCCGGTCCCTCCGGATAGAAAGGTAATCATCCCCTTAGTATTATCAGGGATATCCCAAAAATAGATTCATCAGCAAACCCTTCCTCCCGGATACATGACTATTCCTGATGTGAGGTGAAATTACCTGGCAACACGGAGGGAGACAATACAAGGATTCTTTTCTTTTCACATATACCAGTGTACAGGAACCCGAGTGAGATGACATCAATCAAAGATCCGGTCCATGGATATATTGATATCCCCCAGACTATCCGGCCCCTCCTTGAGACTCAGCTCCTCCAGAGACTTCGGTACATCAGGCAGCTCGGGTTCTCGTACCTGGTCTATCCCGGTGCAAATCACAGTCGGTTTGAACACTCACTCGGTACCATGCACCTGGCATCCCTGATGGGACGCAAGATAGAACTTGACCGCGGGGACCAGACCCTTCTTGAGACTGCCGCCCTTCTTCATGACATCGGCCACGGACCCTTCTCCCATGCCATCGAGACACACAGCAGGGAATACCTGGGAAGGGACCATACCAACATCGCAGGAATCATCTCACAGCAGGATTTACAGGGTACTCTTCTCAGGAACGGAACGGATCCCGGGGAGATGGCAGCACTCATCTCAGGAGACCACCCGCTTGCCGGTATCATCCACGGAGATCTGGATGTCGACCGGATGGACTACCTGCTGCGTGACGCGTATTATACGGGGGTACCGTACGGAACCGTCGATGCGTCCCGTCTCATCAGGTCAACGATTATTGAGGAGAATGTTATATCTCTTGATGAAAGGGGAATCCAGGCAGCAGAATCACTTCTCATCGCCCGGACCCTGATGCGCCCGGCGGTTTATTACCACCATGTCAGCAGGATTGCAGAGAAGATGTTTCAGTACAGCCTTGACCTGCATATCAGTCCTGACCCGGGTATTACCCTGCCTGACATCCTCATGATGGATGATGCCTCCTGTATCCACACCCTGATGAACTCGTCCGAACCGTCAGCACGGTCTATCGCAAAGAAACTCTACTACCGGCGTCTGTACAAGCGTGCCCTCTTTGTATGCAAAGATGATGTGCATATGCCAATCCTGCAGGATTCCTACACGCTTGGGAAAGAACAGAAGATAGCCGCGGATATCGCAGAGACCGCCGGAGTCTCCCCTGAATCGGTCCTCGTGGACATCCCTGAATTCCCGAGCGAGATGATGATGGATGTGCGTATCAAAAATACCCGTGACAGGATACCCATTGAAGAAGTATCACCGCTTATTACCACCCTGAATGAGACCAGGCAACGACAGTGGCGTCTCGGGGTTTATTCCCCTGCACAAGACAGGGATGCAGTCGCGGCAGCGGCAAAAGAAGTACTGCACATACGCCCCCATACCCGGCAGGAACGATTACTATAAATATCCGATCTCATTTGTGAAATCCGGTAATCTGATATAACCTCTTCTGCTTTCAGAGAAGTTTTAAAAAGAAAAATGTGGTTATCCTGACAGACCGGCCAGGACACCGTTCTCATTCATAAAGAGCCAGTATCCCTGGTAGGGTGTAAGGGCCGTGGTATCATTATGGTCTTTAACGATAGTCTGCTGGTAGTTCTGCTCTATCGGATCATAGACAAGGCAGTAGACCCATGCGTTTGCGACTGATGCAAAGGTGGTCTTTGCCGATACTGGCTCAAGGCCGGTGAATCCGACACTGTTCCATCCTTTAAACAGGGTTTTTTCAGGGAGTAGTCCGTAATTCTGCTCAAAGGTCAGGTACACCCGGTCAGTCTTTGCAGAGTAGATCCAGATAGCATCAAGCGGGACTATCTCACTCTCGGTTGAGAGGGTCGTAAACAACCCTCTCTCTGCGTCGTAACGGTAGATGGAGTGGCCGTCAACATCGACCCCGGAAAAGATTGCTGCAGTATTGTGCCCATCTGCCAGCCAGCGGGGAGTGGATACACAGTTCCAGCCAGGATATAGGGAGATATAGTTCTCTGACGGAACCGTTCCAACGTGAATGTAATCAGGCTTTACCTCCAGATCACTCTGGCCGTACTGGTTTGATGCGGTGAGTGAGACGGTATAGGTCCCTATAGTGGTGTAGGTGTGTGTCGGACTCCCGAGCATGCCCTCTGTCTGTCCGTCACCGAAATCCCAGTGCCACATTGTCGGGTAACCGGTCGAGAGATCGGTAAATTTGACGGTAAGCGGTGCTTCACCGGAGAGAGGTGTTCCAACAAAATTCGCAATAATTCCGGAAGACCCAGTAAAGGTGAGATCTTTCTTAAGAATAATAACAAGATCCTGGGTCACCGGTATCACCTCAGGGATAACCTCAACCTCGTTTGCAATCAGTCCCCCTGACCAGAAGTAGATGGTCTTGCCACCGTCCGCCTCGGTCACCGGCACAACCAGCCGGGTGTCATACACTTCTGGTCCGCCATACGCTCCCTCAACGGTGGTGGTTATTCTTCCCCGCTCCTGACCGTCAATGAGTGCCGAGATGACGGTTCCCACCGGAGCCGGAGAGTACTCTAAAAATGCAGTCCCGTAAAATTCGTAATCAGTGATCACCGGGTACTGGTTCACGGTCAGGTCAAGGTTAAAGATTCCGCCCTTCTCGACGATAAAGGAGTTATCTGCCCGCATCCCGTCAACCCAGAAGAGAATGGTCTTGCCGATATCTTCTGAATAGAGCTGCACTTTCAGCCTGGGATCGGTCGATGCAGGCCCACCATACCTGCCAACTTCGCGGGTGGTGTACTCCCCTCTCTGTTCCCCATCGATGGTGGCGGTTATCATGGTTCCGGCAAAGGCGGGAACACCATCGATGGTAACCGTTCCGTAAAACTCGGCCGGCTGGATCGGTGCGGTATAAATAAAGGAGAGATCAAGCGGATAGATTCCACCCTGCTCGGTGACAAGAACCGTCTCTTGTGCCTTGAGATCGTTTGAATAAAACGAGATAGTTTTACCGAGCATTGCCTGGGTTACCGGGACAACAAGACGCCGGTCATAACCGCCGGTACCATACTGTCCGACATTCCTCGTCGTAGTACTTCCAACCTGTGTAGTCCCAACCTTTGCAATAATCTCAGTCCCGACCGGTGCCTGTTGTCCTTCAATGAGACAGTTCCCATAGAACTGGTACGGGGGATAGGGTGTCTCTTCAACCAGGGTATACAGATAGATATCATTATTATTGACACCACTCCGGTCATCCTGCCAGACAACCCGGTCTACCGATATGGCAGAACGGGTCTGGTCACCGGAGCTCGCACAGACAACATTCGTCACCGTACTCTGCAGGTTTATCATGTAGATATCCTTCTTCCCGTGACTGTCTGAACGGGTCCAGGTGATGATGGATTCAGAGATATCAGGCTCGGTATCATCACAGGTATCAAAGGTAACCCGGTTCTCAGTAAGGGTGCTGATATCGGTTGAGTAGATATCGACCTGTGTGTTACGCCAGTCTTCCCAGACAATGATATTCCCGTCAATACGCGGGTTTTTCTGGGCAGAAACATCACGGGTTACCTGTGTCTCAACACCGGTCTCGATATTATAGAGGTAGATATCAGAATTTTCGCTATATTGAGGGGTACAATGCCGGTAATCCTCCCAAACAACATAGTTTCCCGAGATATCAGGATTTATCTGACGTCCTGAAGCGGTACATACCGGGTACTCCTTCCCCTGACCAAGAACATACCGGTAGATATCAGAATCCATTGTGTTACGATAATCTTCCCAGACAATCGTGCTGCCTGATATGGCAGGGTTCCTCTGGTAAAAACCGGTGCTGCCGACATGTGCTTCAGCCCGTGTCGTGATATCGTACACCCATACCGATGCCTTCCCACCCCTGTCATCTTCCCAGACAATGTGGTTACCTGATAAATCAGGGTTTATCTGGTTGCCGGGTGCAGATGTCACCTTCTCCTCGAGTTTCCCATCGATAGAATAGTAAAAGACGTCAGCATCCCCATAAACCCATGAGACCCAGGTGATGTAGTTGCCGTCAATCCGGGGTGTAACATCATTCCCGGCCCCCGATGTTATCTGCTCTTCAACTCCTGGTGCCTGGAGGATCATCTCATCAGATACAACAGAAAAAGTGATACCGGCAAGGAATGCCAGAACCAGGAGGAGTGCCGGATATACCTGCATCGCGGCAAATCCGGCCTGTAACCTGCTCCCCGGTAAAGAGGGCCGGTTTTTTGTTTTCTTATCCATGCCTACCTCGTTTTTTTTTTACAAGACCTATTCTTTTGCAGTATTCTCAGTTGCCGGGATTCTATACCCCGCTCCCTGCCAGAACTCCGTCTTCATTCATGTAGAGCCAGAATCCCTTTCCTGGTTGCATGACAGTCGAATATGATTCCGGAACGTTCATAATGGTCCTCTCAAAGGTCTGTGTACCGGGATCAAACCCGATAAGATATACCCAGTCATCCTTGACCGAGAGTAATGCATTATAGGCGGTCTGCTGTACAAGACCAGATATACCGATGGTATTCCATCCCTTCGATACGGTTCTCGTAGGCGGAATCTGCAGGGCATCAGCTGCAAAGTAGAGGTACACCTGGTTGACGGTGCTTGAGTAGATCCAGACCGCGTCGAGTGGTTTTATCGGGCTTTTTGCATTCAGGCTCTTATACCTGCCGTTCTTTGAATCATACTGGAAGATACTGTGCCCGGCAACATCAATATTTGAGAAGAGCGAGGCAGTATCGTATCCTTCAGCAAGGGTCTTGGGTGTCGCGATAAAGTTCCAGCCAGGATAGAGTGTCAGTGTTGCAGATGGTGCCTTTGTAGAGACGGTAATATAGTTATTCTTTGTCGCAACCTGAGTTCCGCTCGAGTAGGTCACACTTAAGATGACGGTATAGGTTCCTGCCTGCGAGTAGGTATGGGTGGGGTTCCTCTCGTAGGAGTAACTGCCATCTCCGAATGCCCAGTACCACTTCAGGGGTGATCCTGCTGACCGGTCGGTAAAGGAGACGGAGAGGGGAGCATACCCTGATGTCGGTGTTGCTGTGAAATCGGCCATGGTTGAACTGCCATAGACCGTGAGATCCTGCATGTAGGTGCCACCGGTTGAGATGAGAACCTGCTGGGATGCCTGGCGTCCGTTCACGAGGAACGTGATATACCTCCCGGCATCTGCGGATGTAAAGGGTACCTCGAGGTTGTTGCTGTACCCTCCCGCAGATCCGTACTGGCCTGGAACGGCAACCGTCGTTCTACCCCGTTCAACACCATTTACCATCGCCTGGATGACAGTTCCGACCGGTGCCACATAGCCGTCAATCATTACCGTTCCATAGAACTTGTACGAGTTCGTGACTGGTCCGCTTCCAAAGGTAAGATCGAGATAGGAGCTGTACTGCTGACCGACAACAACATACTGACTGGCCTGGATGCCGTTTGCCCAGAAGGTAATGACCTTTCCAACATCGGCATTCGTAACCCCGACCGTTAATACCTGACCGCTTGCAGAGCCGTAGTAACCGGCGCTTGAGACGGTTATCTGACCCCTGTTCTCGTTATTTATGGTGGCCTGGATGACGGTTCCGACAGGAGCCGGCTGGCTGTTTATCGTGGCTTTTCCATAGAACTGGTAGGAATATACCGGGCTCTGCCCGATCGTCAGATCGACCCGCTGCCGGGACGGGGTTGCGACCGCAACGACCTGGGTTGTCTGAACATTGTTTATCCAGAACGTGATGCTCTTTCCATAATCTGCTGATGAGACTGGTACCTGGAGATATGGACCATATTCACTGCCATACTGGCCCTGGACCGTTGTCACGATCCTGCCCCTCTCTTTCCCGTCAATGGCAGCAATTATGGTGCTGCCCACGGAAACCGGCTGGCCGTTGGCGTTTGCAAGACCATAGAACTCATAGGTCTGTGTCGGGGGAACCGGTGTCCCGAGACTTGTCATATAGATCTGGGAGTTTCCGTTCCGGTTATCAGACCAGACGATGCGATCTCCGTAGATAGCGGGCTGAACCTGGTTGAAATCATTATCGGTTATCTGGTAGATGGTGGTGGTAGAGAGATCCCGCATGTAGATATCTGAACTTCCATCACGCCAGTCCTCCCAGACGACTGATGTACCATACACATCAGGATTGATCTGATCTCCTGAATCAAACGTTATTCTGGCTTCTACATTGCTCCTGATGTCCATCGCATAGATATCAGGCTTCCCGTTTCTGAAATCCTCCCAGACAACCAGGTTCCCGTATATCTTCGGATTAACCTGGTTTGAACCATCAGTGGTCAGTTGTTTCTCGGTATTGGTCTCGAGATCAAAAAGGTAGATATCTGCATTGCCGTTCCGCCAGTCCTCCCAGACGAGCTTGGTCCCCGATATGTCAGGATTAATCTGCTTCTGGCTATCGGTACAGACTGCTGCTGCAACACCGGTTGCAAGGTTTGCAATGTAGATATCAGAACTCCTGCCCCGGTAATCCTCCCAGACAACCAATGTGCCAGATACTGACGGGTTTCTCTCGTATGCTGTTGATGGCAGCACTTCACCCTTCACACCGGTGCTGATGATATAGGCATAGATGTTTGTGACATACCCGGTGTCGCCTTCCCAGACGATATAACTATTATCAACAGCAGGGTTGGTCTGGCTTGTTGAACCGGTTGTGATCGGCTGGCTGGAACCGGATGCAATTGAATACGCCTCCACGTTACAGTTGCCGGATGCCCATTTCTCGTATACAACCAGGCCGGACGATATGTCGGGTTTTACATGTTCACCTGCACCATACGTTACCTGGACCTCACTGCCGAGCGTTGATGAGGCCATCACGTTCTCTGCCGTGGCTGCCACGACTGAAGCAGCACTAACCGATTCCATTTCGTTCTGAACTGCAAATCCTGAAGATGATATACCAATGGTTGCCGCAATGTTCTCGGCAGAGACCATCCCCGGTACTGTAATCAGAACAAGAACCAGCAGTAATATAAGATTTTTTTCACATTTCATGAAGCACCACCCATTCACTTGATCATCCCGATAGATGAGGCAAATGTCATGTTACTGATGATATATGTGTGAAATAAGTAATTACTCTCTTAAAATACTTTCACCGAACAACCAAGGCACAATGTATCCTTCATCTTCAAAATAAGGACTAATCAAAAAATAATCAAGTCAATGAATATATCACCTTTGATAAAAAAGGGTACGGAAATATTGGGAATTCATCTGGTAATCATCTCTTCAAATACCATTCCAACCCTAAATTGACGGTTTGCACTCATTTTTTAAAGAAACTACATTTGCACCTAATTTAAAATTTAAAGCCTCATTTGATTATTTTTTAGTACCACCCAGATCTATAGAATCATGTTTTCCAAAACCCATAAACAAGAAAGAGAATACCATTTCATGCTTTCGCAATAAGTTTAGATAAATCAAAATTCTTATGATATTCTTTTCTTTTTCCTTCATCTCGTGATCAGACAGAAGAGAGCATTGGGATAGAGAGCGCATATTATGGGTATTCATCTTTAATCAAGAGATGTGGTGCCGCACCTCTGCTCAAGGATTCCGGCCCTCATGAAACGATACGAAATCTCTATCAAAAACGGGTGAGAATGTTGTCTATAAAAAAATTCGATTGATACGAATGAAGTCAGATTTAGATCCTGAACCGCCGAAAAAAGGAGGATATTCAGGGAAAAAGAGGACCGACAAGAATCTACCCCTTCAAAAGGCAAATCTGTTCTGAGAAAAATATGATCTCTCTTTTATCCTCATGGTTAGAATGGTATCACAGGAGATT
>CAZSDZ010000017.1:0-9210 GCA_964605795.1 uncultured Methanoregulaceae archaeon
GAGATAAGTCCAGCAGGGACAAGGGCGAGCAGGGCGAGATCGGGACCTGCCGTTGTCAGGGTTGAGAGGTTGAGGTACTCCGGGGAAGGTGCAGCATAGGTGATATAGGCTAGGGCTCCTGCAAACGTGATCCCGCCAAGGAGGTTTATGAGCAGTGCCAGAAATCCGTTTTTTATCGCATCTTCTGTTCTCGCATATCCGATGAGCAAAAAGGAGCAGACGGTTGTTATCTCCCAGAAGAAGAAGAGCCATACGAGATTATTGGAGAATACGAGCCCGAACATGGCAGAGAGAAACAAAAAGAGCAAAAAGAAAAAGACTGGTCTTCTGTCAGAAATTTCAGGGTGATGGGCATGGTAACTGCGCATGTATCCAAGCGAGTATACACAGATTAGACTCCCGATTATCCCGATTATCAGGGCCATGATGATTGAGAACTCATCAAAGAAGAGATTTGCACCCTCTTGTGATGCATGGCCCTGCGTCAGGGATCCCATCCCGAAGATGATGAGTATTGCCATCTGGATGCACACAAGGAGTGCAACCAGCCTCTGGTGGTATTTACGGCAGAGGTATAAGATAAACAGGGTTATCCCGATCTCAAGCAGGAATAGGATGTAATGAACAGTCTGGGTATTGGTCAGGTAGTACGTCGCATGGGATCCAAGCGTTGCGATGAGCAGATAGAGCGTTCCCGTCCCGATGACGAGTGCTCCAGTCGTGACGATAATATCCCGTATTTTTTCCCCCCGTATCCCGAGAAGGATGCACGCGAGAACGAGGGGGAAGAAGATCAGGAAGAGCAGTAAAAATTCCACAAAGCACCTCTGGTACCATATTGTACATTCATCATTATTTATCATTGTGAATTGTGCCTCTATGAAATTTCATTGAATATCCTGGTTTTTCAAAAAAGAATGGGAATATACAGAATTTTATCTCCTCCCTCTCCTCTCTCCCGATATCCCTCGGTTTGAGACAGGAAATGTCTGCATGGGTTTTAGAGGTCATCTGCCAGAAGGATAACGGGGGAGGAGTCGAAAAAACAAAAGAACCACTATCAGGAAAATAAGGGTCAGATCGATGAGGTCAGGCATACAACAGAAGGGGGATACATCTCATTACAATGCGTGTGAAATTTGGCAACAGGCATGCAAATTGTAAATCGTTTCCATATCCATGTCTTTTTCTCGTCTCTCCTGCTGGTAATATTTGATACTGGTTTTTTTGGAGTGATTATTCGGGTTTTCGATCGTGGGGTCAGGATCTATAAGTATAATAGGATTGAGTGTCATCATCATCTTTATGACAATGAGATCGGGTACGATGCGAGATACCATCCCGAAAAAAACGTTGGATCCCCGGGTGGTACTGATACTACTCTCTCTCATTCTCCTCCTTTTCTGGATAGCACCGGCACCCGTTCTTTGTGATGAACCGATATCGTCCCGGTCATCAGGAGAGATGTCCCCGATCCGTCTCGTGGTTATCCAAGAGGATCCATTCGTCGGAGAAGAGATGACAATTAGAGGGCAGGTTATGCCAGGATTGCTCAGAAGAACCGACTATTCCGTGATAATTCATTGTCAGAAACCGGGAGAGAACCGGATCGTCCGCTTAAAAGAGACCGTTCCTGATAGTGAAGGATTTTTCTCTGCATCAGTAGTACCTGAAATCTCGGGAGAGTGGATATTTCGTGCCTATTATTGTGGAATATCTAAAACCCTGCCGGTGCAGGTCAGGCCAAATCCCCATCCGGCTGTTTCGGATCTCTCTATCCAGGCCTGGCCACGGGATCCCGTGGTTGGAGATACCGTGTCATTTAGCGGAGACCTGACCGGGAGAAACAATGCCGGTCTTGCAGGCAGACAGATCACCTACTATGTTGCCTATGCCCCGGTATGTGTGGGTTTTTTCGGAAGATGTGGTTATTATGATGACAATCTCTCCTGGGAACGGTTCGGATCGGTGAAGACCGACTCCCGTGGATCCTATTCCTTCCGGCTTCCTGTTGTAGAGGAGGGGAATGTTGTTGTTCGGGCAATATATGAGGGTGATGACGATACCAGCCCGGCATACAGTTCGATGATGTACTTCTCAGTCAGATCCTGAGGGGATCTTCTCTTTCTCCTGCCTACCAATCATTTATGTGGAGATCCATACCTCGTACCGATACCAGATACATTGGATCTCTACTGCATCGCAACCTGTCTTCCGGGATTGTCTGTGTGGAAACCTGGGTCTCTTTCCTTTGGGAGAGAGGCAAAAGTATTAATAATCAGGGTCGGTATGTAAAAGTAGTATGTCCCGATCCACGAATGAAGAACTGGGAAGGCGGATGTTTCGTCTGAATATGCAAAAAGCGGTCGAAGAATCACTCGAGAAGATCCGCAGGAACGAGGTGAGTGAACTGGATTCGTTTTCTGCTGGTCAGATTACACAGATTCAGAAGATCCTCGCAGAGGTGTGGGTGATTATCGGGCGCAATGTTTGGGATACGATCACCTTTTCCCGGATAACCCGGTCTGATATCGACGATATCCTGAGGATATATCAGGATACTGAGGAAAAGAAGAGAACACAGGATGATATGATAACCGAAGTTACAGAGATCCTGAAAAACCCGGGCAGAAAAAAAGAGGAAGAACCTGACCAATAAGCCTTTTTATTAGTGTCGGGATGCCGGGATACCCGGGTTTATGTGTTTTTACTGTCCTTTCTTTTTATTCAGGATCTTCTTTACCTTTTTTAACCGGAACATGTCTTCCCGTTCCCGTTCTTCAATGGTAATTTTGATGTATTTTGCCTGTTTTTTCAGCTCAGGTATCATGACCTGTTCCAGTGCATTTACCCTTCGCCGGGTCATCTGAATCTCTTTTCCCAGTCTTCGAAGGGCGGTCTCGGTCTCGGCAAGGTTAATGATGATATCCAGTTCCGCTTCATACTTCTCCGCAGTCTCATCGATCCTGCTGCTGACACCGATGATACTGTATCCCCTCTCAATAACACTCCGTGCAACACTCTGTTTCTCGATTATTGGAACCGGAACCCCCATGATATTCTTGCCCTTTATGTCAAGAAGGATCTGTCGTTTTGTTGCAAATGAAGTGGATTTTACGGTTACTTTGTCGTCTGCACCCTGGGCTGCAAGGAGGGACTGCTTTGCCGAGACCGATAGATCTTCTAAGTTTTTCCGGGAGTCTGATACGTACTCCATGGTTGAGAAGAACTCCTGGATAAGAGCGTCCATCTTCTCTTTTAAGAGGTCTCTCCCCTGCTCGGCCAGTTTTATCTGAGCATTCTTCTGGATAAGTTCCATCCGCGTGGGGCTGACCTGCTCCATTTTTTATCTCTCCTGGAACCGGGGATGGTACTTCTCGATATAATCCCTGCTTATTCGTTTGAGTTCAAAATCAGGGAGCATGGCAAAGAGATCCCATCCGATCGAGAGGGTATCAGAGATAGCCCGGTCTTCTTTTCCCTGGTTTGTGAATTTATGTTCAAATTCATCTGCAAAATGCAGGTACCGTTTATCAAGCTCGGTAAGTGCTTCCTCACCGACGATGGCAACCAGCCTTCGTAAGTCTCTTCCGTACGCATAGGAAGCATACAACTGGTCTGCCACGTTCCGGTGGTCTTCCCTTGTTTTCCCTGGTCCTATGCCGAGATTCATGAGACGGGAGAGGCAGGGGAGAACGTCAATGGGGGGATTTATTCCCCTGCGGAACAGGTCACGTGACAAGACGATCTGTCCCTCGGTGATATACCCGGTGAGATCCGGAACCGGATGGGTGATATCATCATCAGGCATGGTCAGGATGGGAATCTGGGTAATGGATCCCGGCTTTCCTTTTATCCTCCCAGCCCTTTCGTATATGGATGCCAGGTCTGTATACATATATCCGGGATAGCCACGTCTTCCCGGGATCTCTTCCCGTGCCGTTGATATCTCCCGTAATGCCTCACAGTAATTGGTCATATCGGTGAGGATAACAAGGACATGGAGATTATGGGTGTAGGCAAGGAACTCGGCAACAGTAAGGGCACACCGGGGAGTAGCTAACCGTTCAATCGTAGGATCGTCTGCAAGATTAAGGAAGAAGACCACTCGTTCCAGGGCTCCGGTCTTCTCAAAATCCTTCATAAAGAACGAAGCATCCTTGTGAGTGATGCCCATCGCGGCAAAGACAACTGCGAAGTGTTCTCCTTCTCCCAGAACCTTTGCCTGTCGTGCAATCTGTGCTGCGAGATCATTGGCAGGCAGTCCTGAACCCGAGAAGATGGGGAGCTTCTGGCCTCTGACAAGGGTATTTAACCCGTCAATTACCGATATTCCTGTCTGGATGAAATCTGCAGGTTTATCTCGTGAGTACGGATTAATTGGCATCCCTGCGATATCAAGAACTGCTTCCGGGATGACGTCAGGGCCCCCGTCCCTTGGGATACCGACCCCGTTTAAGACCCGCCCGAGCATATCACGTGATACTGCTATTGTTGATGCCTCACCGCTGAACCGGACATTGGTGCTTAAGTTATCTATACCGCTGGTACCCTCAAAGACCTGGACAACGGCGATCTCCTCTGAGATATCAAGAACCTGTCCGTTTCGTTTCTCACCATTGGGGAGGGTAATCACTGCAGTCTCTCCATAGGAAACAGATTTTGGCCTTTTAACAAAGATGAGCGGTCCGGAGACGTAGGATATTGTTTTAAACTCCTTGGTAACCAGGCTTTTTGTCATGGTTATCTCACCTCCAGTGCGAGGATTGCCTCTTTTATCTCCCCGATGAGGTTGGATATCTCGTCTATCTCTCTTGTCTCTTTCATCCGTGATATCGCTACTTTTTGCGGGAGATCGAGGATCTGACGCAGTGAAACTCCCTTGTTCATTACAGAGAGAGCGGTATCATAAAAGGTAAGGATAGCACAGAGCATCGTATACTGTTTTTTTAAGAGACAGAATGAGTCTACCTCATGATATGCACCCTGTTGCAGGAAGTCTTCCCGAATCATCCGCGTTATCTCAAGGATTGCTTTCTCATTCTCAGGCAGGGCATCAGGTCCGATGAGCTGAACAATCTCCTGGAGTTCAACCTCCTTCTGAAGCAGTGCCATCGTCTTGTCACGCAGTTCTCTCCAGTCTGGTGCAACATTTCCTTCATACCAGTCTGAAAGAGCGTCAATATAGAGGGAGTAACTCTTTATCCAGTTAATGGCTGGAAAATGTCTGCGGTGGGCAAGATTGGTATCAAGAGCCCAGAACGCTCCTGCAATGCGCAATGTGTTCTGGGTAATCGGCTCAGAGAAGTCACCACCCGGTGGAGATACCGCACCGACGATGGTTACCGAACCGCTCCGGTCATCTGACCCGAGACAGATGACCTGTCCTGCCCGTTCATAAAAAGCGGCGAGTCGTGATGCCAGGTAAGCCGGATATCCCTCTTCTCCCGGCATCTCTTCTAATCGTCCTGACACCTCCCGTAACGCTTCTCCCCACCGTGATGTTGAATCAGCAAGCAGGGCAACATCATATCCCATGTCCCTGAAGTATTCAGCAATAGTAATCCCGGTATAAATGGACGCTTCCCGTGCAGCAACCGGCATGTTCGAGGTGTTGGCAATCATGACCGTTCTCTGGATCAAGGGAAGATTCGTCCGTGGATCGATGAGTTCAGGAAACTCGGTCAGCACATCGGTCATCTCGTTGCCACGCTCTCCACAGCCGATATACACAACTATCTGGGTATTAGACCACTTGGCAAGGGTCTGTTCTGATACGGTCTTTCCGGTCCCAAAACCCCCGGGGATCATGGCAGCCCCGCCTTTTGGTATCGGGAAGAGTGTATCAAATATTCTCTGGCCGGTGAGAAGAGGAAGAGTCGGGTCAAGTTTTCTTTTATAGGGCCTGTTTTTTCTGACCGGCCATCGCTGCATCAGGGTTATCTCTTTTGCATCATCAAGGGTACAGATAGTCTCTTTTACGGTGAACGCTCCTTTCTTTATATCGGTAACAACCCCTTTTATACCCGGTGGAACCATAATCCGGTGCTCGATATGATACTCCTGCACGGTTCCGAGGATATCCCCTTCACAAACGGTATCCCCGACCGCAACACAAGGGTTAAATTCCCATTTTGTATCCCTTAAAAGCCCTGGGACGCTGATTCCTCTTCCAATAAAATCACCGGATCTTTCTGCAAGGATCGGCAGGGGCCGCTGGATACCATCGTATATTGAAGAGAGGATACCAGGACCAAGTTCGAGACGCAGAGGATTCTCGGTTATCATAACCGGCTCGCCAACCGTCAGCCCGGTCGTGTCTTCGTAGACCTGGATAATTGCACTGTCTCCTTCCAGACGAATAATCTCCCCGTTCAAAGCCTGGTTCCCTACGAGGACCACATCATACATGCATGATCCGGTCATATTCTGTGCCATGACAACAGGGCCTGTAATTCGCGAGATTACTCCATTCTTCATGATTAACACCTCATTGTAACGTGATATTATATCCAATCGCCTTGCGTAGCAGACGTTCAATGTAACTTGCCCTGTCGATCTTCTGCGATCCAATCGGGATGGGGATAATGAGCGGCCGGTACGACTCTTCAATCTTTGTCATGATATGCTCATCAATAAAGGCCATGAAATCTTCATTTACCGCAACAATGCCCATATCATCTTTGTACAGAAGATCAGGGATTATCTTTCCGGCTTCTTGGGGATCCTTTGCCTCAATGACCTCTACCCCGGCCAGCCGGAACCCGGATGCAGTTTCAGGATCGGTTACGACAACAAATCTATACATGGATAAGCTCCCGTTCCAACTCTTCCTCATCCATCAGTTCGGTTTTACACCGGGTTATGATTCTGAGGTTCGTTATCTCGACCTTCTTTGCTGCAAGGTACCCGATTACCGGGGCTATCGAGAGGGGATCGAGTCTGCTTACCGATACTTCTTTTCTAACCAGGTAGCGCTCCAGTTCTTTCTCGTATACCGACTGTCCCCTGACCTTTACGAGATCCGATGGAATCTCAGTTAAAAATGAATAGGAGGTAGATGCAAGAGAAGAGATGATCTCATCAGTATTTTTTAATTGTAAGAACTGGAGGAGTTTTGGGATGGAAAGTTCTTTTCCCCCCTCAAGGAGGTAATCACCAGCGACCTTGGGATCGACATGGTCTTTTTGGAAACGAAAGGTAGTCTTGAGATTGATGATATCGATCTCGGTAGACAGGAGATCAAAAACTACCGTATCTGCAAACTTTTTTCCTGAAACCCGGCGTAATGCATTCCGATAATAATATTTATCAAGTGCATACTCTAACACTGCGAGGTCACGTGCCTTCTGGTATTGTGGGTAAGCTCGGGTAAGGGGTATGGCATACTTATAATTCCAACTGGCAAGCAGGTCGATAACCGACTTGATATCCTGTTGTTTCATCATCTCGATAAGGGTGACCTCATCAAGTTCGCCCGCAGGCATCAGGCAGTCAAGGATCTCCTCTTTTGGGAGATGAATATTTTTTCCGCGAATAATCGTCTTGATATTATGAACATCCCATTTATTGACAAGAACTAAGATGTACTTCTCAAACTTCTCTCCGTGAACTAAAGAGAAGATGAGACGGTAGGTTCTGAGTAAATTGGTACGTAATGCATCCTCGATGCATGAGACGCCAGAGCAGGAGACACTTGCCTTTTCAATATCAGATTTATAGGGTGAATTAATCAGTTCATTGATAATAGCCTCCAAGTCAGGCTTAACCAGCAATTTGCTGATAAATTCAGGGCTGAGCAGATCCCCTTTCATTCCCCTGACCCTGGCATTCACATACTCAATATACATAGGTTTTTATCCGAATAATTCGCGGAAAATATCTTCCTTTAAAAATTCCCGCCCTCTTTCCAGCCTGGATTCAATAGTATTTCGTACGATTATCTTTCCGTCTGCAGAACGTACCCAGACTCCGCCGGCCGTGTTAATATCCGGCACGACGGTGTATGAGGCTTTTAACTCACGAAGGGATGCGTTACAGACGGCATCATCCTTTGGATCGATATGAATAACAGGATCCGGTTCATCCAATTCTGTTAATGCTTCCTGGAGCATGGTTGTAAAAAAACCCAGGTAATTATCATGAGACCTGATACTCTGTAACTCCCGGGTTGCAGAATCGAAACATGACTCAAAGGCATTGTATTTCTCCTTGGTTAATTTGGCTTTTACTTCGGAGCGAACCGAGAAGAGTGCTTTAATCTTCTCACTCTCGATCTTTTTCTCTGCCAGTTCCCGGTGTTTTTCACCCTTCATCTTCCCGGTCTGTTCCGCATCCCTAGTGATACAGGCAGCTTCTTTCTCTGCTTTTTTGAGTATCTCAGATACTTCTTCACAAGCCGTTGTCTGGATATCCTCGATGAATGTCTCCGTTTTCATGAATGTAGCCTCCGGTTATTTCGACAGGGGATTTTCGTATTATACCGCAGGATAATGTGTGATATCGTGCCTTTTTCGTTGGGTTAGATTAATCTGTTGCAGGATCTGCTGTTTACATTATTATCATCATAGCGGCGATAACAAACCCCAAAATAACCATTGTTTCCGGGATTGCTTCGAGAACAATGACGATACCAGTCAATTCCGGTTTCTCGGCAATAGTGCCTGCTCCGGCTGATCCGATCCGGGACTGTGCCCAGCCTGTTCCGATTGCACCTAATCCGAATGCGAGTGCAGCACCAAATGCAACTTCCATTGATACCATTTTTTACACCACTTGATAATAGATATCACGCATATTTCAATATGTCGCTGAATTACCAGCATTGAGTTTTATTAAAAGGCTCTTATAAAAAAACATTCTCATCTGTTCTTTGATATTTCCTCATGAGAACAGGTGTATCTTTATTTTTTTGAGGCTTGACCGGAAATTTTAATTTGATTATCATTATGCCTGACAGAGAATACACCTCCGAATATCTCCGTGTTCGTACTTCCTTATATAATACCTTTTTTGGAATAATTCCGGTTCAATTCTTGTTTTCAGGGAAAATGGGGTCTGGATATCTTTGCGCGATAAAAGAAAGAATAATGTCGCTGTTTTTCAAAAAAAGTGAAAATACTGCAGAATATTATAATCATAGAGGAAAACACATTGCTCTTCTAACCCCTTCATTACGTCCTGGTTTTTATTCCATTTTTCCTGTGTCTG
>CAZSDZ010000017.1:9310-51456 GCA_964605795.1 uncultured Methanoregulaceae archaeon
ATTTTTCCTGTGTCTGTATTCTAGATTCCAGGATGGCTATACAGGAAATTTTATCTGGTGGAAAAACAACTATCAGTGCATGGGTATCAGGTTCGCAGAAAGAAATAGAATAATCATCGGTTTATTGACTGAAAGTATGAACGGATTGCGAACTGATATCAGATACGATTAAACCAGATTATCCTAGTGTAGGGTTAAGCCCAGGTTACAGAGGTGGTAGTATGGGAACCGAGACGGGAATACTTGATGAGATCAGAAAGGCAGAGGACATCTGCAGGGAAAAGATTGAACAGGCACGAGTTGATGCCACTCATATTGTCTCAGATGCCCTTCTTACAGCAGAAGAGATCAGTAACCGGTATGAAGAGGAAGGGAAACGATCTGCGGATCTCTTTATTGAGACAAACCGGAACATGATCCAAAAAGAAGTAAACCAGATTAAACATACTGCCGAAATTGAGAGAGAGAATATTAAAAAACAGGGTGAAGCCTCTGCACCGGCTGCGATTTTGTTCTTAAAACAAAAGATAACAGGTATCTGATAGCGTATGTTACATGCAATGAAAAAAATCCTGGTCGTCGGGCACAAGGAGGATTTTCATCAGATAGTTGACCTGTTATTTGCAATCGGAACTCTTCACCTTGAGGATGTCACCGACTCCATATCATCAGAGAGCCTCCCGGTTAACCGGTGGGAAGAAGATTCCGAGGGAGAAATCTCCTCCCTTCTGGTAAAAATAGGCGGTATCCTCCAGTTTTTGCCGGGAGAGACAATTTCCCGGGAGCAGTATGATAAGAGGTTTATTGAACTGCAACAGATGGATCGCTCTCTCTTCATCACCTATACCAATGAGGTCATCTCTGAACTAGAATCAGTGACCCGGGATCTTTCAGAGAAGAAGAGTAACCTGGAGTTTGAGTTAACTGCCCTGCACCGCTATGAAAAGACGCTTCAGAAGATCCAGCCGATAGAGAACCAGCTCCCTGTATTTGAAGGATATGAAGTTACCGTTCTGCTTTTACAGAAAGAGTATCTCAATATCATCGATGTCATTAAAGATGAGATCAAAAAGATTACCAGAGATAAGTTTGAGCTCATTTTTGCAGACATTGACGAGGATACCATTGCAATCATTGTCGTTTATAACAAGAGATTTTCTGACAGGGTTCATTCCTTTATATTCTCGAAAAATATTAACGAATTCAGGCTGCCTTCTGAGTATATGGGCAAGCCGTTTGTGGATGTCCTCGCCTTAATTGAAACAAAGAGGGAGATATTACAGGAAGAGCTTACCCGATCAACAGAGGAGATGGAGATCCTTTCACGGGAGTGGTATGGGAAATTATTCGTTTTAAAACACGTTCTTGAGGATAAATATGAAGCGGTCCTCTCCTTTAACCAGTTTGGGTATACCTCGTATACCTGTATGATCATGGGATGGGTTCCCCAGGATTTCCTGAAAAAGACAAGAGAGTCTCTAGAAGAGACATTCGGATCCGATATTCTCATGACGGTTCTTGATGAAACTGCAGAGTTTAAAGAAGAACCGCCGATCCTGTACAAAAATCCACGAATCGTTAAGCCGTTTGAGTTTTTTATGGGACTACTCACCCCTCCCCGGTATTATGAGATCGATCCGAGCCCCCTTTTTGCCATATTCTTTCCGCTCTTCTTTGGCCTGATGGTTGGTGATATCGGGTACGGTATTGTTATCCTTCTCTTCTCTCTCTTTATGAGGTTTCGGTTCCCTGATAAGGACTGGATTGTGAGTCTCTCGGCTATACTAATCATATCATCAATACCTACGATCTTTTTCGGGTATCTGTACGGAGAGTTCTTTGGTGATTTTGGAGAGATGATGGGCTGGCTCCACCCGGTCCATATCGGGGATATCAGCCTGAACCGCATGGAGTCCATGATGCCGATGCTCATCCTCGCCATCGCTCTTGGAGTTGTCCATGTCTTTTTAGGTCTGTTTCTTGGGATCGTCAATGGTATCACCAGCCATAAAAAAAGGCACGTGATGGAAAAAACAGGGATGATCAGCATCTTTACCGGAGTTATCATCGTATTTCTCGCTCTTAACCAGGTGATCCCGGAGGATTACATGATTGTCGGATTTGTAATTATGGCTGTGGCATTTCCCCTCATTCTGTTTGGTGCAGGGGCCATGGGTCCTATTGAGATTATCGGGACCGTGGGAAATATCCTCTCATATGCACGTCTCATGGCAATTGGGATGGCATCGGTTATTCTTGCGGCAGTTGCCAACAAACTGGGTGGTGCCATGGATCTCGTTATTGTCGGCATTATTATTGCGGTACTGCTACACAGCCTGAACATTCTTCTTGCCATGTTCAGTCCGACACTTCACTCTCTCCGTCTTCATCTCGTCGAGTGTTTCTCCAAGTTTTACGAGGGCGGAGGAACGCTGTATACTCCGTTTCGGGGAAAAGAGAAGATGCGATAAGAATATCCGGTGTTGCAAACCGGAATAACCGCACACGATCTCTTATGAGTGTTCCTTTGTTTCCTGCAGTACACCCTGTCTCCTGCAGTGATCGTGGGTTTCAAATCACTCAATTTTTCAATGGCATTATCCTTTTATGCTACCTGCGTGCTTGAATTATGATCCCGATGACCGGATGGAAATCCGATAACAAACTCTCCGGTATGCATTTCATAGGGCTGTTCTATCCACCCTCCTGAAGATCTGACTTCCCTTATCAGGGCCCCGGGAATGGTCTGGGCAAAACCTGACTTTTCATTCAGATTCCCTGGCAGGAATGAAATGATGATCTTTTCCTCTTTTATGTGAATATCAATAGATACGGTCCGAATCGTTGCACATTCATACCGTTCAAGAAGTGCAGAGATGAAGTCAAAAAACCGTTCTTTGTCTGCAATGATAACGGCATTGGTATGTTGGGATCTGATAGTTACCTTTAGTTTTCGTGCCCCGATGGAATGTGCGATACGTTTCACGAGTGCACAGGAGAAGAGATCCTGGTCTGCTGCAGCAGAAAAGATATCTTCATCAGAAAGGGCATGTTTTTGTTCGTCCAGAATATCTGCGAGAATTTCCTGGAGATTTATATTTTCAGGGTTTTTTGTAAGAGGTTTTCCAGACACGATATCCATAAAGTCGGTACACAGACGTGATGCCCTGCGAAGCATTCCCTGTTCAATAATCGTTTCGAGGGCATCTCCTGGAAAATGGGATCGAATCTTCTCTAAAATGGCAAGAGCTTTCATTAATACCTGGTACTGGATCTTTTCACCCTTCAGGTATGCTTCGTAAAATGCGGTAAAAGAAGCGAGGAACTCATCGATAGTATCTCCTTCAAAGATGGATGATATCCTCTCTGCTGCAGGATATTCACCTATCTCTTCAAGGTAATATGAGAGAACCATGATTCTTCCTGCAATCACCGGAAAGATCCGGTGTGCCTCCTCGATACAATCGAGTGCGTAATATACGGTCTCCCTGACAAATGCCGTATCAATACGGGTGATCGGCGGCATTGCACGTAGTTCTTCTTTTATTCCTTCCAGATGTGGCTGAACCAGGGAATAGTACTGGGCATTCCCATGTCCGGAACCGATAATTGAGATTGGACGGTTATTTTGTATCCAGTCCAAACGGGTCATTGTTCTTGTTAGTTCTGCAGGTTCCCATCCTGGGATCCCTGCAACGGCAGGATTCATGGCAAAAGGGATATCTCCAAGGTGCATAAACCCGCCGTATGTGATGCAGATTGAATCTTTTGAATGACCCGGTGTATACCATATCTCCAGGATCTCATCATTTTTAAAAGATATCTGTTGGGAGATGATGGTGATCCCAGAGGTAATCTTTTGGGATTGTGTTCGGATGCAGAGATGGAAAGAACCGGGAATAATTACGGTTCGGGTCTTTCTTTTATTTCGGTCATCTTCTGTGAGTAGAGAGACATCTACCGGCCTTTTTGGGAAAGAAAGATGCAAAAGGTTTGCAGCAGTTACCGTGTGGTCTCCCGATTCAAGGGCTAACGCCCCGTACTCCTGCACACAGAGGATGTACCGGAACTTTGCATAATCGCGGGATATAAGGCCCTGATAGATATGATCCATGTGAGCATGGCTTGGCAGTACAAGAACCGGTTCTTGGGGAGAAGCAAGGGTGTTTTGTAGTATCTCTTCGATCTCTAATATCTGTTCCCTGTCTGCTCCGGTATCAATGAGAAGGATCTGCCCTCCTATCTGTAATATCCAGGCATTTGAGCTGGTAATATCCGGTTTTTTCATGAGGGGGTATATCCAGCCGTCCTTTGTTCCTGGAACTGGTTGCCACGTCTTGTTCTGTAAGGGTATCGGACTCCTCCTGTGTATTTCTGTAAAGAATTTAGAACTTACTTTTGTTTATACAGGCATGTCTCTTCCGATGGTTGATACCGCATGAAAGAGATACACAAGAGAGAGGTACTAGTCAGGTACTAGCCAGGTAGCATGAATAGAATAAAAGACTCAAACCAGAATATACCCGGTTAGAATGTAGGAGGGACAAGACCTTCCCAACTGGTCTTGACAATCATACCTTGAGGTGTGTGTATATAAAATCAGTTGTCAGATTCAGGTGTGTAGTCCTACCTTCTGGTTCCATGGCACCTGGTGACAATACCCCCCATACCCTGATAGAAAAACGAGGAGCGTGCCTGAGTTATGAAACGAATTGTCCCGGGATGCTGTTATTAAAAGGAACCGGGATTTCATGGTGTTCTTTTTTCTTTTATTAGGAGTTTCACTGCTTTCCCGGAGTAAAGCACTCTTCTTGCATCGTTTGATAGTGCCACGTAACCGGTAAAATCAGTATATCCTGGTATTGGCATCACTTTCGCCAGGATGAAATGATTGATTCATGGGAGTACTAAAGTCGTTATACACATAACCTATAGTATGGCTTCTTACATCCACCGGATAGAGGTCCGGTATCTATCCGATCCCCGGGAGAAGACCAGGACCGGGAGGATACGCTCCTTAGGATTTCCTGTTCGTACCCTGCATCTCATTGATGTGTATACTATCGCTACTACAAAGCGGGACTTCTCAAAAGATGAACTTTTAGAGATAGGTGGCCAGCTCATAAACCCGGTTATCCAGGAATTCATCGTTGATAAGGCAACAGAAGCCACATTTGATTATGCCATCGAGATTGGATTCCTGCCCGGTGTCACCGATAATGCCGGCAGGACTGCACAACAGACAATAGAAGATTTTTTCGGGTTTCGATTATCAGACACTGAAGCAGTATTTTCGTCCCGGTTATACCTGGTCAGTGGAACAGTAACAGACTCTTTGCGAAATGATCTCATAGCCACTCTTGCCAATCCCTTGATCAACCGGGTACACGTAAAGAGCAGAACTGAGTACGGGGATTGCGGGATGGACATGGTTACTCCGTTTGTCTCGCTTCATGAACGGCCGATGGCAGATGTCGTGGATCTCGATATTTCTGAGAACGATCTTGTACGCCTCGGAAAAGAAGGAATATCTGATCCTGTCACGAATGAGCGAAGAGGTCCTCTCGCACTTGATCTCTCTCAACTGCATGCAATACGTGACTATTTCCATTTACATGATCGGAAACCGACAGATATTGAGATTGAATCCCTGGCCCAGACCTGGAGTGAGCATTGCAAGCACACGATCTTTGCATCAGCGATAGATGATGATATTCCGAATGGGCTGTACAGGGCCTGTATCCAGGCTGCAACCAATACTATCAGGAAGGAACGGGGAGGTGATGATATCTGTGTTGCGGTCTTTACTGACAATTCCGGTGCCATAATCTTTGACGAGAACTATCTCGTGACACACAAGGTTGAGACCCATAACTCTCCCTCTGCTCTTGATCCTTTTGGCGGAGCACTTACCGGGATCGTGGGAGTGAACCGTGACACCATCGGTTTTGGTCTCGGGGCAAAACCCTGTATCAACGTATACGGATACTGTACCGGTGATCCCGATACAAATCCATCTCTCTATCGTTCGAAGAACCAAAAAAGTCCTATTCTTCCACCCCGAAGGATCTTTGAAGGTGTAATTCATGGTGTTGGTGTCGGGGGAAACTGCTCAGGGATACCGACACCACAGGGCTGGTGCTACTTTCATGACCGCTATATCGGAAAACCCCTTGTTTTTGCAGGAACCGTCGGAATTATGCCCCGTCTTGCTGCAGGGAAGATGCTCCATGAAAAATGTGCCAGGCCCGGGGATTATATCGTCATGGTCGGGGGACGGGTCGGGAAGGATGGTATTCATGGTGCCACCTTCTCATCAGAAGCTCTCGACCCGGCAAGTCCGGTAACCGCAGTCCAGATAGGTGACCCGATAACCCAGAAGAAGTTGTCTGATGTTATTGTCAAAGAAGCACGGGACAGGGGGCTTTATACCAGCATTACTGATAACGGGGCAGGGGGACTCTCCTGTTCCGTTGCAGAGATGGCAAAGGAGAGCAACGGATGTCACGTCTTTCTTGACCGGGTTCCCTTAAAATATCCCGGGATGGCACCGTGGGAGATATGGATATCAGAATCGCAGGAACGGATGACTTTTGCCGTTCCGAAAGAAAAACTGGATGAGTTTTTGGATCTAATGATCCGGCGTGATGTTGAAGCCACGGTCATCGGTGAGTTTACCGACAGCGGCAGATGCGTGGTTGCATTTCACGAAGAGGTGATAATGGATATCACTCTTTTATTTCTGCACGACGGTCTTCCGAAAAAGCATCTCTTCACCGCTCCGGTCACGGCAGCCTGTCCGGAACCGGAATTTCCCTGTCCCGATAGCCTTGACAAAACCCTGATTGAGATGCTCAAACGAAAGAATATCTGCTCAAAGGAGTTTGTCTCTATCCAGTACGACCATACCGTGCAAGGTGGTCACGTTCTCGGGCCGGTGCAGGGACGCGGACGGGTACAGGCAGATGCTACCCTGACAAAAGTCGTACCCGGCTCAAAGAAAGGAGTAGGGCTCTCGCAGGCCCTGTTCCCTTTGTATACCGAGATAGATCCATACCGGATGGCGATAGCGAGTATCGATACCGCGATTCGCGGGCTTGTTGCACTGGGTATAGGGACGGAGACCATCGCTCTTCTTGATAATTTCTGCTGGTGTTCCTCAGATGATCCGGGACGCCTCTGGCAGTTAAAACAGGCTGCCCTGGGATGTTATGACGGGGCAACCGCATTCATGACCCCTTTTATCTCGGGAAAAGACAGCATGTTTAATGACTTCTCAGGGTATGACCGCGAGAACAATCCTGTCACGATATCGGTTCCTCCTACCCTCCTTATCTCCTCGATAGGTATTCACCGTGATGTTTCAAAAGCGGTATCGATAGACGCCAAGTGTGAAGGAGATCTCATCTATGTTATCGGATCAACCGGTGAAGAGATGGGGGGATCAGAGTACTATGCATATTTCGGGTTTTGTGGTAATACCGTCCCCGGACTGGATTGTAGCCGGGCACGGGAGCGGTATGACCGGATGACGTCAGCGATACAAAACGAGCTTGTTGCATCAGCATATCCTATAAACCGGGGAGGGCTGCTTATTGCCTGTGCAAAAGTATCGATTGCCGGTGATATCGGGATGAAAATTACTATTCCTAATGATGTACGGCCTGATTACTACCTCTTTTCAGAGACTCCGGGAAGATTTCTGGTCACGATAAATCCTGATAACCGGTCTATATTTGAGGAGATCTTTGGCAGTGATGCACTCTGTATCGGCCAGGTCAGGGGAAGGAGACTGCGGGTAGAAGGAGAGAGGCTTCTCCTTGACCTGTCATTATCAGAGATTGCAGATGCCTACCGCGAACCGTTTGGAGGGTACTAACGATGGCTGTGAAATACGGTTCTTTTGGCAGTATGCCCGAAACTTCCCCAAAACCGATACAGTCGCTCATCCGGGAGAAAGCCATCATCATGAGCGGGTACGGGTTAAATTCAGAGATGGAGACAAAAAACGCTCTTTTGCGGGCAGGGATGGATTCTGATATCATCCATATCAATGACCTGATAGCAGGACGGTCACTGTTGTCAGACTACCGGCTCCTGGTCTTCCCGGGTGGGTTTTCGTACGGTGATGATACCGGTGCCGGAAATGCATACGCAAACCGGATACGAAATAATCTCTGGAAGGAATTAAACGATTTTCTTGCCGGTGATAATCTTGTGCTTGGGATCTGCAACGGATTCCAGATACTGGTTAATCTCGGCATTGTACCGGCATTTGAGATGAATTATGCCCGGGATGTGGCTCTTATGCCGAACCGGAAAGGAGTGCTTGAGTGCAGGTTTATTACCATAAAACCTGCTGCAGATTCCCTGTGGACCCGTGATATTACGTCTTTATCCTGTCCGGTTGCCCATGGGGAAGGCAATTTTTACTGCAGTGATGAGATCCTAAAACGGTTACGGGAGGAGGATATGATAGCCTTTACCTACTGTCGTGAAGATATGAGCCCTGCATCAGGAGAATATCCTTACAATCCCAATGGGTCACGGCAAGATATCGCAGGCATCACCTCACAGGACGGAAAAGTCCTTGGACTGATGCCTCATCCGGAGCGGGCGGTGGAGTTTGTAAATCTCTACAACTGGCCGGAACAGAAAGAAATGTTAAAACGGGCCGGGAAACCGGTTCCTGATGAGTCCATGAATATGCAGTTGTTTCGAAATATTGTCAGGCATTTCCAGTAAATGATACCGAATTTTATCGGTTTATCCGGGCAATTCTTCTTTTTATTTGATTCGGACTTTCTTTTTTTTGTCTACGGCAGTTGTGAGTGGAATATACAAAAACCAGTGCATCCAAAAAACCAGTGCATCCAAAAAACCAGTGCATCCAAAAAACCAGATCTGTATAGGTCCAAACAGGATTCTCCTTTCTTTGTACCTCTCCCCGGAACCGGAATGTCAGGGTTTCTGATAGGAAACGTAACATATCAGTTCCAGATCGTATGTTCGAGAAGAATTTTTACCCCGATCAGGATGAGAACCATTCCTCCAAAGATGTCAACCTTCCGGCCAAGGATGTGACCCGCTTTCCCTCCGAAACAGACTCCGGCGACTGATACCAGAGCTGCGACAATGCCGATGACTGCTGCCGGAAGCAGGGGGTCTACCTGCAGAAATGCAAATCCGATACCCACGGCAAGGGCATCGATACTTGTTGCGATCGCAAGCACAAAAACCGGGATAAGGTGAATAACATCAGGTGGCTCTTCTCTACTATTATTTCCGATTCCTTCGAAAATCATCTTTATTCCGATGATCCAGAGAAGCCCGGCTGCTACAAAATGATCATAGGCAGAAATGAGTTCGGCAAACCCTGTCCCGAGAGCCCAGCCGATAAAGGTCATCCCGCACTGAAACCCTCCGAAAAAAATGGCAAGAGTGCCGGCTGTTCTCAGCCGTGAAACTCGTGAGGAGGTGCCTGCTGCAAAAGAGACAGCAAGACAGTCCATTGCAAGACCGAGAGCAATGAAAAGGTATGTGTAGAATGATTCCATCGATTCCTGTTATGTGTGAATGTGAGATTTTAATGCAAAACGTGGTATTTATGGTTATTTTACAGGGTAATAAATTGAGGTGTATTGTATGGGATGGTTCCTCTGGCACCGATGCCTTTATTTATTGAGCAGGATCATGTTGCAGAGGTGGTTCGTAATTCATAACGATTATCTCGTTAATTGCCCCTCTCCCGTCTCCCTTACTATTTATCATCCGTGCTGCACGTACCCGCTCTATCGTAAATGCCTGATACAGGTCGTCAAAGAAGTGATCGTCTGGATCCTCGTTCTTGGGATCCGAGTTACTGAGCATCACCTGTGCTCCTGTCTGGTCCAACTCGGCAAAAAATGTCGAGAGTCGGACCTGGTCCTCTTCTGAGAACCCCCCCTGTGAGTATGAGGTGAAGGTCGATGTCTTATTTAAGGGACGGTATGGGGGATCAATATAGACAAAAGTCGTATCGGTAACAAACTCCCGGCACCGGGTAAAATCACCACACAGGATGGTTGTGTGTGCAAGAATTTCACAAGATTTTCGAAGATTTGATTCATTCAGAATTCTCGGGTTTTTGTATTTTCCGAATGGGACATTGAACTCTCCTTTTGCATTGACCCGAAAGAGTCCGTTAAAACAGGTTCTGTTCAGAAAAAGGAGTTGAGCTGCCCGTTGTATCCATTCGCTCCGGTATGAGCTGTAATCAAATCCCTGACGGTTTGCGTTTAATTCGGTTCGAACCTCGTAATACATTGAGGATCTCTCGGGGGTATCACGGGAATCGTACCGCTCCTGGTATGCAGCAAGGAGCTCAATAAGGGCATCAACGTCATTTTTCACCACACAATAGGTGAGAATAAGTTCTTCGTTTACGTCACAGATTATTGATTCTTTCATCGGGTATACCTGGGAGAGATGAAAAAAAACGGCCCCGCCGCCAACAAAAGGCTCTACGTATCTATCCAGTTTCCTGTTCTCTAGTCCCGGCGGAAACCGTTTTACAAACTCAAATAAAAGCTGGGATTTTCCGCCTGCCCACTTAAAGAACGGTGTGGCCGGCCCGTTCTCCTGGTTGCATCTCCGTCTCTTTACCGGTACCCGGTCATTATTTTTCATCGCATCCATGATTGTGGTTTTTTAATATGCAGACATATTGGTCATACAGAGGTATCAATACCCACGCTGATGCAGAGAACCGTTATCTCTGCTGAAACGGAAAAAATGCGATGACGTCCCAAAATTCGGATTAATCGTGTGTATCATCTGAATACTTATCCCTTGTTTTTTATGGGATCCGAAAAATACCACGGAGATCTCACTCTGTCTTTCACACAGAGGTGAACCGATATTTATATATCTTCTCATACAGGAGAATCTATTCTGTTTTCTTTCTGAAAACAGTTCTCTAAAAACCTGGAGTATGAACATGCCACGAACGATATACCCGGTAATGGGTCTTTTATCTCTTTTATTTCTCGCCGGACTGGTATGTCCGGTTATTGCTGCAGAGAATACAAATAGCCTTTCTATCGATGAGATCTTACAGATGGAGTATCTCCATCATTTCTCGCTTACTCCTGATGGAAAGACCCTCATTTATATGATTACCCTCGGGAATGATCTCAACCCTCCCCAGGATTCGGGAAGGTTACAAATGATAACACTTTCAGACCGAAGAGAGACTCAGATTACCGATCCTGGTGAGTCGGTTATTGCCTGGGCATTATCTCCAGATGGCTCAAAGGTGGCATATACCGCGATGTCCCTGACCGGCGGGGATGTGTATCTCTCAATCTATAATCTGTATACCGGAGTCAAAACAAAGATGGATTCGGTCCCTGATGAACTATTATCTGGATTTTCATGGTTTGGCTCTGGAAAGCTCGCATTTCTCGGGGCTTCTCCTGATACTAAAAAAGATACACGTCCGGGCGATGTAATCATCATGGATGAGATCCCTGATCCGGTTGTTCTGAAATCCTATTATCTCACCGATGGGAGTGTCAAGGTGCTAACCCGTAATACTGATGTTATTTATGAATACGCACCATCCCCTGATGGCAGGTATATCCTTTATAAAGCAGCAGAATATCCTGAGTCATGGCTGGTAAACCCGGTATTTAGGTATGTGATTCTTGAGGTTTCCACCGGCAGGGAAGACGAGTTCCTTATTCTAAAAGAGGGATTCGAGGACGAGAACGAGTTTACCTGGGCTCCTGACAGCAGTATGGTCTATATTGAGCGGATGCAGAACGGCGGGATTTCATACCCGGTCAGATATACCTCTGATATCATGGTATATTCGCCATCGGAGAAGACTCTCCTTGAGTTACCACTGCAGTGGGAGAGAAAACTCCAAAAAGATCTCTTTAATGATGATGTTGAGATTACCCCCTTTGACAACGGGGTGTATGTCCTTCTCGCTGATGGAACCAATCCCAAACTGGCTCGTTATGTCCGTTCTGATTCAGGATGGGATGTAACCATCCTCTCAGGTGAGCACCAGGGCAATATATTTGCTCTTGAGACGACCATCGATGGAGCTACACTGTATTATAATTATAATTCTGCATCGGTTCCTCCCCAGATCTATACTGCAAAAGTCAGGTCAGATCAGATTATGTATCCTGAGCCGCTGACTGATCTCAATACAAATCTCTTGAAAAAACCCCTTGGTTCATCAGAAGTCATCGAATGGACCGGGGCTCTCGGGGAGACCATTCAGGGTGTTTTACGATATCCTCCTGGTTATTCCCCCACTACCCGGTATCCCCTCGTGGTAGTCATTCATGGCGGGCCAACCTACACTGACTTTGACAGCTGGCGTGATACCTGGGAGTTCCCATATCATCTCCTGACAGACGCCGGTTTTGTTACTCTTTCTGCCAATTACCACGGAAGCAGCAATTTCGGGTTTTTATTTGCGGAATCGATAGAGGGAGGGAGATACTATGATCTTCCGGTTGAGGATATACAGAAGGGTGTTTCGTATCTGAGAGAGAAAGGCATCATTGATCCTGACCGGGTCGGATCAACCGGATGGTCCAATGGAGGTATCCTCACCCTGGCATGGGTGACACGGGATCCTTCACTCAAGGCTGCTGTTGTCGGGGCAGGCTATGCCGATGAGAACTCCCAGCTTGCGAACACAAACGGGATGGTGATGAACAGGATGTATCATAATAAGACTCCGTTTGAAGATCCCGAAGCATATATTCCTATTATGGGTGTGTATCATGCCGAAGCGGTGCAGACGCCGATCCTGATGCTTCAGGGGACAAAAGACAATGCCGTTGTCCCTGCAAGTGCGATAGCGACCTATCGTGCCTATAAACAGGCGAGCAACGCTGATGTGCAGATGATCCTCTTTGTTGATGAACCGCATCACTGCAGGAATTATCCAAACCAGCAGAGAAAGGTCATGGAAGAGATTGCATGGCTTACCAATGGTCTGTTGCCTGACAGCAGGTAACCTGAATATCTTTTCTTTTTTGTTCCCGATGATCTCTGGGAGTACATCCCGATCTCCGCCTGTAAACCGGATGTACCTTCTGTTCCACGGGTTTTGGTTTTTAGGGACTGATCCCCATTCTCTCTCTTCTGGATTTTTCGGAATCAGCAGAATTACGATACAGAGCAGAAAAAGAATGTGTTTCTTCGTGATTGTGTATATTGTGACACGGGATGAAATAAGAGATTGTATGGTAATGAACAGAGCGGGATATCTTAGATTTTATCCCGTTTCTTAAATGCATCAGGCGGAATTCTGACAATAAACCTGACTCCTTTGGTGTAGGTCCCGTTCTCAGAGATGGTAATCCCTGTCATGGAGAGGATCTCACGGATCATAAAGAGGCCGAGACCGGTATTCTTTCCGTATCCCCGCTGAAAAATACGTTCTTTATCGTCATAAGGAATTCCTGTCCCGTTATCGGTATATATGATTAAAAGGGAAGTATCATCAATCGATGCAGTAACCGAGATATCAGTCAGATCCGGCCCGCCATGACGGACAGAGTTCTCAACAAGGTTGTAGAGTGCCTTCTCGAGGAGCGGATCGGCATAGATAAGATATCCTCCCAGATCAGATGAGATAGTTAATTGCTGGTCTGGGTCTATCGTAGAAAAGACCTGGTTAAAGATTCTCTCTGGATCCTGCCACGTCCATGCCTTGATTCCCATCATCTGGTAGTTGCGGGTAAATTCAATTAATTCCTGTATGGCAAGGCCAATTTTTTGCATGGAATTGAGGTATTCATGGATGGATTCAACCTCTTCCTCTTCTCGGGCCAGGTCGATATAACTGATGAGTGCCGTGAGCTGGTTTAGGATATCGTGACGGGTGAGATCCGAGAGGTGGTGTAACTTATCATTCACGGCTTTTAACTCGTCTTCTGCACAGAGTCTTCTTTGTAATTCCCTGTCAAGCTGTTCTTTCTGCTGGCTGATATCCTGGATATTATTCTGGATTGTGGCGATCATCGAATTAATAGCCTGCTTGAGACGACGGGTCTCCCTTCCGGTCGGCGTCTGGATTCGGTGGGAATAATCTCCTGCTGCGATTACCTCGATATCATCTATAATCTTCTCAATAGGCAGGATCATCTTCTGCGAGATATAATAGGTGACCGCAACCGTAACAACCACGGCAAGTATCGTGATTACCAGAGCGATGAGAAATAAAATAACGTGCTGTTCCCTGGTTGCCCGCATGTCATACGTGATGATGCCGACCTTATCAAAATATCCATCTGATGCTGCTGTCGTGTTGATATACGGAATAGTGAATGCATAGAGAAGGAGATTATCCTGATACTCCCGGGCGATCTCCTGATTCTTCTCAATAACAAAAGAATAGAGTTCCTGCTGGTAAGATTCCGGGATATCGTATAGTATGGAAGTATTTTGTTGAACTACCCGTGAGAGCAGGTTTCCGATGTTATTGTACAGAGATATTGATACGATATCGGGATCACGTTCTACCTCATTTTGCAGGATCGAACTCATGGAGAAGAGTTTTTCCCGCTCTTCTCTGATATAATCTGATTCAATCCCTACTTCAAGGACATATTCGTGGTCAGGGGTGGGCATGTACCCGTATTTCAGCCGTCTGGACGGATCTGCAAGAGACTCTTCCCAAGGGTCAAACCGGTACTCATCACCCTTTCGTATCTCTGTTAAGGTCTGGTAAAATTTTGGATATTTTGAGAAATCAAGATCCATATCTGGTGGAAATGTCGTGTCGACAACAACTCCCTTTGAATCGATCAGGTACAGGTATACGTCTCCATCAGGAAAATCCCTGATCGTACTCAAAACGTACGAGAGGTTTGGGAGGGATCCTCTTCTCTTCTCCTTTGTGTAACTCTCTTTAAAAACCGAGAGTACTTCGAGGAGATACGTGTCATAACTGGCATCATACAGCTCAAGTCCCCTCTGACAGATAGTAATACTGGTCTTTACATTCTCAGTGATCTTATTGATGTATTCCTGTTCAATGGAAGATATTCGCTTCTCGGCAAGGTAAAAAGAAGAGAAAGAGAGCGTACAGATGATAAGGACGAATGATATTGTGAGAACGATCATCAGTTTTCGTGCTAATGATCGTCTCTTTGTATCCATGGATATCTCTGGGGGTAGTACCTTTGCTGGTTTTAGTATAATTAATTTATGATATGATTCTCGCGAATGGGTTTGTAAAATCGCGAAAAAATAGAAGAATTAGCCAAAAATATCAGATTTTCGAATGTTTCCCCAACTTTCAGGAAAGGATAGAAACTTCTTTTTATGCTGCTTTTCTGCCTGAATGATTCCTCTTCTTCGTATACAAAAATGAGAAATACTATGATGGGCGCAAATCAAGAAAGAGACAGAGGTCTTCTGATGGAAGTCTGCGAATTTCGATATCAAAAGGGATATCCTGTCCTTTTACGGTATTTTGGAAAAGGGTAATCGATCGCGGTTCTCCAGTCATGGAAACATATCGCAGGGCATCTATGAACTCTTCCTGCGATTCGGCAGGGATAATGGCTGTTATTTCCTGGCAGGAAAAATCGGCAGAGCAGCATCCGAGGATCTCTTCTGCAGCCTGGTTCATCGTTTTAACCAGAAATTTCGTCTCATCAGGGTTCGTCGTAAGACCGATGATGCCAAAGGGACACTCATCACAGATTCCGCGATAGTATGCTTCCTGTGAGATAATCTCTGCTTCTTTTTGTTTTCTTAAGGATATATCCCTGATAACTCCTTCTGTCCCGCAAATGGTTCCGTTACCATCATAGATGAGGTGGGAGGTGAGCGAAACCTCGATTATGCTCCCGTCTTTCCGGAAAAGTCGTGCCTCAAAATCATTAACCGCCCCGGTCTGGAAAAGTCGGGTATGTTTTTTACAAAAATCGTCTGAATCAACCCAGAGTGGGATGACAGATATCCCACGGATCTCATCTTCTGACTCGTACCCGAATACCCGTAGCGCTGATGGACTAACCTGAACGATATGTCCTCCAATATCGGTCCGGTAATAAACATCCTCGATGTGGGTAAATATATTGGTATACCCGGTCTCCTGTTCTTTCAGCAATTTCGTGGTATGAACACGTTCGAGTGCGAGGGATGCCTGAAATGCCAGTGTCTCAATATTCTGGGGATTTCTGATATGGTGACCATCAGAGCAGAAGATGTAGATACTTCCCCCATCTGCAGTTCCCGTAGTAAGGCCGATAGAGTAGATATGGGTGAGATGAAATGCCTCCTGTAAAGCGTCACAGATATCGTCTGGTATCATACCTTCAACAAACCGGGAAAGGGAACCCTGATGACGGAAAAGCTTCCCTGTCTCAAGGATTGCTTTTTGATTCGGCGTTAGATTGAATTTTTCTGAAAAGAGGGAGACATTCAGAATGGTGTTTATCTGATCGGTTTCTTCCGGTGACATCCCGTGGATGGAATGAATTACAACCGTTTCATCCTGGGAAGAAGGAACGGTTACAATGATGCTGTCCCTGATACATGCAGAGAGAACATCTCCCAGATGGGATAAGATCTCTTCACGGGTTTGAAGCGTGACAAACATCCGTGCTTCTTCGGCAACCTGCTTTATCTCCTCATTCTTCTCCCTGATAGTGGCATATGCCTGATGTTTATCGACGGCCTGCCTGATCTTGTGAGCAAGCTCAGCAAACTGAATCTTTGGATCTCCTCCTTTTTGCACGTAAAAGTCAGCACCATTGTTTATGGCATCAATAACCACTTCTTCTCTTCCCTTTCCGGTAAAGAGGATAAAAGGGACGTCATTATACTCTGAACGAATTGTCTTTAAAAATGCAATCCCGTTCATCTCAGGCATATCATAATCTGAAACAACGGCGTCAAAAGATGATTCCTTTAGCAATTTTGTGGCGATTAATGCTGAAGATGCAGGTTGTACTGAGATCTGTTCCCTGGCAGAGAGAAAATGTGCCCCGATATCAAGGAGTGATTCTTCATCATCAACGAGCAGGACTGAAATCACCTGTACAGGTGATACTTAAATTTTATTATAGGTTACTATAGAACCGATAGCGTTGTTTCATTATCTACCAGGTAACTACACATACTCATAAGAGAATGAGGAAGGTCGGAATTATGGGGGAAATGGAAAAAAAAATCAAATATCCTGGTATTAAAACTGAAATCCTCCCTTGCCTGTTGCAAGAATAATGCTTTCTGTTGTTGCATTGTAGGATCCTCTCTTATATGTGTCTACATTGCGTGTAATTGTCTCTTCATGAAGAGCAGTGTGAGTATAAAACGTCACAGAGCAGGTTTTTTCAGAGCAGCATACGACTGGATCCATATGAGCAGGTACCGGTTCTTCCCAGTCCATCTCATCGAAATCGTTGGTAGAATTGATGATAGAGGTCACTCCCCATGAGATACCATGCCATGCAGCCCCGACCTCGTTTAGTTCACGGGAGAGGAGAGATGCCTCGAGGTACGAGAGGGGGGTGTCATCACCAATGATATGACTCATAATATCTTGATCTGCGGTTGTCATTGCTGGTGGCCAGGGCCAGAACCAGATATTCTCTCTCGTAGAATCATCTTCTGTTTCTGTTGCAAATGCCTCTCCCGGAGGCAGCAGGTGTGATCCTTTTGGCAGGGCAAAGACTTTTGCATTTCCGTTCCCTCCCTCATAGAACTGGTACGCCTCAAGGTGCCAGTCAGCCGGGAGAGTCGTGTTCTTGCAGGCTTTCCAGATAGCGTCAGGATAACAGATCCAGTGGGCAGCCTGGCTTCCCTCCTCATAATAGATATCAGATCCAATGTCTTTCGCACCGAGTTCTGTTGTTCCCCATCCCTCTTCATCCAATTCCGGTTCTTCTTGTGAGTACACCGGGCAGCCGGCAGTGGAAGCAGCAGAGAGAGTATATCGAATCTCTTCTACTTTCTCTAAGGGGACGGTAATACAGTCATCTTCCACGAAACCTGAATTCGTAGAAATGGCTGATACCAATCCTGAAAAGAGGCATAATACGATGAATACTCCCAGGAGTGCATGCCTGATAGACCATACTGGCTTCATATTTCTCTATCTATCTGCTGTAGGTATAAAGATTCTGTACCAACGATCGTTTCTTCTATTTCGTTCTGTTTATGGTTATGTGAGATTGTTATGCTTTTTATTAAGAGCAGAGAAATTGCTCAATTTGCGTTATTCTCTCATAGTTCCTCATATCATTTTATGATTGTACCGGCAGATCGAATTGTTATAGTGCAATCAGGGTGAATTGGTATAGGGTCGTATGATCTATCTTCATGCCTGTTATCATCCGGATACTCCTGATCATCTGTTATTTTTTGGAGAAGATCGAAGTGTCGTGCTGCCAAAAAAACGGGGCCGGCCGAGAAGAGATATCGGCACCGTGAAACATCCGTTTCATCTCTCTTATTCTCAGATATCTGCTCTCTTATCAGATTATCAGGAGATACAAGACGCCATTGAGGCATCTGTCTCTCTTTCACTACCGGCAAAAGGAACTGTTCCCCTGCTGCCTGATGAAGAAGCATCGCCGGAAGGGATCTCATTTATCAGTTATGAATATCCTGCAATGGCAGTTCCGGTAAAAACCCTCTCCTCTCTCTTTCCGCTTCTTGGGACCCGTCCCGGGAACGGAATGATTCTTACCGATTCCATTCATTTTTACCGGATTGCTTTTCATTATGCCCTTGCATCTCTCAACCAGGGCAGGTATCTGCCTCATCTCTCTTCTCGTGGACCGGATGGCAGATGGTCTGCGTTTATCGGGTCAGATGAGCAGGAACAGATAGTAATGCTTGGCAGTGCAATGCCAGGAATCTGTTATGCTTTTTCAGCGGGGTGTCGGGATCCAAAAGAACTGGTTGGGCATTTTATTGATTCCTGTGTAAATACTATCCTGAAATCGGTGCTTCTGATTAAAAAATCTCCGGTGAGTACACGTTTGGCAACCAATACAAAACCGGAGGCCCAGTGGATATCCCTGCTCTGGGGTAACCCGATAACCGGCACCGACCCTCTCCAAGAGGATTCCGTGTTTGTAAAGAAAGCATCAGATTGGCTCTTTGGTCTGATAACCGATACAAAAAAACCAGCCTTCTCTACCTGCCTCCGCCTACGGGAACCGTCAGAAAAAAATGATCAGTTCAGGGTTGATTTTCTTCTGCAGGCATCTGACGATCCCTCTCTTCTCGTTTCTGCAGAAGAGATATGGAAGAAGCGATCTGCCAGCCTTGTGTATGTAAACCGGCGATTTGATCGCCCACAGGAGAAGATGCTTAAGGATCTGTACCGTGCAGGGAATATCTTTCTCCCCATACAAGAAGCACTCAAATCAAAGAGACCGGATGGGTTTTTCCTCGAACATGACCAGGTGTATTCATTTCTTCATGAAGCTGTCCCTCTTTTACAGTCCTGTCAGATATCCATTATCCTTCCGGCCTGGTGGAAAGATTCTGCCAAGCGTCCGGTGATGAGGCTTGTGGTTACCCCTGACCGGGAGAGGAAGAAATCTGCAGAAGGATCAGGCTTTTTTACCCTTGATACTATTCTGTCATTTCAGTGGGAGATCTCGATTGGTGAGGTCTCTCTCTCAGCAGACGAATTTCAGAAGCTTGTTGATTTAAAGATGCCGCTTGTTCATGTCGGTGGAAAATGGGTTGTTTTTAATGCACAGGAGATACAAAAAGCGATCGAGACCTTTCAGAAGCGGTACCACGATAACCGGATACCAGCAATTGATGCATTACGTCTTGGACTGGCTGGTACCGATGAGACTGGTGTATCAGTACACGTTACGGGAAAAGATTCAGACACGAGTACTATCTTCTCTTCTCTCCTCGGGACAGGGGTATCGGGACAGATAGAGGAGGTTACCGTTCCAGAGACATTTAAAGGAGTACTCAGGCCGTACCAGAAGACCGGCCTCTCCTGGCTAATGTACCTTGGCAGGCTCGGGCTTGGTGCATGCCTTGCAGATGATATGGGGCTTGGAAAGACGGTCCAGTTAATCGCCTATATTCTTGCGGCACGAAAGCAGGGTATGGACGGTCCTGTCTTTTTAGTCTGTCCCATGACGCTTCTCTCGAACTGGCAACATGAAATAGCACGATTTGCTCCCAGTTTATCAATTCATGTTCATCATGGTGCCTGCAGGACAAAGCCTGACCTCTTCTCCAAAAAAGTTTTAAAATGTGACATGATTCTTTCTACCTACCAGATGATTCACCGGGACCAGGAGTTGTTTACTTCTGTGGTATGGGATCTTATCGTTCTTGACGAGGCACAGAATATCAAGAATTCGGCTACCCTGCAGGCCAAAGCAGTCAGGTCGCTTAGCGGTAAAAGAAAGGTGGCACTAACCGGAACTCCGGTTGAGAACCGCTTAACCGAACTGTGGTCTATCATGGAATTTTTAAATCCTGGTTATCTTGGCGGAGAGAAACCATTTCAGAAAGTATACAGCAGGCCTATCGAGAAGTATCAGGACAAAGAGGCTTCAGTCAGGTTAAAAAAACTGATTCATCCGTTCGTTCTTCGGAGAGTAAAAACTGACCGGTCTATTATCGCTGATCTTCCTCTAAAGAACATCATGAAACGGTACTGTACACTCACGCCTGAACAGGCGACATTATATCAGACGATGGTTGATGGGGTTCTTACCGAGGTTACTGATGCACAAGGTATTGCCAGGCGTGCAATCATATTAACGGCTCTCCTTCGACTCAAGCAGATATGCAACCACCCCGATGCATTCCTCGATGACGGGAACCTGACCCCTGAACGTTCGGGAAAGATCGGACTTCTCTTCTCGTTACTTGAAGATGTAGTTATGGCTGGTGATGCAGCCATCCTGTTCACCCAGTTCCCCGGGTATGGAGAACGGCTGGTTCGCTGTATCAGGGAGACGTTTCATGAAGAGGTGCTCTTTCTTTCCGGGAAAACCCCGAGAGCTGCTCGTGAAGAGATGGTATTACGGTTCTCCCATCCCCAAGGTCCGCGTATCTTCCTTCTCTCCTTAAAAGCAGGTGGTGTCGGGCTTAATCTGACCCGGGCAAGCCATGTGTTCCACCTCGATCGGTGGTGGAACCCGGCAGTTGAGGACCAGGCTACGGATAGGGCATACCGGATAGGGCAGAAAAAAAATGTCTCGGTTCACCTGCTTATCAGCACCGGGACCATTGAGGAGAGAATAGATACGATGATGGAGAAGAAACGGTCACTTGCAGGCAGTATCATCGGAACCGGCGAGGATTGGGTCACTTCCCTCTCGAATGATGAATTAAAGGAATTATTCACCCTGCGTGATGAACTGATTGGAGGTGAGTGATTGAGCTGGTACTATTATCCAAAGGCTTCGCCCCGTTCGGTACAAGACGGGATTGTGCTTAAGAGTAAGCGGGGAACCATCGGTGAACACTGGTGGTCACAGAAATTTTTAGAGGCGTTGCATGCCCAGGGCATGGACAGCAGGCTCCAGCGGGGAAGGTCATATGCCCGGAAAGGTCAGGTGATGAATCTAGAGATAATTGATGGAGTGGTGCACGCAAAGGTCCAGGGGACACGACCCAAGCCCTATGATATCACTATCAGACTAAAACGATGGGACGAGAACCAGTGGAGGAAGGTCATCAGTCTGATTGGAGAACAGGCGTTATATTCTGCACAGATGCTTGCAGGAGAGATGCCAACCGAGATTGAAGGGATAGTGGAGCCGGTTGGATTGTCTCTCTTTCCTAAAAATCGCAATGATCTGACTGCAACCTGTTCCTGTCCTGATTATGCAAATCCCTGTAAGCATATTGCTGCGGTGTATTATATCCTCGCTGAACAGTTTGATGATGAACCGTTTCTGCTTTTTGCCATGCGGGGAAAAAACAAGGATGATCTCCTTCTTGCCTTACGTGAACAGAGAGGTTTGTCTGATGAGGAGGTATCCCATGATGCAGAACAGATAACTGAGACTGAGGCTGTTTCTCTCCCCTCACCAGATGGGTTTTATTCTATCCGAGGGTCATTAGATGATTTTTCAGTCGACTTGACCACGAAACCCGAGGTACCGGATGCCCTGCTTCGCATGCTCGGACCATCTCCGTTTTTTATCGGAAGAAAAAATCTCTCTGATCTGCTGTATCCGGCATATCTTGCAGGACCGCTCTATGTTGAACAGCTGGTTTTTGGGGATGGGCAGGATTTGGAAAAATCCCCGGATGGAAGAAAAAAGAAGACGGGAAAAAACAATTCTGGTGCCGATTAAAAAGGTTGGGACAAACGAATGGGTACGGATATATTCTCCATAATGATGAGGAAGGAGATTGTTTTGATACCTTGCTGTATCGAGATCAGATCAGAAAAAACTATTTTAACTCTACCCCCTATTGTATCCTGAGATGAAACGGTTTGTCGCCATTGCCAAAGGGCGTGTTCAGAAAGTGGGATATCGGGAGCATGTGTTCAACGAGACATTCGGAAAAGATATCTATGGATATGTAAAAAATCTTGATACCGGCGAGGTTGAGATCGTTGCAGAAGGGAAAGAGAGCGATCTTTTGGATCTGATCCCTGAGATAAATATCATTAAAAGACCAATAGCAGTCCAGTCTTTTACCATCAACTGGGAAGAACCAACCGGAGCCTACAGCAGCTTTGAGATCATTCGTGGAGATATTCAGGAAGAGACATTCGAACGGATGGATTATGCCGGAAATGTTCTTCATAGCATGGATCTTAAGATGGATCAGAGTCTCAAACTGCAATATTTGATGCTCGATAAGCAGGATCAGATGCTCGATAAACAGGATCAGATGCTTGACAAGCAGGATCAGATGCTTGATAAACAGGACCAGATGCTTGACAAGCAGGATCAGATGCTTGATAAACAGGACCAGATGCTTGATAAACAGGATCAGGTGCTTGATATGCAGGGTCAGATGCTTGATATTGGAAAAGAGACAAAAGAAGAGATTGTCGGGCTGAGAAGAGATACCGGGAGATATCTCGACGAGGAATTCAAGGAGATAAAAAAGAAACTCACTTCTATCGAGGATGCCCTTGTCAAAGCAGGCATTCAGGTTTAAAATTCCGTCTCTTTTTAATCTCTTATCCTATAACGGTTGAAATATTTCTCATACATCGACACTTTTAAAAACCGGGATATTTTTTAGTACACATTGAATCAGTCGTTATTGTTACGTAGTATCAGAGTGGTTCATTTAATTCCTTAATCTTTTATGGATCGTAAATATTGTCATAATCTCATCCGCCGGGTTTGGACACCCTCGGCATAAATGCTATCGGCATTCTTTTCATCTGATTATCTCCCGGATTCTGTAGATCATCCTACTTTAGTGCCTTATCTACGATAGTCTCAATGTACGTTATCCGATTTCTGGTATCATACCCCCTCCCAGAACACTCATTGGCATAGATTCCTGCTGATCATTCAGGAGCCTGATTGCATCAGTTAGGTGGATCTCATCGTCGATACTCCTGCTCGGTTGTGGGGAGGCAGTCAAGGATCCCGGGGGTGAAGAGATACCGGCCTATGGTACTTATCCGGGAGTTTGGGCTTTTGGTGAGTGATGGCTTCCCGATGATATCCTCAATCAGGCAGAGGGAGTTTTTGAGGTTCTTTCCTTTGATGCTCCCGTATCTTGAGATAAATCGTCAATCAGATGCCTCCAAAACGGCAGGAACCATTCATCGGCACTGGTTGTAGATATCAGTCACCCAAGGGTATGATCTCTTTGTGATGGCCATGAGCAAAAGATCCTAAGTGCAGGAGACAAGTCGATGAGCGATTCTCTCTCATTCGTATCGGCTTTTTTCTCGGGTTTCCTTTCTTATGGTTCATATGCATTCGAAATATCACACACCTTCATGAGCATTTCATTCCTGAATTCTTCGAGGGGCTTACAGGTGGGTTTAGAGAACCCGATCTCCTCAAGAGAGGATGGAATTTTGTAGCGGATCCTGGTTTTTGTCTGAAGTCAGAAAATAGTCTGAGTGATACGCTATCGCATAAGCAAGGTGCGTGTGATCGACAGGCTCACGGATCATCCGGGTGTCAATCTCCTCTCCCATCCTAAAGCAGAGGATCCGGACAGAATCATTTGGGAAAAGAACGGTTATGTTCCATTCATCAAGAAGCTGATTCATACTGGTGATATAATCAAGCGCTTTTTTTGCTCATGCATCTGGATAAAAGCTTCACCAAGAACCGAGATGGAGGTTTGAATAGCATAACCGGCATTTTGGCATGCTGCATAACGGTTCTGGACCGCATATCTTCAGTGCAGGTAAAGAAGATTGATGTATCAATGAAAATGGTTGGATGGTTCATGTGCTCCAATAGAATCGTTTAGCGATCAGAGGGGGTGTTTAAAATCGTTCGGAGACGCTTCATATCTTCCAGGTACTCCTCTTCACTGACAGCAAATGAGATCCTGCCTTGGGTAACTCCCCCTCCATAGGGTAGCATCCCTCTTCTGTAGGGTTTCCCGATGACTTCTTCAGGATTGAATTTCTTATCAGTCATGCTATTACACCTCCAATAACTCATATATTATTGAGAAACCAGATAATCCTTTGGATAATCACTCCTTCGATTTTTTCATCCCGTTTTGGTCAGACTTTTTTGGTCCTCAATATGGTGAATCAGCAAACCCGTCAGCATAGGAACGGCTATCAGGAGAACTTCTCTGTATGATCCGATTCGTTTACATCACTGAAACTTTCATCGCTCTTCTTTGTGAGGAACAGTCAGATACGAATGTTCACGGATAGGAATTGTAGTATTGATATGCCTGATACATTCGTCACACATGTAAAGAAAAGGGAATCCAGGATAGAAAAACGGGACTATCTGAAATAAAAAGATTGAGCAGACCGTCCTTTGAAATGCCGGTGGTGATTATTTGAAACATTTCAACAGGTTAATCCGGGTTTATTTTGTAAAACAGGCCTCAAACTGATGATTCTTTTGGCACCAGATAGTAACGATCCCAAAAACCCCTATATCTGCTTTAAATCTGATTTCCTCTCATAAATGCGAATCTCTCAACGGACGCTGATGCAATCCATGGTAATGATAAGGAGAAATAGTCAGGTCCGGAAACTTCCTGGATTAATGGGCCGCAAACAAGGCCCATAAAGTGATGCAATAATTCTATGCAAAAAATAACTTTCCCTGCTGTTTTCCTATGGATCCTCACATTTAAACCCCTTCAATCATGGGAAAATGAGATTATGAGTTCGACATTATCTTTACTGCGTTCAGAATCGGGGTTATTCTTTGGCTTATGCGTTTTCGTTCTCCAAAAAAAGCCAGAACCATTTCATATGAGAACTGATACCTGATGGGATTAGGCAAAGGAATTACACGTTTTCAGGGTAATACTGACATTACCTTTTATAATTGTCCAGTTTTGTAATATCGAATGTGTATGCCCTCATTACTGCCAGATAAGTTACTTCGCCGACACAGGTGAGATCAAAAGTTTATTATGTGTATGTGTGGACATACACATATGGCTACAAAACTATTACCATTACTGTTGATGCATATGATCGCCTGAAAATGTTTAAAAAAAGTGAAACTGAGAGTTTTTCAGATCTTATCCTGAGAATCATTCCTGAAAAAAGAAAATTATCAGAAATTCTCGTTGATTATGATCCCAATCCCGATCTGGCAGATCATATAAAAAAAATTTCAGATGATATGCGAACAGGGGTCATGCGTAAGGTCGATTTATCATGACGGTTCTGGATACTTCATTTCTCATCGATCTCATCAGGAAGGATCCGGCAGCAATCAGCAGGATTTTGGAATATGAAGAACAAGATGAGGAATTGTATACAACTGTTGTTAATTCTCTTGAATTGATCAAAGGCATCTATTGTTCATCACAGGTTGAGCAGAACAAAAGGCAGGTTGATGCAATTTTAAGTGCTCTTACGGTACTTTCTATTGATCAGGAGGTAAAGGAGGTATTTGGAAAAATATCTTCAGATTGTCTTTTAAAAGGTGAACCTGTTGGGGATTTTGATGAACTTATTGCAGCTATTTGTATTGCCCATAATCAGGCGATTTTAACCAGGGATGCGCATTTTAGAAGAATTTCCGGATTATCTGTGCTATTTTATTAACAGAGGGATTTCTATTATTTCATGAAGGAATAAATTGAATCTGACCCTTCTTATGCAAATTGTATATTCCGCTCCAATTGAACACCCTTTCCGTTTGATCCTGAACACCCTTTCCGCTAAAACTGAACAGTGTTTCCGTTTGATCCTGAACACCTCTTCCACTGGTATTGAACAGTTTTAATTCACAAATGAAAAATAAAATCTATATTTTTCTTGCGGTGTAAAATCTGCAAATTAAGCGGAATTTAATTCAACCTAAATGAGTAGATCTACACCGCTATAGACAGATAAGAGCCTCTGCATTGTTAATCTAGATAAGATTAAAGAATGATATGGGACTTACATGCAATCAATAAACATCCTTGCCTAGTCGCGACCCGACGAGGCGTCGCGACGACCCCCTTTAGGGGGGAGGAATATTCATAATGCAGGGGTTTGGGGGCGGCAGCCCCCATTAGAACCTGTAAAGACGGTTAAAAGAAGGGATGATTTCTAACTTTAAATTTGTAAGAGGAAGAGTATGGGACTGTTCAATATGAGCGGAAAGGGTGTTCAGTTTTAGCGGACACACTGTTCAACCTTAGCGGAAGCAGTGTTTAATTTTGCCGGATTTACTGTTCAGATCTGATCGGAATATACAGCAAATCACGCTATAAAATTCAGACTATCTAATTTCACAGGTTTGCATGAAAAACTCTATCCCATAAAAACAATAGTCACAAATTATCAATTTTTTCTATCGGATTTGAATCTCTGCCTTATTGATTTTTAATTGCAGAAATTCTCTTTAACACGGCCTATATTCATAGGAACAGAATTATAAATTACTTCATTGAGATGATAATGGTAGGGAAATGTTGCAATATAAGGATGATGAGGAACATTATCCCATCTGTGAACGTCTGACTCATGAATAAAATGATATGAGTACTTGATTAGAGTACGTTTATGATACCGTTCACGAATAAAAAGGTGTGAGTTATCAGAAAAATATGCGATAGCATACAATTTTTCATCATTTGGCAACTGAAAAATTTCTTTTACAACCAATTTTCTAACAAGAGTGCATTCCTGACAGAGGGTTATTGTTTCGATAATTGAGATATGGCATCACTCCTGATTTTTAAGAGATTTTGGACAAGATCTATGGCATCTCCCCAGTCTATCCAATCATCCTCCTCTTCAAAATCAGGTTTGGTTGATTTTATTTTTTTATTGAAATCAATAAAACTCATCCCGTATTTCCGTTCATATGCTCTAATATTATCTTCTATATGGGCTATTCGAATATCCAGCCATTCCAGGACAATAGTTGAAATTGCTTCATCGTAATCCTGAATTGGATAAAAAATATCCATAACCTGTTTTACTGCTTCGCTAACCATGAAGATAATCCTCTTTAGATAGTAATTTTTGGAATAATATTCACAATCCTATACGTATTTGCATGGGAAGAATTTATGCCTTAATCTTGAAAAAGGATGATTGAAGATGATTGACTCTGATATATTCATAAACAGAATTGCATTGAGATATGTCATGTAATAGGTATATGCTTTGAGTAACTGGAAAGGATCATGAAGATAGATGGACAGGAAGTTTGATAACCACTGCGTTCTCACGAGTTCTCTAATATCCTCCCGTTCACTACAGGATCTCCATACTCCCACTCAAGAAGGTCACTGTTCTGTTGCAGTTCATCGAGTTCATAATCATTGATATCGAGTTTTACGATGATATTTTTTGATCGTGTATATCCTGTCGGTATGTCACCGAAATACACAACATCTTGGAATATCTCCCTTCCTTTAAACCGGAATATGAGCGTCAGCTGGATATCCTTCCCATACGTATCTCCCCAGTTTGTCATCTCAAGATGTATCTTTTGGTATACAGGACCTGACAAGAAGTCATTTCCTTCAATCTCGTACTATCCCTCAGTAACACGACAGTTACGTCCGTCGCCACTTGTCGTATATGTAAATCGACAAAGCCGTGTATGAGAAAGACAACACCCCTTATATGGTTCTCTTCTGGCACCAACAAAGACATTCGATTTGCATATAAATCCCCAATTCACAATCCTATCTGAATATCTGCCATACCTGCTGGAATTTCGAATAATCGGGTTAGTATAAAAGATCTGGAAGGCCCGCATCCTGCTCTCTGACCAGTTCAATATCTTCTCAAAGGCCTATCAAAGTGGTGAGATTCTCCGAACCGGTTCAACTCAATCGGGAAGGAAAGTATTAAGTTTAATTTGGTTGTATCTTACTATTCATATATGAATAAATTGATATTAGATTATTGATGACTATTCTCTCATTAATCCGATAATTTTCAAACGTGTGTAAAAAGAGTATCAATGAGGAATTATCTATGAAAAATCCCGGAAATCGTTTATTATTCCGTTCCCCTGGCATTGCAGGCAGGCATAGCAAAAATAATTTTATCCTGCACCAGGTACAAAAAAATACCCCTGGTGTAATATGTCTTCTCTTTCTTCTCTTTTTCGTACTGGTTATCCCGCCGGCTGGAGCGGATCCATCCTCGACGATCACCCCCGAGCGGCTGTATGCAGATAGTAGTGATGTCAATGTTCGCTTCTCAGAAGTGAATACCGATATGGTATTTGACCTGTTTCTCGCATTAGTATATGATTCCGGGGAAAATATGTACGGGTACCTTGCCGGTGAGATACAGACCGATAGCGGTCTTGGTGAGGGTTATATCGAGTATACCAATATCGATTTTCCTGTATCTGAGCCGTATCAGCATTTTTTAATCGGTGAGCTGCCCGGCTCCCAATACTCCTTTATGACGGCCAGGATGGATGAGGAAGGTCTTGGACACCAGTTACTCCCTCTCTTTATTGGCGGAAATATCACCTCAGCAGATGAAGAACTCATGGTCATCCCGATTTCGACCGATACATATCCCCCGGTCGGGTTTTTAGCGGTTCAACCTTTTATTGATGAGAGTATAGACGAATATGCTCTCATCCCGTACTCGTTTGACAGCAACCGCCCCATCGTTACTGCAGCTGATGTTACGATAGAGAAAGAAAAGACCGGAACCGGGATGATTACTCTTGCACCGATGAATGACGGTCTTTTTTATTACAACATGACGGTCTCTTTAGATACTCCGGGTGTAGCCAGGATTACGGGAGCACAGTTTCCCCCGGGTGTTACCGGGAATATCGTTATCTCTGATCAGTCGGTCGTGGTGAATGCAACCTGCAGCCGGGAAGGGTCTGCCCCGGAGATACCACTTCTCTCGGTCACCTATCTCGCAGACGGGTGCTGTGCAGCCGGGATTGTCCCGGTTGTTTTTAATATAACCGATGAGAACCTCTGGCCTGTCGATCCCACGATTCATAATGGAGCTCTTTCGGTCACGGGTTACGATGAACCGGTAGCAGCTTTTGATGCATCACCTCGGGAGTTTGCGGCTCCCGTTGATGTCTCTTTCCGTGATTTCTCAACCGGTTTAATCTCATCATGGCTCTGGAAGTTTGGTGACGGCGGGACATCAACTGATAAGAATCCGGTTCATCGCTACCAGGATCCCGGGACGTACTCGGTAAACCTGACGGTATCAGGATACCTGGGATCAGACAGTTGTGAGAAGACCGGGTATATTAAAGCAGGATCCCTGCCGCTCTGGTTTTATGCAAATGTAACATCAGGGGTAGCTCCGCTTGCCATTCAGTTCAATGCAACAGCACAGGTACTACCTGATACCTGGTCCTGGTACTTTGGTGACGGTACGATATCAGGTGTCAGGAACGCCACCCATACCTATACGAAACCAGGAACGTACACGGTGAGGCTGACTGCGACAACAGGGGAGAAGAGTAACCGCCTAATCCGGTACAATTATATCAGTGTTACGGGGGAAGGATGATGAAACAGACACAATGGAGTAGTACGAGATCACAAACCTGCATGTTAAAAAGTGCAGCTATCATTATTATAATCCTCAGTATTGTCGGTACCGCAGGAGCAGATGATCTCTCCCCGCTCTTCTCTGCGGTACCGGTTGCAGGAGACGCCCCGCTCACCGTATCGTTTATTGATCAGAGCAGTGGTACTATCGATGGCTGGAACTGGACCTTTGGTGATGGTGATACTTCGGATGACGAGAATCCTGTTCACCGTTATGTAACTCCCGGATCATATTCACCCCAACTTACGATCTGGAGTGGTACCCCTGAGAATAATGCCACCATCTCAATCAGTGATTATATCTCAGTCAGCGATCCGTCCCCGCCGATAGCAGACTTTGCGGCAACGCCTGTTGCAGGTTATGATCCGCTCACTGTCTCGTTTCTCTCACTCTCGACCGGTGCCGACCTGACCTATGCATGGGATTTAAACGGGGACGGCACCACTGACTCAACCGATACAAACCCGGTGTATACCTATACCGAGGGAACCTACTCCATATCGCTCACCGTGACAGACTGGCAGAAAAGAACCAATTCGACAATAAAGGAGGATTATATCTCGGTTGCGACCCGCACTATCACTGCAGGATTCACGATCCCGGTGGCTGAAGGAGAGGTTCCGTTCCCGGTCTCTCTTATTGACCAGTCACGGGGACCCGATGACCGGACGTATCTCTATACGTTTGAGCGGGACGGTGAGATCTACCACACAACGACATCCCCGTCTCCGATTCTCATCCTCGAGGAGGCCGGAACCTGGATAGTAAACCAGACGGTCACGTCCGGTTCCTTAAATGACCATGCGAGCATGATTATCAGGGCCTACGATCCGCTCCCGCCGTTTGCGGCATTTACCGCAACTCCTCTCTTTGGTCCGGTACCGTTCAATGTCTCGTTTATTGACCAGTCTGATGGGTATAATATCTCGTATACCTGGGATTTCGGAGACGGGACACCTCTTGGTCATGATAGAAATCCAATGCATACCTACTCGACTCCGGGATCCTATGCGGTCAGGATGATCGCTTCCAATGAGCATGGAATATCGGTTGCTGAGAAAGGTCCGGGTTATATCGAGGTCATTGCATCAGAACTTGCCGCCGGGTTTACCGCATCGGTGTACGAAGGAGAGGCACCGCTCTCGGTCTCTCTTATTGACCAGTCCCGGGGTTCCCCGTCCCGGTCCTTTCTCTGGACGTTTGCCCGTGACGGGGTAGTTCAGTACACGACCACCTCGGTCTCTCCAATTCTCATTCTCGAGGAGGCCGGGACATGGACGGTGAACCAGACCGTGTCTGACCGCCTGTGGAGTGACAGCGTTCTTCAGGAGATTGTCGTCCGTGAGCCTTCCCCGCCGGCAGCAGACTATGCTGCAACTCCCCGGTATGGCCCGGCTCCCTTAAACGTCTCGTTTATTGACCAGTCGATGGGGGAGGATCTCTCGTATACCTGGGATTTCGGTGATGGTTCTGCAATAAATCATGACAAAAATCCGTGGCACAGGTATGAGACGGTCGGATCCTACCTGGTAAAACTCACCGTTGCGAACGAGAACGGGATCTCTGTTGCTGATAAGGGTCCGGGATATATCAGAATTAGTGATCCGTATGCGGTCTCTGCAAACTTCACAGCAGAACCCTTATCCGGCTTTATCCCCCTGCAGGTGCAGTTCCTTGATATGAGTTCAGGAAATCCGCTTGCCTGGAACTGGGATTTCGGAGACGGTTTTTCATCTTCCGAACGAAGCCCGGTGCATACCTATGCCGGTGCAGGGGTATATGATGTTTCCCTCACGGTCCGGGGAGCAGATGGGAAGAGTGACACGATAACAAAGCCCGGGTATATCGAGGCATTCCCGACTGCTGTTATTGCTTCGTTTACATCAGAGGCTGGAGAGAATCCACGGGTCGTGCAGTTTACTGATATCTCGACCGGTTTTGGTATCTCATCCTGGTTCTGGAATTTCGGTGATTATAGTGTCTCGTATGAGAAGGATCCGGTGCATACCTATGCGAGAACTGGGAATTATCTCATTTATCATACAGCCAGAAATTTGGTTTCCTCAAATACGATGAGTAAAACGATCATAGTTGGTTAGATAGTATCAAATTGAATTTTCTCTCTAAATTTTTTAATAATGCTCTGGATATTGCGTCTTATTAAAGAAATTAAATGAATATTGCGTTTTAATTTATCTCTCTGGATGTAGGTATATATAATACGTTGAATTGCGGGCAGGAACAGGTCTCGCCCTTTAGACAAGCAAAATAATTCATTATGATTCCGCGAGGGTTAGGTTATTTTTTTGAACCAAAGAAAAATACAGAATAACATCCTAAATAAAATTAAATTGTGACGTTTAAAAAAAACCGTCATTTTTTAGTTAAAATTAAAATTAAACGAGATATTTACTAAATTTTAATTAAGAATTTTTTCTAAAGAAGGCGTGTTGAGATATTTGACATGCGTCGACAAACAGATGATGAATTAAAAAATGGAAAGAAAAACGCAAATTTATAGAAAAATTTATATTATTAATAATATATAAGTTGGTTATTGTCAATGAGAGGGGGTCAGATTACAAGCAGGTGATTAATATGTATTGTTTGGAAAGAAACAGACGTACATATACGATCGTTTGCCTTTAATCAATGTTAACCCATTCAATGGTGCATTGCCGGGTTCTGGTTCCTTCAATGATGACTCAGGAAGAACAAGTCTGGAGAATGATGGGAGAAATGATGAAGGATGTAAAAGTCATAAAGAGCATGATAAAGTGGATGTCTGGAATATTCAACATTCAATTTTTTTATGTTCAGGTTATACCTGCTTTTTTGGAGATATTTAGATCCAAACCAGCAGATAAAAAGATAATTAAGCAAATGGGCTGTATTGGTGGTGGCAACATATGAATGAGAAATTTAATTTGGTGGTGTTTTTTTTTATTGCAATCACCTTTCTTGTTTTGCCAACAACTGCAGTTACGAACATCATCTATCCCGGTGATTGTGTGTTCATTGGAGAAGAGGGACTGGATATATCTGAAGCACTTGATGGTGCAACCCAGATTGCATGGTGGTCCCCAGAATTAGATCCCAGCATAGACGTTCCTAGTGATGTCATAAGTATTGAAGATGCATATGATTTCTATGTCGCACCAGCAGACTTTGTTGGTCAGACTGGAAACTGGTATCAGTATCCAATAATCACGGATCCTATTGTAGCTTTTATCGTAGATGAACCATCTATTGACATAAAAATTTACGATGGCACTTCTCATTTGGATGTTACCAATGGTATAATCCCTCTGGATCATTTTGGTAATTTTTTAATTGAAACAAATCTTGATGAAATTGTTGAAAGGAATCTCTATGATGGAGATGGTATTGTCGATATTATCGTGAACTATCAGGATGGTTCCACTTATACAATGCTCTACGGTGCAAATAATCTGGAGCATGAGCTTATCAGTTTACCAGTTTCAGAATTTGAATGGTACTGGATTGGTGAAGGCGATGATCACTCAACCCTTCCTTCAGATGATGGTTGGAATACCGGTGCAATTGATCCCAGTAATGTACGATATTATAATGCTGGTGGCTATACTATCTGGGCTGAATGCAATGTAAACAATATGATGGAAAATTATCCTGATATTGGAAAAACCATAACAGCAGAGAAGAATGTTGAATTGCAGGCCCCCAATATTGATTTCACTGCAACTCCACTAACTGGTGAGTCTCCTTTATTGGTGCAATTTTTTGATACATCATCTCAGGCATGGGTTGATTCCTGGCAATGGGACTTTGGTGATGGTTCTACGTCATCCTTACAAAGCCCAAATCATACTTATAGTACTCCTGGATGGTATACCGTCACTCTCCGTGCATCTAATATTAACGGAGAGTGGTTAAAGATGGTTAAACAGGATTATATTAATGTTCAAAGCTCTTTAGAAATTGGGGAAATTTTTCCTTCCAGATTAGGTGGATATGCACCTTGTAGTGTGATTTTTTCAACGAATGCATCTGTTAATGGTAGAGGTTCAGAAGAATCTGATAAATTCATCCAAGAATGGTCTTGGGATTTTGGAGATTCTGATGAATTTGGTAATAAGTTTATTGGGACTGGTAAAAAGACAGAACATGTCTATCAAAGACCAGGGATATATTATGTTTCAGTGCAATGCAAACTTTATGATGGCTCCGTTGCATTAGATTCTTTAGATGATCCAATTGTTGTCGGTCCAGAAATTCTCCCTAATTATTATTGGGAGTATTTATTATCAGATCCAACCTGCTGTTATCTTGTGAAATTCACCAATACAACAAAATTGCAATCAGGCAATCCCGATCCACTACTGCTATGGGATTTTGGTGATGGAGCAGTTAGTACTGAACAAAATCCGACACACCGGTTTAAAGAAGTAGGGAATTATTCGGTTAATTTAACTGTTTCACAGTTAGGTTTATCAAAAAGTGTTATTCATCAAATACCTATAATTGCAGGGTATAAATCTCCTGAACTAATCTCTGAACCGATTAATCCAACAGCGGCATTTACCTATCTGATTAATCCAAGTACTTTGACTGTGGACTTTACTGATACATCAAAGGGACTTGGAATTTATCTGTGGGCATGGGAATTTGGTGATGGTACAGTTTCGGGGGAACAAAATCCTGTTCATACCTATACACGAAAAGGTCAATACCTTATTCAACTTGAGGTTGTCAACACTGTAGCGAGCTCAAAAATCCAGGGGTGGATTACTGTCGATGGATAATGAGGTGTAATTATGTCATATATATGGATTCAAAAAAATTATTGGCTTTGGATCGGATTTCTAATATCCCTTCTCGTGGTTAGTCAGGGTGCGACCGCTTTAGTATTTAACATTGCAAATTATGACGGTAGTTTACCTGATGTACCTGCAAAAAGATGGGCTGATGATAAGACGTTTAATACTATCGGAGGAGAATATTTAGGTTATATTTATGAGTATTACCCATATGAAGGGTCTTATATAATTGGTTATATAGGTTGTCCTCTTACCTTAACCGGAGAGGTCTGTAATAGGCCACCCTTGTTCTCTTCTAATGATCCCCGGGTGACCTTTGATCTTCCTACAGAAAATGTGATCGGATATACTGAGGTTTTTCCTCGTTGCGAATGTCTTAATTCTCGGTTTAGCGATCTTGTTCCAAATGGGGTAAATTATCCCTCTGATGGAGAATGGGATATCCCGTTTGATGGAAAACATTACTATGCCAGATTAACGGTATCTTCTTCTGATTGGGAACCCTTTATTTGTTTGGAGGGGACGCCAGATGCATGTACAAGATGGCTATATCGAACACCTGTTCGATTTACTATCGATACGAGTGTGGGTGACGGAAGTTATCTCTTCCATATTCAGCGGGATAAACAAAACGTAGGTGATACTGATTGGGCTGTAGGTAATCTGAATGTTCAGTATGGAGAGGTGGATATAAATTTAAAAAAGTATGAGAATGGCGATTATGTTACGATTCCCCAGCCTTTTCATGCAAACATCACTGAAACCATCAAAATTAATGGTACTAACACAGATAGCGATACATCGTATATGTGGCTGACTGGCAATGATTTGCCTGCCTGTGGGATTAATCTGATGGCTACCTCCCTTGCCGATAAAGATCCATTTATCGTTTATACCAATCCCGATGGAAAGTTTCCAACAGAATATTCCTGGGATCTCTCAACACTTCCCATATCTCTCACTAGTGATGCTGCTACTTATGAGATTGTGATGTCATCAGTAGCTCCCTTTGAGAATGAAAATATATGTTCAGCATGTGGATCAAGTGTTCCCTGTGGTATAAAAGGGCTTTATGAATGTGGTCCTTGTGGAAAGGAGAATCTGACATTGAAACGATTTCCAATTACCCTTATAAGGCCTGGTTTTGATGCAACTCTCACTTCTGAAGTTGAACGGTGCTGTTGTCCCGGACCATCATGTGGTTCACAAGGAGGGAATGAAAAAATTGAATTGGAAGGAATATCGCAATTAAATGAAGACAATAACCCAAAACAGTTACAAATTTGGATCTTTTCGGAATCAGGTAGTATAGGGGGAGAAAAGTTACTATTTGATTATCTAACAACAGATTGTGATGGTAAGTTTAAGTATGATCTTAATAAGGACGTATTTCAGAAAAATAACATTACACTCTGTGAAATGGATCCTGGGCAATATACTGTGATTCTACAGAATATGGGTTTAAACGAAAGATATGATGTTATCCCTGATAAATATATTACAGATGGGATATACGAACCAGAACCCTATAAACAGTTTGTTGTTTCATCCTATCCGGTACAATGGACAAAATCATTTATGTTTGATGGTTCAAATTCAGAACCAACCAATAAATTCCTCTCAAAGTTTGAAGAGATGGAGAAAACCGTTGATGACAAATTTATAACATTACATTTCACTATAAAAAGGGGTGCATGTGAGAAGGGAGGGAGTGTTGATTTTACTGCAAATACTCTAATTGGCAACTCTCCTTTGAATGTTACCTTTACTGGTACATCTTCATCGAATGTTACTACTTGGGCATGGGATTTTGGGGATGGTACACAATTATCAGGGCCTGACCCGATTGTAGTTCATAAGTATGTAAACGAAAATCTCCCAACTGCTACATATTCCGTGACTTTAAGTGTCACTATAGGAACTGATGAACCTGTGGTAATGAAAAAAGGGAACTATATCTCGGTGATTAAAAGTCCAGAAGTTGGATTTGAAGTTCAACCTTCTTCAGGATTCACTTGGGACACCTTCCAGTTTACTGATCTTACGTCAGATAATCCATCGTCATGGTATTGGAATTTTGGAGATGGTGCAACTACAAACCTTCAGAGTCCAACTCACGTTTATTCTAAACCAGGGATTTATACTATCAACCTGACAGTTAGCAATCAGTATGGTTTGAGTAATTCCTATTATCAGGATGTTCTCGTGAAAAATGATCCTCCCGAAGCACTCTTCTCTGCAAGCAGGAACATAACCAAGACCTATCCAGCCCAGATCAATTTCATTGACGAATCCACTGGTGGTGGTATCTATTCATGGGTATGGAATTTCGGCGACAACACAACAAGTACCAGACAAAATCCAAGCCATCTGTTCACCGAACCGGGAACCTATCATGTGTACCTGACTGTTGAGAACAACGGAGATATTGGCGAAACACCGGAACCTGGCTACCAGATAATTATCGGTGATATCTACAGCCCTGACCCCAATCCAAAACCGGTCAGTTTCTCGGCTGTCCCCACGCTCGGGAACACTCCTCTCTCGGTTCAGTTCACCGATACCTCTGATATGGCAGGGATTAGCTGGAACTGGACCTTTGGTGATGGAGGGGTCTCAAACCTGAAGAATCCGGAATATGTATACGAGACCAAGGGAACCTATGCGGTCAGCCTGGAGGTCAATGACGGTACGATGGTAAACACCACGATGATAAAGGATTGCATAACGGTCGTCGACGTCCCGATCATTGACTTCTCGTTTGTTCCGGTTAGTGTTTACCCTGATGAGGAGATCCAGTTTACTGATCAGTCAACCGGTAACCCGACCTCCTGGATGTGGGACTTTGGAAACGAAGACACTTCTTCGCTCCAAAGCCCGGTCTACTCCTATCCGCTGCCAGGAACCTACCCGGTAACGCTCACTGTTAGTAATGCATTTGGCATCGGGACACCAGTGACAAAGGATATCGTCATCATGAATGACGGACCGACAGCCATGTTTTCGGCAAATCCCTTAAACAGCACCTCGTACCCTGCAGAAGTGTACTTTACCGACACAAGCATCGGAGATGAGATAATCTCATGGCTCTGGTCATTTGGTGATGGCGGGACATCAACGACGAAGAATCCGATTCATATCTACACGCTCCCCGGTGTCTTTAACGTCTCGCTCACCGTTGCAAACAACGGTGGTACAAATACAACCGAGAAACTGAATTATATCACCATTGGAGGAGAACCGGGTGACGGGTACACGCTTAACATCTATCCGAAGTGGAACCACTTCTCGGTTCCTGCAGCACTCGATGAGGATAAAGACACCGTGGCAGAAGTCTTTGAAGGAATCGACCGGGGTGGAGAGCCGGCGTATATCTACAGCAACGAACTTGGTGACTACGAGGCAATTGACGAGGATACCATTCTCGTTCCCCAGACCATGTACAAGATCTGGTACAACCGCAACGACCAGAACAAGGTCGTGTTCGAGTACAAGGATTGGGAAGGCACGTACTCACGGAAATTAGAGACCGGCTGGAACGGTATCGGCATCACCGGCCCGGTCCCGGTCCCGGCATCAGAAGCACTCAAGTCACTCGGCACTGCCTGGGACAAGCTCATCTGGTATGATGGCAACAAGCAGGACTGGATGGGTCCTGTCGAGCGGGGCAAGACCGATTATACCCTCATGTATCCGATATACGGGTACATGATAGATATGAATGCTGATGCAACACTGGAGGGATGAGATGAATTCAACATTTTTACGACTGATTCCGGTGCTCCTGTTACTGGCCCTACTGACGCCGTTTGCAGCAGCCCAGGAACTCCCTGAATTCCTGCAGGGGGATGTCTTTATCGATTGTGTGCCGGCACCTGTCGGAACGATGATACAGGCATACATTGACGGTATTGAAGTAGGAGAGACGACAGTAACCACCCTTGGAACCTATGATCTGATGATCCAGCTCCCTGACGGGTACTATGCCGGTACCGTGTTTGAGCTCGTCATTGACGGGGTCTCTCCTGCAATACCGGTGACCTATGAACCGGGTCTTACAAAGACCATGACACTTCTCTTTGGAGACAGCACGAATCCGCTCTTAAATATCATCCCGCTGAAAGGGAACATCTTCCTTGGGGAAGAGAAGCTGGATATCTCTGCCTGCCTTTCTGGTGCAACAAAGATAGCCTGGTACAAAGAGGATGCAGATCCCACAACCGATCAGCCCAATACCATTTATACGGTTGATGACCCGTATGCCTTCTTTGTCGACCCTGCTAAATTTAAGGACAAGCTTGGGCAATGGTACACCTGGGATACCGGAACCCCGATTACCGTCGGGAACTATGCATTCTATATTAACGATCCCCAGATTGAACTGCAGATCTTTGATCAGACCCATGGAACGATTGTTAATTCAGGAAGCACCATCCCTGTCGGTGATCTCTTAAACTTCAAGATAAAGACTGCCAATAACCTGGATGCAGTCCTTGCAGAACGGGGTATCTACTCCTTGTGCCCGGTAACCGGGTTTGTTAACGTGGTGGTCAAGGCCAATGAGACCGAGACCCAGTACCAGACACTCCGGGGACCGTACCATGGTGTTGCAGATACTGACATCTCTCTTCAGAACCTTGAGGTTACCACCAATCCCTGGTTCTGGCCTGACAACGACCAGGTGACATCGGCATGGAACACGGCGGCCCGGGACAACGCAGGATCCCGGTTGTATGCCAACGGTCCTTACGCTATCCGTGCAGAGATAAACCTCAACAACATGATGAAGAACTATCCCGATGTCGGGAAGTCGGTATCAGTCGATCAGTCCATGACCCTTACCGATGACGCAGTCGGGGTATCAGTTACTCCCTCCCTCGTAACCCGGATGAACTCGTTCTTTGTAACCATTGACGGCCGTCCGGATACGGAATATATCATCACACTCATGGAATGTCAGCCTGGGTCTCCCATTCCTGCATCTGATAAGGGTGGTCTTGGAGATTGTGGTACGCTCACGCTTGATGGTGGGGATTGTGAACGGCCGCCCATTATCAGGGCAGACCAGGACGGGGTAAAGAACGGGGACATTCTCTTTGATGACCCGGCAGGGGCTACCTTCCCGATTGGAGATACCGAGTACCAGCCCAACAAGAACCTCTCACCTGAATGCTGTGAAGGCTATACTGATATCCGGGATCTTGTTCCTACTGATGACAAGCCAACTGCAAAGTGTGTCATAGAAAACGGGGTCAGGTATTATGCAGAGATTAGAACCGATGCACAGACCGATCCAAACCCCGGGAAGCGGACCATTGAGTTCCAGACTGATACCACGAACGCTCCTGACCGGACCTGGCGTATTCATGTGCAGAGTGTTGAGTCCTATGGTGGGGAGTATACCGTAGGCGACTCATCGATAACCGTGAACAAGGGTCTTCTTACGATTATGGCAGCCGAGGATTCCCCGTTCTATCTTGGCAACGATATCACCATCATCGGAACGAGTACCGAAGTACCGCTCAACACCGATGACGGTCTCGTATACCTCTTCATGACCGGTCCGTGCCAGAACAAGTGTGGAAATGATCTCCTCTCACTCAAGCATGCCGATCCGTCAAAGGATGTCATCGCAGGGACGCCGCCTGAATGTATATCAGGATGTGAGACCTGCTGGGAAGGCCTGGAAGAGATGACCATGAATGTCGTCAAGGTCCAGAGTGACGGAACCTGGAAGTTTGTCTGGAAGACCGAGGCCGTTCCGATTGTTCCGGGAACGTATACTGTCTATGCATCAAGCAAGCAGACATCGGCCTGCTGTCTTGACTGTGACTGTGCAGCCTATACCAGCATGGAAGTAACCTTCCTTGAGCCGGGAATCGAAGCAGAGATCGATCCGTCTATCATCGAACGTCCGTTTAACTGCTGTCCTGACGGCTGTTGCCAGGATTGTGCGGTCACACTCAAGGGTATCGCATCAGGATTCCCGTACGTGCATGATAACTTAAACGGTGGAATCATCCGTGAACTCAACCTCTGGATATTCGGACAAGACAAGGTGGGCAATGACAAGTACATCAATGCCAAGGTTCCGCTCTTCAAAGACGGCAGCTTTGACAAGGTCTGCCTGCCGGTTGACATCTGTACCCTTGAGCCGGGAACCTACGATATCATCCTCCAGCACCCGATGTACAACCACCAGTTCGATATCGTGAGCGAGGATGACCTCACCTGGATGGATCCGACCTATCCGCTCCCGATTGACGAGAACCGGAAATGGATGGTCTCATCGTACCCGACAGAATGGAGCAAGGTATTCCCGCTTATGGGACCCGGATACTTCCAGGGTGAGAAGGCCCGCGATGCACTTCTTGACTTCCTCAACTCAGGGTACATCGATGACAAGTACATCCATCTGACCCTGTCAATCGTCGACAAGGGCCAGCCGGTCGCTGAGTTCATCGGCTCACCACGGGAAGGAATACGCCCGCTTACGGTCCAGTTCACTGACAAGTCATCAGGAGATCTGCTTAACTCCTGGAGCTGGACCTTTGGAGACGGTGGTACATCGTATGACCAGAATCCTGAGCATACCTACCAGACCGATGGTGTTTATACAGTACAGCTCAAGATCACTAATTCCGCAGGTCTCTCAGATGAGATAACTAAGCACGGGTACATCAGTGTCGGAGCACCGCTCATCAATGCAGATTTCTATGCTTATCAGTTGGTTGTAGATGGACCGGAACCTGCAGAATTTAGTGGATGGCAGCCTGTGATTGGTGATGCACCACTTGTGGTTCAATTTGTTGATACCTCCAGCGGTAATCCGAACATGTGGATCTGGGACTTTGGTGATGGTGATACTGCAGCCGGTATCCAAAATCCTGTCCACATCTATGACTATGCTGGAACCTACACCGTGACGCTTACTGCAATGCGTGGAACTGAAACAAGTACTCACCAAGAGGTAGATTGTATTGTTGTAACCGGAATCGGGCCGACCCCGACCGTCACCCCAACTCCGATCCCTATCTATGACAAGATATCCCTGTATCCGGGCTGGAACATGATATCAACCCCGAAAGCCCTTGCAGAAGGGTATGATACCGCTGCAACGGTATTCGGCAACGTCCCGACCGGTGACCATGCCATCTGGGAGTATGACTCCTTCACCAACA
>CAZSDZ010000018.1:0-21103 GCA_964605795.1 uncultured Methanoregulaceae archaeon
AGGGCTTCTTTCTCGGATGGATTATCTTTCTGCCCTGTGCTGTCGGTACCCTCCTCAGTCAGAACGGGGATATGATTATCAGGGCAGGAATGGCACTTGCTGAACTATTGGTTTTCCCGGCTGTTGTCGCCTACCTGGCCTTGAATTTCACAGGATCTACTCCATTTGCATCCCGATCAGGAGTTAAGAAAGAGATCCACCGGTATATCAGGCCGATGGCAGGGTTGTTCCTTGGAGGAGTTCTGCTTTCAGCAGGCATGGGAATCCTCTCACTGGTGATACTATCATGAACCGATGGAACTCGTACCTGGAAAATACCCTTATATATGACCCGAACCGGTGTGTGAACTGTGGGAGATGTATCGAGGTCTGTCCTCACCGTGTTTTTATTTCCGGTTCCGGATCTGTTGTACTGGATAAGAAAGAAGCCTGTATGGAATGTGGAGCGTGCGAACGCAACTGCCCGGTCTCAGCAATTCAGGTTGATAGTGGGGTCGGTTGTGCGTATGCCATGATACGGGGTGCTTTAACCGGAAAAGAGGAGTGTGGCTGCGGAGACGGGGGATCTTCCGGGTGCTGCACCTAAACTCTTCTCTTTACGCAGGTCACTCCTCTACAATATATACTTAAATCGTGCAGATGATTCCCTGATTGATTAAAGCCTTTATGCCAGGCTATGATTGTATCATGATAACAACGAAGAGGCCGTAATGAACACCGGTAAAAAGATGTAAGTCGCATTTTAAGGAATGCACACTATTGTTCCATCTGCTGAACTCTCTTCCCGGATGCATCGGTTTTGGCAGCAGATGGATAATGATTACCCAGACTGGGAACTGGCAGTCATTATGGGGAGGATTAATCAGTATTACTTCACCGGAACCATGCAGGAAGGCATGGTTCTTATCCCGCGGGACGGTGATGCGGTATTCTGGGTTAGAAAAAGCATCGAGCGTGCACGGGACGAGTCCTCCTTTCCTGACATCCGCCCCATGAAGAGTTTTCGGGATGCTGCAGCCATACATCAGGGACCCTATCATACCATCCACATCGAGACCGAGGTTGTACCGGTAGCACTCCTCGATCGGTTCAGGAAATATTTTCCCTCAAACGGAGTATCTGGATTAGATCGGCAGGTAGCGCGTATCAGAGCAGTGAAAAGCCCTTATGAATGTGGATGGATGGAACAGTCAGGAGAGATACACCGGCGTGTCCTTGAAGAGATTGTTCCTGACCTGCTGACCGAAGGAACAAACGAAGCATCATTTCTCATGGATCTCTACACCGTCATGGTTGAGCAGGGGCATCATGGGGTCTCACGGTTTGGGATGTTTAATACCGAGATGATTTTAGGTCAGATCGGATTTGGAGAAAGTTCGTTATACCCTACCAGCTTTGATGGTCCCGGTGGGTGCTGCGGGATGTCTCCAGCAGTACCGATCATCGGAAGCAGGGAGAGAAAGTTGCAGAAAGGAGATCTTGTCTTTGTTGATATCGGATGTGGAGTAAACGGATATCACACCGACAAGACCATGACCTACATGTTTGGAAAACCTCTACCCGATGAGGCTGTTGTAATACATCACCAGTGCGTGGATATCCAGAACCAGATGGCACCACTCTTAAAACCCGGGATAGCCCCTTCCTTTATCTATGATACCATCATGCAGGACCTGGATCCTGCATTCCTAGAGAATTTCATGGGTTATAAAGAGCGAACGGTAGGATTTCTTGGTCACGGGATAGGGCTTGTAATAGACGAGATACCAGTCATCGCCCGTGGGTATGATGAACCGCTGCAGGAAGGCATGGTTCTCGCCCTCGAACCAAAAAAAGGAATTTCTGGTATCGGGATGGTAGGTATCGAGAATACCTTCGTTGTCACACAGGAGGGGGGACGGTGTCTGACTGGAACAAATCCCGGGCTGATACCGGTATGGTAAAAACTTCCGTATCGCATCTCATCCCAAACGTTTTTTATAAACCCGGGCACTCATATGGAACGATACACTATCGGGATTCCCGTTCTGTCATCTGCCATGTATCGCGAACCGATACTGTTTTTTGGGATTACCCTCTGATTAGAACTTCTTTTGTTCATTATAAACCGAAAAGACGAACCTCTCTGCTTTCATTGAAAGGATTATATGGTATCATACCAAGGCTATACCTATCAGATCCATGATTTGATCAGGGCGATAAAACGAGAGATAATCAGGAAAGAGTGAGAGGTATGAAAAAATGGGTTTATTCCTTCCGTGAAGGAGACGGGAAGAACAAGAGACTCCTGGGAGGCAAAGGTGCCAATTTATGCGAGATGACACAGATTGGCTTACATGTCCCCCCAGGATTTGTTATTAGTACCGAGGCATGCCTTGCTTTTCTCGGGGAACCAGAACAGACACTCCCACCCGGGCTTATGGAGCAGGTTCGTGCCGCCATCGCCCTGCTTGAGAAGGAGACTGGAAAATCATTAGGAGGACAGGACAATCCCCTCTTTGTATCAGTTCGATCCGGCTCTGCACTCTCGATGCCAGGGATGATGGATACTATTCTCAATCTCGGCCTGAATAAAGAGACCTTACAGGGTTTAATAACAAAAACAGGGAATCTGCGGTTTGCCTATGACTCCTATCGCCGGTTTATCCAACTTTTTGGAAAGATTGCCCTCGGTATCCCGGAAGACGCATTTGATACCGAATTTTCGCAGGTAAAGAGTGCAGCCGGGATAACCGATGATACCGACCTTTCTGCCGACCATCTTGCAGAGATATCACAGCGATACCAGGAGATTGTATTAGCAAAAACAAAACAACCATTCCCCCAGGATCCGTATGAGCAGCTCGAAATCGCGATAAAAGCCGTGTTTTTGTCATGGATGGGGAAACGTGCCGTTGATTATCGGAAAGAGTTCGGAATAACACCGGATATGGCGAACGGTACCGCGGTCAATATCGTTGTGATGGTGTTTGGCAATATGGGCAATGATTCTGCTACCGGAGTAGCTTTTACCCGGGATCCGGGAACCGGAGAGAATGTCCTCTTTGGTGAGTACCTTGTTAATGCCCAGGGCGAGGATGTTGTTGCCGGTATCAGGACTCCCCGGCCGATTGCGGCATTACAAGACGAGATGCCTGAAATCTACCAGGAACTGCTTCTTTTGCGAAGGAGGTTAGAAGACCATTACCGGGAAGTTCAGGATTTTGAGTTTACCATCGAGAAAGGAGTTCTGTACTGTCTTCAGACACGGAATGGAAAGATGAACGCGACAGCACTTGTCAGGACTTCAGTGGAGATGGTACAGTCCGGATACATCGATAAAAAGGCAGCCCTTCTTCGTATTCAGCCGGAAATGCTTGAACAACTCATCTATCCACACCTCGACCCGGAAGCGGCCGTGACACCGATTGCGCACGGTCTTCCTGCCTCACCAGGGGCTGCCTGTGGTATCGCTGTTTTTAATGCTGACCGTGCAGAACAACGGGGAATGCAGGGAGAGAAGGTTATCCTTGTGAGGGAAGAGACAAAGCCGGAGGATATCCATGGTTTCTTCGCATCACAGGGGATCCTCACAAGCAGGGGAGGCAAGACCTCACATGCGGCAGTGGTGGCACGGGGTATGGGCAAACCCTGCGTAGCTGGTGCAGGAGGGATTGTTGTTGATGACCAAAGAAACTCTGCAACTGCCGGTGACGTCGAGTTTCATGAAGGAACCCTGATAACCATCGATGGATCCACCGGGTCAGTCTACCTGGGCCAGGTTCCGATGACCGAGGCAGCATTCTCTCCCGAACTCTCACTCCTTCTCTCCTGGGCAGATGAGATGGCACGTCTCAAAGTTATGGCGAATGCTGATACCCCAAAGGACGCTGAGATCGCCGTATCATATGGGGCCATGGGAATCGGCTTGTGCCGGACCGAACGGATGTTTAACGCGAGTGACCGACTCCCGATCATGGTCGAGATGATCGTCGCCGAGAACGAAAACGACAGGAAGAACGCCCTCTCCCGGTTGCTCCCTATCCAGCGTGAGGATTTCAAGGGCATACTGAAAGTAATGGATTTTCGGCCGGTTACCATCCGTCTTCTCGACCCTCCAATCCATGAATTTTTACCACAGGAACAACAACTAAACGACGAGATTCAGAATCTGCGAAACCTTCGTAAGGTCATGCTCGGAATCCAGACCCTTTCCGAGTCTGTCGATTTCCTGTACCGGACACGGGATGTCCATCCCCAGATACAGAAATTTGCCGACCCGGGTCTCGTAGATGAGGTAATTAAGAACAAGGAGGCAATGCTTCGGAAAGTTAGGGGTCTGCACGAGATAAATCCCATGCTCGGGCACCGGGGTGTCCGTCTCGGTCTCACCTTCCCTGAGATCTACACCATGCAGATCCGGGCGGTTCTTGAAGCAGCGGCTGAGTGCCAGATTGAAGGGCTCCCGGTATGCCCACAGATCATGGTACCCCAGGTATGTACAGCCCAGGAATTAAAACGGGTTAAAGAGTGGGTAGAAGAGATACAAACTGAGGTGGAGACGCAGTATGCAGTGTCTCTTTCTTTCAGGTTCGGTTCCATGCTTGAGGTGGTCCGTGCCTGCATGAGAGCCGAGAATCTCGCTGAAGAGGCCGAGTTCTTCTCATTCGGCACCAATGACCTGACCCAGGCAACCTTCTCATTCTCGCGTGAAGATGCAGAGAACAAGTTCCTTCCCCTCTATAATATGAGCCATATTCTTCAGGACAATCCCTTCGAGGTTTTGGATGTAAAAGGTGTCGGGCTTCTTATGGAACATGCGATAAAGTGGGGAAGACAGACACGGCCAGAGATGGAGGTTGGGATCTGCGGAGAGCATGGTGGTCATCCTGCATCTATCAGGTTCTGCCACAAGATAGGACTTACCTATGTCTCCTGTTCCGCTCCCCGGATCCCGGTAGCACGACTTGCCGCTGCCCATGCTGCCATACTTCTCGGAGAAGAGATACAAGACAGGAGCCTGTGAGACAAATATCGCATAGTTGTGGCAAATATACGAAATACGAGAGCAGGACATGACATTCTGGATGAATTGTTTCAGAACTACTATCTGAAATGATTCATGCCGGTTTTTGGCAGGACATGGGTTTTACCTTGCCCGGGATCTCATCCAGGCTTTTTCATTCACGAGTAATTCTTATCATCTGGTTTGCACCCCGCAAAATTTTCATGCCCTGCATCCTCTCTCCTGACCATACACCCGGGGATAAACCTGCCGATATCATGGGAAAGACCAAACATCTCCAGGTACTCTCTATAAAACCGGCCCCACGAAGCGATACGCTAAAGATGGAAGGGCATATACACCTGATCGTTGTAATGCGGGATAAGGATTGCCTGACCATTAGGATCCGGAGACAAAACTCCGGAGAGGGTCAATTTCTTTGCAGACCCCCAAAAACCTGGATTTTATGATACCTTTTTTAAAAGAAGGATAAATTTACGTACCTATTTTGGAGGAACCAGGTAATCGAGCGCTTCTAAAGTCCAGGCAGCGACCTTTGTTGTGTCACGGAAATCACCATCCGGAAGTTCGACCATCTGACAGATATCACGATCTGCCCCGGAAAGTCGGTTTGTCTCAAGATTCCCTCCAAAATATCCTGAATAAACCGGGCTTATCACGTGCTGGAACTCTAACTCTGCCAGACGTGCAGATGCGAGTTCTACTGGTCCCGGCTCGCGGAGTGTATACCCAACGGTAAATACGGCATGGGGAACTGATTCAAAGATTCCCTTGTACCGGTTTATATATTCAGCAAGCGAACGAAGCCATTTTCCTAAGTACAAAGGGCTGCCAAGGATTATCGCCTCATAGTGCGTGGGATCCGGCATTTTTTCAGCAACAAAAAGTTCAGTATCGTATCCAGCCTGACGCAGCGTGTCTGTGATTGTCTCCGCAAGGAGGGTGGTGCTGCCATACCGGGTTGCATAAATTACAAGAATAGTCATGTAAAAAACTCCTGTTTAAAGGAATGCGGGTCAGGTATCTGATTCACCGGCCTTATCCTGATCCGTATGATTATCATCTGATCTCTCTTTCTTCTCCTGCAGGTACCGCATCTTTTTTGATATCATAAGTCCGATGGTGGTATCTCCTCCAAGTTCTGCTGACCGTTCATGGGAGATTGCTGCTTCTCCGTATTTTCCAATGTATGAGAGTGCGTCTCCCCGAAGAAACCATATCCTTGCATTATTCTCATCCTCGGCAAGGACGGTGTCAAATACAATGACTGCATCACCGTACTGCTCGGTAAACCAGAGAAGTTCCCCGTAAATTCTTCTCGCCCCGGGATTTTTCGTGAGCGTCCGTGACCCTGACCCAAAAAGACTCATTGCAAGATCATATTTCCCCTGGGATAAGAGGATCTCTGCATAGTGGGAGACAACATCATCAGAATAGATACCTTTCGCAATAACCTGTTCGTAAGAACGGGCTGCATCCTCAAATGCTCCACTAAAGTACTCTGCATCACCTTTTACCTTGATAACGGCGATATCATCAGGTTTTTTCAGGAGAGCCTGATTACACGCATGAACAGCCTCCTCGTACCTTCCTGCCTCTATCAGGAGGTCTGAAACCATAATCCATGCATCATATAACGAGGGATCGAGCCGTAGCGCATGAACCAGGTGAGGAAGTGCTTTCTGCCCTGCCCCCATATCCTTTAAAACAAGCCCGTACTGTAACCGTGATTCCGGCTGTTCAGGATCGAGCTCAACCGCATGTGCAAAAGCATCTTCCGCTTTCTTTAACGAACGTGTTTTGAGATAGCCGAGACCGAGCTGGTACCATGCTGCATAGTAATTCGGATCCAGGGTGACGGCCTGTAAAAATTGTTTCTGTGCAGTTTCCCTGTCGTTGAGCTGCAGGGATGCATACCCGTGCCAGAACGCAATATCAGGATCCTTTCCAAAGAGATCCAGGTACTTCTCACAAAAAGTACAGGCCTCTTCATACTCCCCTGTCACGACAAGAGCGTCGATGTATATCCGCCAGGTATCAACCGGTACCGGACCTTTCTGGAATGCTTCGGTAAACTGCTTAACTGCATCCTCGTACTGCCCGAGATCGTACAATGCCGTTGCCTGGTTAACCCAGTACCCCATGGCATCCGGCTCCCTCTTGGTTGCCATACTGAAAGACTCAAGAGCAGCATCACACTTGCCTGCTGACCGCAGTGCCAGTCCCCGCTGGTTCCAGGCAATCTTGTTATCAGGATCCAGTTCCAGGGCTTTATCATATGCTTTTATGGCCTGCTGGAAGAACATGAGTTCATATAATGCGTCACCGAGATAGATCCATGCCTCAGTATTGCCAGGGTCCATCGTCGTGACCTTGGCAAAAGCTTCCTGAGCTCCCTCGTAATCGCTTTCTTCCGTTGCGATAAGACCGATACCCATCCATCCGCTAACGTTGTACGGGCTATACAGGACTGACCACTTAAAGGACTCTTTTGCATCCTTGAAACGATCCATCCGATAAAGAGCGGTGGCATGATTGTTCCAGATCATCCCGTTCTCAGGCTCGATATCAAGTGCACGTTCAAAAGCTGACACGGCTTCAGTATATCTGCCAAGGTGAAGAAGAGTTAGTCCGTTGTTATTCAGGATATCAGCAGATTCAGTCCCCTCCCCCATTATCTTATTGAGGATCTCAATCGCTTCATCTGCATTGCCATCCCGTTCTGCCTTGAGCAGGGCACAGGTATGCCGTACCTCAATATCCCACGGCTCCAGTTCCAGAACCCGGTCATACGAGGCTATCGCATCTTCCATTCTGCCCGAGTCTGCCAGGGCATGGCCACGGAGCCGCCAGATATCAATATGTTCGCTGTCTACCTTGATACCCTGATCAAAGGCCTCTATCGCTTTCTCATGCTGGCCAAGACAGAGATAGATGCTTCCCAGGCAATGCCATGCCACAACCTCTTTAGGGTCCTGTGATATCCCTTTCTGGCATGACTCGACCGCCTCATCATACCGTCCTAACTGCTGCAGGGTGTGTCCGCGCAGAACCCAGATCTCAGGCTGGTCAATATTGTACCTGATTGCTGTATCGAGGTCTGAAAGGGCCTGTTCATACTCTTTCTTGAATACATAGCAGGAGCCGCGATACATGTAAGCAGGGGCAAATCCGCTCTTTGATTCAAGAATATGATCAAAGATACCGATTGCTTCATCGTACTTCCCGCTCTCGTGCAGGGAGAGACCCAGCCGGAACCATGATTCCGGATGATCAGGATCGATGGTTGCTGCCCTACGGAAGGCATTTATTGCTTCACGATAACGTTTTTGTTCGTTAAAGACCAGTCCTAGGTGGTACCAGAGATCAGCACTGTTCTGGTCGATGGAAAGGCCCTTTTTAAAGGAATTAAACGCTTTGTCATAATTTTCCTGCTTTAAAAAGTCAATACCCATCTGTAACCAGGTTTCTGCCCGATGCATTGGATTGGATGCCCGTCTGGTTGCCATCTCTCCCTTCCTGATTATCTTCTTGATATTGCCGGTCTATCCGGTTACTGACCGGGAGTACTCGTAAAGAATTAAGTAGGTACTAATCTGTCCTTTCAGTATAATACCATGCCAGATTATACCATGATCTCCCCTTACCTAATAAATAATACCCTGATCGTCCCCAGAGTGCGGTACTTCGGTATTCTCATGCCTCAAATCACATCCGAATCACCGGTACCTTTCCGGCGTAACAGGTACCTTTAATTAGTTGAGTTACTTCCTTCGTGAGCGTTAATATGGTTCCCATCAAAGAATAGGGATAATGTTTGCCAGGCGGTTAGATAATCTCCCCCCGTACCTTTTTGCACGTATCGATGCATTAAAGGCTGAAAAAATAAAAGAAGGCATTGATGTCATCGACTTTGGTATCGGTGACCCTGACCTTCCCACTCCACCTCATATCGTGGATGCTCTCATTACAGCAGCAAAGGATCCTGCCAATCATCACTATCCTTCATATCTTGGCATGAATGCCTTCCGGGAAGCAGTTGCCGCCTGGTATGAGAGGCGATTCGGGGTCTGTGCCGATCCATCCACTGAAGTGATATCACTCATGGGATCAAAAGACGGGGTGGCACATATCCCTGAAGTCCTGGTCAATCCCGGGGATTATGTTCTCGCACCCAGTCCGGGTTACCCGGTATACCAGACAGGGACTCTGTTTGCCGAGGGGAATGTTTATGCAATGCCGCTTACAGAAGAGAATTCATTCCTCCCGGAATTAGACAATATCCCACAGGAGATCTGCAGGAAAGCACGCCTGATGTGGTTGAACTACCCGAATAATCCGACCAGTGCGGTTGCTCCCCTGTCATTTTACGAGGAAGCCGTTGCATTTGCCAGGGAACATGATATCGTTATTGTCAGTGATAATGCATACTCCGAGGTATCGTACGACGGGTACCGTGCCCCGTCATTCCTGGAAGCAGACGGTGCTTCTGAAGTGGGGATAGAGATGCATTCGCTCTCAAAGACGTACAACATGACCGGGTGGCGTATTGGTATGGCTGTTGGCAATGCAAGAGTCATACAGGGTCTTGGGACAGTGAAGACAAACGTGGATTCGGGTGTATTTAACCCGGTTCAGTATGCTGCCGTTGCAGCTCTGACCGGTCCCCAGGAATGTGTGGCCCAGGCGTGTGCCGTCTACCAAAAGAGACGGGATGTACTTGTTTCAGGGTTACAGCATCTTGGTTTTGATCTCTCCTGCCCGAAAGCTACGTTTTATCTCTGGGCTCATGTAACCGATTCCATCTCATTTGCTGCTACCATGCTTGAGAAGGCAGGGATCGTGGTAACACCGGGAATCGGTTTTGGGGAAGCAGGAGAGGGATATGTCAGGTTTGCTCTCACCCAGCCGGTCGAACGGATCACAACGGCACTTGAGAGGATGGAGGAGATACTGTGATAGCCCTCCCCCCCAACCTCTCCTGCAGGGGCGGACACCTGTATATCGGGGATTGTGACACGGTTACTCTCTCAGACACCTTTCAAACTCCCCTTTATGTAACCGATGAAGAGCGGATCCGTACCCGGTTTTTGGAGTACACAAGGGCACTTAACTCCCGGTATCCTCATTGCAGGATTCTGTACGCCACAAAAGCGAACGGGAACATCACCATCATCAGGATGCTGGCAGAGATGGGGGCGGGAGCTGATGTCTTCTCGTCCGGGGAACTGCAACTCGCACTATCAGCAGGGATGTCCCCACAAACCCTGCTCTTTAACGGGAGTTCCAAGACCACCGATGACCTCAGGCTTGCAATAGAGACCGGTGTCAGGATATCACTTGACTCAACTGATGAACTGTATCAGCTCGAGTCGGTTGCTAGAGAGACGGGATGCACGGTCGAGGTCTCGTTCCGGGTAAATCCTGCAATTAATGCCCCGACACACCCGAAGATCGCAACCGGGCTTGCCAGTTCAAAGTTCGGGATTGCAGCAGAGAAGATTATCCCGGCATATGAAGCAGCGCTCTCATGCAGCCATCTTGTGCCGGTTGGTATTCACTGTCATATCGGCTCCCAGATTACTGCTGTGGAACCCTTCGCCCGGGAGGCTGAGGTACTGATGGAACTCGTCGCTGAACTGCACCGGCGGGGGGTAGGGTTTACATTCGTAGATCTGGGCGGAGGGCTTGGGATCCCGTATAACCGTGCTGATAACGAGAACGTCCCCTCCATAGATTCCTATGCAGAGGCGATACTGCCACCCTGCATGACCACGTTTAACGAGCTGGGAATAGCCCCTGAGATCTGGATCGAACCGGGTCGTTCCCTTGTCTGCGATTCCACTGTCCTGCTTACCAGGGTCAATTCAGTGAAACGTGCCCATAAAAATTTTGTGAACGTGGATGCCGGATTTAATCTCCTGATACGACCGGCCATGTATAACTCGTACCACGAGGTCATCATCGCCAATAAAGCCTCAGAACCAGCAGGGGAGACCTATACCATTACCGGGCCGATATGTGAGACCGGTGATATCCTTGCACACGACCGGGAACTTCCTACCGTCGTAGCCGGGGATCTGATTGCGATCCTTGATACCGGGGCGTATGGATTCTCGATGGCATCACAGTATAACGGTCGTCCCCGCTGTGCCGAAGTACTAGTGAGAGGAACACAGGCTGAACTGATGCGCCGGGCCGAGACCCTTGACGATATCAGAAAAACCATGGTTACTCCTTCCTGGCACAAACAATAGAATAAACCAGGGTTGATCATCCCACACCAGATGAATGAAACCTATCTGATACAAGAAAAAACACAGGATTAAACCTATGGTCAGGTACCACTACGCATTGGTAGACGATCTTATATCCCGCGAGGAGTTTGATCGCCGTATTGATCAGAAGATATCAGATTGTGGCAGGCTTGTCGATGAAGTTGCAGCTGCCATGCTTGTTGTCGGAGATCTCGGAAGAAGTCATGTAAAAGTCAGGGATCTCAGGAGAAAGAGCTCGCTTTTCTGCTTTTTTGTTCGTGTCCTTGCCATATCAGAGCCTGCGGTATTTGAACGACCTGATGGAACAAAGGGGATGGTTGCCAGGATGACGGTTGCCGATGAGACCGGGCAGGTTGATCTTGTCTTCTGGGACGAACAGGCTGCAGCGCTCTCTGATATTGTTGAGATTGGTAATGTAATCGAGGTCATTGGAAAACACGGGAAGAACAGGCGGGATATCGTACCGCTGAATCTGAGAAAAGCCAGTTGCGAGATTGCCTGTGATCCCAATCCACGGGAACGGAGAAAACCAGAGCGTATTGATCGGGATGTCTGTATCATCTCGCTTGGAAAAAGTCGTCTCTTTAACCGGAAGGACGGGAGTATCGGGGAGATGCTTTCGGGTCTTTTGGGAGATTTTTCAGGTACTGCACGCCTGATATGCTGGGAACCATCGCTTCTGTCAGGAATCAAAGAGATGACTCCGGTACATCTTGCTCAGGGAATTGAACGGGAGGGCGATTTTGGAGGAAGAGAGATCATTATCGATGATGCCAGTACACTCATTCCTGTTGAGACGATGCCTCGTATCCCCATGACCGCACTTGCTGATCTCATTCCCGATACCACCATGTCCCTGACCGGGACTGTAGAGCAGGTTCAGCCTCCCCGATCCTTTATCCGCCGTGACGGGAGCAGGTCGTATGTACGGAATGCAGTGCTCTGTGACGATACCGGCCAGGTGCGCCTGGTTCTCTGGGACGATTGTGCGCAAAAACCCATCTTTCCTGGTGAGAGGGTTGCCATGTACCACCTGCTCTGCCGGATCGGGCGCGATGGTGAGTGTGAGGTAAGTGCAGGTCGTGACAGTTATATCAGGGTAATCCCCTGCTCATCATTGGTCCCTGTCAGGATAACCGGGACAATACTCCTGACAAGAACCGGTACATACATCGACGACGGATACCGGTCATACCTTATCGAGACATCCCTCCCCCATGGTACCAGGGTGACCATACAGGGATCTACTGACGGGAAACGAATTTTTATTGAAAGTGAAGAGATCACTCCTCTTCAGCCTGATGGCGTGAAGAAGCGCCTGGAATCGTTTATTCAATCACTTCCATCCTGATTTTTTTACTTTCACCCTGCTAATCTTAGCCTTATATACCCACGTACAGGATTTCTATAGTGAGGGATACAACGTATGACTACAGAGACACAAAACCTTGAACAGATTCCAGGAGTAGGACCAAACACCGCAGAGAAGCTTGTACAAGCCGGGTACCTGAACTTTGAGACGATTGCAACCGCAACTCCGGCAGAACTCTATGAATCTGTCGAGATCGGTGAAGCGACTGCACGAAAAGTGATTAACTGGTGCCGCCAGACCAGTGGTCTTTCTCCTGAATCACAGGGAGGAGACGCAGATGAACCCATGATACAGCGTAACCTTGAGATAGAAGACATCCCGGGTGTGGGGCCCACAACGGCTGACAAGCTCAGGGACAGCGGATTTTTAACGATCGAGAGTATCGCTACCGCAACGTCTGCAAATCTTGCTGAAGCAGCTGAGATCGGTGAGTCTACCGCAAAGAAGATGATCAAGTGGTGCAGGGAACAGGCCGATATCGGCGGGTTCCGGACCGGGACTGAAGTCTTTGAACAGCGTCTGAAGGTGAAGAAACTAACAACTCGGGTCCCTGATCTTGATGAACTGCTGGGGGGAGGATTTGAGAGCCAGGCTATTACAGAACTGTATGGTGAGTTCGGGTCAGGAAAGTCACAGATCGTGCACCAGATGGTTGTCAATGTCCAGCTCCCTGAAGAACTCGGGGGACTTAATGGTTCTGCCATCTACGTGGATACCGAGAACACCTTCCGTCCTGAGCGTATTGAGCAGATGGTCAGGGGGCTTGAGATCGAGGATGCAAATGTCGATGATTTCCTTGCAAACATCCATGTCGCCCGTGCACAGACCTCTGATCACCAGATGCTCCTTATCGAGAATGCCCATGAACTCGCCCAGGAGCTCAAGGCAAAAGGCAAACCATTAAAGCTGGTGATCGTGGACTCTCTGACCGGCCTTTTCAGGTCTGAGTATGCCGGCAGGGGTACGCTTGCAGAACGACAACAGAAATTGAACCGCCACATGCATGACATCTTCAAACTCTGTGATGAGTACAACGCCATCGGGCTGGTTACCAACCAGGTTATGTCAAACCCGGCAGTTTTCTTTGGAGATCCGACAAAACCTATCGGTGGTAATATCGTCGGTCACACCGCAACATTTCGTATCTACCTCAGGAAGAGCAAGGGTGGAAAGCGTATTATGAAACTCGTAGACAGTCCCAACCTTCCCGAGGGAGAGGCAACATTCATGGTGGAAGAGGGTGGTATCAGGTCGTGCTGAGGTTTGTTATCACAGATATTGACGGGACACTTACTGATGAGAGACGTCGCATATCAACCGCTGCAATCGAGAGTATCCGAATCCTTGAAGACGAGGGGATACGGGTTATCCTTGCAAGCGGTAACACCCCCTGTCTTTTAAAAGGTCTCTGTAAACTCATAGGGACAAGTGGCGGGTTTATTGGTGAGAACGGGGGAGTGTACCGGCTTGAGTATGACAAAACCCTGCAGGTGACCGCAGACCGGGCGGTCTCTCTCACCGCTCTCAAACGGATCAGAGAGTATACAGAGGCGAATAATTACGTTCTTGATCTCTATTCACAGGAGGAGAGACTATCTGACGTTGCATTTGCACGAACAATGCCAGTCTCAGAGATACGCGCTATTCTTGCCGACCTTCCGGTCGATGTAGTAGATACCACCTTTGCCATCCATATTCATGCACAGGGAGTCCATAAGGGAACGACATTCTCCATGTTTGCTGCTGATATCAATGCAGATATAGAAGAGTTCCTTGCAATCGGCGACTCTGAAAATGATATTGAACTGATACAAATGGCAGGTTCCGGTGCCTGTGTTGCGAACGCGACACTGCAGGTCCGCCAGTCAGCGGATTACTGCTCAAAGAAACGATATGGGGATGGATTTTGTGACATTATTGCACATTATTTCCCTCACCTGAGCATCAGGTGACGATCAACGACGATATAGTCCCTGATATCCCGGACTGCCTCAAACGGGATAAAGACCCTCTCATTGTCAACCTCAAACCCGCTTACGTTAAAATCAGGATCCGGTTCAAGGATTATATCAGTTATCTGGCCTGAATCAGGATTTACCATGATATTCTTCAGGGTTCCGATAACCTTTCCATCGTTTGTCATGATTCTTTTACGGGAGAGACTCCGGGCCAGCAGTGTTTTCATATACTATACTATCCTCTCCGGATTTAAGCCATTTACGGTTTTCCCGGAGGAACAACAGGAACAATCCCTAAATTAAGAAGATTATCTGGGAATGAACAGATAACGCCGCATCTGGAGGATGTGTACGCCACCGTTGGATGAGAAACGACTGTTCTGATTCACCGGTCAATGGTAAAGGAATCCCCGATACCTTTACAAAACCGGTATCGATCCTGAGAACAGAGACTCTTTTTTATTATGGGTTTTCTCAAAAAATGGGGGTTACCTATTCTATCCCGTTTAAGCAGAGAGAATACAGTTCTCATGAACATACAACCAGTACCCCGATCCCGGTGTCATGGTTGCGCTGGTTCCCGGTGGGAAGACCTGATCCTGGTATGTCTGTGTCTGACTGTTAAACCCGAATATGTAATCCCAGGATCCGGTTATGGAGCCAAGCATGATATCTGCAGTCCTGGATGACGCTCCTGCTAATCCAACCATGTTCCACCCATAATAGAGATTTTTGGCTGCAATTGTTGATCCGCTGGCAAAGTAAAGGGGGACAGAGGTAACACCTGCTGAGTACAGCCAGTACCCCTCAAGAGGGGTGAGCGGGCTATTGCCAAGCATCTGTTCATACCTGGCGGTCTGTGCATTATACTGCCACATGGAATGGCTGGCAGGATTGACATAGGCGTTGAGATATGAGGCCGTGTTCTTTCCTGCCACTAATGGCTGGGGGAACGAGATCATGTTCCAGCCGGGATACAGTTCCAGGGTGAAGTCAGGACCAGGGGGAGCCGTTGTCGGGGGAGCAGTAGTTGGAGAGGTCGTTGGTGCGGTAGTCGGAACAGTTGTGGGGGGTACCGTGGTCGGGGCCGTGGTCGGAGGTACAGTAGTCGGTGTTGGCCCTCCTGAAGCGGTAATCGTGTAGGTGTAAGACCCGGTTGCCAGGGAGAGGCTGTTCTGTGACTTCATATCAATAACAGAACCTTCCCCGCTCATAGTAAGAGTTCCGGGAACCGCTGTTGCATCCCATGAGAGAGTTGAGCTCTCAATTCCCTCCGGGATACTGACCAGCAGATTCCACGTTAGATCCTTATCCTTTATCTCACGAAGATAGAGATTTTCGAGGGCTAGATATACCTGGGTCAGAACAGGAGGAGTGGTGATATAATCATTATGGGAAGTTTCACTGTACCCGAATGTAACAGGATGCATCTGGTCTGTAGCTGATATGGTGACTTCCCAGTCAGCTGCAACAGGGAATATGAGAAAAAGGATACAGATACAGAGAGGCTTCAGGATCTTGTGTTTCATACAATACAATCACTCTTTTCAATAAAATAGTCGATCATGGGAATTATCGGTTCAGCATATAAGAGAAGGAAAACAAAGAGCGATGATACCGAAGACACCCTCGTATTCGAGATCATCAGGGGTTTATCAAGGAAAATAAGACCATTCAGACAGGATCCTGGGTATCTGTTTCTGCGCGCCACTCAGGCAGATGAGAAACCCTTTATTCCGGTTCTCTTCTGACCTGACCGGGAAACCGAGAGATAAGGGAGAGAGGATGGGATTTTGTGAACCTGGGATGAATTGACAGACCGGCTGCGGTAAACCCAGGCATGCGTGGTAATTCTCATCATTCATCCAGGATTGATGCGGCATAAACACACTGGCCGTAACTGATACAGCCATCTCCGAGCGGATACCGGGAGTTGATGACACCGGTAAGACCCCGGTCAGAGAGGATATCAAGGATGGTTTGCCGGATCATCTTGTTGTAGGCAACACCACCTGAGATGGCAACTTTCTCATATCCAAACTCATCGGCTGCATCTGCAGCCATGATTGCTATTCCACGTCCCAGATTATACTGTACTGATGCGGCGATTCTCTTTCTGGCTTCTGCAGATGCCGGACTGGCGCAGTATGTATCAAAAGCTCTTCGTATGAGCGACCGGGTAGAGAGCATCCGACATCCGTTCTCGCTCTGCAAAAATTCGAGGTCCCAGGTCTCAGGGATACCCCCGTATGCTGCAGTCTCAAGACGCATCGCCGGTTCCCCGTCATAGGTATGCCAGGTACAGATCCTAAGAAGCGCAGACGCTGCATCAAGAACCCGTCCGGTAGAACTGGACAGGATGGTATGGAACTGCTTCTTTATCTGCTGCCGTATAATGGAGATATCAGCCTCACTCCATCCCCGGGCCATCAGGAGATCTGCAGTGCGGTCGTCAGGGAGTATCCCAAGGAGCATCCGCTCAGGAAATTCGGTAGCGACATCGCCACCCGGCATCGGGAGTGGCTCAAGATGGGCAACCCGTTTCAGATCCGGTATCTGTCCTGCAAATATCTCTCCACCCCAGACGGTATTATCATCTCCGTACCCCACGCCGTCGATGGCGATCCCGATGCAGGGTTCCCGGCACGTGGCTGCGATATGAGCATGATGGTGCTGGACCGGTACCAGTTGGATGTCGTTCTCCTGTGCTAATTCCCGGGCATACCGGGTCGAGAGGAACTGGGGGTGCATATCATGCGCTATCACATCGGGATCAGCATGCAAAAGCCGCGAGAGCAATGATATCGTTTCTTTCAGGTACTCAAGCGTTGCAGGATTCCTGACGTTTCCGACATGCGGAGACGTGATACAGAATCCATCCCGGTAAAGAGATACATTGGCATTGAGTTCAGGACCGACACCGAGGATCGTCTGTTTCCCGAGATCTATCCCGGTTCGGAGCGGTGCAATCCCGCGTGAGAGCCTGATGATAAGGCCGTCCCTGATAACTGAATCATCACACCGGTTGATGATGGCACGGTTATGAAAGAGAAAATAATCAACTTTTGTACCTATCTTTGCCGCAGCAATCTTTCTGTCAGTTATCATCGGATAACCCGGTGCATTGGCGCTCGTCATGATCAGCAGTTCTGCAGAGAGATACGAAAAAAGCAGGTGATGCAGCCCGGTATAAGGGAGCATGCATCCAATGGTATGGAGGTTGCTGATATCATGCAACGATCTGGGATCCTGTTTTGTTAAAATGACAATCGGTGATGCCGGGGAGTGCAGGATCTCCCATTCCCGGTCAGATACCAGGGCAACGGATTTTATTGCTGCTTTCGTACCCATGACCGCAAACGGTTGCTCAGTCCGTCCGAGACGGTTTTTAAGCTCTTTTGCAACCGGCTCGATACAGGCGATATGAAACCCGCCATTACCCTGTATCGCAATTATCGCTCCCGAATCAAGAAGTTCTGCAGCTTTTTTTAGGGGGTTTTTTGTCTCTACCGGTTCACCTGTATTTTTTGTAAGAAAGAGGCCGGGACCACAGGACCGACAGGCAATTGTCTGGGCGTGATGACGGCGATCAAGCGGATCTTCATATGCAGACCTGCAGGATTGACACAGAGAGAAGGGATCCATGGCAGTCCGAACCCGGTCATACGGGAGTTTTGAGATGATAGAATACCGGGGTCCGCAATTGACACATGACGTCGCAAAGTACCCGAAATACCTGCTTTCCGGGTCAAAGATGTCACTGATACAGGCATCACAGGTTGCGATATCAGGAGGGATGCACCCGGTATACGCACCGGTAGTACTACTCGTAATAAAGAAACCTCCGGGAAGTGGATCGGTATCAGGGTACACTTCTACCGAGTCTATAACTGCAAGGGGGGGTCCGGTCTGCAGGGCAGTTACAAACTCAGAAAAGCGCTCTCCTGCAGCCCTGATTATAACCTCGCTACCCTGGTTGCTTACCCATCCCCTGATGCCCAGCAATAGTGCAGTACGATAGACAAAGGGACGAAAACCAACCCCCTGTACTATTCCCCTGATAAAAATTGTTCCCTGTTTTTGCATCAAAAAATCTACAAACCTTTATTGAATTACATAGCGTTATAATAATAGGGTTTGTATTGACGGGCCATATCAGAATAGTGAATGATCCCGTGGAACTGGTTCCTCTCTTTGTCATCTTTAATACTGACCAATACAGGAAGATTTTTGACCTGCTTAATAAGGATTGGCTGACAAAGCAGGAATTATCAGAGCAATTTCGTGAAGATATTGTTAAAGACTGTCTGCTCATCTTAAAGAAAGGTAACCTTATCGAAGAGAAATGGCGAATGCCAAAACCGGGAGAGAAACCAGATAAGGAGTATCATGCATCATACAGTAAATTCAGGGCAAATTTCCAGTGTAATTTCTCTGATCTTGCAGATCTCCTCTATATTGCGATCTCAAACGACGAAGAACTCAGGCAGCAGGCAGAACATGTTGAGGAGGAGGTTATGAGAGGTAACTCATCGATCAATGATATTGCCAGGCGGTTCTCGGTATCACCTTCGTATATCAAGGGGATTGCAAAAAGGATTCCACACATGGATGTGAAAGGACAGGGACTGGTGAGTCTTGAAAAGACATAACGATGATCCGAATGCTACGATACTGCGAAGTAAGCGTGATGTTTCCCGTTTCCAGATACTTGTTGAGATAGCAGAGCACCAGCCTGCGATCAGGCAGCAGGAAGTGGCAGCCATTCTGGGGGTCACTCCGCAGGCTATCTCAGAGTATATCCGTGAACTGGTAGACGAAGGCATGGTCAGTGCCCAGGGGCGGGGACGCTATGAAGTGACACGGGAAGGTATCGAGTGGTTACTGCATCATGCCGAGGCGCTTGAGTCGTTTGCAAGGCACGTCAGGAGAGATATCATCCAGCAGGTCGCGGTATGGACCGCTATTGCATCACAACCGCTTGAGAAGGATGAGAGAGTGGGCGTGTATATGAAAGGAGGCCGTCTGTACGCCGGGAAAGCACCCCAGAGTGCCAGCGGCATGGTGATGAATACCGCGAGGGAAGGCGAAGATGTGGGCATCACCAATCTTGACGGGATTATTGACCACCACGAAGGAATGATTCATGTCTGCAAGATTCCCCGGGTCCAGCGGGGAGGATCCCGATGCGTAAAGAGTGACCTGCTCAAAGAGGTTCTTGCATCGGTTGAACTCGTTGCGGCATCAGGAATTGAAGCAGTCATCGCGTTGAAAGCAGTCGGACGGGAACCTGATATCTTTTTTGGCTCCTGTGAAGGTGTCATACAGGCAGCATTTCACGGGATTGAGTGTGCGATCCTGATCGTCGATGATTCATTTACTGATTTTTTAAAACGGCTTGAACAGGCACGGCTGACATACGAGATCCATGATCTGGTAACTGCATGAAGGCAGTGATTGCGCCGCAAAAAAAGCAGTACCGGATTCTTTTTTTTGATGAGCGGCGTGTCAGGGTAACCGGGTATATCGAGATAAAGAAGACGCTGAAAGGGTACCGTCCGGAAGAGTTCCGGTACCAGACGCGGCGGGTAAAGAATTACAAACATGCCCCGACAAAGGAACTGGTTCTGCATCTGCGTCGATCAGACGTATCTCTCACCGCTGCAGACGAGCCTCTTGAGTCGTTCCTGCACGATCTCCAGATCCCGTTCTCATATATCACTTTATGCCGATTCTGCCTGATGGATGACCAGGTAACCGAACTCTCTTCCGATTCTGCGATTACCTGCGGGAAGAATAAGGAAAAGATCTGTATTACCTGTGCGAAAAAGGAGATTCGGCGTGAGATGGCCCACATGGGCCGTATCGGAAGGGGAGCACTTACCCATCTGGACGAACTTCTGCTCCAGTACCGGGATGTGGATCGCGTTCTTGCCTCTTGTGAACCTGATAGTGCAAAGCAGGCTGGGACATTATATGACCGGATAGAGGCACATCCTGTCATTGCGACAACACCTCTCTGCGAACTACCGCTTCCCTATGGGTTTGTTGCAGCTTCTGGAGTACAATCACTGATGCCGGTCCAGCAACTGGCATACGAAGGGGGGCTGTTGTATGGGAAAGACCTCCTCATTGTATCTGCAACTGCCAGTGGAAAGACGTTTATCGGAGAGATGGCAGGCTTAAAGAACTATCTCGAAGGGCGAGGCCAGGTTCTTTTTCTTGTTCCGCTCGTTGCTCTTGCGAACCAGAAGTACGATCGGTTTTTGCAGCGTTATGGTGAGATTGTTGAGGTATCCCAAATAATCGGCCGTAGCAGAATTATTACCGGTTCACGTCCTGCTCATGTAAATAAAAACAGGAACGCAGGAATAATTGTTGCTACCTACGAGGGTATCGATAATTTGCTTCGGAGGGGAGAGAAACTACCACCGGTATCGACCGTCATTATCGATGAGGTGCAGATGCTTGAAGATCCTGAAAGAGGCCA
>CAZSDZ010000018.1:21113-50707 GCA_964605795.1 uncultured Methanoregulaceae archaeon
GTTGACGGCCTCATATCACGGCTGAAATATCTTGCACCAAAGGCACAGTACCTGTATCTCAGTGCAACAATAGGACTCCCCAATCTCCTCGCAAAAAAGTTACAGTGCCAGCTGGTAACCTATAGTGAAAGACCGGTTCCGCTTGAGCGGTATCTCCTCTTTCTCCAGAGACAGCAGAAGATCCCTGTCATTAAACGATATATCGAGGAAGAGTATAACCAGGTCTCTTCCCGGGGATATCATGGACAATCGATTGTCTTTACGAATTCCCGGGCCAGATGTCATATCATAGCTGATAAGGTAGGGGATCGGGTCGCTGCGTATCACGGAGGGCTTACCCATGATGAGCGCAGGATTATTGAGGATATGTTCAGCAAGGGGGAACTTCGGGCGGTTATTACCACTGCAGCCCTTGCTGCAGGCGTTGACTTCCCGGCCTCAGCGGTCATCTTTGATTCACTTGCGATGGGAATATCCTGGCTTACCGTGCAGGAGTTCTGCCAGATGTCCGGGAGGGCGGGGCGCCCTGATTACCATGACCTGGGGAAGGTAGTTATTCTCGCTGAACCAGGGGGTTCATACTCGCGTGAATCGCGGATGACAGAAGAAGAGGTTGCCATAGGACTTCTGAAGGGAGTAATGAATGAAGTAGCGCCGGTCTATGACCGGGAGCAGAGCTCTGAACTCTTTGCCGCCAATGCTGTCGTCTGTGATGGATTCCTTCCGGATTTGACGAAGATAGAAGACACCTTGGTCGGTACTGCCGAGCCGGTCTCTGATCTGCTCTTTTCCAGTGGTCTTATCCAGAAACAGAAGGATCGAATCCTCATGACCGAGATGGCGAAAATTATGGCACATCATTTCATCGGGATAGAGAGACTGCAGGAGATGCGGCGCTTGATACGGGAGATCGATGATCCGCTTGATATTGTCGCAAGGCTTGACTGTACCGTCTCTTCCGGTCAGATGGAACGGGAATCAGATAAACTGCAGAATGAGAAAAAAGGGAAAAACCCATCAAAGCAGCAGGATAAGACAAAAAAAACAGAGCGCAAGAGGAGATCGCGATAGCAGGATTATTTCTTCTTTTTTTGACATAAAAACCAGCATTACCTGCGTTTTGTCGGTACCATCTTTTAAAAAACCGGTACCCCGGTTCTTCTTTTTCAGAGGTTTCTTCATGCGATGAGTGTATACAACAGGATCGCTTTAACGGAATAGGATACCCCCTTTTTTCAATATCAGGAGCATTTTTTGGAATGAGATACACATAGGAAGTATAATTCTACCTTATTAATTATAAATAGTTTAGTAAGTATTATATATGGAGGAAACATACTTCCTATGTACACACGAGAACCGTGTGTATAATGAATAACAGAAAAAAAGATAATCGAATGAGTATACAAAAAAGAGTATCTATCCGGTTATCAACACAATTGAGAAGGAATTACAATGGTTCTTGATACAGGTACAACAGCATGGATTTTAACCTCCACCTGTCTGGTCATGCTCATGACACCAGGTGTAGGGTTGTTCTATGGCGGTCTTGTCAGGAGAAAGAACGTTATCAACATGATAGCACTCGCATTCCTGGCATATGCCATTGTCAGTTTGCAGTGGGTGATATGCGGGTACTCCCTGGCATTTGGAACAGATATCAGTGGATTTATCGGAGGTACAGAGTATCTCGGTCTTACTGGTGTTGGAATGGACGGGGAAGGTATTCCTGATATCCTCTTTGCCGCATTTCAGCTTGTCTTTGCAGGTCTTACGCTTGCAATCCTGACTTCAGGTGTCGCAGAGAGGATGAAACTGGCTTCATTCGTGGTATTTGGCCTTATATGGACTACCCTTGTCTATGACGTCCTGGCCCACTGGGCCTGGGGTGGCGGCTGGGCAGCACAACTGGGAGCACTTGACTTTGCCGGGGGCACCGTTGTTCACATCAGTTCCGGGTTTGGAGCACTTGCCATCGCCCTTGTAATCGGAAAACGTGCCGGATTCAAAGAGATAAACATGGCTCCGCACAACATCCCGATGACACTGCTCGGTGCCGGACTGCTCTGGTTCGGGTGGTTTGGTTTTAATGCCGGATCCGCTCTTGCAGCTGACGGGCTTGCCTCAAGTGCACTCATGGTAACCAACACTGCGGCTGCTGCCGGTGCCTTATCATGGCTTCTTGCAAGTTCAATCCATGGAAAGCCAAGTGCCGTGGGTATGGTATCAGGAGCCATCGCAGGGCTGGTTGCGATAACTCCTGCTGCAGGATTCGTAGATGTCTGGGCATCACTTATCATCGGAATCATTGCCGGACTGCTCTGTTACCGGTGTCTCTTATGGAGACTCACAAAAGGGCTGGATGAGAGTCTTGATGCCTGGGCCATTCATGGAATGGGCGGATTGTGGGGTGCGATTGCGACCGGTATCTTCTGTAGCCCGCTTATTACCGGAGGAAATTATTCAGGCCTTATCTATGGAAATATAAACCAGTTCCTGATAAATGCAGGAGATGCAATCGTGGTTGTCATCTATGCGTTTGTCGTGACGTATGCCATTGCAAAGGTGATAGATATGGTGATGGGTCTCCGGGTTCGTGAAGAGGAAGAGTACCTCGGGCTCGATATCGCAGCTCATGGAGAACGGGTTTAACAGAGGGTGAACAGATGAAATTAATAAAAGCAATTATCAAGCCAGAACGCCTTGATTCAGTAAAAAAGGGACTTGAAGAGATAGGGATCAATGGGATGACCATCTATGAGGTTCAGGGCAGGGGAGAACAGAAAGGGATCGCGCTTGCGTACCGGGGAGGAACCATCCAGGTAGATTCCATTCCAAAGATGGAGGTAAATATCATTGTCAAGAACAGTGATACACAGAAAGTGATAGACGCCATCATCGCTGCTGCTGCCACCGGAAAGATAGGAGACGGCCGTATCTTTATCCTCCCGGTTGAGGAATCAGTTCGGATCCGTACTGGCGAGGTCATACGTGATGAGTAAAACCCTCTCTTGATCTCTTCCCCATACCCATCTATCCTAATCCCTCTTTTCTCAAACGCGATATAAATACTGCCTTTCGTGGATGGGATGATTGAGATACCTGAATTTTTTCCAACAAAACAGATCGTATCCCGGGTGCGACTGCAGTGAATTTTTAAAACCAGAGACCTGCGATGAAAACCCAGGTTCCGGGCAGGTATGGTATTTCAATACACTTAATACTGTACAGATAATATGTATCGATACAAAATTGGTATTCTGCCGGATCGGATCCTATGAAGACAGAGAAGACAGTTCGGGAACGGGTTCTCATCGTTGAGGATGACAGGATAATCTCTCAGGTTTTAAACTCTTTACTTCAGGAGGAAGGATATGATGTCATTGGGATCGTTGAGACCGGAGAAGATGCCATTGCCGAGGCAATTGAAGGGTATCCTGATATTGTGCTTATGGATATCCAACTCCAGGGAAAGATGGATGGTATCATAGCAACGCTATTTATTGATGCCTTCCTGCATATTCCGGTCATCTTCCTCACCTCTCATGATGACGAGGAGACGGTAAGAAAGGCAGAGGCGGTTAATCCTGCAACATTCCTGAAAAAACCGTTTAAATCTGTTGATCTCTTTACCAACATCGAGATCGTCTGCAGAAACCATCACAAGATACTGCGTGGAATGGATTTGGATGCGTCAGAGTTGAAAAAGAAGGCAGAGTGGGTAAAAAAGGCAGGTTCGAGCATATTTCTTACCGACAACAGGGGCAGGATCGTGTATATGAATCCGGCTGCTGAACAGGTGTTCTGCCTTGTGAGACAATTGTCCATCTTAAAACCGATCAATGAATCTATATCCTTACATCCGCAAAAACCTAAGGATGATACCGGTTCTGACTCTGATGTCTCATTACTCTTTCATAATCTCATGAATACACGGGAGGAGATTGGAGTATCCCTCCCTGATGGCTCTTTTGTCACGATGCAGATTATGGTCAGACCGATAAACGGGGTGGATGACCAGCGAACCGGTCTTTTAATAGAATTCGAGTAATCGGATCTAACTTCTCTAAATCTCTCCCTCCTCTCTGCAGAGGTCACGGTCCCTCTTTTTTTATCTATTTCCCGGTATCCGGTATTTCCCATGAGGGATTCGGATCTCAAAGATAACATTCCAGGGGGCCTTGTGTGATACTGATATGGTAATTCCTGTGATCGTCAGGATCTCCCTGACCAAGAACAGACCCAGACCGGTATTTTTCCCGATTCCTCTCTGAAAAATGATATCCCGCTCATGCTCCGGGATTGGTTCTCCATTATTTTTAAAGCATAATACCAAATCATCACCAACAGAGAGGTAATCAACACAGATAATTGATAATCCCTCTCCTCCATGCCTGAGTGCATTTTCAAGAAGATTATAAAAAACACGTCCTATCAGGGGATCTGCAAAAATTTCAAGGGACCCGGTTTTGTTAACATATTTTACCGGTTTTTCAGGCAGGTTTGCAACTGCGCCCTGAATCAGATCAGAGACGGGAAACCAGACCGGTTCTTTCGTTCCCAAATCTTCGTAATCTTTTGTAAACGCAATCTGGCTGTTGACTTTTTCTACCTCCTCGATAAGGAGTCGAATCAGCTCTGAAGCAACAGGATCCTGAGTAACCCGTCTTGAGAACAGTTCGAGCGTGAGAAAGATACCGGAAAGATTGTTCGTGATATCATGCCTCGTCATGCTGGAGAGAAGGTTTAACTTGCGGTTCGTCTCGATAAGGGCTGCACGGATGTGATGGTTCCCGGTGACATCCATCGTGATACCGCTCATTTTCATAGGAATAATCCCGTCTTCCCATTTTGTTATCTTCCCGATGTTAAGCGTCCAGATGATAGTACCATCACTCTTCATCATGCGGCACTCTTGTGTAAATCGTTCTAAATTACCGGTAATGCAACGGGATATCAGGGAGAGAGTCAGAGCCCGGTCATCAGGATGGATGATAGAGAGAAGGGTCTGGTGCTTTGCATAAAAACCAGCGAGATCATACCCGATGAGGTCAACAAACTGCTCATTAACGGTAGTTTGTTCGGTCAGGATATCGTAGTCCCAGATTCCCATGTTCGCTGCTGTAACCGCGAGATTTAATCGTTCCTCACTCTCTGCCAGTGCACGTTCTGCCTCCTTGAGATCAGATATATCAACAATGACACCACGCTTTCCTTCCACACCTATCTCACCAGACAGGAGTGTACTGATGATAATGGCAGGAAATGTACTCCCATCCTTTCGTGCCATGATATACTCTTTATACCTGTCATCTGTCAGAGAAGGGGTTTGCGAGAAGTACTCAAGCGCCTGGGGTATATGATCAGGACTGAAAAGGTCAAAGACGTTTATTCCACGGTTAAATTCATCCCTTGTGTAGTGGAACGTATGAATCGCTGCAGGATTCACAAAGGTGAGCACCGCATTAGTATCAGTCTCAAACACGACAACCGGGAGAAGTTCAGCCATTTCACGAAACCGTTTTTCAGATTCTAAAACTGCTTTCTGAGCCTGTTTTATCGCAGATATATCAACAATAACACCACGTTTTCCCGAGGCAGGATCACCAGGGATCTGGTCATCACTGTGCAGAATAACCGGTATCTGGATGTTGTCACGGGTCCTGAACAGACATTCTTTTTCAAAAATTCCGGGATTGAGAAGATATCCGAGTCCTGTTTTGTTTCCTTCCAGATGATTTGTCTCTAACAGGGTATCAAGGGTCATCCGGCCGGTTACCTCAAAACCCTGGTAGCCTGATAAATCCAGGGTGGCAGTATTAACAAACGTGATGGTTCCGGCTGCGTCAGTCTCAAAGACTGCCACCGGAAGGAGTTCTGCAAGGTTGCGGTACTTCTGCTCACTAACCCGGATCTCCTCTTCTTTCTCCTTTAAGGAGCTGATATCGATGATGGCTCCCCGGTTCCCGGTACATTCTGATGCATCGTTATAGATAGGAGAGCAGGTCACAATAACCGGGACGACGGTGCCTGAGCGTTTCTGTGCATGCAGTTCACCAGACCACCCCACGCATGCATCAAGGCAGGAACAAAACGAATTCTGCAGGTGAACGTCATCTTCGCTCTCTGCTAATATTTCGGTGAGATTCAGGGAATAATGAGGTATTTCGTCACGTTCAAAGAATTTTTGGAATGCAGAATTAGTAAAGGTCAGCATTCTCTTTGCGTCAGTCTCAAAGACCGGTATCGGCAGGAGGTTTGTCATCTCTGAGAACCGCTTCTCACTCGCAGAGACTTCTCGTGTCTTCTCTGTCAGGCGGAATACAAGGGAGGAGAGTGCGGCAGATAATTGTGTTATCTCATCATCACCATGAACCCGAAGGGAATCAGGATCCATATCTGGGTTTTGCTGCAACTCTAAAACCCGGTTGTAGAGGAGGGTCATGCGGGAGAGAAAGAATTTGTCAAATGCAATTACCGATAAGAGGATGATAAAAAAACCTGAAAACAGAAGAGATGAGAGATTCTGAAGCCAGATCCTGCTACCGGTAGCCAGAATATCCCGGTTTAGAACAAGGGAGAAGATGACTGAATCTTCCGGCTTCTCTAAAGAGAGGAGGGTATCTGCATGGATCTCCTCATTTGATAGCGGAATTACGGTAATAATCTGTTGTGTGGATTCTCTCTCTAAAGAATAGGAACCGGGAGTGGATTGTGAGATATCTGCATGAATATCAGAAAAGATAACCTCTGCATCAAGGATGTCAGTGAGATACTGCAGATCTTCCTCATTGATAATGTGACCCATGATGAGGGTGCCTGCAACAGGTCCGGTCAGATCTCCCTTAAGTATGTTTGTTTCTACAAAGAGTACCGGTGTATCATCAAGGATTGATATCCATGACCGTGCATACGAGAGATCCCGGGAAGTATCGTTCAAAGAATAGGACCTGCTCAATTCTATCGTCGAGGGGATATGCCCAAAAAGCGGCTTTGCAGCTTCAGAGGCATAGATATTGACCGGGTTTTTATCATTATCAAGCATGATGAACTGATCTACCCCGATAATATCAAAGGCAGCATCATTTACATTCTGGTCATTATATTTCTCACGATATGTCGGATCTTGCGATATCATATAGGTATACGTCGCATCCCACCACCCCCAGTCCCTGACGGTTGCTGTGTACTGGTTCTTTATCGCCTCAATAAGGACAAATCCCCGTTCCATCTGTGTTATTACGTAATCCTTCTCCAACTGCTGCACATTGGAAGAAGACGTGAGAAAAGAGACATAGGTAACCACTGCGAAGATGACAGCAATGATAACAAAAAAGGTGATAAGTGCTTTTGTTCTGAACTTCATGACCGGTCAGATCCATTTCCTCAATGCGAGGGAAGAGGTAGTCTGGTGCTATCGCCCTGATTCCAGCAAAGGTTTTATAGTGCTTATCCCAGATAATCGTTTTGGAATCTATGAACCGGTGATGATACAGATCCACCGGTCATAAATTGGATCGCGGGTATTCTCAAGAACCCGACAATGCTTCCCTGCAGCTCTCGCTGCATCGATAATAAACGCAGTCTCTTTCTCTAATCCAACCGTGAGCAGCGATCGATCGGCATGCTGCAGGATACCGGCAACAATGGCCTGCCAGATCTGCTCATTGAGCGTATTTAACTCCCCGAGCATGAGCCCGATTGCGGCAGGGTAATGAGAGACATACCGGGAGATCTGAGTCCCGTCGATCCAGAGAACCCGGGAAGGCAAAAGACGGCCTGTACACAAACCCCGTGATAAAAGCTCCGAATCGTTGTCATACGCAAGCGGTATTGCCCCCAGTTCTCGGAGGACAAGCGATCCGATACCTGAACCACAACAACAGTCCAGTACTTCGCTGCCGCTGATATCTCCAAGGTGCGTGACTATCAGGTCCCGGACGAGCGGGATACGATCAGGATTCATCTCTTCCATGCCGGGAGAGACAGTATCCATAATCTGTTGTGCATAGTAGGATCGCACTGCTGCCTCCCAGACGGTGCGAACCTCCTCGTACATCTCTGCCTGTGAATTCTCAAGCTCTTCAATAATCTCAACTGAGGGGGGTCTCAGATGAAAAGATCCTGCAACCCATCCGTCGTTGGTCTCAAAAGCTACTGCGAGCAGATTATCCTCATTATCAATCAGGATCTTTGCATTATCGGAAACATGGTGCAATAGCAGATCATTCATCGCGGGATCCGGGAGATCTGCGTACTGGGGCTCAACAAACCTGACTGATGGAAGTTCCAGGAGGTCTGCAGCATCCATGAAAGTATCCTCTTTTACCATCTCTCATCGTTGGAACTGCAGGGAACATAAATCGACCGATATGAATCAGCCGGAATTTTGTTACCAGGAATTTTTAAAAAAAAAAGAATCAGGCCTGAGAATCAGGGAGTTCTACCTTTGATTTGATGATCTCTACCCTTCGTACCGGGAAGAGAATCTTTACCTGCTTAAAGATCTCTTTTGAGATCTCTCCTGATATGATTCCATTCACAAGGAGGTTGAGATCCCCTTCAGTTCCTACCTTAATAATCTCATCGGTCATGACTTTTCGGATCTGGTGTTGCTGACTCTCATTCGCTCGTGTAAGCGTGTAGCAGGTGAGTGCCAGTCGTACTTTATACCCGTCTTTGGTCGTGAATGGGACATGTGCATCGATCCGGGAGGTTCTGCGCTTAATCAACGATCGCAGGTAATCTCTCGTCACTTCGTGACCGATAAACTCGGTATATGCAGTATCTCCTGCTACCTTGGTTATCGAAAACCGCATCTTGATATGCTGTTTTGCATAGTCGTTTGCAATCTCTGCAAGCGTTGTATTCATGACCCGTCCGATCAGTTTCTCGGGATCATTCGCGATGGTATCACCAAGGTAAACCTTCCCGATGTTCTCAGGAGTGTAGACCTTAAACCAACTCTTGGTCTTCCAACCTTCTACTCTGCGTCCACTCTGTTTTTTTCTTGCCATAATTCACCTCATAATGTTTTTATTACATCTACTGGTTCTCCGGCCAGTTTCTGTACCGGTTCAGGCCAGTTCTCATAATCAAGTCCTTTCTGTGCGAGGAATGAGGCCGTCCAGCGTTCGAGTCCGATTCCTGAACACCCGGACCAGCATTCCTCCCCGCTCTGTATCTTTACATTAAATCCTTTCGGATATTTGTCAGCATTGATAGAGACGTTCTGGAACTCGAGCCATGTATCATTGTACGGCAGCAGGGCTTCATAATCGGTTGTTCCGATACGATTTCCACCCTTTCCGTTCGTCTCTGCCGTTCCGACCATTCCTTCCTGTGCCATGAACCACGGGGTTACCCGTGCTGCACGCCACTCCAGTTCCAGCAGATCCTCAAATACGTGATGATACGCTTCTGCAAGCCGGTCTGCAGTCTCTATTGTCTGTTCCACGGTCCCTAACCAGAGGATCTCTATCCTATGGAACTCATCGACCCGCTCAATACCATGGATACCGCCACTCTCGTACCGGTGACTGGTCCCGCTCCGGTCAAAGACACGGATGGGAAGACAATCGTTTGCAAGGGTCTCACCCTGAAGAAACGGCCAGAACGGGGGGCATTGTGCATAACACATCCCTCCGATAGGACCATCGATTCGCTCACGTATCATCTCTATCGGAACCTGGCCGGTCACCTTGTAGTAGTCGATGACTTCTTCCCAGTACTCGGGATCCCTGCTTTTAGGGGTGCTGACGTAATAGATCTCGGGATAAACCCCTTTACAATGCCCGGATCGTTTCCAGACATCCCAGGGAACGACCTTTGGAAAGATCATCTCTGAGAATTTCAAAGGACGAATGATCTCGGTCAGTACAATCTGCTCAAAGGCACGGAACAGCCTGACCGACTGGGGACCATGACACCACTGACCACGGGAGAGTCCGTGTTTTATCCACTTTCGCTTCACCATCTCAGCGGTCGGGTCAAGGGTAGAGTACTTCTTTTTTGTTTTGCTCTCAAAGATAAGTTCCCAGTGTTCTGTCTTGCCACCGTAAGCATCCTGGGCGTTCTTCTCCTCGATAAGCCTGATGACCCGGTCAGGGACCTTGTTCTCACAGTCAGTTGCACTGACATCTAAGGAGAGAACCAGTTCATCAGTATCTGCGGATAAAACCTGCAGGAAGGGAAGTTTCGGGATCTTTAGTAAAGAGTAGTCCTTCCCTGAAAGAGTGATACGAAAGGAAGATATCTCTATTGATCTCACACCAATGCGTTGTCTACCCAACTGTGCTGCAATCTGCTTTTTGAACCGGAACAGGGCATCATGTACCCGGGTATAGCCCCCGCTCTCAAATGTCACGGTGAGTTCCTTTCCGGTTACCTTCCAGTTGGTTATCCTGCCTACTTCTTTTAGATCCGCATCTTTTGGAACACCACGGAGAAAAAGTTCTGTGTTTGATTCTGTTACTACCTGCTGCAGGATCTCTTCTGCATCTTTCGTGATATCGCTGCTGAGTACAAGATCTGCAACCAGGTGTAGTTTTATCTGCATAATTCCTCTGCAAGTGCCAGGTTAACCAGATAGTCATCCAATGAGGCGATCATGGACCGGATTTTACTGCTCGTAATCGCGGTCTTTACACATCCGTTCTCTACCGCCGTTACCATGGAGGAAAGGTTATCAACCGATACCGCGGCTGCTACGCATTCCGGATCTTTATGGATGGTGATGATGGTTCCCCTGATCTCTATCATACGGCACACGTCTCCCTAATACCATGAATGAAGGTATCAATCTGACCTGCCGCGATGGTTGCCCCTCCTCTTTTATCGTGACCTCCTCCAAATCCCCCGCACTGTCCTGCAATCTCATGAAGGATCTCACCACACCGGGTGGTCATCTTCTCAGGACATCGCATCGAGACGTACGCGGTCCCGGTATCATCCTTGTGATACACAAGGACCGGTCTCTGTGGTCGGTAGGTTCTCACGATACAATCGGCAAGATCACTGACCTGCTCACGCTCTCCTGCCTCAAAGCAGATGATCTCATGGTCAAGGACATTCCCATTGAAGCGGTACATCTCACTTAACAATGCAAGACGATGCTTTTTTGCATATTCCCAGGCTTTCTGCGTCTCGTGGTAACTTCTCATGCAGGTTGCAACAGCCATACTGCCGTTCCCGGTTTTGCCACAGGCATCAATGAGCATGGTAAGGGTATGGGCATCGTTACAGACTTCGCGATCGATCCGGTACGTGTCACCATAGATGGTAAGCAGTACCTCGGCGGGAGCAACGGATGCAGCGGTAAGAATAATAAATGAGTTGAGCAGTTCTTCATCAGTCTGCCTGATATCCGGGTTCTGACAGAGATCAATAAGCCTTCTCACCTCTTCCTCCTTCCCCGATACTCCCGGGAGAAACGGTTCAGCAGCAAGGAGCATCTTTTCATGGTAGTCCCTCCCTGCGAGACGGATACCGGGCTTTATATCAATGATACCGTTTCCTATCGCTTCACTGTAGATATCGCGGTTCTTCCCGACCAATTGCTGTCCGTCACCAAGGATACCTGGCATGACGAGTCCTGCAAGGTCCCGGTTATCACCGATCTGCTGTGCCACGATATATGCGGTTCCTGCCGCTGATAACTCCCGGTCTCCGTCAATGCCGGCAAGGCGAGGGTTGGCATGAAACGGACCTGAGAACCGGGGGATATGATGATCTACGACCATGGTATCTTCCGGGAGATCCCGGATAGCAGATCCGAGGTCACAGAGAAGGGTTGGATGTCCTTCGGTCAGCGTATCAACCGGTACCTGGTCGGTTACCCTGATACGAAAACGCTTTTTTGCCCTGAAAAGGGAGAGACCCATGATCGCGCCTGCAGCGATGCCATCTGCATCATGATGACACCATATCTCACAGTAGTCATGCCTGACAAGCTCCTCTGCGAGATCACTGCAGACTTCCTCAATGGACATAAATAGTTATCGTGACAGTAATATTTCTGCAGTTTCGGGTTTGTACACCCAGTCTTTCGAGAGTTTCCCGGTCTTTACGTAGTACCTGACCAGTCGCCGTACCTTTGATTCCGTAAGCATTAACTGGCGTTTGTTGTGAAGATCCCGCTTGTTTATCGAGAGATGTTTGCGCATTCCGAGAGCCTTTATGATGAGATTGCGCAGATCTTCGGGGATCTCGGTAACGATTCCATTCTCCTCAACAATCTGGCCGATTGACTTTCCAGTTGCGAGTTTCACACTGGGAACGGCGTGCTTGTCCCGGAGAATGATGCCTATCTGGGCGTTTGATACACCCTGTTTTTTTAAGTCGATGATAAGAGTCTCGATCTGTTCTTTATCGGTATTGGACCACGCGGGTGCTTTTGTCCGGTACGGGCGTACCGATCCTGAAACACCTCTGCGGCGTGCATGCATCCGTGCCATACAAACTACCTCCTGTTTTTGTTTCCAGAAGAATTATCCATACGGGAAAATAGCCACAGGTATTCCTGTTTATACTGACCCTGGTAATCCCAAAGCCTGAATTTCATCCAGGCGGTGACAACTGCCACGTCGGATTTACTTCTGTCAGCACCTGTTACAGTGCTACTATATGTGCTGTGCATTGCGTGATAAACCTGGTGGTCAACCGGTACCGTACTGGTTTATTATCCGGATGAGGGCACCAAACCCTTCCAGTTCCATGGCAAGTACTTCCCCTTGTGTCATTCCCATGGAGGTCTCCCCGTCTGCCGTAAGCATCTCCGGTCCCCTGACGATGGTTCTCTGTATTCCGTCTGCCGAGAGGACTTCAGCGGCTTCCCGCTCATGGACCAGGGCACGGCCCGGGATGATGATGGTCTCGTTCAGGGTGGAGAGATCAAGATCAGTAAGATCCTCAATGGTGATAAGATCGGCAATCTCTTTTCTGACCGGGATAACTGAAGCATACCCGGGACCGCATTCGGTAAGTATCCGGGAGATAAACGGTGCTGCGATACTCCCGGTGATGATTGATGCTTTTTTGGTTATCCGGGGGAGACGGGAGAGGAGGTCTGGCTCCTGCAGGAGAAGAAACGGCGAGGAGAGATCGGCATCATAGAGCGGTGTGCCTGATACCCTGATGGTGCAGGCCTTCTTTACGGCGGTGACGAGGTCTTTGAACTCTTCGATGGTATGAGTTCGCTGGTCTTTCATAACCGGGCTGTTGTTGAGGATGAGGCCCTGTTCTTTTGTGTTTGCAAACCGCATGAGGATGATGCCCTTCGCTCCGCAGGATTCTATCCACTGTGCAGTCTTAATGAGTTCATCGCCGTCGTTGATGCCGGGGAGAACGATGATGGCTGCATAGAGATCGATTGCTGACCCAAGCCGCCGGAATACCTCGAGCGAGACCTCGGGCGAGGGATCGTGCATGTACTGTGCCCGTAACTCCGGCCGGTGGGAGAAGACGGTGAAAGAGACTTCTGCCATCCGGTTATTGATGAGAAGATCAGCGATGCTTGGATCAGAAAATCCTTTTCCTGAGGTGTATCCGATGTGGAGCGGGGCTTGCAGACTTGCGAGCAGTTCGATAAGATCCACGAAGTCAGGGTAGCAGGAGGGGTCACCACCGCCGCTGATGGTCACCCGGTCAAGGGATCCCGAGATCATCTGCAGGTTAGCAAGCGTCTCCTGGGCGACCTCCTGCAGGGAACGAAACCTGCTGTACCCCTCGCGGATTCCGGTTGTACAGTAGTCGCATCCTTTCGTGAAGGGGAGGCAGTACCGGCATCCAAACGGTTCGGTCTCTTTGACGTTTTTAAAGTAGCAGTACGAGCAGAATCCGCCGCAGTCAAACCCTGGTCTTCCCCCGATATCAACCGTCAGATGTGCCACGATACCTGTACCATTAACACTGGTTGTCCTTATTGCTTCGGTTTTTGTCTGGCACCAATTTTATTACCGTAGAGTCCTAATGTATAGAAGCGCCTCAGTGGCTTAGCTGGCAGAGCGGCTGACTTGTAATCAGCAGGCCCCGAGTTCAAATCTCGGCTGAGGCTTCAGGCCCAGTGGTGTAGAGCCTAAGGAAAAATTTTTCTACAATAAAGTAGGATTTTCTTTCATGGTCTCCCCTGGCATTAGCCTATCTGATTCTTTTCATTCCATTAAGGCATCAAACGGAGAGGAATCACTCTCAAAAGCCCTATCCTCCGGACAGATTACCGCGGATGATGCGCAACTCATCAGGATGTTCATTTCCCGGTGCTCCATCGTGGATGACATCAAACTCAAACGTCAGCTGAAATTGACCTATACTCTTGTTAATTGGCGGAGATTCATCTCTCCATTCAAAGACCTGACCATTTATGACTTGTATGAAGCGGTCAAACAGATCAAAAATGGGACTACGAAAGATGGCAGGCCTTTTGCAGTCCATACTATTGCTGACCATGTTGCCATCCTCAAACAATTTTACCGGTGGATGATCGAGGAAGAACTCTCCTCAATTCCTCTCTCTAAACTGAACAGTATTAAGGTACCCAGCCGGAAGGGTGCCACTACCCGGACTCCTGAAGACCTGCTCAGTCCGGAAGAGGTGAAGGCTCTCATTGCAGCAACTGACACCCTCCGGGACCGGTGCCTGATCACCTTCCTCTATGAAGGAGGATTCCGAATCGGTGAAGTAGGGCAGATACAGTGGCAGAATATCCGTATTGAAAAGAATGGGGTAGTTGTCAATATCAACTTCAAGACCGGTGTTGACCGGTATGTCCGCCTGGTTCTGACCAAAGAATCCCTGATGAAATGGCGGTCCGAGTACCCTGGAACCCCGACCGGACAGAACCTGATATTTGTCTCAAAGACCGGGGAACAGATGACCTACAATGCAATGAAGAAGATCATTGCAAAGACGGCAGAAAAGGCAGGGGTTCGGAAGAAGTTCACTCTTCACATCTTCCGACACTCCCGGATCACCCATCTCATCCAAAGCGGCATGAGTGAATCGGTGATAAAAATGATGATGTGGGGGTCGGTTTCAACCAATATGTTTGAAGTGTATGCTCACCTTTCAGGGGCAGATATCGACCGGGAAGTGTATAAACTCAATAATATTCCGGTTGATTCTCAGAAGCCCTCTCAGTGCGTGGAGCCGATAGTATGCCCATCATGCGGGGAGATTAATGGGATGAACAGTGCCTACTGCCATGTGTGTGGAGAAGGGCTGACTCCTGACTCGGTTGGTTCAGATCAATTGTTCCAGAAATTTTTATTCGATAATAAAGACCTGCTTATTGAATTTATTAAGAAAATGGAGAGCAATTAATGCGAAAAACTTTTAAATATTTCTTTAATGCTACTTTAGTATGACCGCCTTTTAAGCGGTCGGTGACAACAAGTGAACATACCTACTTTTGAGTACGAGGTCATCGAAGCCTATGAGACCCGGACCGGGTTTATTGGGCTTGGTGATTTTTTAGAAAAGAAACGAGCAATCGCGATACGTCGGCCGGAAGGAATACCTTATGCAGAATAGTAGCCCCCACACTCTTCAGTCAATTACCACATCTCAGAAGCTGCGGGGAGCATGCTTTGGTTTCACTCTTCCTCATTTTAAAGATAATCCCACCAATGCCACCGGTAGGGGTGATCGATGTGGTGTCATCTTTCTCTCATTCCTGCGAAAAGTGCACCAGCATAAATCATTTACGTCTGTGTTGAAGGTGATCCGGTCCGTGCCTGACCGTGCCAGATTGTGTCACTCGCCAGCACCAGGCCCTCGAAGACGTGGGATTTTGAGAGCGTTGGATGCGCTCATGAAACGGTGATATCATGTCCGCCCGCTACATTGCGGGCCGTGCTGCAGAGTACGAAGCTCGCGATATTTTACAAAAGGCCGGTTATGATGTCATGCGTGCGGCGGGGTCTCACGGACTCTTTGATCTGATCGCATGGAAAGGCCGGAAGGACATTCTCCTCATTCAGGTCAAGCGAACCCGTTCTCAGGTTCCTGTTTCGACCTATCATCAGGAGATCGCCAAAATTGCAGAAGCTGTTGGTGGAGATCTTCTGCCAGGTTCTGCACATCTCTGGGTCAAGACGACCCGGGGATGGATTCGGTATCTGATCACGTCAGGTGGGTCAGTGCCGGTCAGATGGGAGGATGGACGTGGAGTTGTCAGCAGTTCTTAACCTCCTCTCCGGGCCTGGTGCGGTTGTTGAGCTCCGGGCTATCACTGATGATGGGATGGCCTCCGGGTACTTTGACGACTTCACTGCTCTCGATAAGGCTGCTACACATCTGGATGGTTTCTCGCAGACTCAGGGAATCTACATCACCCTGAACGAGGTGAACCCGGCTCTGCTTGCTCGTCGGGTCAACCGGGTCAAGTCCCGTCTCGGGAAGAAGGACTCGACTACTGCTGACACTGATATCATCCGTCGCCGGTGGTTGCCGATCGATATCGACCCGGTGCGTCCCTCCGGAGTCTCATCTACTGATGCTGAGCACACCGCTGCTCTTGACCGGGCGGTGAAGATCACCGGGTTTCTGCATGATCTCGGGTGGCCTGACCCGGTGAGTGGGGATAGTGGGAATGGTGCTCATCTTCTCTATCGGATTGACCTGCCGAATGATGCAGAGAGTCGCGACCTGGTGAAGGACTGTCTCACGGTCCTCACCCGGCTCTTCTCTGATGATCAGGCAAATGTCGATACTGCCAACTTCAACGCTGCCCGTATCTGGAAGCTCTATGGGACCATCTCCCGGAAGGGGGACCATACCAAGGAACGACCTCACCGAAGGTCAGGACTACTCCAGGTGCCTGAGGAGATCATGCCGGTCCCGGTGAAGTTGTTGCAGGTGCTCGCCTCGCTCAAACCGGAAGATGAATCCGGTCCTCGTCCTGACCAGCGGGGACCTCCCGGTGGACCCTCGATCATTCTTGGTGAGTGGCTGACTGCTCATGGTCTCGGGTATGAGCAGAAGCCGTATGCCGGTGGTGATCTCTTTGTCCTGGACGAGTGTCCGTTCAGTGGTGCTCATACGGATGGAGCGTACGCGATACAGTTCTCCAGCGGGGCGATTTATGCAGGGTGTCATCATGACTCCTGCGGAGGCGGTGCTCAACGGTGGCGGGAGCTGCGGGAGAGGTTTGAAGTTTCAACTCCGGCTCCTCGTCCGGTCCCGCCATCAGGGCAAATACGTCCGAAGACCAAAGCAGCGGTGAAGCGGGAAGTCCTTGCCTCAGCCCGGTCTGCTCCGGTATCACCGGGTGCTATAACCGAGGCCACCCGGATTCTCCGGGATGGTGATCCGGTCCGGTATATGCTGGACACTTTTGCCCTTGACCATGTGGGGGATCAGATTGTGGCTGAGTGTATGGTGATGTCGCTCGCCTCCCGGTCGGTGCAGAACAGTAAAGGACTGCATCTCTCAGTGACCGGCGAGAGTGGGAAAGGGAAGAGTCATGCCTTCGGGACGATGCTCAAACAGGTGCCTCCTGACCTCCGGCTTGATGGCCGGATGAGTGACAAGGCACTCTTTTACATCGAGAACATCAGGCCGGGGTCAGTGATTGCCCTGGATGATACTGCTCTCTCTGAGCAGATGAGTGAGATTTTGAAAGGTGTGACGACCTCGTTTCAGGAACCATTCAAGTATCATACCGTGAGTAAGGAGCGGAAAGGTCAGGAGTGCCGGATTCCGGAGCGGTGTGTCTGGTGGGTCGCGAAGGTGGAAGGGGCAGGTGATGATCAGGTCTTCAACCGGATGCTAACCTGCTGGATTGATGATAGTGAGGAGCAGGACTCCCTGGTCCTCTCCCGGGCACTGACCGATTCTGAGGCGATGCCGATCACCCGGCCGAATGCCCGGCCTGAGGTTGAGGTCTGCCAGGAGATGTGGAAGATACTGCAGTCTGCCTGGGTGGTGATTCCGTTTGGGAAGAGGATTCGTATCTCATCGGCAGCGAATCGGCGCAACCCGGATATGCTGATCGATCTCATCCGGGCGTATGCGGTTCTCAGGCAGATGCAGCGGAGGCGGGAAGTGGTTGATGGGATGCCGGTGATCTTTGCCGATCTGTCTGATTTTCATGCGGCTGCCTCGCTTTATCAGCGGCTCAACGGGGAGGCGGGTGGTCAGTCCACGAAACTGACCCGTCGGGAGGCTGAGTTGATTCGTGCTATCCGGGTGACGGGTCTCTCTGAAATCACGGTGACCCAGATGCAGCGAGAGACGACTTGGAGTAACAGCAGTATCTACAAACTGCTGCACGGATACATGAGCCGGGGAGTGACCTACTCTGGTCTGCTTGAGAAGTGTCCGGCGATCTCGTTTACTGACCGGACCGTGGTCTGTGATGCTGAGGGAGCCACGACTCACCGGCGGACCCGGGCGTACACCTGGGATGAGTCATTGTATGCCAGCTGGGGGAAGGCCGGGGTGGTCAGCCTCTCGGATGATGAGTCTTCTCCGTCTTCTGATTCTGATCTTCCTCCTCCTCCAGGTCATGGAGATGATGGCGGGGATTGCTGCAGGTTTCTGCAGATTGCGGATCTTCCCCGCCCAAATTCCCCGGCTCCTTCAGGGACAGTTTCTGAAACAGAGAAGAATAGTACAAATAATTATGAGAGAGCGGGGGATAGGGGAAGTATAGAGAGCGACGATGGAGGGGGAGAGTCTTCTTCTCTGTGTACCGGTTTGCAGCAATCATCTGATCCCGCTCCCTCTCTGGGTCAGGAGAATCCTCGAAATCGTGAAAAAGAGGGAAAAGACGAGAGCGGGGGCTCCCCGCCATCTGCAGAAATGCTGCAGCATTCCCGCCATCGTCTTCCGCTCTCTCATGTCAGGATCAAGGACTTCAAATCCCTGGATGGGTTTGGGGAGCGGGGTCCGTGTGATGTGTGCAACGGGAGATATGTGCATTACATAGAGCGGTTGACAAAGGAGCGGGAGCGGACGAAACGGTCAGCCTTCCGGATATGCCGGTCCTGTCATGCGAGAGCACAGCAGCGGGAGGCTGCCCGGTGTATTGCTCTGCCGGGGACGGTCAATGTGGCCGGGATGCGTCGGTGGTCGGTCTCCCTGGGTCGGTGTCATATCTGTGATACCGGTCCGATCGTCTGGTTTGATCCAGGAGATCATTTCGGGGTCTGTGAGGTGTGTTTTGCCCGGGAGTCTGCTGCATTGCGGAATGTGGGGGGAGCGAGTGAGCGAAGCGAACGAGCGACCGGAGTGGGGTTGTCATGAGGCTTGGAGATGCTCTCAGCCGGATCAAGGAACGGGACCGGGTGCTCCGTCACCGGGAGTCCCAACAGAAATATTTAGAGAAGAATCGGGATAGAGTGAATGAGAAGAAGAGGATGGCAAGAGTGGGAGGGTGAATCCTAACTCATAGTCTGATATGGATTCTAACGTGTAATCACTTCTATTTTTAAAAATGGAAGAAAATATCTAAAAATAATTGAGATATTATTTGAAACTTGATTAGACTCCTGATCAATTTGTATCCATTGTGAAAAATTGCTGAACGCTGGTATTCCAATAGATATCGACGCTGTTAAAGCAATTGGTTTATTAAAAGCCAAATAGCAAGTTTTTTTATTGAACTCAACGTAGTTTTTACGTTTCATAACAAATCGGAAAAGCCCAAACAATTGTTCCCGAGTATTTGTGGTTCTTCAGGTTATGAAAGGAAAATGTAGGAGTACTTGACAAATGAAAATAACAAAAACGCAGGGATTGTTCACGATCCTGGTGCTTATTGGTCTCATTCTTGTTACCTGCACCTGTTGTGCTAAAACAACAGAAAACGCAGAAACCCGCACCATCACTGATATGGCTGGAAACCAGGTGGAAATTCCTAAAATCATAGAGCGGACAGCATTTTTTGGAGGCCCTATCGGCCAGGTTCCCTATATTCTTGGGGTTCAGGACACCATTGTAGCTACCTCGATTGGAAGTAAGAATTCACAGCTTCTGAACATCTTGGATCCGAACCTGAAAAACACCCCGTCACCCAGACAGACAAATGGTATTATCAATATTGAGGAATTGATTAAGTCTAACCCTCAGTTTGTGCTGGCAGGGAATGTTGATGGAGAGATTGTTGAGAAACAGACAACCATTCCGGTAGTGTACTTCTTTGAAAACTCGGAAGGGCTTGCTCAGCAGACAAAAGACGAAGTGAAGTTCATTGGTTCCATCTATGGCAAAGATGATCGTGCAGAGGTATATGCCGCCTATATGGATAAGATCCTGAACCTCGTCAAATCACGGGTCGCAGATATCCCTGAATCAGAAAAGAAAGTGCTGTTCAATGGGTACGATGCAAACCATCTCATCACCTATGGGGGAGACAGTTACATGGAGGAACGGATTCAGACTGCCGGAATGAAGAATGCCGCCAATGAAGTGAATACTTCAGGAGTAAGGCCAGGAATTCATGCCGGACTGGATGAGATATCCATGGAGCAGGTACTGAAATGGAACCCTGATATCGTGATAATTGACACCGGTTCACCCGATGATGTGTATAATGATCCCAAGTGGGCCAGCATCAAAGCAGTACAGAATCATCAGGTATACCGGCTCCCCAACGGAGTGTTTGTATGGAACCGGCCGACTGCTGAGTCTGCAGTGCTTCATCCACTATGGATGGCAAAAACCGCTTATCCAGACCGGTTCTCAGACATCTCCATGAATGATGAGGTCAAAAAGTTCTACAAGGAAGTATTCTCCTTTGATCTTACTGATGAACAAGTAGACAAAATATTAACCGGAGAATACGCATCCGCTATCAGTGCTGGAAAGGGTCAAACTAACCAGACTTCGATGGGGAATAAGTGATCCTGTAAACGAGGATACGTTTCTCCCTTTTTTGTTGCATTATTGTATCGACTGAAAAAGTCGATTTAATGGTTCTCTTTCATGGTGGCGGTATGGAAAAAAAACAGGAAAGAAAAGAGATCTGGGGAAAGAAAAACTATCGCTGGCTAAATGCATTTCTCATTATCCTTCTCATTGTCATTACAATTGTCTCCCTCATGGTAGGAAGGTATGATGTATCTCCTCTGGATGTAATTTCATCAATCCTATCCGGTATTTTCCCAAACTCAGACCTTGTTCCTACAACACGGAGTGTGATTCTTGATGTCCGGCTGCCCCGGGTGGTTGCAGTTATCCTGGTAGGAGCAGCTCTCTCAATTGCAGGTGCTGCATTTCAAGGACTCTTTCGCAATCCCCTGGTTTCTCCTGATATTCTTGGAGTTTCTGCTGGTGCTGGATTTGGAGCAGCGGTTGCCCTTCTGCTGACCGAAAACATCTTTTTCACCCAGATTAGTTCATTCATATTTGGGCTTATTGCGGTAGGAGCTGCATATATCATCAGCAGAGTCTATCGGGTCAGCAGTACTCTCACCCTGGTTTTAGCCGGTATTGTTGTAGGAGCCCTCTTCCAGGCACTCACTTCTTTGGTGAAATATGTCGCGGATCCTTTGAATAAGCTTCCTGCAATTGTTTTTTGGCTCATGGGGTCGTTTAACCATGTGTCTAATTCCGATCTCGTTGTGGCAGGTCCCCTGCTTATTGTAGGGATGATATTTCTATATCTCATTCGCTGGAGGATGAATGTCCTTGCGATGGGGGAAGATGATGCCCGGGCTTTAGGCTTGAACACTGAACACCAGAAAGCGATTATCATCATATCAGCTACGGTCATCTCAGCTGCATCTGTATCTATATGTGGAATTGTCGGATGGATTGGGCTTGTAATTCCTCATGTCGGAAGAATATTAGTCGGACCTGATCATAAACTCCTGATTCCGACCGTAGCCCTGGTAGGAGCATCATACCTGCTTGCAGTAGACACCGTCGCACGGACGATAACCGTGACTGAAATTCCGATCGGAATCATCACCGCCCTCGTAGGGGCACCGGTCTTTGCATACCTCCTCCGCAAGGCTCAAACAGGGTGGGCGTAATGGTCTCTTCTTTGGTGGTACAAAATCTCTCTTTTCGATATCACCAGAAGGAAGGGAAAGATATCTTTTCCGAAATTTCTCTTTCCATCGATAAGGGTGAAGTTTTTTGCTTGATTGGACCGAATGGGACGGGAAAATCTACCTTGATCAAGTGCATCGGGAGTTTGCTTACGACATATACCGGACATATTTTCATTGAAGGAACAGATCTTGTTTCAATGAAACCCTCCCAGAAAGCACGGATCATTGGATATGTACCACAATCGCATACTCCCTCATTTCCATTTCCCGTTCGTGAAGTGGTAGTGATGGGGAGGTCCCCCCATCTTGGACCGTTGTCTTCTCCTTCTGATGCCGATATGCGGATCGCTGAAGAATCAATGGCCGCAGTGGGGGTTTCGCATCTATCCGATCGTCCCTGTACAGACATCAGTGGTGGTGAATATCAGCTAGTCCTCATTGCCCGTGCATTAACTCAGGAGCCTCGGATCCTTCTCCTTGATGAGCCGACATCACATCTGGACCTTGGAAACCAGATGAAAATTCTGAAAACAATACAGGATTTAAGCAAAAAAGGCCTTACCATCCTGATGGCTACCCATTTCCCGGATCATGCCTTTCTTATCTCCGGAAGGGTAGGGATAATGATGGATCAGGGAATCCCTCTCCTTGGACCAGCAGAGGATGTTATCACCGAACATACAATGAAAGAGGCGTACGATGCCGATGTTCGAATCATAACCGTATCGGGCGAAGGTGGGAGACCAATATGTTATCCTCTGATCATATGAGAATTCACGATGAAGAAGAATGCAATGTTAGATTAATTCTGCGAAAAGGATGATCACAATGGAACCAGAACAAGAAGCCCGGTCTGATAAATCGGGCATACAGAAACCTGGCTATGATCCCATGGATGAGAAACAGGCCAGGGCCTTTGATGAGACGGCGACTACTGTTTTTGCCCCGATTTATCCGGTGATAGCCGGACAGATACTTGAACGGACCGGAAAGAGGGCAGGAACCGCACTTGATATAGGGAGTGGACCTGCGTTACTAGCCATAGCCCTTGCAAAACAATCAGATTTACGAGTGTTTACTCTTGACTATTCACCCATGATGCTCATGATTGCATCCGAACATATTAGAGCATCAGGCCTGGTGAAAAGAGTTACCCCGGTTTTTGGTGATGTTCATGAGATCCCGTTTGAGGATGGCACGGTAGATCTTGTAGTAAGTCGTGGGTCCTGGTTTTTTTGGGATGACCTCTGTAATGCGTTTTTGGAGATTCACAGAATTCTTACTCCCGGGGGTTGTGCACACATTGGTGGGGGATTTGGTAATGCAACCCTGAAAGAACAGATTTTTGTAACGATGAGAACCAGGAAACCAGACTGGGACAATGAAGTTCAGGGAAGGTTTCAGAGAAACAATCCCGAGTACATAAAAAATCAGTTTCAGAAAGCCGGAATAAGTTCGTATCGTTTGATCCAGGATGAATCCGGTTTTTGGGCAGTCATCCGGAAGGAGGTATGATGATACCGTCTTTGCCATGTACTATCTGTGAGGTTCGCTGCACTATCCCGGAGGGTGGTACCGGCCGGTGTGGGATGTATATAAATCAGGCCGGGCAGATTGTTGAGCAATATCCTGATTCATATCTCGTTCAGTATCCAATCAGTATTGAAACGACCCCGTTACTCCATTTTTATCCACGTGAAAAGTTCATCCAGGTCAGTACTATTGGGTGCAACTTTCGGTGTAATGGGTGTGTTTCTGAACTCCTGACTCGTACTGTGAAAGAGTTTGCACCGTCCCTGATGCACAAGACTCCGGAGATGATTATCCAGAAAGCTCAGGATGAAAAGTGCAAGGGTATCTTTTTTGCGATTAATGAGCCAGCAGTCTCATATCCAACATTTTCGCGGCTTGCCCAGGCTGCACGGAACGCTGATCTGCTTGTCGGGTGTTCGACGAACGGATATTTTACTTCCAGTTCGCTTGAAGCACTGATTCCAAATATTGATGCCGTTGCAGTCGGCGTGAAGGGAAACACCGATTCGGCTTATCAGGAGTGTGGTGCACGGACGGTGGAACCGGTTTTCCGAAATATTTCAACACTTGTAGAGAATGGAGTTCATGTTGAGACGAGTGTTGTGTATGAACATGGAGCAGAAGAATCAGTGCTCACCACCTGTAAAAAAATTGCAGATATTTCTGAAGGTATTCCTATTCAGGTCATGAGGTTTATCCCCTTCGGTCCGGCAGAATTATCGCTTGAGCCGGGTATTCTTGCATCAGAGAGACTCTGTGACCAGATTCGGAAGCATTCACGGTATGTGTATCTCTTTAATTCTCCCGGTTCCTCGTATCTGAATACCTGGTGTCCCCGGTGCGGAGCTGTTGTCGTTCACCGGGAGTTTCATGGCCCGATGGGAGCTCACGTGGTGGATCAGCGAAAAAACTGGGTCTGCAGTTGTGGGTATCATGTTCCTTTTACCGGAGCATATGCTCACACCAATTACCAGGAAGATGGAATGATGGGAGGTTATCGCCCTACACGAGCGCTTGAAACAATTAAAGCCGTCATGACCTGTCTGGGTATTACTGATGAGCAGACTAGTGCCCGGGTATGGGTTGATTTCATTTCACAAAATTACATCGATGCGATGCATAAAAACATCCTGTCAATTGATACGTTTTACAATGTAATTACCCATCTGGCGGATATCACTGGACGGGTAGCAGAAGGAGTTGACCTGATTAATTACCTCAAAGAACGAACAACAGGTATTACCAAGCAGGTTGAGGGGCTGTCCAGGCCCCGTGTCCTGTATGTAATGGGGACACCGCTCTTTGTTCTGAACGAGGATCGGTTTGAGAATAAAATGGTGATGGCAGCAGGTGGTGAGCCGCTGAATCGTAACTTCCCCCGAAAAGGCAAGCCCGGCATCATGATTAGTCCTGAAGATCTCAATCGGATTGATCCGGAGATTATCATAATGTCCGGGTTTCTCTCCACTCCGGTTGAAGACGCCTATACCATATGTAAAGAACAGGGAATTGATATTCAGGCAGTGAGGAACCAGAAGATCTATGCAATGCATCCCTCCTGGGACTTTGGAAACCCCCGGTGGATTTTGGGGTTATCCTTCCTTGCCCAGGTTTTGCATCCGGATGAGATCAGGATTGATCTTGAGAAAGAAGCAGACGAATTTTACCAGAAGTTCTACCATATGCCATACTCCAAGGCGAAGCCAAACAGGTCGTTTTTCCGACCATCGGCCGGAAATGAACCCTGATATTACAACAACTTCGTCTCTTCTTTTGGCTTTGGCACTTTCACCACGAGAACCCGGAACACCGTGCTGCTTTCATTGCTCCACCGGTGGGGTATCCGTGCCGGACTCTCAATGAGCATATCCTTTGTACATGTTGCCTTTTCATCCCCAATTTCAACAATACCCGTTCCTTCAAGCACATAAAAGAACACATCAACCGGTGTCATGTGTTTTTTCAGCGACTCTCCGGGCTGCAGGGTGATCACCACGGCAATTGCGTTGTCTGTATCGTAGACCTTCCGTGCGTCTACATGATGGGGATTTGGTCCCGAAACAACCTTTGCTACTTCAGTAATTTTCATTTTGTTACACCTTTTCTAATGGAATGTACGGAATCGTTGAGAGCAATTCCGATTTCAATGTTTCAATACCAATACGTTCGATAAACCGGGCTGTCCGTTCTTTTGCGTTTGAATTGGTCCCATAATAATCCAGGAGCCGGAGAACACAATCTATCGCTTCATCAGATGCGAGACCTGACGCAAGAAGGTCTCCAAACCGGGGCTTTGTCCCGCCGTTCCCCCCGAAGAAGATCATCCACCCCCGGGTTGTTCCTATGAGCCCAATATCCCGGAGCTGGCTCTCACTGCAGCAACGCTGGCATCCGGATACCCCGATCTTTATTTTTGCCGGAAATACCCGGTTTTTAACCTTCTCCCCTATCATTCGGGCCAAGGTAATCGAATCCTGGGAACCATATCTGCACATTTCAGTACCCAGGCATGCCTGGACGAACTTCACTCCCGGCCCGGTATCAGGTTTTGCGAGCGGTCCGAGATCAGCAAAAACTGTGGCCACGTCTTCAGATTTAATTCCGGCAAGAATAATTCGTTGTCCTGAGGTGATCTTGAGATACGGGATCTGGTACTTTCTCCCCACCGCTGCAATGCGTTCGAGCTCTTCCGGTGTTATGAGTCCTGCAGGATTATTGGTCATAATGGCATAGGATCCGTCCCGTTGCAGGATGGCCCCGGTCGGTGTATGTGTCATAATCTTTACATCCTTGTCCTGTCATTACCTGTTTTTACGGGTTATCCCTGGTTAATGATGGTCACACTCGCATTTCTTCTCATGATGCTTTTCATGTCCGGAAGAATTTGTCACAGACTGGTAGAGGTGATGAGAATACACGACCCATCCAATGAATGCCTCGATATATTCCCTGCCTGCAGCAACATCATTCACATCATACTGTTTCTTTTCCATCACGTGATGGAACCGATGGATTAGATCGTTTTCAACTGTTTTAAGGATAAATTCAATTGCCTCCTTTGGATCTCCTGTCTCGATCGCCTTCTCTGCTTTCGGTACAACCGGCCCCTCACTGAGACCCGCTGGTTTCAAACCAGTAAACGGTGCCCCTTCCCCGGCCCGATGAAGGCGGATAGTATTCTCAAAAAACCAGTCATCAGCAACTTCCTGTGCATCCTTTCCGGTTTTTCTTGCCCGCAGTGTTTTCTCAAATATCCCTTTGAGTTCATTTTCGGATTCTTTAGGAATCCAAAGCAGTATATAATTGAGATTCCCGGTCTCCAATGCCATTATCGCAGCCTTGACGACGGGACCATCTCTCGTATCACAGTGTGGTGGCATTTCTCTCACTTCATTTTTAGTGCAGATAATTCAAATGGCGTTATGATTTTGGTCAGGAAACTTCACCAGAGAAGTCCCATCATTCCCCTTTGCTGTTGAAGAATTTCTGATACATCTCTTCCCCGACACATTCCTTTGCATATTTACACCACTGGATACAGGAAAGAGTGTCGTTGTAGATCACAAATCCACAATTGGCACATGTGACTGATGTGTCATTGGAGAAAACTTCGACCTCCTCGCCACACTGAGGGCATTTTTTTAGCGAGAGGGTTGGGGTTTTGAGATTCACCGCACCGGGACAATGATCAAGAATCATATCATTCCTGTTGTTCTTTCGCATTTTTTAGGATTCTTTGTTATTAATTCAAGCATTTAAGCACCATTAGATCATAGAATAAAAAAACCGTTACGTAATTCTTTCATCGTCATTTCATCGTTTATATTTCAAAGCCCCAGGAACCGGGCACACATCTGTGCACCGCCCACAGAGGTAACATTCCATTTTTCCGTCATTTCGTTTTGCTTCATCAGTTGGGCATGCTTTTTCACATTTTTTACAGTCGATACAGGCGTCAGTTCGCTTCAGTCTAAACATGCTCTTCCATGCACCAAGCGATAATATTGCTCCGTACGGACAGATCAGGCGGCAGAACGGCCGGTATAATGGGATAGACAAAAGTAACACAATAATAAATACAAAAGTCCCGGAAGTCAGCGATAGGTAAAAGAAATCCCGGATACCAAACCAGGAGATCACCGAAGTCGAAAATAAGAATGCCATGAGAAGAAAGAAGATGAAAAATACTGCTCTAATGAGCATGAACATATTCTTTTGTCGAAGGGTTATCTTTGGGACAGGCACGTGATACGCGATCTCCTGAATTGTACCCACCGGACAAAAATATCCACAGAAGAATCTTCCGACAATATATGTCAGAATCAAAATTAACAAGAGCCCGATGACACCGACGATGAGAGGAGCACCAAGACCCTGTTCATCCCGCAGAACAAGTTGCTGGATTTGGTAGGGGACAACCGGGGTGAAGATTAGAAAACCCAGGGCTGTTGAAATGATGAGAAATATCCAGCCGATCTTCTTTCGCCACTGTCCGGAATACCAGAGATATGTCATTACTAAGATCATCACGAGTGCGTAGATGAAACCGATTGGTTTGGGAAACTGTTCAATTACCATAATTATATCTCCCGTTTATTGTCTGACTATGCTGATCCTGGCATAATGCCTAACTGCATCATCAGCCCCATCAGGTTTACCTCACCCCACAGTTCAGCAATCTTTCCTTCCTTTAAGCGAAAAATCTCGATAGCCGTTAAGGTGATGGCTTTTCCTGTGGGGGGAAGACCCATAAATTCTCCGGTGTGGATACCTCGTGCCGTAAAACGGGCTGTCACTGTATCTTCATCTGCCATGATGTCCTCAATGGTCACATTCAACCCATCAAATGCTGCCCGACAGGTTGTGATCACATTGTTTATCTCCTCAATCCCGGGTCCGGGTGTAGGTAGGGGGGTATGCAGAGAAAATTCAGGGTGAAGAAGTGCGTCGGCTGCCGCAATATCTCCTTTTGATGGTCCGACCTCGAAAAATTTTCGAACAATTGTGATATTTTCTTTCTCTGTTGGTGTATGAGTCATGCAGTATGGTTGGCAGATAGGTATTTAATTTGTTGTCCCTAACACAGTAACAAATGAACCAAACTGTGGAAAACCTTACCCGGTTAGGACTGAGGGAATATGAGGCAAAAATTTATGTTGCCCTTGTAGGACTCGGTGAGGCGAATGTCCGCAGGATCCATGAAATTAGTGGGGTTCCGCGTCCACGGGTATATGATGTTCTCAATGCACTTGCTGAAAAAGGCTTCATCGAGATACGACAGGGAAGTCCGCTGATGTATCATGCGGTTCGCCCGGATATCGTTGTAGCTTTCCTGAAAAAGGATCTCGATACCGCTGCCTCAGAAAGTGTGAAAAATCTAGAGATGCTGTCAGTAGATGCACAGCAGGATTATTCACCAATTTGGTATGTGCACTCCGACTGGACCATCCAGCGTAATCTTGAGATGCTGGTTGAAGATGTTACTCATGAACTTATTGTTCTCTGTCTCAATTCAGAGATTCTGATAACATTTAAAAACCTGATTCAGTCTGTTGCACGGGTTCGGAATGTAAAAATTCTGTTTCCTCATGGTAATGTAGGGGAAATTGTCCCGGATGACGGCATCAGGTACTTTGAAGCAGGAATGCCGAAAGATTTTTTTGAGATTGACATCTTTGAAAAAATATTTTCATCACCTATCAGTCGTGAGGATGCTCTCTTCAGACTCGAGTGCATTCTTATTGCCGATGATCGGGAATCCATGCTCATCTATACCCAGAACGGTAAACGGATGGCTGTAATTATTACGCTTCCCTTTATTACCTGTGTTCAGAAAAGGTTGTTCTCACAGATGATTGAACATGCACATGAAATACCACAGGATAGAAGGTCATCTGTGAAGACAAAAACGTGAATAGGAAAAAAATTCGTGGAACACGGAGAGCACCGAATTAGAAGTACTCATTCTCTTAATCTAACTGGATATACATGTGATTCTGAAAGGGAATGATTTCTAACAGTATCTTCAAGAGCATTTCAGAGCACACAGATCTTACAATCCTG
>CAZSDZ010000019.1:0-49162 GCA_964605795.1 uncultured Methanoregulaceae archaeon
TCGCGCACATGAACCGCACGACCAGCTGGGGCTGGGCGAGCACGCCGATCCCGACGCCGAGCACGAGGGTCGTGATCAGCGTGTACCAGATCGGCGACCCGAGGTCCGGCATGGTCGTCCACCCCTGCATCCCCTGCGCCGCAAGGGTCTCAGGCACGAGCGGCGTCATCGCATCGAGCGCGGCATGGGCCGAGTTCACCCCGCCTAGGTAGACGTAGGTCAAAACGAGGAGCGTGGTCATGCCGACGAGCATGATCAGCCCCTGGAACGCGTCCGTATACATCACGGCGATCAGGCCGCCGTAGACGACATAGAGCGCGACGATCACGGCGAAGGCGAGCAGGGAGGTCGTGTACGAGATCCCGAGCGTCGTCTCGATGAACCGGGCGCCGCCGATCAGGATCGCGGCCGTGTAGAGCGGCATGCCGAGGACGATCACGATGCCCGTCCCGTACTGCATGAACGGGGAGTTGTACCGCTTGCCCATCAGGTCGGGGAAGGTGACCGCGCCGAGCTGCTGGCCGAGCCGGCGCGTCGGCCGTCCGAAGACCGCGAACGCGATCAGGATGCCGAGGCCGATGTTCAGCACGGTCAGCCAGATCAGGCCCATGCCGAGGTTCGCGGCCTGCCCGCCGAAGCCGACGATCGCGGAGGTCGAGATGAAGGTGGCACCGTACGAGAGGGCGATCACCACCGGGTGCTGCTTCCGGCCGGCGAGCAGGTAGTCCTCGCTCGACTTCGTCCGTCGGTACCCGACGTAGCCGAGCGCGACCGTGATGGCGAGGTAGACGGCCGTCGCAACGGCGAGCATCACCGTGTCAACGGTCACTGGACTCCCCCCGGTAGCCGTTGTAGAGTCCGTACGCGATACACGCAAGCGTAAAGCCGATGGAAAGGCCGTAGCCGAGCAGGATCTGGGGGTCGTTGATGGCGAACATGTCTCATATCACCGAAAGGATTTCGAAAGATACCCGGAGGTGTTCTGTCAGAAACAATGCGGGGGAACCGGCGCGCTGGCAGGTTCCCTAGCGAAAGAAGAATGCGACGAGGGAGGATGCGGTTGAACAGAGCGAGTGAGAACGCATCATCCGGTATACCCTGTGGAAGTATCCGCCGCGGGAGTTAAAATACTTCCGCGTCCCGGCCCGCATCACCTTTTAGCCCCAGCCCCCGTACCTGAATGCCATGCCCGGCGCGTACGACGATCTGCACGGCACGCTCCAGATGACCCTGCTCCAGCGGCTCGGCTGGAGTGCGCTGCGCCCGCTCCAGGAAGAGACCTGCCGGGCGGCCGCGACGGGGGCCGACCTCCTCGTGATCGCGCCGACGGCCGGGGGCAAGACCGAGGCAGCGCTGATCCCGGTCGTGGACCGGGCCCTCAGGGAGGGCGCGGCCGGCGTCTTCTGCATCTACCTCTCGCCTCTGAAGGCCCTGATCAACGACCAGCTCGACCGCGTCGAGGGGCTCTGCCTGCCGGGCCGGCTCTCGGCCGCCGCGTTCCACGGCGACATCCCGCCCTCGGAGCGGCGGCGCGACCCGGACGACGAGCCGCACGTCCTGCTCATCACGCCCGAGTCGCTCGAGATCCTGCTCCACGACCCCTCGTCGGCCCGGCGCTTCTCGCCGCTGCGGTACGTGGTGATCGACGAGGTGCACGCGTTCGCGGGGACCGACCGCGGGGTCCAGGTGCGGGCCATGCTCGACCGGCTCGACCGCGCGGCCGGTCGGCCCGTGCAGCGGATCGGCCTCTCGGCCACGGTCGGCAACCCGGGCGACGTGCTGGCCTGGCTCTCGGGGCCGGGCCGGCGGCAGCAGCTCGTCCAGCTCCCGGCCCCCCCGGCCCCACGGAGGTTCTCGTTCGCGATCGAGCCCGACGAGGCGGGCCGGGGCGACGCGATCGTCCGGCTGGTGCGGGGTCGCCGCGCCCTGGTCTTCGCCTCGTCGCGGGGGCACGTGGAGCGGCTCTCGACCCTCCTCGACGGGCGCGTCGCGTCCCTCTACTGCCACCACTCCTCGGTCTCGCCGGCCGTGCGGCAGGCGGCCGAGCACGCGGCGAAGGCGGGCGAGCCGTTCTGCATCGCCTGCACCTCGACCCTCGAGCTCGGGATCGACATCGGCGACCTGGACCTCGTGGTCCAGCTCGGCCCGCCGTCCTCGGTGGCGTCGTTTCTCCAGCGGCTCGGCCGGACCGGCCGGCGGGGGGAGCCCCCGCGGTTCGCGTTCGTGCTCGCGCGCCCATCCGACCTGGTGCTCGCGCTCGGCGCGGTCGAGGCGGCCGCGCGGGGCGAAGCCGAACCGATCGCGCCCCCGGCCCGGCCGTACCACGTGCTGGCGCAGCAGCTCATGCTCGCGCTCGGGCGGGCCCGGCGGGCCCGGCGGGCCGCACTGGTCGAGGAGGTCGCCGGCCTCGGGCCGTTCCGGTCCATCCCCGGGGACGAGGTCGAGCTCGTCCTCGACCACCTGGTCGCCGAGGGCTTCGCCGCGGCCGACGGCGACCTTCTCATGGTCGGCCCGGCCGCCGAGCTCGTCTTCGGCGGGGCGCACCGGCAGGAGCTCTTCAGCGTGCTCCGCGGCGGGCGCGACTACCGGGCCGTCACGCCCGACGGCGAGGAGGTCGGCCGGCTCGACGCCCGGTTCGCGAAGTCGGACGCGCCCGGGGCGTTCTCGCTCGGCGGAAAGGGCTGGAGCGTGGTCGGCCGCGACGACGCCCACGGCCTTCTGATCGTGGAGCCGGGGACGGCGGGGGGGCGCAGGGCCTTCTGGTCGGGCGAGCGCGGCGGGGCGAGCCCGCTCGTGGCCGGCGCGGCCCTCCGGATCCTCTCGGCCCGCGCCACCTCGCTCCCCCTCGACGACGCCACCCGGGAGACGCTCGATTCGGCCCTCGCCGAGATCCCCGGCGCGGTCGAGCCCGGGGGCGTCACGGTCGTCGAGCGCTGGAACGGCCCCCTGCCCGAGGTGCTGGTCCTGACCCCGTTCGGCGCCCTCGGCAACCGCGTGGTCAGCGCGTTCCTCCGCGCCCGCCTCGGGCCGCGTCCGGCGATCCTGCCCGACGACGTCGGCATCGTCCTCCGCCGCGTGGGAAAGGCCGGGCAGGGCGGGCGCCGCGTCCACGCCGCGCTCGAGGCGATGCAGTCGGCAACGCTCGAGGAGGTCGCAGCCTGCCTTCCGGCCGTGCCGCCCTCGGCCCGGGCCTTCGGCCCGCTCGTCCCGCCCGCACTCTTCGCCCGCATGGTCGCCGAGGACCAGTACCACCTACCAGAACTTCTGCGGGCGCTCGCGGCCCGGCCCATCGCCTTCACGCCAGACGACGACGGCGCCCCCGAGGGCCCCGAGGCCGAGCAGGACGCCGTCGCCCGGGGGGACGCCCGGCGCCAGGGGGGTGCCGAGGCCGACCAACCCGCCGACGAGGACCACGAGCCCGGCGAGCCCGGTGACGGCGGCGAGGACGGGCAGCAGGCGCCCCGCTGAGCCGGAGAGGGCCGGGGGCACGAACGCCGGGCGGAGCACACCGAGGACCAGGGCGAGGGTCGCGGCCCCGAAGAGCCACTCGGAGGGCGACCCGAGCTCGGCCAGCAGGCCCGAGAGGAAGTAGTCGGGGTAGTGGCCCGGCGCGAACGGCCCGAGGAGCGGGAAGAACCAGGCCGACGGGTCGCGCCACATCGCGTCCAGGAGCTGGTGCGAGAGAACGCCGAGAGCGAGCGCGGGGGCGAGCAGAGAGCTTCGCTCACGGAGAAGCAGGGAGCCGGCGACAAGCACCAGCAGCAGGAACGCGAGCGAGTGGGCCACGAGCCGGCCGTTGTCGATCGTGGACGCGAGCAACAGGTGGCCGAGCGGCTTGTCGACCAGGTCCGGCAGGATGCCGCCGAGAAGGCCGGCGGCGACCAGCCGGCGGTCGCCCGCCGCCCGCGCGAGGGCAAGGCCGATCGCCGCCCCGACGAAGAGGTGGCAGAAGACGAGCATGCCCTCAGGCGTAGGCGTCGATCAGCCGGCCGTAGATCGCGACCGCCTCCTCGAGGGCCTTGATAGGGACGCGCTCGTCCACCGCGTGGATCCGCGCGAGCTCGCCCGGGCCGTATTCGACCGTGGGAAAGCCCGCGAGCCGGAGGGCGCGGGCGTCCGAGGCGGCCCACTGGACGATCGGGACCGCGGGCACGCCGCGGACGGCCTCGACGGCCGCCGCAATCCTGCGGACGATCCTCGCGCCGGGCGGGGTGCAGCTCGGGGCCGACGCGCTCAGGCACTCCATCTCCGCGCGCGGCGCGTGGGCGCGCAGGTCGGCCGCGACCACGGCCGGGTCGCAGCCCCAGGGCAGGCGGAGGTCGAGCTCGAGGTCGCAGCGCTCCGCGACGATGTTCGCCTTCTCGCCCCCCTCGATCCGGCCGGGGTTGTACGTGATCCGGCGGAGCACCGAGCCGATCCCCGGGGCGTCGAACGCCGCCTCGAGGACCCGCTCCGAGTCCGCGATCACCGGCGCGAGCTCGGCCCCGGGGTCGTGGACCCGCTCGTGGAGCCGTCGCACGTGCTCGATCAGGGCGACGGCCTCCATCACGGCCGAGACCCCGCGGGCCGGGTAGAGCGAGGCGTGGCCCGGCTCGCCCGTGAACCGGAACCGGGCCCGGAAGAGGCCCTTCTGGCCGATGCAGGGCGCCCCCGCGGGCGTCGGCTCGGCGATCAGGCAGTCGCAGGGAGAGAGCAGCCCCTCCGCGAGCAGGTGGGCGATCCCCCCGCCGCCCGTCTCCTCGTCGCAGACGAACGCGAGGCCGATATGGTCGACGTCGCGCCCGCGCTCGATGGCGTCACCGACGGCGGCGATCAGGGCGGCGCAGCCCCCCTTCATGTCTGTCGCGCCGCGGCCCAGCACGTACCCGTCGCGGACCTCGCCGCCGAACGGGTCGAACGACCAGGTCTCGCCGAGCGCCGGGACCACGTCCAGGTGACCGCAGAGCAGGAGCTCGGCCGAGAGGCCGTTCGCCACCACGTTCGCCTGCTCCGTCGACTCACCTGCGATGACGGCGTCGAGCCCGAGCGCCTCGAGCCGGTCGCGCACGAGCTCCGCGCAGTCCCGCGTATCGCCCGGCGGGTTCTCCGAGCGGCAGGCGACGAGGTCGGCCGCGAGGCGAGCGACGCCGGTCATGCGCTCCGGCTGGCCCGGTACTCCTCGAAGAGCCGGTCGAGCGAGCCCGTCTCCGAGTACAGCCCCTTCAGGAACTCGTTGTCGAAGAGCTCGTCGATCGCCATGGTGAAGAACCCGACCGGGAGGGCTGTCTTCGTGTCGGGGTCGAGCACCAGCCGGAACGCCCGGTACACGGCCGGGTCCTCGTCGTCATAGACCAGGCGCCAGACCGTCGGGAGGCGCTCGAACCGCTCGGGGTGGTTCGCCTTGAGCCAGTTCACGAAGCCCCGGAAGAGCGGGCGGTCGTTCTTCTTCTCCTCGTCGATCCGCCAGCGCATGTACTCCATGCTCATGACGTTCTTGGGCGAGGCGTAGTTGTACGAGAGGAGCCCGAGCGTGTAGTCGAGGTGGGCGACCGCGTCGAGAAAGTGGAACTTCAGCACCGGGTGGAAGAGCGAGGTGTCGTGGAGCATCAGCGACTTGCCGTAAAGGTGGAGCAGGGCCCGCACGTACTCGTTTTTGTCACTCATGTCGTGAGGGTGGGCCGGAGGGATTCAAATACCTTTAGATGCAGGTCACCCCACTCTTCGGCAGAGGCGCGGCGATCCAGGTCCTGCCCCGCGATGCGTGGGCATGGTATCGTTCCCGTTCGCGCCCGGAGGAGAACCTATCCGGGACGGGTGAAGACGTGCCGGCCTCGCGGTGACGGGATGGCGCCGACGGTACCGTCGAGATCGGCCCGGGCTCCTTCGGCCTGAAGGAGCCGCGACACCGCGGCGAGGACGTCGCTCCGTGGTGATTCCCGGGGACGGCTCCAAGGAAATGCTAAAAGATCAAACCACCTGCATCGGGCTTCACCACAACAGATCACTACGTATATCCTCGTTGTCACAGGCTCGGTCCCCCCGGGGGGAGGTGACGTCTTGAGAAAAGCGATCCCAGTCATGCTCGTCGCGGCCCTGGTCGTGACGCCGGCACTCGCAGTACCCGGCGGCATGCCTGCGGCACACGGAGTGGACGGGCGCACGTTCGGATGTCTTGTATCGACCCTCGCGCAGAGCGAACCCGGGGCCGTTGCGGAGCACGTTGCCGGATGCACCGCGAATACCGGCGGTATGCCCGCTCTCCACGGCCTCTCCGGGCCCGAGTTCGGCCAGGACGCGAAGGCGCTGGCCACGAGCGCTCCGGGCGCTGTCGCGGCCCACGTCAGCGGTTGTCGCTGAGAGTTGTCGAGGAATCACGCTGACTTTTTTTCACCCCCTTCCTTCCGACAAAGCCCGGCCCCGGGCATGTATCTCCAGATTAAGGGGTCCCGGGTCTGTTCACGAACCCGGGCCGACGGAGAGGAACAGTCGATGGCACAGCTCCGAACGCTTTCCCCCGGGACTCGACGTGTTCCGGATCGTCCCGGGTCTTCGAGGAGCTGGTAACCGGCTTCACGAAAAACCGCCGGACCACCGTCCTCCACGGCAGATCGCGGCGAGCGGGGGCAGGGACGGGCGGGGTGTCGGCAGTGGCCCGAAAGCGACAGCGAGCTCTGCGGATCAGGCGAGCGACAGCAAGCGACGTTCTCGATGATACCGTTCAACACCTGGAAGGAAAGAGAGATGGGCTCGCGGAGATTCGAACTCCGGACCTCCGCCGTGTGAAGGCGACGTCATAACCAGCTAGACCACAAGCCCGATGCATCGACCGGGAATTGAACCCGGGCTATTGGCTTGGAAGGCCAAAGTCATACCACTAGACCATCGATGCTGCGTTGCCTTACCATATACGGCGTGTTCGTTCTTAACATTTTGTATTCTCTCTAAGACCAGAAAAAGAAGCAGTTCATGAGAAAATGATCATGTAATAGTAGCCCTAACGATTACATAATGAAGATCCGTGGAATCCTTATCGATATCGATGGGGTGATCAGCACTGCGGGGAAGAAGATACCCGGAGCAGAAGAGACCGTTCGTTTCCTCAAAAAAAACGCCATCCCGTTCCTTCTTGTCTCAAATACCACGAGAACATGCAGGAAGACAATTGCAGAAAACCTCTCCTCCACAGGCATACCGGTCTTGTCAGGGGACATCCTCACTCCCGCAGCAGCGGCAATCCGGTACCTGAAAAAAAAGGGAATTTTTCAATGCTCACTCCTGGCAACCGGGGATGTCAGCACCGACTTTACCGATGAAGGAATCACGATACGCGATGAATCTTCGGTCATCATCATAGGGGATGCCGGAGATAAGTTTACCTACCCGTCAATGGTCTCTGTTTTCCGCCAGGTCTTGCAGGGTGCTGAACTCATCGCCTTAGAGCGGGATCGGTACTGGATGGATACTGATGGTCTTACCCTTGCTGCCGGTCCGTTCGTGGCCGGTATCGAGTATGCAACAGGAGTATCTGCCCGGGTGATGGGAAAACCATCTCCCTCCTTCTTCGGGCAGGCCTGTGATGCAATCGGTATGCGATCCGATGAATGTATCATTGTCGGTGATGATATCTACTCAGATATCGGTGGTGCGCAGGCAGCAGGGATCAGGGGATTTCTGGTGATGACAGGGAAGTATAACAAAGAGACCGTGGCAGTATCAGGGATCACTCCCCATACGGTAATAGAATCAATTGCCGACCTCATCCCCTCCCTGCAGGCACACAACCTATTGTAACCGAAGTAAAAAATCTCGCTAACAAATGTAATGAAAGGAGCATATGATGTCTGATTCAATACAGCAGATGAATGACCTCAACGAGGAAGATCGGAAAAGACTCGAACTCGCCGGTCTTGAACCTGACATGAAGAACAGGTCAGGCAGTTTCTTCCAGAAAGACCAGGAGATATGTCAGATTGCATCAGACTGCCAGGGAATCGAAGTCCTGGGTTTCGCTGATGCTCTCTCCCGGTATCCATGGGTATCAGACTACATCTGGCGCGCTGTTGATAAGAACAAGGATAAATACACCCGGTACATTGCGAAACAAAACGACCCCAAGGGATTTGTCATTATTGCCCGGAAGGGAAGCAGGACAATCTACCCGATCCAGGCATGCCTCTTCCTCTCCGATTCCCCGGTCCAGCACGTCCACAACATCATCATCGCAGAGGAGGGAGCTGAACTGCACGTCATCTCGGGCTGCACGAGTGCAGCGGCAAAGAAAAGCGGTTCACATATCGGAGTTACCGAGATCTACATCGGTAAGAAAGCGAGGGTTACCTCAACCATGATACACAACTGGGGTGAGAATATCTCGGTCTTCCCCCGGAGTGCAACAATCATCGAGGAGGGAGGGATATTCCTCTCCAATTACGTCTGTATGCAGCCGGTGCGGATGATCCAGATGTCTCCTGTCGCACATCTGAATGGAGCCGGAGCCGTTGCACGGTTCTCAAGTATCGTTGTCGGAACAGAGAAGAGCATGATGGATCTGGGATCCGTTGCAGTCTTAAACGCTCCCGGGGCCAGTGCTGAACTCCTGACCCGTGCCATCACCACCGGTGGGACCATCATCTCCCGGGGCCGGGTCGATGGCAGGGTTACAGGTACAAAGGCACATATCGAATGCAAGGGACTCATCCTCAGAGATGGTATCATCCATGCCATCCCTGAGATCCGCGGTGAGGTTATGGATACTGAACTCTCCCACGAAGCAGCGGTTGGAAAGATCGCAAAAGAAGAGATAGAATACCTGATGGCACGGGGTCTCTCTGAAGAGATGGCAACCGCAACGATCATCAGGGGATTTCTTGATGTAAAGGTTGACGGGCTGCCACAGGCACTTCAACAGCAGATCGATGCTGCCATTGATGCCGCGGAAAAATCTGGTTTTTAAAAGGAACAGGGCATGCCGGAAGATAACGAGGCGAGGAAAAAACGCGAACAGATGGTACAGTACCAGATACATGAGAGAGGAATCTGTGACCATCTGGTTCTCTCTGCAATGCTTACGGTTCCCCGGCATCTCTTTGTTCCGGATACCCTCATCACCCATGCCTACGAAGACCGGCCGCTCCCGATAGGATCAGACCAGACCATATCCCAGCCGTACATTGTTGCCCTGATGACTGCACTGCTGGCAGTACACCCTGGAGATTCTGTATTGGAGATAGGAACCGGATCCGGATATCAGGCTGCGATCCTTGCAACCATGGGAGCAGTAGTCATCAGTATCGAACGCAAAGAAGAGGTGCTGCAGATTGCAAAGAGAAATTTGAATCGTGCAGGTATCACGGGGGTCAGTCTTGTCAGGGGGGACGGAACAGCAGGTTATCCTTCCCGTGCACCCTATAAGGGAATTATCGTGACCGCCGCTGCCCCGAAGATCCCCGATTCCCTGGTAAACCAACTTGATGACGGCGGTCGCCTGGTAATCCCGGCCGGGGATCGGTATATCCAGGAACTGGTGCTGGTAGAGAGAAAAGGGGACCGGATCATACAGACCATGCATGGTGCGGTCAGGTTCGTCCCCTTAATCGGAGAGGAAGGGTATCCTGAAGAGTATGATACATGACATCACCCGCCCTTTGAAAAACGGGATGCCATTCTATCCCGGGGACCCGGAGCCCAGTTTCCGCTCCATTGACTGTGGGAAGTACCGCATCAGCAGTCTGTTTCTCTCTTCTCACACCGGAACCCATATCGATGCCCCTGCTCATTACATACAAGACGGAACACCCATTGATGAGGTAGCAGTCAGTGTTACCTGTGGAGCCTGCAGGGTTCTTGATATCAGGGGATGGAGTGGTCTCATAGAACCAGAGGATCTTCACGGTCTGGAGAATAAAGATAGAAGGATTCTTTTCAGGACAGGATACAACACTGATAATCCTGACACCGATTATCCCGGGATCTCTGCAGAAACTGCACAATTCCTTGTTCAGTCAGGAATCATCTGTATCGGGACAGACACTCCCTCAATTGAATCACCTGACGGGGACGGCACGGTGCATTTAATACTCTGCAAAGCAGGGATCCCAATCATTGAGAACCTGGATCTTATGGGAATCAATGCGGGAGTCTACACCCTTGTTGCCCTGCCATTGCGGCTTGCCGGCGGGGACGGGGCACCCTGCCGGGCAGTCCTTTATAGAGAAGAGAAAGAGGAAGACAAATTATGCATATTCTAAAAGAAGCAGTACAAAAGGCCGAATTACTGGTGGACGGGTGCGGATATGAAGTGAATGCCGTCACTCTCTGCACCGATACGAACACCTGTCTGTGCATGCATGAAGCAGGAATGACGGTACGGGCATCTTTTGGGGGTCGATCTGCTGATTTTGTCACCGACACCCCGACAGAGGCACGAACAAAACTCTCGTACCTGTTTGATGCACCACTCACAAAGCGGTTGCAACAGTCAGCGGCTGCAGCAGTACTGAATGTCCTTTCCGGATTTCTCTGTATGTCACGAAGACTGCATGCGTGTTCCCCTGAAAAACATGCTGCCTGCATCTCAGAGTTACAGGAAAGGATACAGGGAAAAACAGTATACTGTGCAGGTACTCTTTCTGCTATCAGGGAAGCATTCCCATCACAGATAACCACCGATATCAGCACTGCAAACCTAATACTCGTGAGTGGAGATGGCATTTTAGGAGAAGAGGGACAGAAACTCGGAGATATACGGGATACGATCCCGAACGAACGGATCCTCTTTATCGGACCCTCGGCAGCAGGAGTCAGCAGCATGCTGCATCATGAGCATTTCTGCCCGTACGGGAGAGCATAATACGATACAAGATCATACTATACCATTATGCTGTTCGGTTCATCCGGAATTCGGAGGCAATATGACACCGGCCTCCTTGATATCGCACGTAATGTTGGTGCTGTTATTGCCCGTATGGCAGATACCGTCCTTGTGGGCAGGGATACCAGGACAACAGGTCCGGCAGTACAGCAGGGCCTCATGGCCGGTATCATGGGAGCCGGGGCAAAGACCTTTGATTGCGGGATAGCACCAACACCATCTGTTGCCTATGGTGCACGGTACCACGACTGCGGGTGCATGGTAACGGCATCACACAACCCGGAAGAGTATAACGGAATAAAACTTTTTAATCAGGATGGATCAGCATTCTCACCCCTGCAGCAATCCCATATTGAAAATTCCATTGATACCCCTGAATGGGGGGCTTATGATACCCAGGGCACACTATCCCCGTTTGACTGTATAAAACCTCACAAAGAGGCTATTTTATCAAAAGTCTCGCTGCAGGAGGGGATGAAGGTTATCGTTGACTGCGGATGTGGTGCCGGTTGTGCCATAACACCATTAATGCTCTCTGAAGCAGGAGTCCGGGTCTCGGCAATAAACGCAGAACCTTCAGGGTTCTTCAACAGACCTTCCGAACCCCTGGAGAAGAACCTTCCCTATATCCCGGCACTTATCAGGAAAACAGGATCTTCCTGTGCTCTTGTTCATGACGGAGATGCAGACCGCCTTATGGCATTTGACGAAAAAGGGAGGTATATCAAAGGAGATCATCTCCTGATCCTCTTTGCCCGGTATCTTCAGGCAAAACGGGTTGTGACTACCTACGATGCCTCAATGGCCATCGAAGAGTTTGCCGAGGTGAAACGAACACCGGTCGGGGATTCGTACGTTTCAGAGCAACTGATACAGTGGGGTGATCTTGGGGGTGAACCATCAGGTGCCTGGATATTCCCGGATATCTCGTTCTGCCCTGATGGCCCGTATGCAGCAGCCCTTTTCTGTGAAATGGCAGCAGAGTGGCACATTGCAGACGAGATCGATGCCCTGCCTGCTTACTCGATTATGAGGGAATCCATACCGGTCCCTGACAGTACTGATATCCTGTATGCATTGGGAGCCACGAATCCCACAGACGGGTTGCGAATGCAGGATGAAGACGGGTGGTGTCTGATACGGGCAAGCGGAACCGAGCCAAAGGTCCGGATAACCGCAGAAGGCAAAAGCCTAAAGACTGCAAAAGAAATGATGCAAAAAGGTCGCGATCTTCTCAGTCAGACCAGGCAGGACCGGTGAGAAGAAAGATGGTAACATGCCTGATTCTTGCGGCAGGAGAGGGGAGGAGGATGCGTCCCCTCACCGGATCACGACCGAAAGTGATGATCCCGGTGGCATCCCGGCCGATGATGGAACACCTCATCGGTGTCGTCAGGGATGCAGGGATTACAACCATTGCTATCGTTGTCGGGTACCATGAAGAGGCGGTCAGAGATCACTTTAAAGACGGATCGAATATCGGAGTTACAATATCCTATATCAGGCAGAAAGAACAGCGTGGCACCGGGGATGCACTTCTCTCTGCAGAATCCCGGATACATGACCGGTTCTTACTGTTAAACGGGGACATGCTCCTGAAAAAGGAGGATATATCCTCCTTTCTTACCGGTAACGCTCCCTGCATGGCTGTATACTCGTCAGATCACCCTGAGGATTATGGTTCGGTCACCCTCTCTTTGGGAATGATACGCTCTCTTGCAGAAAAAACAAAAAAATCAGGAAGCAGGCTGATTAACGCAGGCATGTACCTCCTTGATCCTGATATCTTCCCCCTGCTGCACACACTTGTCCCCTCACCCCGAGGAGAGATTGAACTGACGGATGCATTAGAGCAATATATAAAAGAAGAAAGGTTATCAGCACACCAGCTCTCGTACTGGTGTGATATGGGCAATCCCTGGGACCTTCTCTCTGCAAATGAAGCGATGCTGGCTGATTGTTGTCCTGATACCAGTAATGCAGTCATTGAACCGGGTGTTACCATTTCCGGCTCTCTCATCGCCGGGAGCGGTACCGTGATACATGCAGGGACGTACATTGAAGGAAATTGCATCATCGGAAGCAACTGCAGGATAGGTCCTCATGCCTATATCAGGGGTTCGACATCGATAGGGGACTCCTGTCATATCGGCCATGCAACCGAGATCAAGAACTCGATTATTATGAACAACACGAATGTGCCTCACTTCAGCTATGTCGGTGACAGTATTATTGGAAGCAACTGCAACCTGGGAGCCGGAACAAAGATAGCGAACCTCCGGCACGATAAAAAGACCATCCATATTGGGGGAACCGACACACGGCTCAGGAAACTGGGTGCCATCATCGGTGACAATGTCCTTTTCGGGATCAACTGTTCAGTCAATGTCGGTACGGTTATCGGGAATGGCTGTCTCTTTGCTCCACACAGTTACATTGATGGAATGTTCGAAGATAACACGAGCATGCGGAGGTAAGATGCAGGCTGTAATCCTTGCAGGAGGAGAAGGAAAGCGGCTCCGGCCACTCACCCACAACAGACCGAAAGTACTCATCCCCCTTGCAAATAAACCGATAATCGGCCATGTAATACAATCACTCATACAGGCAGGTGTTCGCGATATCATCGTTGTCGTCGGTTACCGGCAGGAGCAGGTTATCAAGTATATAAGTAGTCTGCCTCTGGATATTCAGGTGGTTTTCCAGGACAGGCCTCTTGGGACTGCTCATGCACTCTCGTTCGCAAAAGAACTCATAATGGGAGATTTTCTCGTTCTTCCGGGAGACAATTACATTGACGAGGACTCGGTACGAGCAATCATGAATTCACCACCCGATGCCATGCTCATCAAGGAGCATACCGATCCATCAAATTTCGGTGTTGTGACTCTTCACAACGGGATGGTCACTCATATTGTTGAGAAACCGGCCAGTGCCGATCGTCTTACCGTCAGCTGTGGGATCTACCATTTCAGGAAGGACGTTATCCATTCCATCACGAAAAAGACTTTAACAGAAGAGATAATTGCCTTAATTGATCAAAAACGAGATATTACGGCAATCGAAGCAATTAACTGGCAGGATGCCATCTATCCCTGGGGACTTATAACCTTAAATACAACCCTTCTTGGTGGGATTCAACCACAAAAAGGGGGAATTATCAGTTCCTCGGTAATCATCGAAGGTCCGGTCATCATCGGATCGGGATCCCGGATCGGACCATTCACCCATATTATCGGGCCGGTGATTATCGGGGATAATACTGATATCGGCTCACATTGTTCAATCGGACCCGGGGTCAGTATCGGGATGCGGACCACCATTGATCCCTATACCTCCATCCAGACCTCACTTATCATGAACGACTGCCATATCGGGTCGCGTTCACATCTGTCATCTGCCGTTATCGGTGATGGCTGCACACTCCATAGTGCGGTCATTGTCTCTCCCCGATCAGGATCGCTTATCATCGATGAAGGCCCTAAGATAACCTCATTCGGAGTAATTATGGGCGATAGTGTCTTTTGCGGACCAAACGTTACCATAAAGAACAGCATCATCGGAACCAGTGCGACAATAGAGGGAGAAAGAACGAACATCCAATCCCGAATCATCCCTGAACGGGGCCTGGTGGTCTGAACGTGTGCGGAATCGTCGGATACACGGGATTTAAAAGTGCAGCTCCCATTCTCACAGACGGGCTCCGGAAACTTGAGTACCGGGGATACGATTCCTATGGGATCGTAATCCCTGACAGAACCGGGTTTTTTATTCATAAGGCATGTGGAAGGATATCAGGGTATATCCCCTCACCTGAGATCTCATCCGGGACCTGTGGTATCGGACATACCCGGTGGGCTACCCATGGAGATCCCTCTGATGAGAATGCACATCCCCATACCGACTGTACGAACTCCATTGCCATCGTCCATAACGGGATTATCGAGAATTACAGCGAACTGAAACGGGGATTGGAGAAGAGGGGACATGTATTTCGATCAGAGACAGACAGCGAGATCATTGCCCATATGCTCGAGGAAGCATACGATGGCAGCCTGTTCTCGGCCATGAAACAGGTTATCCCCCACCTGACCGGTTCTTATGCCATTCTCGCGGTTCATGCAGGGGATGAAGAGATTGTGGCTGCACGGTTCAAAAGCCCCCTTGCACTGGGTATCGGGGACGGGGAGTTGTTTGCAGGATCAGATATCACCCCGATGATCGGATTTACGAACCGGTTCATCTTCCTTGATGACGGAGATATTGCAGTTATCACACCAGATACCTATGCGATTTATGCAGACGGAACAGAGGTCTCCCGTCATATTCAACAGGTGGATCTCTCACCAGACCAGGTCAGAAAGGGCGGGTTTCCACACTTCATGCTCAAAGAGATCTACGAGGGACCTGACGTCTTTGCTGAAGCAATCCGTTCACTCTCCTCTGAAACCCTCCCAAAACCCATAAAAGATGCCAGTTCATTTACCGTGGTCGGCTGTGGGAGTTCGTATCATGCAGGTCTGATTTTTAAATATCTTATGGAGGATGCCATTGCGGTACCGGTACGTGTTGAACTGGGATCAGAATTCAAGTATGCCCGGACCCCCCTGTCTGAAGTGATTATCGGGATATCCCAGTCTGGTGAGACTGCTGATACCCTTGCCGCACTCGAGAAGGGACGATGCCATAACCATTCAACCGTGGCGGTAACAAATGTCCTGAACAGCTCGATAACACGGATGGCAGAAAACACCTGTTTAATGCATGCAGGACCTGAGATCAGCGTTGCTGCAACCAAGTCATTCATTGCCCAGGCTGGCATCCTGATGCAGATCATAAATATCAGGAGCAATGGGCAGTTTGATGAGGCTCTTGGCAGGACCAGTCACCTGATGCAGACCGTTTCACTTCTACCCCTTACCGATGCGGTAAACCTCTGCAAGGATTCCGACCACATCTTCTATGTTGGAAGAGGGGTCATGTACCCGGTCATGATGGAAGGGGCACTCAAGATGAAAGAGATCTCGTATATCCATGCCGAGGCCTATGCCGCCGGTGAACTGAAACATGGGCCCTTTGCCTTACTGGGACCGAATACTCCGGTCATCGCAATCTGCCTTCCGGGCCGGACCTACCATGTCATGATATCAAACATAAAAGAGATGAAAGCAAGAAAAACACCCATCATCGCAATAGGAGAAGAAAATGACACAGAACTCTCTGATATTGTTGATATCATGATACCGATTCCAGGGGCACATTCCTGGCAGCAGGTTCTACAAGTGACCGTACTCCTGCAGCTTTTGGCATATCATACCGCCGCTGCCCTTGGTCGTGATATCGATAAGCCCAGAAACCTTGCAAAGAGTGTCACGGTTGAGTAAGTATGGACAGGTATCGATGAATCCCTCACAAAAAAAGGTAGTTATCATCGGTCCTTCATTCCGGTTCCTGTCTGGTATCAGTTATTACACAGCCTATCTTGCCAATGCCCTTTCTGAAGGGGTTTCGACTTCGGTCATCCTCTTCCGGCACATGCTCCCAAAAAGACTCTTTTTTGGACGGACAAGAGTTGGAGAGAGACTCTCCACGGTGTCATATCATGAAGGGATTTCGGTACACGAAATCCTGGACTGGTATAATCCCATAACATGGATTGCGGGATACCAGATATTGCGATCTGCAGACGTGATTATTCTGCAGTGGTGGACATCCAGTGTTGCCCACATGTATCTTGTTTTAATCCTTTTTCTCAGAAGGAAAAGACCGGTCATTATCGAGTATCACGAAGTAATTGATCCCTTTGAATATGGAATACTCCCCCTTCGAATCTATGCGATCTGCACTGGTTCTCTTATCAGAAGCCGTGCCAGTGCTTTTGTGGTTCATTCAGCAGCAGACAGAGATCTCGTATCCGGTCATTTCGGCATCAACAATCATGTAATTCAGATCATTCCTCACGGTCTTTACAATCAGTATCCAATTTACGGGAAAGAAGAGGCAAAAAAAAGGATTCATGTTTCAGAAAAGTATGTACTCCTCTTTTTCGGCCTTATTCGCCCGTATAAAGGGGTTTTAACCCTAATCAATGCCTTTGAACAGATAGACCCAACTATTCGAGCAACAATCCATCTTCTCATTGTTGGAGAAACGTGGGAGGAGAGAGAATCGGTTCTTCGTGCACAAACATCTCCTGCTGCATCTCAAATTACCTGTATTGACCGGTATGTGAGTGATAATGAGATACCTGCCTACTTCTCTGCTGCAGATCTGCTCATCCTGCCCTACCTCCGGGCATCCCAGAGCGGGGTTGCCCACATCGGTATTTCATATGGTCTGCCGGTCATCGCTTCACAAGTAGGAGGTCTGGCAGAGAGTCTTTGTGATTACGAGGGAACAACTTTTGTTAAACCCGGCGATGCAGAAGATCTGAAAAATGCGATAGAGACCGTGATTACCAGTACGATGAAACGATACCCTGCTCCGGAAGCAATGCAGTGGGATACCATCAGGATGCATTGGGAAAACCTTTTTACTGCGGTTTTACATTCAAAAAAAAGATAGGATACGAGTAACGTGATCTTACAAAACAGGGATAAAAGCAGGAAGATCTTTACTCTCCTGTTCCGACTGAAAAATACTTTTACAAAAGATATCCAACGGCAGTATTATCATATATTTTAATAACAGATTCTTACCCGTATTATCAGAAAAAGAGAGACTACAATACCTTCCCTTTGTTTATCGTTCATGAAAGACCAGAACAACAAACTCCACTCCCAAATCGATCTTGATTCATTCAGGATTGCGATCCTCTCAGCTGAAGATTTTACAGTTCCAGGAGGTGCACAGCGGGTAATCATGGATCAGGCCCGTGCCCTCCATGCAACGATCATCTGCCCTCAATATGATCCCGAGGTTACAAAAACCTATGATCCCACGGGAGAAGTCAGGTTCTCCTCACTTCATGTTACCCTCCCGAAAGAACCGTTTCGCCAGTTGCGTGGGAAGATGCTCTTCCGGGGGCTCTCCCTGGATTACGATTTTTTTCTCTGCAATGATGATATGACGATGAGTTACCTGGTGCATAACGTGCCCCACCTAGTTTACATGCACACCCCTCGGCGGGCCCTGTATGATATGTACTACATCTTTCTCAACGACCTGCCGTTACGAAAACAGATCCCCTACCGTCTCATTCTTCACATTATGCGGATGCTTGACCAGCGGTTTGTCAAAAAACACGTCCATGCCATAGCGTGCAACTCCCATAATACACGGAACCGAATCTGGAAGTATTACCAGAAAGATGCACGGGTCATCTATCCCTCACTGCACCTCTCATCCTACTCCTGCCACCCACCGGAAGAGTACTGGCTCTCGGTCGGCCGGGTGGACAAGTGGAAACGAATACGGCTTCAGGTCGAAGCGTTCTCCCAGATGCCTGACAAACAACTTCGTGTCGCGGGTCCGGTATACCCAGTCTGCAGGAGTATTGTTAACAATGCTCCATTAAATATCAGGTTCCTTGGATCAGTCAGCGAAGATTACCTCTGCGACCTGTATGCACGGTGCCGTGGTTTTATCACGACTGCGATTGATGAGGATTTTGGTATTACTCCTATCGAGGCGATGGCATCTGGAAAACCGGTTGTTGCAACAAAGGAAGGAGGATACCTCGAGACGGTAATCGATGGATATACCGGGATACTGGTCGGACCGGATGCAGATGAGATCTGCAGAGCGGTAGAAGAGATAGACACCGATCCAGAACGATTCTCTGATGCTTGTATCAGCCGCGCCAATAAATTTGATTATGAACAATTCTCTTCACAACTGCAGAATATGGTTAAGGAAATTTTAGCTGAATACCTGCATAAATAATGAGAGAGAATAGTGATACAACAGAAAGATAAAGAACACCAGTTTTATAAAAAAATTATCAGGAAATGAAATAGATGCGAAAAATCAGTCAGATAAGAGTATGGGATATCGCAACCCTTGTCATTATTATTTTATCAGGGATACTGGCACTAATTCTGCGGATAATCCCGGTATTTATCGGGGATACCACAAATGTCCTCTCAATGGTCGGGATGGATGACCCGATGTATAATCTCAGGCAGATTGAACAGATGATCCATAATTACCCGGCATACTCCTGGTTTGAAGCCATGAGTTACTACCCAGAGGGTGCACCCATCCACTGGGGACCACTCTTTGCCTTTATCGGGGCAACCTGGTGCATCATATGGGGGGCTGTTGAAAGGCCGGATCTGATAGCAACAGCTCTCTACATAGCACCCCTTATGGCTGTTGTCATGGTTCCACTCATGTACGTGCTCGTTCACCGGATCTCGGATCGCCTGACCGGGGTTGTTGCTGCAGTACTCATCGCAATTGTTCCAGGCCAGTACTTCTACCGCTCATATTACGGGTATCTTGATCATCATATCGCAGAAGTTCTCTTCAGCACCATCTACTGCCTCTGTTTTATCATATGTCTCATCTATGTGCGAATGCACCCGGTGAGCCTGAAATCGAGAGAGAGTCTTAAAAAGCCGGTACTGCTCGGCGTTGTAGCAGGTATTGCATACACCCTCGGACTGGCAGTAATGCCGACCATGATTCTCTTTGCAATGATAACAGCGTTCTTTACCTTTTTCTGGTTTATTTATGACAAGATAGAGAAGAAGAATGCAGATTCTGTCCTCGTGGTTATCTGCAGTACCTTCGGAACTGCCATCGTCGGGTACCTTGTTATCGGAGTTCACCAGGAAGGGCTTCTTCTCAATTATTACACCATATCCCACCTTCTCGTGTATGGTCTTATCATCATAACCACCCTGCTACTCTTCGGTCTGTCCCGGCTTTTAAAAGATAAATCAATCGTATGGTACATACTCTCGTTTCTTTGTTTCATCGGTCTCAGCCTGGTTGCATTCTGTATCGCTGCTCCCGATATGTACCAGCTCTTCGCAAACAGCCTGAGCGAATTTTTCGGGACTAATATCTATTACAGTACCATCCAGGAAGCACGTCCCTGGACCCTTGGGGCGGCATGGAATGCCTTTAGCTGGAGCCTTGTATTGATGATTGGAGGGCTTATTTATCTGGTTTATAGAATCATTAAAAAACAACAGGTTGAAGACTTTTTTATCTTTATCTGGTCGGTTATCATCATCTACGCTGCATTCCAGCATATCAGGTATGAATACTACTTTGCCGTCCCGCTCGTGATCCTGGTCTCACTCCTCATCGGTTATCTTGCCTCCCCACTCAAGCAGGAGATAATGACTCTTAACTGGAGAAGAACACAGGAGAAGAAGGAGATCACAGATAAAAAACCAAAACATATCTCAGGAAGTCAGGAGAAGAGAAGAGGTCTTAGTCTTGTTTTGTTCCTTCTCGTCCTCGCATTAACACTCCTGTTTGTATCTGATACCATCACCAATGTCACCCACATCGGAGTCCTTGAACTGAATCCGGAATGGCATGAGAGCCTTGTCTGGATGGAGAAAAATACCCCTGATACAGGTGTTGATTACCTGAGAATCTACAACCCTGATGCCTGGACACCTCCGGCGACAAGTTACGGAGTTATGTCATGGTGGGATTACGGCCACATGATAACGTTCATCGCAAAACGTCTTCCTCATGCGAACCCCTTCCAGCAGGGTGTTGCCGGTCCCACCGGTGCTGCCGCTTTCTTTACCGCAACGACTGAGGATGCTGCGAACGGGATCGCTGACACGCTCAATACCCGGTACATCATGACCGATATCGAGATGGATACCGGGAAGTTCTGGGCAATGGCAACCTGGGATGACAGTTCATCCGGGATTGCCCCGTACATGCAGGAATTTTTATTCCCTGATCCTGAAGGAAACCGTGCGATGATATCCATGGTCTACAAGCAACCATATTACGAGACCATGGTTTCCCGGCTCCATAACTTTGATGGATCCCTCGTGGTTCCTGAAAATGTCACGTTCGTTGAGTATATCACGCCTGATTCCACCGGGTATCCCTACCCGCTTATCACAAACGCGCTATCTCTCCCCTATCCCGCTGCAACTGCCATGGTTGAGCAGTACAAGGCTACAGCACCCGAGGGATATGGTGGCGTTCTCATCAGCGATAGCTTTTACAAACCTGCCGTGCCGGTCCCAGCACTCATGCATTACCGGCTGGTTCATGAATCCCCGTCACGGACAACCCCGGCAGGTCACCCTGATATCAGGTATGTCAAGATTTTCGAGTATGTACCGGGAGCAGTTATCCCGGGAGATGGTGTCATTGAACTCACCCTCGTGACAGATTCGGGAAGGACTTTCTATTACCGGCAGGAGAGTGAAGGGGGTCAGTTTATTGTTCCGTATCCGACTGAAACAAAAACAGGGGATGTAACGGCACTTGGTCAGTACCGCAACCTCAATACCGGGGAGACCTATTCAGTCACCGAAGCACAGGTCCAGGGAAAAGAGAGGATCTCCCCCTGATGTCTCCTATCCAAAAGACGTAATTATGATAAGAATCGATCCATTCCTATGACACAGGCAATACAACCCGGACAGACCGTCAGGTACCCGAGAACAGGAACTTCAGGAACCGTATTATCAATCATTGAACGGGAAGGGATACAATTTGCAGAACTGGACAGTACCGGACTTTTGTACCGGATCGATCAACTGGTGCCTGCCCATCTGACCAGTCGCACGAAGATCGATAAAGGGGATGATTCTCTTGAACAGATCCGGAGAGACCGTGAATCTTCTCTCTATAAAGAGCAGATTGATACGACCGATCTTGATGGTGCCTGCTCAGGTGCCGGATAAAGACAGATGAGATCGTAAGGATTATTTTTTGTGTGTTTGCATCCATCCTGATCTTTGTACCGAAATTTTTCAACTGCAAAGCCTTTAAGTACGTATAAGTATCTTCATTAGAGATTACCTAAGGAGGTTTGATTACCGTTGCCTGATGTTACAATACCAAATACCAATATCGGAGTTGTCGGTCATGTTGATCATGGAAAGACGACCCTTGTAAATTCACTGACCGGAACCTGGACTGATCGCCATAGTGAGGAGATGAAACGGGGTATATCGATACGTCTCGGGTATGCTGATGCCACCTTTTACCGCTGTGAATCATGTAAAGGGAGCGATGCATACTCGACATCCCCGGAGTGCCCGGTATGTGGAAAAGAGACCATACCATTTCGCTCGGTCTCATTTGTTGATGCTCCCGGCCATGAGACCCTGATGGCAACGATGCTCTCCGGATCTTCTCTCATGGACGGAGCAATGCTTATTATATCAGCAAATGAACATTGCCCGCAGCCGCAGACGAAAGAACACCTAATGGCACTAGAACTTGTCGGGATAAAAAATATCGTGATTGTCCAGAACAAGATAGACGTCGTGACACAGAAAGATGCCATTAAGAATTACCAGGAGATACAACAGTTTATCAAGGGAACAATCGCTGAAAACGCGCGAATAATCCCGCTCTCTGCCCAGAAAAACATCAATCTTGGTGCACTCGTTCAGGCCCTTGATACCACTATCACTACTCCCGACCGTGAACCGGAAGCATCACCCATTATGCTTATCGCCCGGACGTTTGATGTAAACAAACCAGGCTGTACCTGGCGTGACGTGAAGGGAGGGGTCATTGGGGGATCCCTGATCCGGGGCCAGATTGAAGATGGCGAAGAGATTGAGATCCGACCGGGTATTCAGACCCAGTATGAGAATAAAATTCGATGGAACCCGATCATTACCAAGACCACCGAGATCCAAAAAGGATCAAAGAAAGTCAGTACAGCCACACCCGGGGGTCTTCTTGCAATCGGGACAAAACTTGACCCCGCAATAACCAAGAGTGATATGTTATCAGGCCAGATTGCCGGCAGGGTCGGTGAACTCCCTCCGGTCTGGGAGCAGATGTGGTTCTCTGTTCATCTTATGGAACGGGTTGTTGGTGCAGACAAAGAATTAAAGATAGAACAACTGAAACAACGTGAACCCCTGATGCTCTCGGTGGGGACCGCGGTTACCGTAGGCATCGTTATCAATACCAAGAAAAACGCGGTAGAAGTAACACTCAAACGACCGGTCTGCGCCGAAGTGGGATCTCCGATTGCTATCAGCCGTCAGGTTGGAGGGAGATGGCGTCTCATCGGGATGGGAACTCTGCAAGAGTAATCCTGTTTGATACAAACGGTCTGATGATGGCCTCTCAATTCACAATAGATGTCTTCGAAGAAGTCAGATGGCTTGTTGGAACCTACCGACCGGTTATCCTGGATGGGATCATCAGGGAACTTCGCCGGCTTGGAGAGGGGAAAGGGAACAATGCATCTGCTGCGCGCTATGCATTGAAGCTGGCAGAGGATTGTATCATCGACCATGATGTAACTGAACAGGAATCGGTTGATGACACCATCATCAGGTACGCCAGAGACACCGGGTGTATCGTGGTGACCAATGATCGCAGACTCAGGGAACAGTTACTGATGAATCATGTTGACGTCATCTCACTTTCCCATAAAAAAAGACTGGAAATGATTCGAGGATAAGGGTATGTATTACAAGTTAACGATGGAAGATAAAGTTCGCGTTCCTCCAAACCGGCTTGGGGAGGATCTTTCAGATGTCATTCTTGATGTTTTGCAGGAACAGCTGGAAGGGAGTATCGATAAGGAAGTAGGTATTTTCATCGCGGTGACGCGGGTTTTAGAGATTGGAGACGGAGAGATTGTACCGGGTGACGGGGCGGTCTATTACGGGGTTACCTTTGAAGGGTTGGTGTTGCGATTAAGCCTTCAGGAAGTAATCGAAGGAGTTGTCGTTGAAGCAACCAGTTTTGGAGCATTTATCAGCCTTGGACCGATTGATGCGATGTTACATGTCAGCCAGATCTCTGATGAGTATATCAACTATGACGAGAAGAATGGTCGTCTCATCTGCCAGGATTCAAACCGGTACATCGCGGTAGGGGATCCGGTCAGGGCCCGGGTTGTGACACTCAGTCTTAATGAACGTGAACCCCGTGATAGTAAGATCGGACTGACGATGCGTCAGGCAGGTCTTGGATCCCTCACCTGGCTTGAAGAAGAGAGACTCGCAGAGAAGGAACAGAAGAGCGGGGGATCATAATGGCTTCACCCAGAAATAAAAAAATGCAGAAGGTTTGCCGTGAATGCCACCGGGTTGTGGACGGGGAAGCTTGTTCAATGTGCGGTACTGCAAACCTGACCACAGACTGGGCAGGATACCTAATCATCATCGATCCGGAACGGAGTGATGTTGCAAAAAGGATGAATATCACACTTCCCGGACGATATGCGCTCAAGGTTCGCTGATGCTGGTACTACCTGATGAGAAACGGCATCTCTTTCAGGATCCTTTCGGTGAGATCTATTCTCAATTTACAGAAATTATTCCTCTCCTTTTAGAAAGCACGGTTTATACCGTTGGCGATGTTGTCACTGCCAGTTGTATACACCATACCATCATCCCTGCCGTTGCAATAACCGACGGAAAGACGATGCGAAAACCATATCCTGCAAACTTCGGGTATGAAAGAAGAATCTTTGCCACAAACCCCCCGGGAACTATAACAGAAGAACTGTTATCTGCGATAAAAGAAGCCCTGCAGGATCAGCCTGCCCATATCATGGTTACCGGTGAGGAGGATCTCGCAGTAGTCCCGCTGGTTATTGCATCTATTCCGGGCCCGGTCCTTTTGTATGGTCAGCCGGGTAAAGGGGTTGTTCTCCTTCGCATTACGAGAGAGACGATAAAAAAGGCCCGTGAACTCTTCTCATGCTTTGAGATTCGGGAATAAAAGAAGTACTATTTCTCGATACATACCATCCATCATATCATTCCCGTGTTCCGAAAAGGGGAGACCATCACTATTTATAGTGTCGTTGCGAAAAAATAAAGACCATTATGGAGTTTACGATTACAAAAGATAATCAGAATGAACTTCTCTCACGCAGAGAGATTGAATTTGTTCTGGTTTATGATGGGGCAACCCCGTCACGTGTTCAGGTTCTCGGAAAACTTGCTGCTCTTATGAATGCAAACATGGACCAGGTGGTCATTGATTCATTCAGAACAGCATTTGGAGTTCCAAGGATGCATGGCGCTGCACGCATTTATTCTGATAAGAAGACACGGGATACATGTGAACTTTCCTACATGCTCAAACGCGGGATGAAGGATGAACCTGGTACCGAAGAAGCTGAGGATGCTCCTGCCGGGAAGGCAACAGCAGAAGCTTCAGAAGATACGGAGGCCTGAAGTATGGCTAAAGCAAAGGCAAAACGGGAGACCACGAAGCGATCCTCATATTACACGGTTTCAGGAACATCTGCCACTGCAAACCGCAGATTCTGTCCCCGGTGTGGACCAGGGGTGTTTCTTGGTGAGCACAAGGACCGGGTCACCTGCGGCAAATGCGGGTATACTGAGTTTACTAAGAAAGACTGATGATACAGTCCGGACCGGTTCTCGGTATTGAGGGCACTGCCTGGAACCTCAGTGCCTCTGTTTTTGATGACGAATTAAGAACCCTTTATTCCCACCCGTACCAACCGGAGACAGGAGGTATTCATCCACGGGAAGCTGCGCAGCATCACGCGGCCCAGATGAGCCACGTCATCTCTGAGGCAGTCAGGGATCATACTGACGGGATATCTGCGGTTGCGTTCTCGATAGGTCCGGGTCTTGGGCCCTGTCTGAGAATCGTTGCGACAGCAGCCCGCAGTCTTGCGCAGAGGCTTCAGGTTCCTCTTATCGGTGTCAACCATTGTGTTGCCCACATCGAGATTGGGAGGTATGCGACCGGTTTTACTGATCCGATCGTTCTGTATGCCAGCGGAGCAAATACCCAGGTACTGGGATATTTACAGAGACGATACCGGATTTTTGGCGAGACTCTTGATATCGGTCTTGGAAATGCTCTTGACAAGTTTGCGCGGAGCAGAGATCTCCCCCATCCCGGCGGACCGTTCATCGAGGAGTACGCCAGAGGGGGATCCTACATTCCCCTCCCATATACCGTAAAGGGAATGGATCTTGCATTCTCAGGACTTTTGAGTGCTGCAAAGGATGCACAGGCATCCCTAAAAGACGTATGTTTCAGTCTGCAGGAGACGGCATTTGCCATGTGTGTGGAGGTTACCGAGAGGGCACTTGCACAGACCGGAAAAGAGGAGATGATCCTTGTCGGAGGCGTTGGTGCCAACCGTCGACTGCAAGAGATGCTTGCACAGATGTGTACGGACAGGGAGGCACGGTTTGGTGTTCCACCCTCACAGTACCTCGGCGATAACGGGGCTATGATCGCCTATACCGGACGCCTCATGCTGGAACAGGGAGATGTGCTTCCTATCCCAAAATCACAGGTAAACCCGTCATTTCGGGCTGACCAGGTGCCGGTATCATGGCGCGATTCTGGAGATATGGAGAGATACCTGACCGGTGCCGTGATAAACCAGCAGGGGGAGCGGCAAGGTGCCGAAGCACGGATACAGATCGGTTCATGTACACAAAAAAAACGTTTGCAAAAATCCTACCGTGATAAAACCCTGGATCTGCGCCTGATAACCGAGAGAACCCGGGCTGAAGCACGACTTATTGCAGGTGCCCGACGGGCAGGAGTGCCGACACCCATCATTCTTGATATCACGAAAGATACCATCACAATGGAGACGATTGATGGTATCCTCTTAAAAGAGGTTCTAACACCGGAAAACCTGGATATCGCAGGAGTTATGGTGGGAAAATTACATAATGCAGGGATTGTTCATGGTGATCTGACAACCTGTAACATGATAATGCGAAATTCACAGTGTGTCCTCATTGATTTTGGTCTTGCAGGTACCTCATCAGACATTGAAGCGCGCGGTGTCGATCTCCATGTTCTGTTCCAGATACTGACCAGTACTGCGGAAGATGCAGAATCATTAAAATCCGCATTTTGCACGGGATACCAGTCAGTCTGTACCGATGCCCACCTTATCTTTGCACGGGAACATGAGATCGAGTTACGAGGACGATACCTATGACCATCTGCATCGTTACCAGTAATAAAAACAAGGCATCTGAAGTGGCAGAGTTTTTCCGGGGCATCACCGAGATTGAATTTGTACCGATGGAGTGCCCTGAATACCGCTCATCGTCAATAGAGGAGATTGCACGAAAAAAAGCAGAATATGCCTACCAGGTAATCAAAAGACCGCTCATTGCAGATGACACCGGATTTTTTATTCGCGCCCTTTCAGGATTTCCCGGCCCGTATGCCGCCTATGTACTTGATACTATCGGCAATGCAGGGATATTGCAGTTAATGGAGGATAAAGAAGACCGGTACGGACAGTTTATCACCGTTATTGCGTACGCAGATCAGGACCAGGTGCTGACATTTTCCGGAACACTTGAGGGTGAGATAGTATCCCCAAGAGGATCTGGCGGATTTGGATATGATCCCATCTTTTTTGTCAAATCGCGGACACTGGCAGAACTCACAATCCAGGAAAAGAGCCGGATATCACACAGGGGCAAGGCACTGACAGCGTTTCGGAACTGGTATGAGCATGAGTATCCCATTCCATCTGACACAAACGTTAAGTCACGACACAGCATTTAATATAGAACTGAAAGGAGCACATATGGCACGATTCCCAGAAGCAGAAGCCCGGTTATTACATGTAAAAGTCTGCATGAAATGCAATGCACGCAATCCCATCAGGGCAACCAGTTGCCGGAAATGCGGATATAAAAATTTACGACAGAAGAATAAAGAGCGTAAAGCCTGATGATTTCAGGCTGAATAATACGTTACTTTCTTTCCTTTTTCACTGTATTGTCCTGCGTAGGTCTCAATGTTACGTTTGTACCCGATACGATCTACAAATCCGAGATTATGCAGTTCTTTTCTGACCCGCATCACATCATCTTCATCTTCCCAGTCCGGGGTAAAGACATAGATAACTTTCCTGTCATCACGTGAGTCAGGATTCTCCTTTGCAGTCGAGACTTTTGCCGATATCCCCAGTTTTCCTGCCCGGGTTGCATCACGTATTTTTCGCCAGGACAGATCAATCTCGGCAAGGGGCTGGAATATCAGCCACTTCCCGGCTCTCTCATCCTCGATATCATGAGGGTTTGTACCGGGTGCATCCTCGATAATCCAGTACATCTGGGTTGTTTCTGACGGGATAACACCTTCACCTTCACGAATCATATCATAAATCAGGGATATGGATTCGAACTTCTCAATCAGTGCTTCTGACAACTGGGGATATTCGCCTGAAAACTCTGCGACAATTGACTGAAAGACCGGGAAAAAATCGTCACCCTGTTCAACAAGGACAGACAGGAACGTTCCTTGTGCTCTCAAAGAATGGTTCAGATAATGCTCAAACATACCATAGGCAACATCAGACAGTACCTTGAGTTCACTGTTGTCCATATACAAGGGTGGTTGATACGAGAAAAAAAGATACCGTTTCGAACCACAGGAGAATGATTTTCTATCCACCAAAAAAAAAACAAGAAGGCAGACTAAAATCATTTCAGAATCATGTCTGGCATGAGATAAGAACCGTGGCATAAAGGCCAGAAAATAAAACACTTTTCCGAATAGGGGTTTTTTAGCAGAGTATCTATATCGGACCGGCTTCTTGTTTTCTTCTCTCATCAGGAGTCAGAGTATCTGTCTTTTAGAGAGAACTCTCTCCCTCTCATCCTCTTTCCCATAGATCCCAATTCCAACAATAATGCCTGCAATTGAGCAGGGAACCTTATATGCTTGAGATACGTTTATCCAGACAGATGGCCAAGTGTACCCAATGGAATGGAAACGTGATTATGGGCTTACAGGCCGTGTGTTCCTGACGTGGGGTCTTCTCCTCCTTGTGTATCTCGTATTTATCGGGATCATGGTGTATCTCGGCATTAACACGACATTTATCTTTGCTATCGTGATAATCATGGGACTTGCCCAGTACTTCTTCTCAGATAAGATGGTACTCATGACAACAGGAGCGCGGGTTGTTGCCGAAGATGAACAGCCACAGCTTCATCGCACCATTGAGAAGCTCTGTCTTGAGGCAGGATTGCCCAAACCAAGAATCGCCATCATGCCATCCCCTATGGCAAATGCATTCGCTACCGGAAGGAATCCCAAACATGCAGTTGTTGCAGTAACTGACTCTATTATGCGAATTCTTGATGAGAAGGAACTCGAAGCGGTACTTGCCCACGAACTTTCCCATATCAAGAATCGTGACATCCTCACGATGACCGTAGCAAGTTTCATCGCGATGATTGCTGCCGTCATTATGAATAATTTCCTCTTCATGTCCTTATTTAACCGAAACGAAGGAAATGCCTGGATAATTATCGGTATCGTTGCTGCTATTGTCTGGCTGATCTCAACCATCCTCCTCATGGCACTCTCCCGATACCGGGAGTTTGCTGCTGACAGGGGTAGTGCGTACATTACCGGAAATCCAAAAGCCCTTGCACAGGCACTGAGAAAGATCAGTGCAAAGATGGATACCGTACCGGTCCAGAAACGGCAGCAGGCTGAAGGAGCAAATATGTTCTACATCATCCCGGCACTATCAGGGAAGACACTGGCCAGTCTCTTCTCAAGTCACCCATCCCTTGAGAAACGGATCGCCAACCTTGAGAAGGTAGAACAGGAGATTCGTGGATACTAAGTCTCATTGTTTTCTTTCTTCTCCTCTTCCTTTGGTTTTCTCTTCTTTTTTTTAATTCAACAATCCTAAAATAGCAGTATCGGTTCCAGAGATTAAGCAAGGATTAAATTACATTGCAATAATCCTTCTGCAACGAGACAGGAGTCTGAAATTCTCTTCTGATGGCATCAGAAAGGGGATAAAGAGACGAAACAATCTCAAGGATTTCGCATTACCGGTATATCCGGTTTCTGAAAGGGATAAAAAATAAGGAAAGAGATTACTGGTATTCAGGGGGCTGTACCTCTTTTGGGAGACCGCCCTTGAAAAAGTGCTTCATCTTTGAATACATCTCCCTGACCGTGGGATTCATTGTGGGATGTACCTTATCCCGTGCTGTCTCAAAATATGATAGAGAGACCGTTGTGGACTTCTCCCGCATTGCTATCATTCCTGCTTCCTGACAGAGGGCTTCAAGATCAGAACCGACATACCCTTCCGTACGTGCGGCAAGTTCGGTAAAAAATGAATCCCTGCCTGTATCTCTTATCCTGATGCCATGCTGTCTGCAGCCATCAAGGAGTAAGAGACGGCGTCTCTGACGGGACAGCAAACCCTCAGTCTTCTCAGGAGCGGCCATAATAACGTCTTTTAGATCGTCAATCAGGATCTCCTGCTTTTTCGGCAGGACTGCCACAAGTTCGTCAATATCGTCCTCGGTATAGTGCGTAAGAAGATCAACGCACTGATCGAGTTTCGTACCGGCTAATGGCATGTATCTGCTATGAATCGCAAGAATCTCTTCACGATCAGCCTTATCGGGTTCACCGATGTAGATAAGCCGATCAAACCGTCCTGATCGGAGCAATGCCGGATCAATGATATCAGGTCGGTTCGTAGCCCCGATAACAACAATATCCCTGTTATCCATAAGACCGTCCATTTCAGTGAGAAACTGGTTAAGAACACTCTCCATGGTCCGGGAACTCTCTCCTGATCCCCGTGCAGGTGTCAGCGAATCAAGTTCGTCAAAAAAGATAATAGACGGGGCAACCTGCCGGGCCTTCTTAAATATCTCCCTGATCGCCTTCTCTGACTCCCCTACCCATTTGGAAAGGATCTGCGGTCCCCGTATCGCAATGAAATTTGCACCGGACTCATTTGCAACTGCCTTTGCAATAAGCGTCTTTCCCGTCCCGGGAGGACCATACAGAAGAACTCCTCTGGGGGGCCTAATACCAATATCTTCAAACTCTTCCCTTCGCGTAAGCGGGTACTCAACCGCTTCCCTGACACTCTCCACAGCGTCACCAAGGCCACCCACATCATCCCAGGTGACATGAGAGACCTCAATCATCACTTCGCGCATCCCAGAGGGAGTTATGTCCTTTAGAGCGGTCCTGAAATCCCTGGCATTGACAACGATCTTCTCAAGCACTTCTTTTGGGATCTCATCTTCTTCAAGGTTTATCTCAGGAAGATAGCGCCGGAGGGCACGTATTGCACTCTCCCGTGCAAGCGCGGCAAGATCAGCACCTGCAAACCCATACGTTTGTTCTGACAGGGAATCAATCCTGACATCGTCAGCTAGCGGCATACCCCGTGTGTGAATACAGAGGATCTCTGCCCGATCATGCTCGCTTGGAACCCCTATCTCTATCTCCCTGTCAAAGCGCCCCGGCCTTCGGAGAGCGGGATCAATCGCGTCAATCCGGTTCGTTGCTCCGATAACAACAACCTCTCCCCGTTCCTCTAGACCGTCCATCATCGTGAGGAGCTGGGCAACAACCCGCCGTTCCACTTCACCGGTTACCTCCTCGCGTTTTGGTGCAATCGAATCAAGTTCATCGATAAAGATGATAGCGGGAGCGTTCTCTTCTGCTTCCTCAAAGACTTCACGTAGCCGCTGCTCACTCTCACCATAATACTTGGATATGACCTCAGGACCTGCAATCGGGATGAAATGAGCTCCTGATTCGTTTGCAACTGCCTTCGCGATGAGTGTTTTTCCTGTCCCCGGAGGTCCGAATAATAAAACCCCTTTGGGAGGATCTATCCCGAGATGTGAGAAGAGTTCAGGATGCCTCATGGGCAGTTCTATCATCTCCCGGAGCCTCTGGAGTTCATCCCGAAGCCCGCCGATATCTTCGTACGTCACCTGGCTGAACCCTTCAAACCCTGTTAACGGCAGATCTGATAGGATAATCTCGGTATCACGCGAGATGATAACTGCATCCGGAGGTTCAAGAGAGATTACCTTGTACGCCGTTAGCCGGTTCTGCAGTAAGGGACTGTAGTTACATAGATAAACCGGCACTGAATCATTCTCAGATACGGCAAAATCGATAAGATTGTGTACCGCTCCCAACTTCTCAGGAAGAAGAACATTATCAGGGATATTCTCTGGAGGTGCAAGAACAACCTTCTCTGCACGGATAACCTCGGAAACCTTCGTAACCTTTACCCTCTCTCCGATACTGACACCGGCATTAATCCGGGTGATATTATCGATCCGGATCTTCCCTTTATTCCAGTCATCCACTGAAAGCCGCCAGACCTTTGCTACAGTCCGCGAGGTACCAATAATCTCAACGATATCCCCGGGACTGACCCGCATCTTCAACATGGTTTCTGGATCGAGACGGGCTTTTCCCCCTGCCTGATCACCCGGATATGCACTATCAACCTCGAGAATGAATTCTCCCATTACCTAACAATCATATAAGCTCGGATTTATATCTACTCACACGTATGCAGGGACTCGTAATTGACCCGTTCCATGGTGCTGCAGGAGATATGATCCTGGGGGCATTTCTTGATCTCGGGGTACCGGAGGAGAGGATCAGGCTGGCCATGGCATCGGTTGTTGCAGCACCGTCATTTCATTATGTTGATCGGCAGGGGATACGGGCTCTTGCAGTGCAGACTCATGCAGGACCATCCCTCCGGAGTCTTTCTGAAGTTCTTGCCATCATCAGGCAGGCAGATACTGACCGGATCGCTATTGAGATGGCAGAACGGATTTTTACACGGATAGCAAAGGCAGAAGAGGAGATTCATGGCCAATGCAGCCATTTCCATGAAGTTGGTGCTGATGATGCAATCGCTGACATAATCGGGAGCTGCACTGCGGTTACCCTTCTTGCACCAGACTTTGTCACCATCCTTCCGGTTGCCGTCGGAGGCGGGGAGATAGAGATGGCTCATGGACACTACCCGGTTCCTGCTCCGGCAACACTTTCTATCCTGCGTCACTCTTCTTTATCAGTACAAACCGGCACGATTGAAGATGGAGAGCTGTGTACCCCCACCGGTGCTGCCATCCTGGCAGAGGTAGCCAGCATATACCCTTCCGTTACCGGACCCCGGGGCAGGGTTGTTGCTACCGGATATGGTGCAGGGAACAGGAATCCTCCCGGCCATCCCAATGTGTTACGGATGATGATTATCAGGAGTGATCCCATTAACGATTCAGATCATGCATGTGCACCTGCCGGAACAGAACCCGGTACCTTTTCAGATAAGGAAAGCATCATCGATATCCTTGAGACCAACGTTGATGATATATCAGGGGAGATAATCAGTTATACCATCTCCCGGCTTATGGAAGAAGGAGCCCGGGATGCCTGTGCGATACCATGTACCATGAAGAAAGGTCGTCCCGGTAATCTCATCAGGGTTATCTCACTGCCAGATGATTCGGAAAGGCTTGCAATTATCATGGCCAGTGAACTGGGAACTCTCGGAGTCAGGTGTATTCCCTCAGTGCACCGGTTCATTGCAGAGAGAGATTACGAAAATATCAGTATTATCGACACCGATACCGGATATACCAGTAGATTCCCGGTAAAGATAGGGTTCATCGGGGAGAGACAATACCTGTGCAAGGCTGAATATGAGGATGCACAAGAGTATGCAAAGAAGAATAACATACCGCTCAGGATCGTGATGAGAATGATAGAAGAGAAGACATCCTTTGGCTACAACGAAAGAAAGGAACCCAAATCATGAACCGGTCATCAGTTATCCCGATAGGTTGTAACGCGCTCGATGATCTCATCGGGGGAGGTCTTGCACCACGGATGATAACTCAGTTATACGGGGAATCTGCAACAGGAAAATCAACGATATGCATGATGGCTGCAATAGCAGTCCTCCGCCAGGGTAGGGCAGTCATCTACTTTGATACCGAGAGTTTCTCAATTGAACGGTTCGCACAGATAGCCGGAGATGATGCAAAGAGACTTGGAGAAGAGTTTTATCTCTATGAACCCGCTGACTTTGACCAGCAGGGATCTTGTATTCGTGAATCTGATTCCATTCTCGCCTCCCGCAATCCCGGCATCGTTATTCTTGACTCGGCCACCGGGCTGTACCGGACTGAACTCGAGCACAAACAGGATACCATGCAGCGTTTAAACAAGCAGATGGTCTTTCTGCTGGGCATGGGAAAACGCTATGATATTCCGGTGCTCATCACCAACCAGGTCTACGTCGATCTGCAACGGTCTGATTTTGCTCCTCTCGGGGGGACGGGCCTTATGCATATCTCAAAGATCATCATCAGAATTGACCGCCTGCATGACTCTGCATTCAGGAGAGCAACACTCATGAAGCATAACTCCCAGCCGGAAGGGGGGACGTTTGATTTTATTATCACCGGAACAGGAATCGCGGCCCGGGAACCCGAGCCACCATCATCCGGGGATTTGGGGATTGAATATACCGTATGAGTATAATTTATAGGTCCATATCACTGATTCCTATCCTATCAATACAAGTGGAGGGGCACGGTTGCGACATGCTGTATTAATCGGTTTTATCGGAATGATTCTTCTGATCCTTTTATTCCCTGCAGGAGCAGAACAAACAGGATCAGATACAAAGACCTATTCGTATCCGCCTCCCTCTGCCAGTGCCTATAACGGGGATTATGTTACCATCACAAAACCAGGGAAGTACACACTGGAACGTGATATCATTCATGTGAACAAGGCAGGACTCCTGATTGGTGCATCTTCTGTCTTTCTTGACGGAATGGGGCACACGATAACACCTGCCCTCACCAGTACAGGGGAAGAACATATCGGGGTCATCATTCTTGAATCTGACGGGGGCGGTGATCCGGTCAGGGGAGTTACTATCACCAATTGTACGATTTCAGGAGAGAAGACTGCAGTATCTATCGGGGATACTTCATCCTCACCGGCTGAATCAGGATTCTGTGAATCAGTAATCGCAAGAAATCTGACCATCTCTGATAATGAAGAAGGCATCATGGTATACCATGGTCGCTCCTGTGGAATAGAGAACAATATCATCAGCAATAATACCGGAACCGGATTACTGATAGCAGGAATACAGACTGGTGTCACTGGAAACACAATAACATCAAATGAGATCGGGATCCTGGTTCGGAATGCCGAAAAAACGATCATATCAGGGAATATTATCATTGGCAATACAAAGGCAGGCCTTATCGGAGAAGAGGCAACAGGTACGGTAATTGCAGATAATATCTTTGTTAATACACAAAATGTTCTTATCAGCGGTGATAAGACCGGGTATCAGTTCTTTCTGACCCCTGCCGTTGCACATAACATTGTAGGGGGAACAAAAACCGGGGGAAATGCCTGGGGCCTCCCTGATAGAGAGGAACCGCTCCCCCCTGACGCATCCGATTCAGATAATGACGGTTTTTACGATAACCCGGTTCTCGTGACCGAAGATCTAACTGACCAATATCCCCTGGCATGGAGCGGACCTGATACTGCGAAAAGAACCCAAAACTCCGGGATAGGGATACCTGCTGCAGGAGACGAAATTACTGAGGTACCGGTCAAACCGGAAGAGATTACTATTGTTGCAACACCCCTGCCCACTCCTGTCCCTGAAAAAACTGTTGCCATACCAAAAAGCACTATCAGTGGACTGCATGCCCGGATCATCGATGATACGATTCCTGATACCCTTGCTGCAGGAACAAAGACTGATGTCTCATTAACCCTCTATAATGATGGAACTGAGACCTGGTACAGTGACGATGCAATCGGAATCCACGCCAAAGAGGATGCAACACTCTTTAGTCCTGCATGGATACCCATCCCTGGTGATATATGTCTTGACTCAAAATCAGAGACGAAGGTTCACTTTACCCTGACCGCCAAGAAAAATCCGGGAACATACAATCTTGTTTATTTTGCAGGAAAACAGAAAGAGGGAGTTATTGTCACCTTTGGAAGGGCATATAAAAAGCAGATTATTGTTTCCTGAAATGGATTCCGGTCTGGGATAAAATAAATTATCTGTTTTTGTGATATCTAAACAAAAGCCACGATATCCCATTTAGTTCAGATAAATCCGGTTAGCAAACCCAGATTTTTTCGGGCATGTATCTGCCTTACCACTCTTCCATCTTTCTTTTCTCTTCTAAATCTGCAGCCTGTTCTTCCATACCAAGTTCCCGCAGACAGAGAATCTTCTTCTCCCAGACTTCGTGATGGTGGGGCTCAAGCCGTATAACCTGATCAAAGCATCTGACGGCATCCCGGTACCGCTTCTCATGCATCAGGCTAATCCCAAATTCAAACCAGGTGTCAGGATCATCACGATCCTGTTTTAATATCTGGTTAAAACACCGAATCGCTTCATTGTGACGTTTCAGATGCTGAAGGCTGATTGCCTTATTATAGAGAGCATTGATGTCAGAAGGGACAATACGTAAGATCTGATCAAAACAGCTGACTGCATCTTCATGCCGGGACATTTCAGCAAGACAGGAACCTTTGTTTGAGAGTGCCTGAACATTTTGGGGTTCTAACTCGAGAACCATCTCAAAACAGGGTATGGCTTTACTGTACCGTCCCATGAACAGATAATTGATCCCCATGTATAGCCAGGCCAGGACGTGTTGGGGATCAATCCTGGTTACTTCCTCAAGAGAGGCCACTGCCTCTTCATACCTGATAAGGTTCATGAGAGCCAGACCATGATAGAAGAGCGTTTTCTCATTCCCCGGATCGAGGTTGAGGGATTGGTTGTAACAATCTATTGCATCGGTAAATTTCTGGATCTCACCAAGTTGCATTCCCCGCTCTCGCAGGGCATCGGCTTTTTGTTTCTGCATCAGATCAACCAATCCAAATCCCCCGGACTACTATAAGTTTAAGATGTTTTCTCCATATACCATTAAAGCTATGCCTGTATGATGCAGAACAGGGAAAGAGACAAACGGGTATGAAGACAATCAAATTTAGGCTTAACGGACCTGAAAATATCATCAGGAGGGTGATTCAGAATAGGGAGGAGAGACGCTATCATATTTCGGCAGTCTTTCTTTCGTTTCTGGTTGTGGTTCTTCTCCTTTTACCGGCAGATGAGGGAGTATCCTGGGTACTGTTTCAGTTTCTCTTAAGTTTGCTCTTTTTACTCGGGATATTTCTCACGAGTAAAAACCGGCATACTCTTCTTTTAACGTGTATCCTGGCCATCCCTGCCCTTGAGATAGGATGGGTTGCAGTTGCAGCGATTAACCCTGCATTATATGAGTACGCCCTGATCCTCGGGATCTGTTTTGTTGCAGTCCTCCTGTTATGTATCCTTTCAGAACTCCTGAATGTCTCAAAGAGAAAAGATTGGATGCTTCCTGCAATAATCTCCTTTTTCCTGCTTTTTATCCTGTTCTGGGGGATAATGTATCTTCTTTTATTCCTGAAATATCCTGATTTCTTTGTATTCTCACAAAATCCGGCAGAACGTATCGGGATAGCAGATCTCTTCTCATTGAGTTGTAGTACTCTTCTTCCTGCAGGACATCTCTCGCCAGTCTATACCAGGTTTTATCAACTTTTAGGTATTGAATCGTTGACCGGTATGCTCTGTTTTCTTACTATCGGTATCCGTTTCTTTCTTATCCCACGGGAATAGGTAACGCGTTAGATTCAACCGACCCAATAAAAACCCTGTATCAGGAACAAACTCCTGTTGTGTAAGAGAGATATTGATCGGTAAACCGGGATATCCTATTCTCATTAAAACCCATTACTATCGAGAAAACAGCCAGGTGATCGGTTGCTGATGAACCAAATCAATATCCTGGTATTTAGAAAAAGTGGGGAATTATATCCTGATTACACCCTCAAATACCAGTTCTGCAGGCCCTTCCATGAGGGGGACCTTACCGAAGGTAATGCGGAGCGGGCCGCCTGTTGTCTCTATATGAACACTATCTCCTGCTTTGTGCAGGTTTCTGGCAACTGCTGCAACTGCTGTTGAACCGGTACCGCACGAGAGAGTCTCATTCTCCACTCCCCGTTCAAAAGTCCTGATGACAAAGTGGTTCTCACCTGCCAGGGCAGCAAAATTGACATTTGCACCCCTGGGGAAGGATGAATGCCACCGAATCGGTGATGCTTCCTTTCTGATATCAAGTTCTTTGAGATCCGCGATACTGTCAAGAAAGATAACCGCGTGAGGAACACCGGTGTTAACGGCGAATACCTCGTACCTGCCTATCATCTCGTGGTATTCTCCGTTCCCGAGAGCAGGGATGCCTTCCCGGGAAAAAACAGCGGGAGGCATCGTAACTTCTGCAAGAAATATCCCATCCCCATTCACTCTCACAGAAACAGGGATGATACCTGATGTGGTGCTCACAACACCGTGGGACCCGATATAGGAACGGGAAGAGGCATACCTGACAAGGCACCTGATGCCGTTACCGCACATCTCAGCCTCGCTCTCGTCAGGCTGGAACAGTCGCATGGTAATATCTGCACTACTCCCAACATCTCCCTTTCCGAGGAAGAGAACCCCGTCCCCTCCGACACCACAGTGGCGATCACAGTACAGTGATGCAAATTGCCCTTTCATCTCATCAGGAATGACTATTCCGTTATATTCATCGATAAGGATGAAATCATTCCCGTTTCCCTGTAATTTCGTAAATTCCAGATCCATTAAAGCCACCAGTTCCTGTCCGGATTACCTATGAACTGCCCCATGTTGCAAGTGCAATCTGAAGTTCCTCGTGGGTCTGTGCATACTCTTCCAGAGGAATATCTTCCATAAATGCATCAACCGCCTGCCGCATTGCCATTGCACCGGCTGCGGTGCCGCGGGGATGACCATGGATACCGCCTCCTGCCTGAAGAACCAGATCCGTCCCGAGTGTCTGGAGCTCTGACCAGACTCCACCGGGATGCAGACCGCCACTTGCAACAGGAAACGTTTCTTTTAATCCGTAAAAAGTCCCGGTAAGCGCCATATTGTCCTTTATCAACTCATTTGTATCATGATCCATCTTCCCTGAAACGGTACCGGTATGAAGCTGGTCACCGCCAAGCATCCTGATGAACCGGCAATACGGGCGCATTGCGATTCCATGTTCCCGGTTCCGCGTAATCGCTCCGTGCATGGTCCGGTGAACATGGATGGGAACCCGGATCCGGGTATCTTCTGCAACGACCCGTACTGCATCAAGACCACAGACAATTGCATCCACCATCACCATGTTTGCACCAAGTTCTACTGCCTGTTCGGCACGTTCAGCAATCCTATCACCTGAAGTAGAGATATTGACTGCGTACAGCACGGTTCGGCCTGTGTCATCCGCTACCTGGTCCAGCCGTTCCATCACCAGTGGAATTCTATCTTCCATCAGACAGAACGACTGGTTTGTAAGGGTTTCATCATCCTTTATGAGATCAACACCGCCAATAGCCGCCTGGTATGCAACTTCAGCGGTATCTTTTGGGTTAAGACCAACTTTTGGCTTGATTATCGTTCCTACATGCGGCCTGCCACTCTGAGTTGTACCGATAATCTCCCTGATCCCTTCAATACCAAAACGGGGTCCGTGAAAGGGGACCAGGGATTTGGGAATGTCGATATCGAGCAACCTGACTGCTGCTATTTTTGAGAGACCGAAGAGGTTTCCGGCAACGACCGAGAAGTACTGGGGTATGTTTCCAGTCTCAAATATTTCAGCAGGATACGAGATATCGCTGATATATCCCAAACCCTCCTTCTCGAGACTCTCAACTCTCCCATCCAGATACTGCATGTATTTGGTCCCGGTTGAGATCGAGGTCCATGTTCCGGTAGTTTGTTCTTCTGCTATCGCGTTTGCAGCCCATTTCGGATCAACTCCTTCTTTTGGGCGGAAATAATAGGTTGCAACAAGATCAGTCATGTTATTACCTCATAATGGAGGGGATATGGTTTATTATTACCCCTGAATCTGCCATCCAAGATGATCTCTCATGATAATATATGCCATGTGAGGAGATATGGCACCAAATTCAGTCAGGATCAGATCAATATACCCAGGAGGAGTCTGATCAAACACCGGGTTTCTGACTCTGACTAAAGGAAGGCGTGCACGGATCTCGGGGGAGAGTACCTCATCGGGATCCCGCTCTTCTACAAGAGTCTCTTTTCCATGAATCGTCTCTGGTGCGAATTTATACGATTCAGCAGCAACAATGAATCGGACCCGGGATTCATGTGCAACAAGTGCAATCTGACCGGTACCGATCTTGTTTGTCACCGTACCATTTACGGCAATCGCATCGGCACCAACGATGACGAGATTCACTTCTTTCATGAAATAGCGTACTGCCGAGTCAACAATGAGATCAGTCGGTATACCTGCATCATGTAAGGTCTGTATGGTCTTGTGACCCTGCCACCAGGGCCTTACTTCGGTTGCGATTACCCGAAAATCTCTCCCTTCTTCTTTTGCAGTAAGAAGGCAGGCAAGAGCGGCCTGGCTGTTGCAATGGGTCAGGACAACGAACCCATCCCTGATGTACCGTGCTCCGATTTTCCCAATTTCTGCAACTGCATTCCTACTTGAACTGATAAAGGACGATGCGGCAATCTCGAGAGCTCTTCGTGCATCAGCAATAGTTCGTGCATTCTCCATGGATTGCATAACGATATGGATGGCGTTGGGAAGAGAGACTGCGGTTGGCCGTGTATCAAGAAGCACGTGTGCAGCGTTTTGCATCTCTGACTTCCAGTTGGTGATATCAGGTGCATCAAGTGTTTGTGCATGCTCTGATAGTGCTTGCGCTGCTGCTCGTGCGATCGTTCCCGCACCACGAATCTGCATGGTTTTTATCTGGTCTGCTGTCCTGTAAAGACTCATACGTATGCAATACTGATGATTAGTACCTGAAAAGTATTGCGGGATGCACAAAAGAGAATAATCAGAATCAATTCAAGAGATCTTCTTCTTTGTAAGGAACTAACCCGGTACAAATACGAATTTTTTCTGCTTTAAGAAACCGACTCCAAAGCCTGGCCTTCTCATCTCAAATAAACCAGCAACAGCGATGAATCAGGCTCATCACTATTTAAATAGCGGTACGCACCATGCATACCTGAAAAGAGCATGACAATAGCCGTTGTCTTTGATAGTGCAGGAACACTGTTGTATACCTACCGGCAGGCAATTGATGTGATAAATAACCAGTCACTGCCAGGAGTCGAGACGACGATGCTTACCTGCAGCAATCCCGACCGGATATTATGTGTCATCCATATCCACTCCCGCGATATCATGGGTGCACCCGGGGATGAGCTCGCCTCCTCCTTTATCAAAAGGAATAACGTCGCGTTCGGCATTGCCTGTGCAGGAAGAGTAATAACAACCGAATCTGTCATCGCGGTGATACATGGAGACATCTATGCAAAGATGCATCATTTCCAGGAGAGTCTCATTCACGTCTGGCAACAGGCAAAAAATGAAGAGATTGTAGCGGTAAACAGTGGTATTATTGTCAATATCGCCCTGTCCCGGATTGAGTTTGTGGTGAGTGCAGCAGGGTATCCTTTCAGGGGTGCGAGAGAGACGATAACCGGTCTTCACAAGATGGGAGTTCCTGCTTTTATTGCATCAGGAGATCGCGAGGCAAAACTCGAAAAAATAGCAGATTATCTCGGAATTCCCCACGAACGTGTTTTTGGAGTTGCTACACCATCGATAAAGGCACAGATCGTCACCGATCTCAAGGATGAGTACGATCTGGTGATGATGGTAGGGGACTCAGTCAATGACTTAAAAGCAATGAGAGTTGCGGATATCGCGGTTCTGACCATTCAGCAGTGTGCTACTAAGCACCAGTCACTGATCGATGCAGCTGATTATACCATCACCGATCTGCAGGAAGTTCTCGGGATTGTTGCAGAGCGGCAGAGTTCCGAATGATTACCTCACTACAAGGGTTGAGACCGGACTATGGGTCACGATATAGGTACTGACACTTCCAAGAAGTAACCGAGTTCCGAGACCTTTCCCGGTTGAACCAAGCACGATGAGATCGGCAAAGCACTCCTCTGCAGCGGCTAGGATCTCACTTCGTGGTTCACCGATCCTGACAAGTAGTTGAATAGAGGCACTAAACCCTTCAGATAACTTTTCAATCTTTTTCTTCACCAGCTCTTCATCTTTCTGTATCTGTTCAAGGCCATACGAATCACCACATGCCCCTTCACAAACACCGACTCGCCCTCCAAAGGGGACAACCGCAGAGGGGACGATAACATAGAGGGCAAAAATTTTCGTCTTCTCTGCGTCCATATTCTCAAGAACCCAAACAACAGCGAGATCTGATGCTTCAGATCCATCGGTTGCGACGAGAACCCTTTGTATCATAATAATCCAATCGTCTGCCCGATATTTCTATTCTTGTATCACGTGCCACTTCTGACACCGGTACCATAATGACAGACTCACCCCCGGTTCTTTGGCTTTTGGAACCGGAAATTATTCACAGGTGTGAACGGGATCAGATAATAAAGAGTAATACAAAATACTCTCATATCTAAGACCGAGCAATACGAGGATTCCCATGACACGACTTATCACGGTTGAAAACCTCATCAAGGAATTTGATGGCAAAAAAGTCCTTAATAATATCTCTTTTACCATTGAGGAGGGCGAGATAATCGGCATCATCGGTAGATCCGGAGCAGGAAAGACGGTGCTTATGCACCTTTTGAGGGGTATTGAAGAACCCCCTACTTCGGGTCGTATCATCTACCACGTGGCAATGAGCGAGAATCCAGACTGTACCTATGTTGCCGTCCAGAGCAGGGCAGGAGATATCTGTCCCCGGTGTGGATCTCCTCTCGTGGCCGTTGATGTAGACTTCTGGGCCCCGGAAAATGAAGAACTAAAAAAGCGTATCATGGGAAGTACCGCGATGATGTTTCAGCGTACGTTTGCGCTCTATGGTAATGATCGTGTCATTGACAACGTGCTTCGTGCCCTCGACGATATCAAATATCCACAAGAACACGCAATCAACCGGGCAATCGATCTCATCGACGAAGTAAACCTCTCCCACAGGATGATGCATATTGCACGTGACCTGTCAGGAGGAGAAAAACAACGGGTTGTTCTTGCAAGACAACTCGCTAAAGATCCCTGTGTTCTCTGCGCTGATGAACCGACCGGAACGCTTGATCCGACAACGGCAGCCATCGTTCACCAGATGCTTCTGAATGCCTCACGCTCAAACAACATGGCCATGGTCATCACCTCCCACTTCTCCAATATCCTGGATGATATCGTTGACCGGGCAATGCTCATTGAGAATGGCGAGATAAAGGAAATGGGGACACCAGAGGATGTCATCGCCTCGTTCATGGAGGGGTATCACGATGATATGGACTATTGTCAGGTGCAGCTTGGTGAGACCATACTTGATTGCCGTAATATCGCTAAGAGATATATCGCAGTCGATCGTGGACTTATCAGGGCTGTTGACGGTGTTTCCTTTACGGTTGACCGGAAGGAGATCTTTGGTATCATCGGAACGAGTGGTGCAGGGAAGACGACACTTTCGCGCATGATATCAGGTATCATTGAGCCGACCAGCGGTGAGATGGATATCCTCATCGGAGACGACTGGGTCGATATGACAAAAGCAGGGTTTGACAAGCGGGGGCGTGCAAAAGCCTATATCGGATTACTCCATCAGGAATATGATCTCTTCCCCCACCGCACAATCCTTGACAACCTGACCGATGCAATTGGTCTTGAACTGCCGAAAGAACTGGCCATGAGAAAGGCGATAATCACCCTCCGGATGGCAGGATTTACCGAAGAAAAGAGCAAAGAGGTTTTAAATCGAAAACCAGAGACTCTCAGTGAAGGGGAACGTCACCGGGTCGCCCTTGCACAGGTACTGATCCGTGAACCACGGATCGTGGTGCTCGATGAACCCACCGGCACCATGGATCCCATCACCAAGATCGATGTGATGCACTCTATCATGCATGCTCGGGAAGAGATGGAAGAGACCTTTATTGTCGTATCCCATGACATGGATTTTGTCAGGGACATCTGTGACCGGTGTGCCCTTATGCGTTACGGGAAGATCGTAAAGATAGGCCCAACCGCAGAGATACTTGCCGAGATTACCGAAGAAGAACGGCAGAAAATGGCCCATGAATAACTCTTGTCTGTTTCTGTCAGGTCAGATGAAATGATATCAGTCTTCCTGGATGGAGAAGAGAAAACTGTTCTGGAAGGAACAAAACTGGGAGATATTCTTGTTCATTACAATCCCGATCTGGTGGTTGCAGTTATTCTTCCCGGGAAGAAAGATTCTCTTGCAGGCAGAAATTATCTTGTCCAGACCTCTGCAGGCGAGGTAATTATCGAGGGCAGCGGAGAGGGTAATGAACTGTTTTCATCAGATGTCCTGCTTACCGGTCTGCACTGGAGAGACCAGAGATCGATTCACTTCGGTCCGTTTCCGTCCCACATTGTCCCTGTCCGACAGGAAGCCCGTTACGAACGCGGGGACGTTATTATTGGATGTGGAGGGTATGAACCAGAGCGTTCTTACCTTGTTTTTGCGTCCCGGTCCCATATCGCAGATCATGGAGCCCGGCAGGGGGGAGGTGTCATCGGACAGGTTGTCTCGGGTCTCGGGGTCCTTGACCGTCTGAAAGCAGGGGACATAATTGAATCGATTAAACCGGTTCTTACCTTCTCGGACAGTACTGAATCCTATACCACCACAGATCCGAACCTGGTTCTCCTTCCCGGTATGCATATCATCTCCTACCTGCGCATTGAAGCAAAAGGGTATTCTGATGGCAGATCTGTTCCGGAAGCTCCACGAAGTGTAGAACACCTCATGCTTGGATGCAGGGGAAAGGAGTATTGGACCTCACTTTCATCAAGTACCCATATCAGGGATGATCTGTTAGCAGGAACTGATGTTCCTCATGAAGTGTCAGGCCCGCGGTATGACGGGGCGGTTACGATACGAACAACCGGTAAGAAGAGAGGTTCTATCTACCTGTATACCGAAGATATTCCCCAGAGCCGTCATCATACCGTTGTAGGGCAGGTGATTCATGGGATTGAACTCGCTCGCGTCGTTCATGCCGGGGAACGCTTCAGGGTCGAGATTATCCCTGAGCAGTTTGACCTCCTGGGATTATCCCTTGCAGATGCAAAGGAATTTTCCGAGAGAAGAGGAGTAACCTTTACCTGCGATGATTACCACGAACAGAACAGCCGTGATCTGGTGGTGATACACCAGGATCCGGAGACCACGATGGAGATCCTTTTTACGGGATCGGTATCTGTTACGACGACCCCCTATGCAAATGTCATTGATGTCATGCTTGATGATATGCATGCCTACTCCAGCTGCAAGACATTTCGTGAAGTAACAGGCCTTAAATTTCATCCCATCGGAAAATTACCCCATATATTCTCGTTTGAGGATGTTTATCTCTTTAAGGCCGGCATTCCTATGGGAACGACCATTAATCCTGAGAACACCCCGGAGGAGGGGACTGAGATCGCAGCAGGAACACTTGCGATGACAAATGATTCACGCAGGAGTACCGGAATCGTCGGGGTGAGGACCGAATCAAATGATGAATTCGGACCAACTTCTGAACCATTTTCCGGTACAAATATCATCGGCCGTATCCTTGATCTCGATAAATTAAAGAAGATCGTAGAAGGAGAGACGGTATATTTCAGAGAGGGCAGAGAATGAATACCTATCAGCCATCCTATCAGGGAACCGTTACAAAATACGTCTTTGTCGAGTCACCCCACACGACACCTGATGATCTGGCAAGTCTTGCATACGAGATATCAGATCGTGCCATGATAAAAGAGACCTGTTTTGGCCTTCAGATAACCGGAGATGAGAAGGATGTCGCCGATATTATCAGGCAACTCAGGACCCGTGATCCTGCACATATCTTTGTAAAAGACAGGGGATTTCCTCCCGGAGATCCCCGCCGGTGCCGTGCAAACCTGGGTGGTGCACGACCCGGCTATTTTGGTCATGAGTTTGAGATGGGAATTATAAAGAGGATATCACAGGGAATTCTCAATCTTGAAGAGAGAGAAGAAGGAATAGTGGCGAAACCCCCCGTGCCACGATCTGGTACAGGAATCGATGCCACACAACTTGCAGCAATGATGGAAAATGAGGTGCCATAACGTGACAAAGGTTTTCATTTACCCAACAACAAGCCTTATCCTCTCTGACATGGTTGCCCGGTTCGGACATACCCCTATCGGATCGGCTCTTGCCATCAGGGAACGGATACAGACTGCAGGCATTGATTCTCCCCCTCTTCAGATGACTCCCGAAGATGCAAAGAAAGGACTTCACTGGGCTGCAGTTGAGGTCCCCTCCGGGGTCAGGGGGAGGATGTCACTATATGGTCCTCAGATTGAAGAAGCAGAGGCAGCTATCATCATCACTGATGCTGAATTCGCGTTCGGTTGCATGGGGTGTGCCCGTACCAATGAACTCCTTGTGTATCTTGTTAAAAAGAAGAGTATTCCCATTCTCGAGCTCAGGTATCCGGCTGATGAAGCAGAAGGTACTGAGTTTGTTGCTGCAATTCGTGATTTTTTGAGGGATTTGGGAGAAGAACATGACTGAACAGAGAGTCAGGATAGCGCAACTCTCCTGCGGACCGGAATACAGCGGAGTACAGAAAGAGATCTACGATGCTGCTGCTGCAGTCAATGCCGAGATATTCTTCCCTGACCTGACGTTGCAGGATATCAGGAGAAATTATCATAATTATGGGATCGATGTACGGAGTGCAGACTTAAAACTCGCCATTGCACGGGCAGTTGCCCTCGTTGAAGGAGATGTCGAGGCTGATGCCGTCTTTATTGCGACATGCTTCCGGTGTGCCGAGGCAGCTATTGTCAGGAATGAACTCAGGCACTACATCCACGAGAATTCCCCACTTCCGGTCGTCAGTTACTCGTTTACCGAGCGGACAACATCTGGAACCCTCCTGACACGAATGGAAGCTCTGACAACCATTGCACGGAGACGGGCACTGCTGGCCCGGGAACGACAGAACGGGATAACAATGGGTATCGATTCCGGCTCTGCTACCACAAAGGCAGTTATCATGCAGGATAACGAGATCATCGGAACCGGCTGGGTACCCACCACTGAGGTTCTGCAGTCAGCACGGGAGGTCAGGGATCATGCATTACAGGAAGCCGGTCTTTTAATGAAGGATATCCAAGCCATCGGAGCAACAGGATACGGCCGGTTTCTTGTCGGTGAGGAGTTCGGTGCCGATCTTATCCAGGAGGAATTAACCGTTAACTCGAAGGGGGCTGTATTTTTAGCCGACTGCCAGAAGGGTCCATCAACCGTCATTGATATCGGAGGTATGGACAACAAGGCCATCTCTGTCCAGGACGGAATTCCCGGAACCTTTACCATGGGGGGTATCTGTGCCGGGGCCTCGGGACGATTCCTCGAGATGACTGCAAAACGCCTTGGTGTTGATATCACCGAACTGGGTCCCCTTGCCATGAGAGGGATGGGCTATGACGTTCCGATGAACAGTTACTGTATCGTGTTTGGAACCCAGAGCCTGGTAAACGCCCTTGCTGAGGGACATTCAAAAGAGAATGTTGCTGCGGCTGCCTGTCACAGTGTGGCTGAACAGGTCTTTGAACAGCAGTTACAGGAGGTCGATATCAAGGATCCTGTCATCATGGTGGGGGGGACATCGCTTATTGCTGGACTTGTGAGAGCCATGGGTGATCTTCTCCAGACCGATATCGTGGTTCCCCGGTACTCCCAGTACATCGGTTCAGTCGGGTCTGCACTTCTCTCATCAGGTTTCATCAGGAAGGAGCAGTAAACCAATGTCCACACTCGATTACTTCGAGGTTGAGTCACCAGATCAGGTAGGTGCAGACCAGTATCGGAGGCTTGCTTCTGTTGTTATCGGGGATCATGGCCTCCTGAAAGTTATCCAGAAGATCCATATCTATATCGATCCCGGGGTCCCCGTCTTTGTGGCAGTGGGAATTACCCGGACACTGCTCGCAGCCATCAGGGTGAGTGATATCGGTGCTATTACAAACCAGGATGGTCACGTCATTATCAGTATCAACGAAGAGACCTATCTCGCGGCTCTTTTACAGGTCCTCTGGAACAGGTTCTCAAAAGACATGGTTCAGCAGCCTGACCGGTTCACCATCATGATGGATCTGACACAAAAAGAGGCAGAAATTCTTCCTGACATGGTAGTTATCGATCCGACAGATACACTGTACAAGGATCTCATCTACTCGATGCAGATCATCTGTCCTGAAGGATTTAAAGTCAGAAAACAAAATTTCCTTGCAGGAAAGTTCTATTTTGTTGCAAGTGAGGATACCCTTTCCGAGGACATCATGCCACTGGTTCGGGAAAAATTTGCCCTGATGGGGGAGACGATATGATTCTTGAGCCGATCTCATACAAAGGGGGTGTTTACCGCCATGATGAGATCCTGGATCTTATCGAGGATCTTGGCGGGTATATCATCCAGAAACATATCATCGCCCAGGATGTCATCCTCCAGGCACTCATTCCAAAAACAGACATAGATCTGCTCAGAACTATTGCGAGGCCTCTTGCCGGCGAGGTTACGACTGCCCCGCTCGTCGGGACCGAGATAGCGGTTGTCTCCATGTCCTTAGAGATCCATCACCTTCCCCATGCATCATGTGATGTCGCCGAGTACTTACGAACCGAGGGTGCCAAGACCAACATGATAGGTCTTGGCCGTGGTTTTGGAAAGCGAATTGCACTCATGAATGATGAGGAACGGGCTATCATTAATGAACATGACTGTGCAGTGTACCTCCTTGGGAATTTCGAGAGTTGTATCGAGAAAAAAATGCCGGTATTACGGCGTGGGATAACCGTGCCGATCATCGTCTGTGGAGCCCCGGAGAGGGAGAAACTGATGCAGATAATCGATCCACCGGTTGATGGATATATCGGAGGTATCGGACGATTTATGCACCGGACAAAGGAGTCAAAGGAGATAGCACGGCTTGATGATATTGTCAGGGAAGTCGCGCAGGTGTTAGATACAAGACGGGCAGCAATCGCTAAGGATCCGCTCTCTATCTCACCTGCCCGGCTTATGGATGTTATCACATCAGAGATACCAGATGTCGGTTACGTAACATCTCCGATTCCGGTTGTTGTTCAGATTGACGGTCTCCGGGTAAAGCTTCCCTTTGACCTCTATGCAGGTGAGATTGGAGATAT
>CAZSDZ010000020.1:0-46959 GCA_964605795.1 uncultured Methanoregulaceae archaeon
TCGAATTAAGGATTTTTACCCGTGTTGGCTTTCTGCCCCGGATGCTCTTTTTTATCGGGATGCCATACTCTGGTTTCTCAAGAATAACTCGATTTATGAGCTGATATCGGCTACATAGTGGATATGCAAATTTTCAAGACAAGTAAGAAGCCAGGGGTGCTCGCCATAAAACCCATCCATGACCACATGGGAAAACTTGATCTTTGCTTTCATCGCATTGCAGATCAATTCGTATGCCAACTCAGCTTTGGTCTTAAACGTTCGCGATTCGGTTGGAATCCCAGCTTCGATACAGCGGATACGGTCAGATGTCCAACTTTTTGGAAGGTAAAGTCGAAAATCAAGAAGTAACCGAAAACCATTCTTAACATATGCCATGAAGACGCCGACCTGACAGTTCTCAACTTTTCCCAAATTCCCGCAATATTGACGGGAAACGCCAACGGAATAATTTCCTGCCTTGGGGTTGCCACATTCGTCGATGACTAATGTACCATTTTTTCCGATCAGCGACCATCCGTTGGTTATGATCCAATCGATCAATAATCGGTAATCCCAAGGTGATTTAGACACAAAATGACTAAATGACTGATTATTAACCCAACTACAGTTGTCAGAAATTGAGGTTAAATGACACCTTGAAGGATTGGTTAATAAACCCTTGGCATATTCAAGGGCTATATCCCAGCAGTTGTGTGTCCGTGTAGAAAAACAGTTTTTAAGGGACGCGTGTTCAAATAACGTTACAATGAAGACTATATCAGATTCTATAACCTTTCGAAGCTTTTCAACTTCTAGATTTGGGCGTGATTTTGCACAGCTAATATATTATATTTCATTATATAAAGATCATTCTATACTTTTCGGGATGCGTGATTTTCTAACATGACATTTTAGAGATAGAACACGATATTTGACTTTCTCTTTTTATTTGATAGCAATTAACATATTCAAAATGATAAATAAAAATAGAGTATACCAACAATCTGATATGATTTGAGGGTGATGACTTACTATGATTGAGTCTTTAGAAGTTCCCGAAAATGTGATGCAGAGGATTATTGAACATAAAACACGGTCTGATGAATCCCCCATTGAAGTTATCACCAGGTTGCTTGATTATTATGATGAGGATGAAGAAATTGATGAAGAAACAAACCAGCGAATAATAAAGGGATTAGAAGATGTTGATGCAGGGAGATACAGACCCCTTCGAGATATTGCCAAAGAAATGGGGATTTGATTGCATTACCGTATAGAACTCTCTAAAGACGCCGAAGAAGATTTAAACAGACTTCAAAAACCCGTTGCTCAAAGGATCAGGGATAAACTTCTTTTTCTTGAAACAGTTACTAATCCAAGAAAATATCTGGATAAAATTGAAGGGAAATACAACGGGCGGGTTTATCGTTACCGAATCGGGAATTATCGGGCGTATCTTACCTTCAAAGATGAAGTCATGGTAATAGTGGTTGTCCAGATTGGTCATCGGAAAAATATCTACAAGACCTGATCCATGATCCACTGATGATCCATCAATGATCCACACGTTTGGATCATCCTTTTCGCTGCTTGATCGTAAAATCCAGCGCACGATATACTTAGACACTACTACTTAGTATATAATCCAGATTTCAGGAGAGTATAGGGATTGTGAATGAAGATAGGTGTCATGCTGGTCAACCAATTGTGGTTATAATTGCCTTAAACACGAAAATAGGTGTAGATGCTGCGGACGGGATCCTATACCTGAAGTTAGGATCTACTATTTTATACTAATCAGTCACATTCCTATCTATGGTCCATGCCTTTCATAAGTCAGACGAGGAGCACCGGCGATATCTGGATAACTCACTGAAAAACCATCTTGAATCAGGCCGGTTAGTGCAGGATGATGTAAATTTAATCCGTGAATTTCTTGAAGAGGCGAGGGCAACGAACCAAATCACATTGGTGAGAGTCCGTAAACTGAATGCGCATCTCATTTCATGGAGACAGTTTATTAAACCGTTTAGAGAGAATACAGCATCTGATTTATATGCAGGGTTAGATCGGTTAAAGTCTCATATCCGTGAGGATGGTAAACCATATGCACAGAATACCCAACGGGACTTTGTATTATTCCTAAAACGATTCTATTTGTGGATGATAGATAACGGATACTCATCCATCCCCGAAAAGAAAATTAAGGCGATAAAACCGCCTGCTACAAATACCATGACTAAAACAGCCGAAGGGCTGTTATCTGAAGAGGATATTCGGGCAATGATTGAGGCGTGTTTCTCTTCTCGTGATCGTGCCTTGATAGCATGTCTGTATGAGGGCGGGTTTAGGATTGGTGAGTTGGGTAATTTGAGATGGCAACAGGTTAAATTCACTGATTGGAATGTAACTGTAAATGTGAATGATAAAACAAATAAACCGCGATTCGTTCCTTTAGTCTTTTCTCGTGCATATTTGGCACAATGGAAAACAGACTACCCGGGCAAGCCGGAATCTGATGGGTATGTGTTTCTAACTCAAAACGGGCAACCACTGACATATGCGGGCGTGGCAAAACAGATACGTGATATTGCAAGAAGAGCAGGGATTGAAAAACATATTACCCCGCACCTATTCCGACATTCGCGAATCACAGAAATGATTCGGGGTGATTATAATGAGAGCGTAATCAAGAAGGTTTGTTGGGGAAATATCAATACGCCGATGTTTTCAACTTATGCACATCTGACAGATAGTGATATTGAACGCGAGATAGCACAGAAGGCCGGGATTGAGCGGAAAAATATTAAGAAAAGGTCGGACGCATTAGAGCCGCGACAGTGTCCGAAATGTTATACCATCAATGCACCAACACATAATTTCTGTTCCACCTGTGGGTTTAGTTTTGAAGATGGTTTGTCAGAAGAGGATATTATACGGAATCTTCTAAAAGACAATCCCGAATTATTGATCGAATTAGGGCAACGAAAATTGGAGGAGAAAAAGAAGAAAGAGGAGGCGGGAAATTAATCTTTTTTAATCAGATTCTTTTCAATCTCTGCAAATGCGTTTTTATATCGAGTGTTCCATATTTCATCTATTTCTTTATATTGCTTCATTCTAACTGATTTAACTGATCCGTCATGGTATAGCGCATCTAAATGTGAATATTTTTCTCTCTTTGGATGAGAAAACCATTCATCCCTTTCTTGATTGATTATTTCTGATATATCCATTTGCGTGCATACGTCCATGATTTTTCTAATAATCCGTAAAAATAGTATATTTTCAATATCTCTTTGCATGGACTCTTCAAACACTTTGTTATATTCATCAAGAAGTTCATCACGTGGCATAAACCACGTATGAGAGCATACAAAGGTCAATCGATAGTATATTGGATGCTTTCCCGGGGAACCAGGATCTCTTTCTCCTTCCATCCTTTCAATTATATTAAATTGCGTCATTGCATCCAATAGTCTGTATAATTGCGTTTCTGATGGGATATTTCCATGTTCAACAAGGTTAAATTGAATATCCTTCGCTCTTACCCATCCCTGATTATCACCCGGGAAATGATCAGATAAAAATTTGATAATGTCAGATGCATATTGTTTTACCTCTTCACTCCTTCGAGAATTAAGAAATTTATCAACACGGTTTTTTAATGTCTTATCATTCACTCATATTCCTATAACACACGGATTATATGTAACATTCACAAACACCGTGTGTGTAAATATTTATACTTATACGTCGAACGCATTATTCACATGAAGTCATGTATCACGATTTCATTGGACGTCGGTTTGATAAACAAAATCGACGTAGAACGTGGAGATGTTCCACGTTCGCGGTATATTGAGAATCAATTACTGACAGGAACGCATCAGAACAGCGCCCCGATACGAAAGGAGCAGCGATGAACCAGAAACAACCGATACCGGTATCACGAGAAGCGATGATCGCGTTTGAAAAATCGCATGATTTACCCGGTTTGGGTGAAATTGCAGAAAGACGCGGACTAATCCGGATTCTAGAAAATCGAGGCCCGGAGATGATACGATGACTAAAAGAGGCGTTCCCTGTGGGGACAGGGAACAATCAGAAACGGGCACACGCTCCATGCATCTTGCTTTATCGGATTCGGTGCCTAATTACAACAGATTATCTGTTTTGTGTGGTATTAAAAGTTGTGTCTCTCCTTCAATCGGGAGGCGTTCTGATGGCATTTGTTGAATCAGACAGGTTACCTGCATTTATCCGAGTATCGCTAAACCCTATTCATTTCAGACGTATAGATGACATCACGGAATTATGGTATGATGAATACCAGGAAGAGATAGAAGCGGTTTTTCGTGATGGGGAACGGGTTATCCTACCTAATGATTACGTTCGTAACTTCTATGAAGCGCGGGATTTAATCCACGAGATTAGGTTACAACGTCAGGCACGAGCGGAGGCAGGGCGGGTATGAGTGAGGCGATATCCTGCATCAATACCCTATCCGAGGTCATTGGAGGAGATTTAAGACTTATCAAGGTCCGGAAACAAGCCAAAAGCGCTTTTGAGAGCGGATGGAACCAGCATAACAACTATTCCGCCAATGATAACGAGATACTCAAATGGGTTAAAAGCGGGAATAATTACGGGTTTTTCACCAGTTTAGAATCTAAAATCTGTATGCTAGATGCAGATAACCCGGAAATGATAAAGGATTTGATTAAGGTCATCGGTGATACCTTCACGATCCGAAGTGGACGGGACCAGGGCGGATATCACATCATATTTAGGTGTGATTTTCCCGATGATGTTAAGGATAAAATCGTATTTATGGATAGTTGCGGTGATATCAGACGCGGAAAGAAGTTTTATTTAGTCGGTCCCGGTTCAATCCATCCATCAGGGACACCCTATACCATTGTGAATGATGCACCCATTAAAACGGTTAATTATTCCGATATTCAGCCGTTGATCATGAAATACGTGAAGACGGAGGAGATCGAGGATGAACTGGAACAGGAACCTGTGAAACCGAAGGAGCCGGATTATAACTCATACCCTGTTATCACCGATAGAGCAGGGCTACTTATTGAAGAAGTGGGTTATCCAGCCGGTAAGATCTCCACCAATGGAGATGAGGTTCAAGGGGAGCACCCTATTCATGGTTCATCAACCGGCACGAATTACAACATAAACACGAGAAAGCAAACGTGGCATTGTTGGAAACATAATTCCGGGGGAGATGCAGCGCTATTTCTGGCAGTGAAACACGGTATCATATTTTGTGAGCAGGCGGGGACCGGCACCCTTGATAATGCAACCCTGATCAAGCGGGTTGAAGACATCATCAAGACGGACCCGGAATACAGAAAGAACGCGGAAATATTGGAGGAAACACAAAAACGGGAACGCGAGGAATGGAATAGAAAGAAGGAAAAGAAGCAGGAAGACACCATCAAACCGGTAGAAGTGAAGGAACCGAAGAAACTAAAGAACGATATAAAAACGTTGAAACTTGAAAACCGGTTACCAGAGAGCCATTTCATAAGCCGGTATGTGAACCATTGGACCAGTAGGAATGATGCCTACCCGGAATACCATTATTGTGCAGCATTGGCTCTTTTGTCGATATTAGCAGACCGGAAACCACGAATTGATATTTCCAACATGATGAACCCTATCTATCCAAATATCTGGATACTAGAATTAGGGCAAACATCACATAGTCGGAAATCCACAGCAATGCAGCCGGTTAAACGATTGGCGGGAGCATCACCGCGGTATAGGCCAATGTTTCACTCCTTCACACCAGAGTCATTGATAGAGCATTTATCAGATGAACCGGGGGAAGGAGATAGTTGGATAGGTTCACACGGTTTTCACCTGCAGGATGAGGCAGGGGCAATTTTAGAGGGAATTAATCAAAAGACGTATATGAGTGACATGAGGGACGTTTTATGTTCCTTGTATGACTGTGAAGATATCAGCCGAAAGTTAAGGACCGGAAAGAAGAACGTAAAAACGGAATTTAACGTATCAGAGCCGTATATTACGTTATTATGGAGCACAACCCCGGAGAGGTTTATAAATTCCTGCAGTGGGTTGGATGTGACCAGCGGGTTATTGTTACGATACCTGATCCTATATCCAAACTATCCCAAAAAACGAATGGATATCTGTTTAGGGACCGGTTCGCAATCAGCAGATTATGACGGTATAGGAAACCTGTTTATCGGATTGGCGGAGAGAATACAGAGATTTGATATCATCAGGATGATACCATCAGATGAAGCGATGAAAAGATTTAACACATGGAACGAGGAACTACAGGAGAAATATCACAGCAAACCGGAGGAATACCGGATAAATCAAAGCATTCTTGATAGAATGGCTATTCGTGTATTTAAATTGGCTATGTTGTTCACGATCGGAGCCGATGAGTTACCAGGATTAAAAGCACATGAGCAGGAGACTTGGCGACTGAAGCAGCACAAGACAGGGGAGGGACAAACCCTTTTATCTCCTACAATTCCTATTCCTGATGTTTTCTTCCTTGAAGCGTTAAGACAGGTTGATGAGTATTTCATCCCTCACGCCGTGGATGCCTTGAAAAGTGTTGAAGATGCAACAGAGAAGGATTTACAGAGCCGAATCCTAAACGCTCTTAAATCTGCACCTGATTGTTGCATGAATCACAGCGCTCTTTTGAGGAAGAGTAGACAGACATCAAAGGTCTTTAAAGAGATGATAGATGCTCTGGATGAATCCGGTATGATAGAGATGGGTTCACGTAAGGGTAAGGGTGAAAAATATGAAACGTGGTATCAATTGAAGGAGGATGAAGAATGAGATACTTATCTCTCTTCTCTCTCTTCTCTCTATTCTCTCTCTTCACAGAGTTCACAGAGATTAAGAGTTATTTAAATACTCTATATTTTAGAGCATATTCATTTCTCTTATATCTCTCTCTTCTCTCTCTTCTTATAGTTCACAGGGATAGGCAGCCCTTTAAATACTACCGTATGGGGTATTTAAAGGAAGGCGGGGATAGGGAACTAAGGGGAATTGGTGAATTATTGAAAGTGTGTACAATGTGGGGAACTATAACCCATTGCCGGAGACACCTTCAGGAGGTCCGGTCATGATGCCCCCTGCATGGATAGCAAACCGGATCAACTGGTTATCTATCGCTCTGTATGCAGATGGACCGGGGATTGAACCAACAGAGGCACAAATGACACGGTTTAGGTATTTGATGTATGATTATGGTACGTATTGGGGAAGAGGAGCCACAGAGGGAATATATGAGGAGTGGTTTGTATCGAACGGGATGGAGGAGATGAAATGACACAAACAACCCTTGAAGGTAAAACCACAGTGGTTAATACTCCTGTATTGTTCGCTAAACGTGATCTATCATCTATTACCCTGGAGGAATGGAAAAAGAATCACAGTATCAGGCATTACTACCAGCCGGAGGAGTTCAAACCATCCACCAGGTTAAATTTCTGTCATTGTATCGGATGTGGTAAAGAGTCTGAATATGATATCGAAGGCATGTGGGGCCTTTGTTCCGTTCATTGGCAGGAATTTACCGAGTTATGGAAACAGGAGATGGGGCTATGAATCATCTCTCACGAATCGAGGATATGATACCAGCCATCACAGCCGGTTTAGTGTTGATAATTGCAATTTGTGCCTTCTCTTTGAGTTTCTATAACTTGCAACTCCAGGCACTTGAAGCGGGTATACATCCCCTTCTCTCCTTCCTATGGCCGGTGTGCCTCGATGCCCTCCTCATTGCAGGATCGCTGATGATATTGAGGAGCAGTTTAAGAGATGAGCGGGCACTAGTAGGATGGTCGGTCCTCATTGCGTTTACCATTATCAGCACAGGGTTTAACGTGATCCATTCTCCTGCAGATATCATAAGCAGGTGTGCACATGCAATAGCACCGATCAGCTTATGCGTATCGGTGGAATTGCTTATGATCTGCATAAAGAGCAGCATAAAGCAGCCGGATAATGCACTCGTTACCGAGAAGGTAACAAGCGTTACCAAACGAGGAAGGGGAAGTAATGCAGCACAGCGAATACAGGAACACTATAAGCGGTATCCTGATATGAGCACCAGGGATAGAGCCGAAGCATTAGGATTGCATAGAAGCACCATTGACCGGCATTTGAAGAATGCAGCCTGTATAGGCGCGGTTATATATGATAGGTAACAAATTGTTAACTTGCATGTTAACGGATAAATGGAGGTTGGATTCATGAGTGATGATTGTTTTGAGGAAGAGATACAGACGGGTGGAAAAAAATTAGAGCGCTCTGATTTGATGCAGACGACATCCAGACTGATTAAACACCTTGATAAGAAGGCGATTGCAGGCAGGTTACAGGATGCAGATATCGAAAAAATGAGAGATGGGAAAACCCGTCTCCTTATTGAAGCGGTAAAAACGCATGGTTCGTTGTTGAAGGATGAATCATTGGAGAGCATCGAGGCACGACTAAAAGCATTGGAGGAGAAATTATGATTAGTAACGCATATGAGAGCAGATTACAGGCAATTGAAGCAAAGACAGCGCGACAGAGGCCACTGTATACCACAGACCAATTAGTAAAGACACAGGCGTTTAGAACATACCTTGATGTGATGTTTGCTGTCCGGGCACGTGGTCACGGTTACAAACTGCCATTGTGTGACGATGATAACATAAAGGTCATTGCCGAAAACATGACAATGGAGGATGTAAGGGGGGCATATAGGGAAAAGATGTTACGAGAGGCACATATTGAGATGGGGATAGAGATAGAATAGCCATTTCAAGGCATCTAGAATCTCGTTTCTCTTTTTACTCATGCATTAACCCGTTTTTAATACATGCTAATGGCGTGCTTCTATATGCGTTAATGGACATCATTAATTCTTTAATAGTTGTATTGAATTGAATCCTTTTTCTGCTGATTCTTTATAGGTGATGGCTTCTAATAATCTATCCAAAGCGGCTACATCGTCCCCCATTTCTTGATATTCTGCTGCTCTTGCAAAGAATCTAATAGCAACCATCGCATCGTCTTCTGCTGTAGTTAACGTATCAACTTGTGGTTGGTAGAAGGAACCTAGATTTTTTAATCGTCCGGCGGCACCGTAATAATTTATCCAATATCCACTTTCTAATTCATTTTCTATCATTGTTGCAGTAGCGACATCCACATTGTGAGCGGCTTCCATTGATTTCTTCATTGCTGGGATATATGTTTGATAGTCAGTTTTGTATAATAATTCAAATTTGATATCATCATCTGTTTTCAGAATTTGCGTGGTAATTGGAGTTGGTATGGTAGTTGGAGTTGGTACAGTAGTAGACGCAAGTTCTTTATCTTCCGTTTTAATATCATCTTTACTTACAACCTGCTTACTACTAACACATCCGCATAGCATTAAAGAAGCAATAATCAAGATTGCTATTACAATAATTGAACGATCCATATCACTTTGTGAGTGTTAACAATAAAAGAATGTATTGGTTTTGAATATTACTGTTTTTAAGTTAATCTATTTTATTGTGGGTTGAGAATCATTTTTTCAATAAAATATTTGAGAATCGACTACTTTAATTGATGTCGTGCCATCTGAAATAATCGGTGGTTCAATGAATGGTGGTTGCTGTTGATAATACTTTTTTTCATGCGAAGAATTACAAGGAGCTAGGGAGATCGTAAATCCATACGCTGGAGGGTTTAACAGGGAATATAATCTTTGTAATATTAATGTGTTATCTGGTTCTAATACCACTGCTTCATAGTACATATTCACTGCTTTTGTACGGTCGCATTCCTTTTCGTAAATTCTTCCTAATAAATACCATGGTGTGGCTTCATTTGAACTAAATTCTGTTGCTTGATATAATACATCTTTCGCTTCATTATCATTATCTAATATTGATAAGAACAATCCCTTCATTAATAAAGCAATGTAATATTTTGGATAGATATCTAATGCTTTATTGCACTCCTCAATAGCATTTTCATACTCTTCATGCGTGTAATAAGAATACGCTTCTTTGAGATAAGAAAACGCGTCTTCTTCCAGTTTTTTTCGTTTATCTTCTATTTTTTTTTGAATTTCTAATTCTGCTTCCTGTCTTGCTTCATATTCATTTATGCCACAATATTGGAATTTTTCTTCACCATTACCATTATCATAAGCATCTAACGCTTCTTCACGATTACCCAAATTATATAGGATATCTCCTTTACACTGCCATATTTCTTCATCTGCAGGATTAATCTGTAAACATTGATTACATACTTCTAATCCTTCATCATATCTGAATAATTTATTTAAAGCGGCTATTTTGTAATAATAAGCAAAAAAATTAGTTTCTCCTGATGTGAGAACCTGATTTGTAATATTTAGTGTTTCTGTATAATCTCCTTTTATAAAGGATTCAAAAGCGTCTTGTTTCCATGTTTTTGATAAATCTGCATTAACAACGCACCCGAATAACAAAATACTGATTAAAGAAGCAGTAATAAAAACTAAAAATGCTCTAACCATCTAATAATACCCTCTAATTAATAATGGGGATATGTTTGTATTATTTTTAGGGGTTGAACCATTATTAAGCAATAAAAAAATACTTCACATCATAAATAATACTGGACAGGGGTGATTATACGAAATTTCTGGTATTGCGCCTGCGAATGTTGGAGGCATATTCAATTCAATCTCTTTTTTTACTCATATCTTAATCCATTTTTATAACCATGTCAACACCGTGCTTCTATATGTATTCTTCATGATTCAGAATCATGAATCATAACTTCACGCTGTGAAGAATAACTTCGAGTATGGGATAAACCCGAATGACTTGTTATCTTAATTTAAATACCCCTATAATAGAGTGACTCATTCCTGACGAATGATACTCATTATTAATCGCTTCCTCAAAGGGATTGCAATTTTGAAAAAATAAATTTCAATTTCTTTTTGAAAATTCACTTCAATAACCTTAATTGAATTAATGACTAATAAAAGTTGATAGCACATGGGTCTAACTGATATTTTTGGTGCTTCTAAAATCAAAGAAGACAATGTAAGGTTAAAAGAACTATTAGATAAAATTGGGGCGACTGAAGCAATTGAAGTGTCAAATCGCATAGATTCTTTGAAAAAAGAAGAAGAACAGTTGTTTAATAAAAATAATGCAATTCTTGAACAAATTAAACAAACTGAAAGAGAGCTAAATGACAAAAAAAGAACAATTGCGATTGAAATTCAACAAACTGAATTAGAATTAGTTGAAAAGAAAAAACAGTTAATTTCCGTTGATGAGGAGTTAATGTTTGAGAGTTTTGCCTTATACACTCCTCACTATTCATTCCAAAATAGTGAAGAATATAAAAATAAGTTAGAAGAGATTCGAAAAAAACAGAAAGAATTAATAAAATCTAAAAGCGCTGCAACTGGCAATATGAATTGGACTGTAAATGGAAGTAAATCACAAGGAACTAAAATGGTCAATGATATGATAAAATTGGTATTACGATCATTTAACAATGAATGTGATTATTCTATCGATAAAGTCAAATTTAATAATATTGATAAAGCGGAAAAAAGAATTGAATCATCCTTTGATACTTTGAATAAACTTGGAATTGTAATGGATGTTGCAATTTCGCCTCTATATCGGGACTTGAAATTTGAAGAATTGCATCTCGCACATGAATATCAGCAAAAAAAAGAACAGGAAAAAGAAGAACAAAGGCAGTTAAAAGAGGAAATGCGAGAACAAATGAAATTAGAACAAGAGATTAGAGCTGCACGTGAAAAAATTCAAAAAGAGAAAAAGCATTATCTAAAGGCTATTAATGACATAAAAGAGAGGATAAATCTCGCAGCAACAGAAATTGAAAAATCAGAATTGATAAAAAAATTGACAGAATTGGAGGAAGCGTCTGGTAAACTAGATGAAGAAGAGAAAATGATAGATTACCGTGAACAAAACGCAAAAGCTGGTTATGTCTATGTAATCTCAAATATCGGTTCTTTTGGTGAAGACGTTTATAAAATCGGTATGACTAGACGATTGGAACCATTAGATAGGATACACGAACTTGGAGATGCTTCAGTACCTTTTCCCTTTGATATACATGCTCTAATTTTTTCTGATAATGCCCCAGAATTAGAAAGAAAGATTCAAAGTCATTTCAGAAAAGGGCAACTCAATAAAATTAATGATAGAAAAGAATTTTTTCAAGCAGATATTAGTGAAATTGAAAAAATAATTCAAGAAAATTATGATAATGTAGTTGATGTAGTAAAAATTGCACCTGCAGAACAATATCGTGAAGGTCTATTAATTAGTTAAGATTCCATTTCATCAAACCCATTTTGGGCATTTGATGGTAGTGTGTGGATAAGACCCGGGACGATGGATTATTAATTAACGATGGCTAATATGTTATTGTTACCATCAGGTAACAGGAGTTACCGACAATGACGGGAACCACTCACATAAGAGTCTCAATTGAACTCAAAGAGCGTATACAGGCGCTTCAGACGCGAGGGGAATCATATGCCGATACAATAACCCGTCTCATTGATGGAGACAATACAGACATCACTGCAGGCGTTACCAGTGGTAACGGTGAGATAGAAGCGCGCTTAAATCGTATTGAAACCGATATGCAACACGTTGAATTAGTTATCGATGGTAACATGCTTCAACTCATCCATACCAAGATGGAGGAGTTGAAACAAGCCGGGCATAGTATGCAGGAGATCGGCGAGCATACCGGGATACCGGAAGGAAGTCTTCATAAATTATCACCCGGTCATGCCACCCCGATAAAACGGATTGTCAAAAACCAATATGATAAATTATTAGCCTCATAGAAGCACGGTATCAGAGGTTCTCTAATAGGGGTATTTTAAGTATTGACTAAAATAAGATCTGTCAATAGAAGCCCGGTATAAGGGTCCGGATATCACTTTGGAGGTTATACCATCCTCAATAGATATTCTCTTTCCACTTTTGCGACTGCATTTTCTGGGTTTATTATCAGTGCCTGATCAAATGCATCAATGGCTTCTTCATACTTTCCAAGGCCATATAATGCAATCCCCTTGTTATTCCATGCGTCTGCATTTTCCGGGTTTATTATCAGTGCCTTGTTTAATGCAATAAGGGCTTCTTCATACCTGCCAAGCTTAATTATGGCATTACCTTTGTTATTCCATGCATCGGCATTTTCTGGGTTTATTATCAGTGCCTGATCAAATGCATCAATGGCTTCTTCATACTTTCCAAGGCCATATAATGCAATCCCCTTGTTATTCCATGCGTCTGCTGAATCAGCATAGACAGGATATCCAACCATTAGTATAACCACTAGAAGGGATAGTAGGACGAAAAGCGATAATCGTTTCATAATATCCTTCTGGTAGAATGCCGGATATATATTTTCATTTGACTTTTCACTTCATAAACGAATACGAATGAAGCATTCAAAAACATCAAGAGGGATGATATGCCATTGAAGACAATTCCACGCGACCAACACAATTAACTTATGAAAATGCCATTATAGGAGCACGGTATCAGCATATCTCTTTTTAATTGATAGATTGTATGGTCGAATATCAAAAATACAATAGCGCTCTTTTATAGGGTTGTATTTCAAACATAGCCATTATTGACGTGATAGATACAACCTGTACACAAGCATTACACCTATCACATCATGTCAGACGAAACGCACGAAGAATAAGGCACGAAATCAGGATGTAGATCCTAACTCCGCGTATAGATGCTGCGGACGGGATCCGAACCCGCGACCTCCAGATGTCTCAGACAGACGCCTCGACGCGATACAACCCTATGAGTCTGGCGCCCTAACCGACTAGGCCACCGCAGCGCAAAGTGCATTATAAGAATGATCTCTGCGTACTTAACGATATTGGTAAGGTTGTATTGATTGATCGGTTTTAACATCTTCTTCATCAACAGATGAGCAGGAGAGACTGGTTTATGAGATCCAGGGAACTCACATTATTTAAGGATGATAATGGCTGAATATGGTGAATGGAACAAAAAAGGAGCTACGCTCTCTGATGTTACTGCGAAAAAGGAATATGGTGTGGAACAAGAACTCATCATCAGGGTATCAGGGAAGGGAAACTGGAATTTCGGGAAGGTGATATCTATGGCAATCCCTATCTGCGGATTTTACGCAGACAGATTGGGGAGTACCTGGCTCTAGAGCCCGATTCCGGGCAGTATTTTACGAACAAGAAGATTGCAGAGATCCGCAGGATTAACAAGGATATCGCTGCTCTTGAGAAGAAGATCAGGAATTTAAAGAAAGAGAGGGCTGAACTTGAGGATCAACTCAATCGTCATGCTTGATTCCCTTGCAACCGGGATGGCTTTCTGTTTCTTATATCTGTCTCTATCTGTCCCGTTCCCGGCATGAAAGCTATCCATCCTCGTCCCGGTACGTACCATTTCCCTGCGAATTTCAAATTATCTAAACAGCGAACCTGTTTCGGGTATAACGCATAATTAAAGTCCGGTCAGGTTTGAAACTGTTGGGCAGCTGATACGAATCGATATGGCAAAAAAACAAAAGAAGCACTCGGGAAATTCCCCTTCATGGTCTGATGTGCAGAGACGGTATCGTCTGTCAGATCAGCATGTCGAGATGGCAAAAGAACTGGGGATGAACCCGAAAAAGATGGGCAGTCTTGCGAACCAGAACCAGGAACCCTGGAAGTCACCACTCCCGGATTTTATCGAGGAAGTGTATCAGAAACGGTTTGGGAAGAGACATCCGGATTAATTCGTATCCTGGGTACTGCCGGATATCCTGACCGGCCGGGGCGGACCATATCCGTTTGAGCGGGGTAAGAGAGGTAATCTGCCCCAATCCATCAGAGATTTTTTTCCAAAAAAAAGCATCCTTTTTGCAGGGAAATACTCGATTCTCTCCATCAGGGATGAAGCGATAAAAGAGGTGCCTGGTTAATCACTCATCTCTGGTGCCTGGTTTTCCGGGAGTGACAAGAAGGATTCATATGAGATAAGGGCCGATCCCCTTGCATATGAACGAACCGGATACCGAAATCGTTGTTCTCTACTGCACTGCTCCCCCGCAGGAAGCAGAATCACTGGCACATCTTCTCCTGGATGAGAGACTGGTTGCCTGTATCAACCTAATAGCGGTCGAGTCTGTCTACCGGTGGGATGGTGCAGTCTGCACGGATCCTGAGATGCTTATGGTCTTAAAGACCGCCAGTGACAGGGTGGATGCAGTAACAAAAAAGATCCAGGAGATTCACCCCTATGAACTTCCGGAAATAATTGTCCTGCCGGTGACCGGTGGGTCACCGGAATATCTGGCATGGGTCTTTGACGAGACCCGGGTGCAGGAGAACTGTTAACTGGTTATGTACTCCTTCCCTGCGAGATATAGGCCTGAACACCCGCAGCGACCGCTGCAATCTTCTTCTCGCTGCGGAGCGGCGTTGAGAGCTGGTTCATCCTGGTCTCGTCCTCCTGGATGTACCGTTTGAGTGTCTTTTGGATATGCGGCTCCTGGAGAAAGTGAGTATGGGTATTCCCTGAGATATAATCAGGATTGTGCATAATTGCATGATGGAGCGGCAGTGTCGTCTTGATCCCGAGGATGACATATTCGTATATCGCCCGTTTCATCCTTCCGATGGCAAAATCCCGTGTCATCCCCCAGGCGCAGAGTTTTGCTATCATGGAGTCGTAATACGGCGGGATAGAGTATCCCTGGTGAATGCCTGAATCGAGCCTGATACCCGGACCCCCGGGGGACCGGTACCGGGTAATCTTACCCGGATCGGCAGAGAAGTTATTGAGGGGATCCTCAGCATTGATCCGGCATTCAATGGCATGACCCCTGATCGTTATAGACTCCTGCGGGAACATCAGGGGTTCGCCTGCAGCGATTGCTATCTGTTCTTTCACGATATCGATACCCGTGATGAGCTCGGTAACGGTATGCTCGACCTGGAGCCGAGTATTCATCTCCATGAAGTAATACTCTCCATTACTGTAGAGAAACTCAACGGTCCCGGCATTGACGTAACGAGAGACCTCTGCAACCCGAAGAGCGGACTCGGTCATCCTCTCCCGCAAATCTTCGGTCATAATCGGACAGGGTGCCTCTTCGACCAGCTTCTGGTGCCTGCGCTGGATGGAACATTCCCGTTCATACAGGTGTTCCCGGTAATTGTGCTGGTCACAGAGAACCTGTACCTCGATATGCCGTGGTTTCTCGAGGTACTTCTCAACAAAGACGGTACTGTCACCAAAAGCCGACTCTGCAATCCGCATGGATTTCTCGATAGCCTCTGTCAGCTCATCAGGTGAAGAGACGATATGCATCCCGATTCCACCGCCACCGGCACTAGCCTTGATGATAACCGGATACCCGATGGCATCAGCAGTCCGGGCTGCCTGGTCTGCATCGGTGACCCCGCCATCGGTCCCCGGTAAAACCGGCACACCGGCATCCTTCATCTTCTGCTTACACGCGATCTTGGATCCCATCATGGCTATCGATGACGAGGAAGGTCCGATAAAACAGATCCCCTCCTTCTCACACCGTGCTGCAAACTCTGCGTTTTCTGCGAGAAACCCGTACCCCGGATGGATAGCCTCGGCTCCTGCTGCATGTGCGACCCCAAGGATCCGGTCAATATTCAGGTAGCTCTGCGATGGCGGGGAAGCACCGACAAAAAACGCCTCATCAGCATAATGAACATGAAGGGCGTTCTTATCCACGTCAGAGTAGATGGCGAGCGACTCAATACCTAATTCACGGCAGGCCCTCATGACCCGTATGGCAATCTCTCCCCGGTTTGCAACAAGAAGTTTGTCAAAGAAGGTCATTGCTCGATCACCAGGAGCACATCTCCGTTCTGGACCGTGTCACCGACCTCGATGAATATCTCGGTGACCTTGCCTGACCGTGGGCTGTGAATGGGATTTTCCATCTTCATTGCTTCAAGCACCACGAGAGTCTCCCCTTTCTCAACGGTATCACCCCTTCCTACCGGTAACTGGAGAACCATTCCCTGCATGTTACTCTTCACTCCTCCGGGAATCTCTCCCCTGGGGGGTTTACCGGTTCCGGGAACATCATGAGCTGTGGCCTGGCCTTCCACTGACACGATACGGACCGAGAAGATCTCACCATCGACCTCGACCTCGAGCCGGCCGGGAATCGCTCCTGTTGCTGGAACCGCTGTCTGTTGCACCGGGGGTATATCCTCGCATACCCGTTCACCTTTCAGGAATGACGGGGCAACAGCCGGGTACAGGATATACGTCAGGACATCCTCTTCTTTCCTGATAAGACCACATGATTCTGCCTCGGTCTTTAACTTCTCATACATGGGCTCCAGCAGATCGGCAGGGCGGCAGGTGATAACCTCCTCGTCTCCGATGATGAGTTCCCTGATAGCATGAGATATCGGTCCCGGGGATCTTCCATATAACCCCCTGACATAATCCTTTACTTCCTTTGTCACGTTCTTGTACCGCTCCCCTCCCAAAAGGACGTTAAAGACCGCCTGGGTTCCTACGATCTGGGATGTCGGGGTTACAAGGGGAGGGTACCCAAGATCTTCCCTGACCCGGGGGACCTCGAGAAATACCTCATCGAGTTTGTCAGATGCATCCTGCTCCTTTAACTGGGATACCAGGTTTGTTATCATCCCTCCCGGCAGCTGGTAGAGCAGGACATCGCTGTCGACACGTTCGGCAACTGGGGTAAAGAGTCCTTCATAGCGGTTTCTCAATCTCTGGCAGTGGTTTTTGATATCGCGCAAAACGACGAGATCGATTCCGGTATCACGGGGTGTATTGGTAAACGCAGCGACAACACTCTCGGTCGGCGGCTGACTGGTTCCGTTTGAGAATGGTGACATGGCGGTGTCGAGGATATCTACACCGGCCTCGGCGGCAGCCTGGTAACTCATAAGTGCCACCCCGCTTGTCGAGTGGCAGTGCAGATCGAGGGTGGTATCAATGGTATCCTTTATCCCGGTTACCAGTTCCCGTGCCTCTTCTGGCAGGATAAGTCCTGCCATATCCTTGATGCAGATCGAGTCACAGTCATGGGTATACAGTTCCTCAGCCATGGAGACAAATCCCTTTATGCTGTGGACCGGGCTTGTGGTATAGGCTATTGTTCCCTGAAGGTGTGCTCCCAGATCCCTGACCCGTTTCATGGAACGTTCCATGTTCCTGATGTCGTTGAGGGCATCAAAAACCCGGAAGATATCAACGCCGTTTACATGAGATAGTTCAACAAACTTATCTACGACATCATCTGAGTAGTGGCGGTATCCGACCAGATTCTGTCCCCGCAGCAGCATCTGTATCCTGGTGTTCTGCAGTTTACTCTTTAAACTGCGTAACCGTTCCCATGGATCCTCGTTTAAAAATCTGATGCAGGTATCAAAGGTCGCACCACCCCATGCTTCGACTGACCAGAATCCTGCTTTGTCCATTGCCTGGGCAATCGGGATCATATCTGCCGTACGCATCCGCGTTGCAATCAGGGACTGGTGGGCATCCCGTAAGGTAGTGTCTGTTATTGAGAGTTTGGTGCTGCGAGAGCCGCTCATTATTCACCTCGGTATGATGAGTGATTAGAATCAGTAGCTATACATATGGAAGGAGATCCTTAAAAAAGGTCTTGAAGTGGGAAAATCAGGAAAAATGCGGCAGGAACTGCGAGAAGTGCAAGAATAATGTCTCCCCTGGTTGTCTGAAATACCGGCATATAGGTTCCACCCCTGATATATCCTCTGGTCTGGAGAAGATCTCCTTGCTGCATGGCCCGGTAGAGCAGGGTAAAGAGTTCCAAGGAGATGACAGCAGGGACCGTAGAAAGGGAAAATCTCTGGTTTTTCATCTGCATCGCTGTCCGGATCTGGAGAATATCTGCTTTAATAAGCCTGATTGTTCCAAGCGTCATCTCTGCTATCAGTCCTATCTCAAATCCGATGCGGTTTTTCGCAAGCCAGACCGAGACGTCGAGGAGATCGTTATCCTTCTGGTCATGGTACAGGAACGATGCAATGAAAAGCACCGCAGTAATCCTCGTGAAATACGATATCGCGTCTCCTCCTGTCCACCATATGAGAAGAGCGATACAGCCGGTAAAGAGGAGTATCCACCTCATCCCGGTAAGCGTTCTCGTGTCAGGGTGACGGACTGCTGCCAGAGCCCACCAGCAGAAGACATACAGGGCAGCCCCGACAGAGAGCATGGCACAGAGGGAGAGGTAAATGATGATCCCGGTTCTTATTCGCGGATCCTGCATGCCGCCTCCAGGAGTGAACGGGGATCAATATTGTCTGGTCTGATTCCGCGGCTCATTACGTATGCAACCGATTGGGGTACCATCTTCCAGCTATCAAGGGCTTCCGGAAGTAGGCCGTGAGAGATGAGTTTTCCGTCTTGTATCTCGTAGATCTGATTAAGAGGGGGGAGTGAGGAGAGGTCATGGGTCAGGATGATACAGATACCTGATTGTGACTCTGCAATCATCTCTGAGAGCATCCCTTTTGCTGTACAGTCCAGTCCTGCGTATGGCTCATCAAGGACTATTAAGTCGTAGCGCTTTGATACGATACTAAAAAGGATCAGTCTTTTTAATTCTCCCCGTGAGAGCGAGAGTATCTCACGGTCTGAAAACCCTGATAACCCTGCCCGGGTGAGTACGATCCCGGTATCTGCACCATACGATGCAATCTCTGTGGCTACCCGTGAAGAGGTTACATGACGCTCTGCGTTCTGCATGACAAGCATCTTCGTCTCAATCTCCTCGTACGTGATGGATCCGGAGATTGGGGCAATACACCCGGTGAGTGCCTCTGCAAGGGTTGTCTTGCCTGCACCGGTCTTTCCGGTAACCAGGTGAATACCCCTTGGAAAGGTGGCATCACCGGTGCATGTAAACTCCCCTTTCCTGATGGAGACGTTGTTACATAAAAGATGCATCCCGTATCCTCCATGTAACCGGGTAATAGCAGGTCTCTTTGAGCGAGGCAAAAACCTTATCAGGAGTTCCGGTGTGCACAACCCTGCCATTCTGCAGGTAGATTACCTCATCAGCAGTGGTTGCGATCTCCATCTGGTGGGTTGCGATAATGCAGAACTCCGGGGAATTATCTTCTACCCGGGAGAGGACCGTCTGCCAGAGTGTCCAGTCCAGGTGGGCATCAGGTTCATCGAGGATGAGCATCTCCGGTTCCCTGATGGTTGCTGCTGCCAGTGCAACGATTATCTTCTCTCCTCCAGATAGTTCTTCCATCTTTTTTGAGAGCAACCGGGTAATATTCCATCGTGAACAGATCGAGTGAACTTTTTTTTCAATCATATCAGGGGAAGAGAAGGAGAACCGCAACGGTGAACTTATCTCATCATATACACGCGAGAAGAGGATATTGCGATCCGGGTTTTCATCCACAAAGCCCACCGATCGTATGGAATACGATGCATTATCCTTCTTTATTGTTCCTTTTTCAGGACTGCAGAGTCCTGCAAGCATACGTAAAAGTGTCGTCTTTCCCGAGCCGTTCGGCCCGATAATAACAGTCCTGCCGTTAGGTATGGAAAGGGAGTCAATAACGAGATGCGGGTGCACGACTCCGAGGAAGGTTATCATGCAGGTCTTTCCGGCAGGGATACTCCTGCAGCCTCGATCTTCTCTGCTATGATGAAGCAGAGGAAGGCTTTTATGAGGTCTCCGGGGAGAAACGGGAGGAAACCAACGAATGCAGCAGCCCAGAGATCCATCCCGGCAGAGATGATGAGCCAGAACATGCCACTGGCAAGGATTATCAGGGTAGCAATAATAAGCCCTGTAACCCGGATAATTGTTCCCTTCTGTTCGTAGCATAATCCGGCGATGCAGGCAGCAGGGATAAATCCTGCCAGGTACCCGCCGGTGGGTCCAAGTAACAGACCTACTCCTCCAAGCCCGTTATGAAAGACCGGCAGACCAAGGACTCCAAGCAAGATGTACAGGGTAACCGGGTAGATGGCGTATCGTCTCATCACGGCTCCTGCAAGCAGAACGGCGAGGGTCTGGAGGGTTATCGGTACCGGAAAGAACGGGATTGAGATGTACGAAAAAACAGCGATAAGGGCGATAAAAAGGGCAGTATATGGGATTAGATGGGTATGTCTTATCATCCTTCTAAAAAATCTCTCTCTGGTTTCCTGACTGTTTTTTTAACCCGTATCTTTTCTCAGTTTTATATCGCTTTCTGTGTTACCGATAGAGGAGCATCATGGACCGGTACGCGAACAGGGCTCTTTATCCTTCATCTGCTCCCTTTTGTCTGACCTGATTCGGATGTAACGGGAAAGGAAAGGGTTTGTATCAGTTTATGTGCACGAGATCACCGGCAATGATCTTCTCGACATTGCCGTTGTCTTTTCGTATGATTAGTCCCCCATTTCTGTCAAGATCGATGGCCACTCCTTCATACGTCTTGCGAAGCGTATCGACCCGGACCCTTCTTCCTATCGTGCTCGAGAGACTCTTCCATTCCCGTAATATTGCATCGTACTCCCCGCTCTCCATGAGGTCGTACCTCGTCTCAAACTCTTTTAAAATCGCTGCAAGGATGACAGCCCGGTCAACATCATGATCGACCTCTTCTGAAAGCGTCGTGATATTGTCCTTGATATCTTCGTGGAATCCCTCTAGAGATACGTTTGCATCGATACCGATTCCAAGAAGGCAGTAATTTACCTTCTCATCCTCGGCACCCAGTTCAAGGAGAAGACCTGCGACTTTTTTATCACCGATCATGATATCATTCGGCCACTTGATTACCGCACCAATATCAAGTATCTTCCGCAGTACCTTTGCAACAGCCACCGATCCTGCTATCGTAAGCATAAAGAGATGGTCCAGAGGAATCGTGGGGGTAAGGATGATAGTGACCCAGATTCCACCCTGGGGTGATACCCAGACACGACCCATCCTGCCGACCCCGCCGGTCTGTTCCTCTGCGATAATGACCATCCCATGAAGATCACTGACTCCCCCCTGTTCTGCGATGGTCTTGCCAAGCCAGATTGTCGATGGGATCTGGTGAAAATAGCGCATCTGCCTGCCGATTACCCTCGTTTTTAAGTGATGATAGATAACATCAGGGGGCAGCGTCATCTCTTCATCATGAAGTTCATACCCGGCCTCATCAGATGACAAGATATGGTACCCTATTGCTCTCAGTTCATTGATATATTTCCAGACCGTTGATCCTGATATTGACAACCGCTTTGTAATCTCATCGCACTGGACCGGTTTTTTTGCCTCTTTTAAGATCTGTAAGAGTTGAAAGGCATCTTTGTACATACTTACCTCTTTGCACTGGTCTGCTCGCCGGGAAGTGGACAGGGATCCATGCCACATACCTGTTTGAGGATGGTTGACTGGTGTTTCATAAGAGTTGCAAGATCAAAGATCCCGGTGATATCAACGAGCCCGACAGCAAGGATTGCATCGCCTTTTTCGTCCCTGACCGGTGAGACGATGACCGGAACCCCCTTGTATGCACCGCTTGTCGGGGTAGTCTGTATCGTTGCATTGGACTGCAACACCTCCTCAAGAACAGGTCCGGTGTACGCGTTGTCAACAACCATGTTATTCTCGATCCTGATACCCAGGCAGTCACGGGAACGGGCAGTGACCGGAAGGTTTCCGATGATCTCATGAAATGCCATCGCGATGGGTATGAGATCCTCAAATTGAGAACTGGCAGAGATGGTATAATGGTCCATATCAATATCTCGTACTAATCCTTGGTGAGAAGTCACAATAATAGTTCTGCAGAAGTCCGGGTTGCGAGATCATGGATAAAGGCCGGTGACGGGTATTCATGGATGGTGGTGATGATGATATTCCCGAGCCCATACTCAAACTGTGTCATGACCGAGCCTGACCGGGTCCAGGTGAGATCATGCCCGCCTGTTGATTTTAGGTACCCGTCGATTGCAATTTCCTGTTCTTTTTTTTGCATCACAACGATAGGACAACATGCTTCTGATGCAACGAAAACCTGCGTCTCACAAAAACCATAGTGATACGACACCGGGAACGGGAGCCAGTCATAGGCATCGGTCTTCTCTGCTCCCCCTCCAAATGCAAGAAGAACACCCCCCCTCGCGATAAAATCCTCTATTCTCCTGCTGCACGCGCGTAAAGCCGGCAAAACCCTGCTGTACTGCGGGTCGGCAAATCCTGACGGGATGATGATGGTACCATATTTTCCCCGGAAAAACGGGGCTGCGAGTAGAGATGGTGTGATATGGACTGCAGGAAATCCACAATCCTCAATAAGGCGGGTGAGAAGAAGGGGTTTGTCCCAGATAACGCAGAAGCAGTGTTTTGCCGGTTCCATACCGCTGCTTTATCCCTTGATAACTGCGAGCGGTTCTAACCGTGCGACCAGGTGCGAGATACCGATCGCATCAACAACCGACACCACCTCGCTACTCGACTTGTAGACTCCTGGTGCTTCTTCTGCAATGGCAGCATCATGGGGTGCCCTGACAAGGATTCCCTGCTGTGCCAGTTTTTCCCGTATTCCCTTTCCGTCAATATTCTTTTTTGCCTGCGAACGGGACATGACACGTCCTGCTCCGTGACACGTACTGCCAAAGGTCTTTTTCATGGCGGTATTTGTCCCTGCAAGGACAAAGGATGACGTTCCCATACTGCCGGGAATAATGACCGGCTGACCTATCTTTGCATAATCATTCGAGAGATCCGGACTTTCTGGCCCGAATGCACGCGTTGCCCCTTTCCGGTGAACACAGACCATCTTTTTTCTCTCGTCAACGATATGCTCTTCTTTCTTTGCGACGTTATGGGCGACATCATATACCAAACACATCTCGTCGTACGGTACCCCCGTGATCTTCTCGATGATGATTCGTGCCTCATGCATGATCATCTGGCGGTTTGCCCATGCATAATTTGCTGAAGCAGCCATAGCACCAAAATATGCCATACCTTCAGGGGAGGTGATTGGAGCACAGGCGAGTTGGCGGTCGGGAAGGTGAATATGATACTTTTTTGTTGCACGTTCGAGTTCTCTCAGGTGGTCAGTGCAGACCTGGTGCCCGAGACCCCGGGATCCACAGTGAATCATCAGGCAGACGGTTCCCTGTACCAGGCCGAATGCAGAGGCCGCAGCGGGATCAAGTATCTCCTGTACAACCTGAAGCTCGAGAAAATGATTTCCTGCGCCAAGTGTCCCCCCCTGGGGAAGGCCACGCAACCGTGCTTTATCAGAGACAAAAGCGATATCTGCATCCTTCATGCATCCCTGCTCTTCAGAGTGTAAGATATCATCAGGCATCCCATACCCGGCACGTACTGCCCACCCGGCACCCTGCTGCATCATGGCTGTCAGGTCTGCCTGTGAAAGGGTTTTTTTACTTCGTGCACCGACTCCGACCGGGACAGCGCCAAAGAGAGCGTTTACGAGTTCCTTCTTCTGGGTGAGATCAGCCGGGGTGAGCGGGGTTGTCATGAGCCTGACACCACAGTTAATGTCAAACCCGACACCTCCGGGTGAGATGATTCCTTCCTCGATATCAAATGCCGCTACTCCCCCGATAGGGAACCCGTATCCCCAGTGGATATCAGGCATTGCAAGGGAATGTGTCTGTATCCCGGGTAATGTTGCCACCTGGGCGAGTTGTTGAACCGCTCCTGTCTCTAAGGTGGATGCAAGTGCGGTCGAGAGAAAGAAACGACCGGGTACCCGCATACCCGGGATATATCCGACTGGAACTTCCCACTCGAGGGGACCGGTCTGTTGTACTCCGTCAATCATCGTGTTCACACATCAAACAATATATCCAGTGTATACCCGTCCTCATCCTTAACGATATGCAGACCTGAGAACGATATCCCCTTGACCTCCATCCCTCCTGCATGACGGTCAGGAGAGAACGGTTCTCCATCGAGAATGGCGTTCAGACAAGAACCCGAGAAGGAGACCACGATAGATGAGAAGACGATGTTTTCTGAGTCTGAGAGGAAGAGGAGTTCAGAGAGAAAGTCAAAAAGCAGGGTATCAGGATCAGGGTCTTGTAAGGAGACTGTTCTGTGTATCCCCGTACCTGTTCTTTTTTTGAACATGACATCCATGAGAGCAGTCCCTGCCTCTCTAAAGATCTCTTCGAGGGTTTTACCGGTGATATGCACGATGATATCAGCGGTATGCTCACGGAAGGAATAACTCATCTCTGCTCGTATCTGTCGTTTGACAGAGATTTTAGTCTCTTACCAGTCATGGTGCTGACCGATTTGAAACGGGATGAGATGAAGGCTGATATGATCGATGTAGCGTGCCTGGTACATCGATATGTAGATGGTATAATCGCCTGCCCGTATTGCAATATCGCTGGGTTTTGATGCTTTGTATGAGAGGGGAAGCAGAACCGGTCCCCCGCAGGAGGTGGATATCCGAAAATCTGTCTTCCTTTCATTGATGAAACTGATTACTTCGTCATCGACCTGGATAGGATGAGGGATGGTGGTCTCATGCCCGATCCGGTTCCGGGAATATTCGATCATCCATACTCTGTAGGATTACCGGTAAAAAAGAGTTATTGGTACGTATCCTCATCTGTAAAGACGAAACCGGACAATTAAATGGCAACCATATCTGATACCAGGGAGATATACCGTTTTTTAATCTGGTAAAAACAACATCCTATCTCGATATCACGACAGACGTGAAGAATCCCGATACGTGATGAGATAATTCCGATCATTCCCGCGATCATGTGATAGGTAACCTTGAACCGGTCTTTTAGATACTCATAGATCTGCTGGATTGAGAGCTTTTCTCCACAGAGAAAAACCCTGATAACCGCACGGCGCAATCCCTGTGTATCCTTCTTCAGGTAAGACGAGAGGCGATCCTGCACCTTCTGTCGAATTTGATCTGAAGATGTCATAAGAGTGATTCGACGAAGGATGCATAAAGGGTTTTGGTATTTTTTTATCTGCACAATCTTTTTAAAAGAGACAAAAATGCGGGCTGTATTGTCTCCTGATGCTCTTTTCCCGGCATCCGGAAGGGAACCCTCGTTCACAGTCCGGGTTTTATGTTACCAGCGGTGTAACGTAGATCTGTATGGATTTTCCACAATATAGTATCCGGAAGTATTCCCCGGTACAACTCTTTGCAATCCCGTTGGTAATTCTCGTCATTGCATTGGGAATCGTGGGTTTTACCTGGATGGAGACCGGGTTGCCGGTACAACCCGGAATTGATTTTTCCGGGGGTATCGGGGTGACAATAGGAACCGAGGACTCTCCGGAACAAGTGCGTGAGTACTTTTCTGCATACCCGATTGAATCGGTACAGGGAATTGACTCTGGTGACGGATCCAGTTTTTTGTACCTGAAATTTGATACCCTTGATGATGACGGTTATATGGCACTCGTGTCACACATATCAGAGCGCTATCCTGATGCAAAGATCGATCTTATCGGTGAGTCATTCGGTCAGACCCTTCAGAACCAGTCGATGCTTGCCCTGCTCTTCTCCTTTATCGGGATGGCTATCGTTATCTTCGTGATATTCCGAACCTTTGTCCCGTCTCTGGCGGTAGTGGTATCTGCATTTGCTGATATTGTCATGACTGCTGGGGCCATGAACATCCTTGGGATTCCCCTCTCACTCGGGACTACCGCGGCACTCCTCATGCTTATCGGGTACTCGGTGGATAGTGATATCCTCCTTACAACCCGGGTTTTGAAGCGGAAAGGGGTCTTTGATGAGAAGATAACCGGGGCGTTCCGTACCGGCCTTATCATGACAACAACCACCTTCGGAGCGATTGCTGCTATGGGTATTGTTGCCTATATTGGACAGATAACCATAATCTGGGAGATATCTGCGGTTCTGCTCATCGGTCTTGCGTTCGATGTCATGAATACCTGGCTTACCAATGCCGCTATCCTGAAGTGGTATGAGGGCCACAAAAAGGGAAGAAGTTCATCAGGCAGGCGGGGAGGTGCCTGAAATGGACAGGGAAACTTTCATCGGACTTCTCAAGGACTGGCGCGTTGCTCTCCTGATAATCCTCGTGGTACTATCGCTTGTTGCCATCTACCCTCACTTTGAAGATGGTCACCTGGTAACCCGGATCCAGTACGGGCTGGATCTCGAGGGAGGATCCTGGACCCAGCTTGAGTTCTCTGCCGAGACCGTGACCTTTGTTTCAGATAAACCGGTTGATGAGCTGGTAACCGCTCTGCGTGACCGGCTGGATGCCGAGGTGTATCTTGTTGCCGAAGGGATGGTTGAGATACGTAAGGCTGTGCCTGAAGAGGAACTGCGGACTATCTTTGCAGAGGAGGGCGCCACGCTTTCGGATTATTATCCTGGTATCATGAAGGATACTGCAGAGCAGGCGAAGATTACCCTCGAGGAGAAGATTAACAGTCTCGGTACAAAGGACGCAAAAGTCTACACCATCACCGGATTAAACGGAATCTGCCGGTATATGAGGATAGAACTTGCCGGGGTCTCCCTCGGTGAAGCACTTGAGATCGTCGGCAAACCGGGTAAATTTGAGATCCGTGTCCATACGATCGGGAATGAGACTGAACATGTTCTCTTTGGAGATATGGTCTCTTCAGTGCAGAATCCCCAGATGGAACACGGCGGTATGTGGGGTGTTCCGTTTGCACTCTCTGAAGCCGGAGCGGTACAGTTCCAGCAGGCTGCTATCACGTATGGTGCAACCAAGGATCCTGATAACCATTACCTGGATATGATCCTTGACGGAACTGTTGTCTATAGCGCACCGCTCTCCCCATCGCTTGCCGGTGACCTCCAGGCAAACCCGACCCGTTCCATGCGGGCATCTACCGGAATGGGTGAAGAGGGTCGCGAGGAAGCGCGGATGCTTGAGATCCATCTGCGTGCCGGTGCACTACCGGTAGACGTATCAATTGCCGGTGCCGGGAGTGTCTCATCAACGCTCGGGGATCATTTCAAGTTCTTCTGCGTCCTTGCCGGTATTTTTGCCCTGCTGGCAGTTGCAGTCCTTATCTTTATCAGGTACCGGGAACCGGCGATCGTGCTTCCGATGATAAGCATCAACTTCTCTGAGATAATTATCCTGCTCGGGATTGCGACGTTTATCCAGCAGCTCGACTTGGCGAGTATTGCCGGGCTTATTGCGGTTCTCGGGACCGGGATTGATCAACTGGTCATCATTACCGATGAGATCCTGCATGAAGGAAAGGTTCCGTCGCCAAACCTCTATCTTAAGAGGCTTACCCGTGCGCTTGGTATCATCATGGCATCTGCGGCAACTGTCGTCATTGCGATGCTTCCCCTTGCTGTTATGGATCTCTCATCGCTTCGCGGGTTTGCAATCATCACCATCCTTGGTGTCATAATCGGGGTTGTTGTCACGAGACCTGCATATGGGCGGATTATCATGGCAATCCTCTCCAAATAAACCGATAACAATCTTTATCTATTTTTTTCCCCTATTTCTGCATGGTGAGAGTCATGGGAAAACCGGTAGTTATCGATTTTTATGCTGAATGGTGCGGGCCGTGTAAACGCCAGGGACCAATTCTTGAAGAGTTAAAGACACGTATGGGAGATAGCATCGAGATTAAAACACTGGATGTTGATGAGAACCTTCACGAGGCACAGCATTACCGTCTCACGGTAGTGCCTACGATTATCGTCGAGATGGATGGGAAGGTCGTGCAGAAGTATGAAGGTGTGACTGACGCAGATACCCTGGAGAAGGTTTTACGACCGCTGATCAAATGACCTATACGATAGGGATTATCGGGGGAACCGGTGAGATTGGGGAGGGTATCGCTATGCGTCTCTCTCCGTTATGTGACGTGGTGGTAGGATCCCGTGATACTGACAAGGCAGAAACATCATGTGAATGCTGTGTCAGTTCACAAAAAGAACGGGGAGTCGTCTGCACCGTTCGGGGTGGGTCTAACCAGGATGCCCTTTATGCATCAGATATTGTTATCCTTGCGATTCCCTTCAAGCATCTTGTCACAACGGTTGAATCATTGCATGGGTTTGAGGATAAGATCGTTATCAGTCCGATAAACCCGATGGAGCGTGCAGGGCACTTTATCTATACTCCTCCAGAGGAAGGTTCGGCAGCAATGAAGCTGGCTGCGATGCTTCCTTCTTCTGCACGGGTCTGCACCGCTTTTAATAATATATCAGGCAACCGCTGGCGTGCTCTGGATACCGAACTGGATTACTCGGTTCCGGTATGCGGGGATGATGCAGAGGCCAAGGGGATCGTGATGGATCTTATCAACCGTATCTCCCTTCTGAAGTCCTATGATGCAGGGCCTCTCTCGTCATCGCATATCGTTGAGTCGATTACCCCGCTTCTCTTAAATATAGCCCGTTTTAACGGGATGAAGGATGTCGGAATTATTTTCAGATAAAGAGACAGGTCTGTTGCGTGATGCCGCAGGCCGTCCCCTTCCCGGACAGGAGAGCAGAATCGGCGGGGTTGCAGCTATTGCCCGTATCGGAAGAAGGCTCTTTTCCGAACACCTAGTCGGGGGGAACTTTGGCAACATCAGCTACCGTGATTCTCAGAGTGAGGGGTTTTATATCACTTCTTCCGGTTCGTATCTTGATGAGCCGGAAGATCTGGTTTTTGTTCCCCTTGATGGTGAGGTGCCGAGGAATGCCTCGAGTGAGTGGCGTGTTCACCGGGAGATATATGCCCGGACCCGTCACATGGCTGTTGTACATGCCCATCCCCCCTGTTGTGTTGCCTGCTCCCTTTTCTTTGACGAGCTCATACCGCTTGATAGTGAAGGTGAGGCGTTATGTCCGGTGATTCCGGTTGTTGCCGGGAAACCCGGATCCATTGATCTTGCCGAGCGGGTGACAGAATGTCTGCATCTTTCCAATCTTTGTATCGTTAAGGGTCATGGGACGTTTGCTGGTGGAAAGAACCTTGATGAAGCCTATTTATATACCTCTCTTGCCGAATACTCATGCCATGTTACCTGGATGGCACAAAATTTCAGGAATATAACTACGTGATGCCATGATGCGATTATATGAAAAGATTACCCTGCTTCATCCGGCACTCCGGGTTGAGGTCGAGGATTATGTAGATTACCTGTTATACAGACAGACACGCACCTCTCCGTTTCCCGAGAAAGAGCCGGACAGTGAGGATTTTGCATCGTCAGGATTCCCGATGCCGGATACGGATTCCGATTCTTCGCAGGCATTCTCCAGTGTAATGCCGACTGATGATACCACCCCTAAAGAATCAGGACTTACCGACGAATCAGGGATTATCTGGGCCAGTGAACAACCGATCGAAAAAGACGGATCCATTCCTGCTATCGACTTTGCTGATATTAATACCCGGTTTTCACAGATGCAGGAGGAAAAGGGAAAAGAACCAAGAATTCGGGAAAAGAGAGAAAAAGACTCATTTGACTGGTTGTGAGGATCGATCTATCGTTCCTTTTTTCATATCCATAAAGAAGGGATTATACCACCCGCGAGGTGGTTGAGAGCTCGATGCCATCGGCTTTTATCAGGAATGGCAGCGCCCTTTTTGGGAGTGGAAACCCGGTTATCTTCTTTATCTCAAGAATTCGGACCACTTCTGATCCATGCATCTGCTCATGAAGGTGTATAACAATGTCTGAACGCCGCATCAGGGTTGTCTCGGTTGATGTATCGTGCATCCCGCTGTACAGGATGAAGAATGCATGATCTCCTGACTGCCGGGCATTCTCACGGGTAAAATCGATCCCTTCAAGAACCGGCTCGATTCCATACTGCAGGATAACGGTTGAGAGGGAGTCGATGATGATGCCTGATTCTTCCCCGGGAAGAAAGATCTGGTCAGGAGTTAGGAACCGTGCATCAACCATTCCTTCCTCAATGTATCCGTCTATCATCAACAACTCCCTCTTTCCCTTTCCTGCACGCCAGAACTGATTTGCAAAGTATTCAATCCCTGAGCAGGCTGAACCGATAAGGAGAATGACAGTTCCTGCAGGGTATCCACCATCAAGGGCGAGATCAAGACCACTAATCCCGGTCGTGTTCGGTCTCCTCTTTGGGATGGTCTCGTCCATACTATCATTAAGTTCTGTCATGGGTATTCTTATTCCTCTCTTACCTATATGGGAACGATATAGCAATAGTGTTATATGATGTATGTTGTAATTAGTATTTACAGCAGAACGCATCTGATACCGGTCATGTAATGGAATGCAGACTCATCGGGGGGTTATGTCTGCATTGGTATCCCGGACGGTTTTTCGGAGATATCCGTCAGATGAATCCCCTTCCCGGGAATTTAGAAATGAAGATACAACTTCGTGGGAAAAAACCAGGTGCCGAGACTGATCTCGTCGATATCAGAGAAGCAGATGTGGGTGATATTTCCCTTCATCAGATGGAGATCCCGGATAGTGACGGGAAGAGAGGGGGAGATTTTGGTTCTGTCTCTTCACGAGTTTCCGGTACCTTCTCACCGCAGGGGAAAGGAGAAAAAACAGGGACGAAAGCGGGAAAGAAAAAGATCCTTCCCCACCGGACTCCCGGTTCAGAGAAGAAACCATCAGGTGAATCTTCTGATGCCGCACTCGCTGATTTGGATAGCCCGGCTGTAAAAGGTGGATTTTTCGCAAAATTAAAACAGATTGCCCCGGTCTTTAAGAAGCGTGAGAAGTACGATGTGAACGTACACGGGATGCTTGTTGATCTCTCGTTTACTCCTCCCCCGGGAGTCGAGGAGATCGAGATGTACCCGGTCCAGGAACCGTATGCCTATATCAGGATCACCTACAATTATGACCTTCATGAGTACCTGTACCAGGTTTTAGAGCCAACCCTGACTGCTACCGATCTTGAACTGTTAAAAGAGTTAAAGAAAGGGATATTTGAGCGTGTTGATGTCAATGTGCATGATATCTCAAACGAGAAGGCGTTAGTGACCCTTGAACAGATGATGAACGAGATCCTCTCTGATTACGGGATTAAGTTGTCACCCCGCAAGTATGAGAAGATATTTTACCAGCTTCAGAAGGATTTCCTGGGAGATGGTCTCATTGATGCGGTCATGCATGATAAGTACATCGAGGATATCTCCTGTGACGGGGTCGAGAAGGCTATTTTTGTGTTTCACTCCCGGTACGAGTCAGTAAAGACCAGCCTTATCTATAATGATCCTCATGACCTTGATTCGTTCGTGACAAAACTTGCCCAGCGGGCAGGGAAGCACATTTCAGTCGCTGAACCACTCCTCGATGCCACCATGAAGGACGGATCACGTATCCAGATGTCTCTTGGGAGTGAGGTGACTGCACACGGTTCTACCTTTACCATCAGGAAGTTCCGTGATGAGCCGATCACCCCGACCGATCTCATTGAATGGGGGACCTTCTCTCCGCTTTCAATCGCATTCCTCTGGCTTGCCGTCGAGAGCGGGAAGTCATGTATCTTTGCCGGCGGGACCGCTTCAGGAAAGACGACGTCGTTAAACGCGATCTCACTCTTCATCCCCCCGCTTGCAAAGATCGTCTCTATCGAGGATACCCGTGAGCTCAAGTTACCGCACCCGAACTGGATCCCGAGTGTGACCCGTGAGACGTTTGATGTCGGGGGACGGGGTCAGATCGATATGTACGAACTCTTAAAGGCGGCACTTCGTCAGCGGCCCGAGTACCTGATCGTCGGTGAGGTTCGTGGCCGCGAAGCCCAGACCCTCTTTCAGGCGATGAGCACCGGTCACGTCACCTACTCAACCATGCACGCAGACTCGGTCGCCAGTGTGGTTCACCGTATCGAGAATCCTCCCCTGTCAGTTCCGCGTAACATGTTATCAGCTCTCGATCTCGTGAGTGTGCAGGTCCAGGCACAGATCGGAGGTCAGCGGATACGAAGAAACAAGCAGATAATCGAGATTCTCGATATTGATCCAAGAACCAATGAACTTATCACAAACGAGGTCTTTAAATGGCGGCAGGTCAGTGACGAGATCATGTACTCAGGAAAGTCCTTTATTTTAGAAGAGATCATGGAGGCGAAAGGATGGGACGAGGAAAGGATAACACGAGATCTGCTCCAGAGGCAGGAAGTGCTCGAATGGATGAGGGTCAATAAACTGCGTGATTTTGCAGAGGTGAGCAATATCATTGTCTCCTACTTCAGGGATCCGGAGAGTGTAATGGATAAGGTCCGGTCTGGTCAGCATGAACAGTTATGAGCGGTTCTGTTACTCGCTCCTCGGGAGGAGTGTCAAGAACAAGCGGGAGAAGTACTTTACCCTGATTGAGAGTCTGAAATCCGCGAGGATGAAGACTCCTTTCGAGGCGTATCTCTCAACAATCATCATCAGTTCAGCCGTTGCCGGGATCCTTGGTGCACTTATTGCCGGACTTATCACGTATCTGGTAAACATCCCGCAGTATGTGACATACCGGGGCGACTTAGGTGGTGTCGGGTCCGCGTTAAATGCCCTTGCCGAGTATAAACTGATATTCGGGACGGCTATCGCCTTTCTCATTGCATTCATTGTTTTTTTCGGGATTACCTACGCCGGATTCCTCTTCTATCCCTCAATGGTGGCAGGGTCGCGGAAGCGCAATATCGATGCATCACTTCCGTATGCCATCAACTACCTTGCCGCCATGTCAACAGCGGGAATAACCCCGGCAGAGGTGATACGCCAGCTCGGGAAATCCTCGATTTACGGGGAGGCTTCGATTGAAGCACGGTACATCACCTTAGAGGTCGATATCTTTGGCAGGGATCTGCTTGAGGCCTTAAAGTCAGTCTCACTCACCACCCCAAGTAATCGGATGCGCGATTTTCTGCAAGGGGCTATCGCGAGTATCGCGAGTGGGAGTGATATATCCAATTATTTCAAGTTGAAGTCTGAACAGTACAGTTATGAGAACCGGCAGACCCAGAAACAGTTTCTCGAGACCCTGGCGCTTATTGCCGAGAGTTATGTTACCGCGGTTGTTGCAGGAAGCCTTTTTCTGATACTGCTCCAGTCGGTTATGTCTATCCTCAATGGTGAGGCGACTCCTATCTTTCTGTACGTGATAATCTACCTCATCATCCCATTTGCAAGTGTTATGTTCATCATTCTTATCGATGCGATGACCCCGGAGGTGTGAGATGGATCTCTCGATTAAGAAGAAGAAGAAGGAGGCCCTATCTGGCTATGATCTGGTCACCACTCCTGAAGATCGTGAGGATACGGTCATCATGGAACGGATCCTCCGGCGGCGGAAGTACTCAACCGGGATGTACCGTCTCCTGCTTCATCCGTTCGAGTTCCTTACCGAGAAACCGGTAAACATTATGCTTTTATCGGGTCCCATCGCGATTGTCGTCTTTGTGTATGGTTTTCTCGTTGCCGTTCTCTCAGGCGGTATCGGTTCCCTTTTGACATCGATGTTTATTGATGATGTCATCCTCACCTCGCTCTTTATCGCGGTCGTCCCGCTGGCCATCCTGGATCTCCGTGAGAATATGCGGGTAAACAGCATTGAGTACGCTCTCCCGAACTTTTTCCGTGATATTGCCGGGATGCGCGAGAGCGGGATGACGCTCCCCGGGGCAATTCACCTGATATCAGGCAGTGAGTACGGGGCACTCACCCCGTATGTGCGGAAGCTTGACTACCAGATGTCCTGGAATTTCCAGTTTATCGAGGCTATCAAGGCGATGGGAAGCGATCTGCATAACCCGCTCATGGAACGGTCAGTTGATCTTATCGCCCGTGCGACCGAGGCCGGTGGTGATATCGTCGAGGTGCTTCAGGCAGCTGCGCGTGATTCCCTTGAGTTCGTCTCGCTCAAGACCGACCGGAAGAATAACATGATAATCTACGTTATCATCATTCTTGTTGCATTTGCGGTCTTTTTATTTGTTATCTATGTTCTGGTGAGTGCTTTTTTAAAGACGATGGTGACACTCGGTACCGACGGGGGAGGAGGGTCTGCCGGTGCAGCCGGTTTTAATCTCGGAGGTTTTGATCTCAATCTCTACATCAGGATCTTCTCCCATGCGGCTATGTTTCAGGGTTTCTTCTCTGGTCTTGCAGCCGGGGTGATGGGTGAAGGGAGGATAACAGCCGGCTTTAAGTACTCGATTATTATGCTTCTCATGGCATGGGTGGTATTCCGGTTCATGGTCTAACATACATCTGCACCCGGTCCAAAAGCACACTTACAAATCCTCAACAAATTTTTTGATTTTAGAGATGTGTACAATTGTCAACCCTTTTCCCGTAACAGAACTCCTATAACTCTCGGTCAGTAATTCACGTGACATTTGTCGGTAATGCAAATAATTCCCTTTCTCATAACAGATCAATATTTCCGGTATATGGTTTTCCTGGGACCTACTTCGACCACATACACGATGAGTTTATTATTTTGAATCGAGAGAATGGCCCGATAACCACCAACATGAAGAGAATGAAACGGAGACGTATCAGATCCTTCCAACTTCTGCACCCGTGACCAGGGATTATTCTTCAGTTCATGAATGGCCCTGATTATCTCTTGAGCGATTTGCAATGGTATTTTTTTGAGGTTTCTTTTCGCTTTATTTGAGTAGATGATCTGAAACTCGGTCATTTAACCCCGAATTCTTTCATGATCTCTTCTTCAGTATGAACCCTTCCCGCTTTGATATCTTTTAGTGCTTCTTCAATTCCTGCTATCTCTTCTGATGTAAGAGGATCGGGATCAATGGCAGATGACAAGAGTCGTTGTATCACTGAACTGTATGATTCCCGAGGATGTGTTTTCAGGTGAGTTAATTGCTCCTTTACATCTGATAGAATGTATATCGTGGAGGCCTCTTGCATGATTTACCTATAGGTGTTTATAGATATTGATAGTAACGGTATGACACAGAATAATCCATGCCAGCACACTTATTTGTACGTGTCTTCTCACTCGCTCTATATGCCCCCAGAAGGTCACCGGGAACGACTTGTGGGGTATATCTAACCGGAAATCTCTGAATTGACTGAGAATAATTTCTATTCTATCCCTGTTCTACCGGGGATACATACTATTGACTCAACGATTGCCATGTATGAGTCAATTGAGAGAAAAGGAGAGATTTGAACTGTCCGGAAACATCAGACTGACTTTGCAGAGGTTACGCACGAGAAAGGATGGTATAAAATAATAGTGAGCATGTCTTTTCTATTGGGATCCTGCAGGACTAGAGACCCCCGATATCAAACGTTTTCGTGGTATGGTTCTCGTCAAAGGTGAAGGGATCGGTCTTTATCATCTGTCCGGATGAGTGAATGACCGCTTCGTACTCGCCGAAATGAAGGGAGAACCGGACTTCTCCTGCCGGGGAGGTCATGTCGTTTGAGATTATTTTCCCTTCTTTTTTGATCGTGACCCGGGTTTTCGGGCTTGGGGATCCGTTCTGTTTGATGGTGATGGTGAGGTTACCGAGACCTTTTCGTGATGATGTTCCGATATCCGGGATTATCGTTGCAGACCGGCGGTGCAGGTGGGTATGGTCAAAGATGCGGCATCCGGTTATCAGTCTTTTTGCAACATCGTCCTTTATGGGATGGAATGAGAAGGATCCTGATTTCTGTATAAAAAAGAGGGAGTTGTCACCGAAGAGGGAGCCGTTCTGGTCAATGTAGATGCTTCCTCCCGGTTCGCCTGCGGCAAAGATAAGATAGGAACGGTTTCCTTCAAGGGTGCGGGCAGCAGCGATACCTGATAATCCTTCCTTCTTTGCATAGGGGAGCAGATCAGAGAATGAGAACGAACCCGTTGCCGGGGTGTTCTCGATGAGGAAGTTAAGCGTTACGTTCTCGTCATCCTCTTTACCGGTGACCGGGAGATCCCCTCCCTGTTCAACATACTGTTCCTCCTGCCTGCGAAGGTTCTCCTCGGCATCCTTTATTCCGGTAATATCTTTTCCTACGGCAAGGATACCGGAAAGTTCGTTATCTGACTCAAAAGTCGCCTGCAGGGTCCAGCGCTGCCATTGGGATGTATTGTCTGACGAGATCTTCTGCACCTCGACGGCTTCGGTTGTATGGTCAGGGGTAAGCGCTGCGATACAGTTTGCAAGGCGTTCCTGGTCTGCCGGGCGGAACTGTTCAGAGAAGTCAGTGCCTCGCAGTTCGTCGACCGGGATGCCTGCGGTTGCTGCGTACTCGTCGTTTGCCGTAACAATGCTCATGTCAGGGGTAAGACGCAGGATGAAATCTTTCTTTACTGACTGGATGGTCTCGTAGATCTTCTGGCTTGATGCGATCTCATCCTGTGTTTCAAAACGCCGTACCGCCTTTTTTATCCGTTCTTCTATGGCAGAGAAGGTCTGGTTCGGGTCGTCTCCTTTCTTGATGTAATAGTCAGCCCCGTTGTTGAGAGCCTCGATGACGACACTCTCCTCTCCTTTGCCGGTAAAGAGGATAAACGGGAGCTGACCGTACTTCTCCCGCACGTGCTGGAGGAGTTCTATCCCGCTCATTCCCGGCATATGGTAGTCTGCGATGATTGCAGAGACCGTGTTGTTTTGCAGAAACTCCAGTGCTTCTTCTCCTGATCGTGCCACTGAGACCGAAAGACTGCCTGAATCCTCCAGGAATTCCTTTGCAACCGGAAGGAGCGCGACTTCGTCATCTACAAAGAGGACCTGTATTGTCATTGTATCAAATATTCCCGTGATACCTCACGATCTATCTGTTCAAAGCCTTTGTCAAATGACAGGTTAAACCTTTCGAGTAAAGATCAGTGCTTCCCGATGGAGCATGAGGAGTAGTAATATCCCCAAACCGGTCGGGAATTCAGAATTAATCTTCCCGGTTTTCGGTTGCTTTTTTCCAATAGATACAATGATCAGTTTTAGGGAGAATGTCAGCATTTAAAGCAGGTAAATTCCGTATCAAGCAGAACCTGGTTTGTTCTGGCAGATTTGATAATAAGCAGGCGTTCCGGGGGATTTGGATTATTCCGGATAATCTTGAGCGTATCGCCTGTTTTAAAGGATTCTGTGGGGGAAGTGCCATACCATGCTTTTCCAGTGGTTATACTTGGACTGCTGTCAACATCGCCGGTGTACGAACAACTGGGAGAGACATCCTCCCCCCCGCTTCCTGAATCGATTTTAAATGCAATATCAGACCACCTGATGGCATCACCGCCCTGATGTGCAATGAGAACTGAATAGGAACCGGTATTGTCACAACAATATACAAGAAACGATACCTGGGGATACGCTTCCGGCGGGGGGGTTGAGATAAGGTACACTCCGATGATTCCTATCCCGCCAAAGACGATGGCAATGGCAAGAAGGCCTCCCAGAATCTCTGATACCCCGGAATTTTTCATACTACAAGATGGGAGGGGATCAGATAAGAGAATATGTTCCTCCCATCCCGTCGAAGTGTGTCTGCGAAGGACTCAGTTCCAGATTCATGAACCGTTCCAGTGTCGGCATGAGATCCTGTATTACGAGGGTCCGTTTCCAGGAGATGGGAATTGCCATTCCTTCCCACTCAAAGGTTACCCACTGTGAGTAGCTCCGCTCTGCAGAGAGGGTCAGGTTGGAATGGAAGTTTTCATAGTCCTGGATCCTGATATCGCTCACGTCTCCCTTGTCGATGAACTCCCCGTTTACCGTGAGATTTGCATCGGGCAGAACGCACTCCGAGATAGCTCCCGCGATAAAGATCTTTGCGTTCTCCACCTTCTGGTCGAGTGAAAGGGTAACCGTGTCACCATCGGGAAGGGTATAACTGGTGCCGTTAATCGTTATCTCTGAGTCTGACCCCCTGCTGATGAAACTCATCATACCGTCTTTTGCAAGCGAGCAGTACCGGTTGCTTAGCAGGGTCGTGTTTCTCCACTGCCCCTGCACGGTGATGTTTTTCGCGATACTGTCGCTCATCGATGAGGCGTTTGTCACGGTGAGCATGACCGGGTATATTCCTTCCTCGTGGAAGACATGGATGGGGTGCTGGATATCTGTAGTCTCACCGTCGGTAAAGTCCCAGTCCCACTGGTTCGCCCCGCCGGTCGAGAGGTCGGTGAACACGACCTCGTGGGGTGCCCGGCCTGACCAGGGATACGCGGTAAAGTCTGCATGGATCGGTTCTTTTGAGAGGGCGGTTATCGAGACTGCAGGGGAGTCTTCGTACGGTCCCATGATCTCGACGACCGATCCGATCTCGTCGGTATGTGAGGGGTTGTAGGGAACCCTGACAAATACCGGTACCGTTCTTCCGGCATAGGGTTCAACATCAAACGTGCCCTGTAGTGTCGAGGGCGGACCGGCAACAAGAACCGTCATGGTGGTTACCGGCTCCCCGTCGACGTACAGGACTGCCGCGTCACTCTCCTGCCATTTTCCCGATACCGAGGCAGTGACCGTGGCATTGCCCCTGACAAAGGCGGGCCAGGTTACTTCCGAGGTGATCCCGGTGATTGAGGGGACCGTCTTTTCATAGGCAATCGAGGCCGTTGAGTAGGCATATGAGTAGGTGACTGGGTAGGTATTCAGGGTCATCCTTGCAGTGAAAAGTTTCTTTTTCCCTTCGTACGGACGGGTATCGACGTTCGTAACAAGGTACTCTCCAACGGTACTGTTGTAGAAGAGCTGGTTAGAAACCGGGGATATCAGGTAGCATTTGCTGGTCTGCTCCCCTTTTCCTTCAAAATGTGCCTCGACGGTATACGCGGAGGTATAGGGGATGATGTCCCCGTCTTTTGGTTTATCGATCTCAAAGTGTATTGATTCGTCCCACTTGTAGGTCAATTTTAATTCGCTTCCTGTGATGATGGTATCATCCGGAACCGGGAAGTCCTTACCCTTGTAATAGTTCGTCCCGAGCGGGTACTCCCACCAGTCGAGGAAGTATGCCCCGTATCCTACCCTTTTGAGATAATTGTTGTACTCCCTGAAGGTAAGGATAAACGAGGAGTCACCCCAATTGGTATATCCGTCAGGGTACCCCCCTGCAGGGTCCGGGGTCATGGTCCCGGTTGTGCTGCTTGGGTTCAGAAATACAACCCGCGGGTTGGTGTTATACGACGTATTGTAATCAAGAAATTCTGCGGACTGGGAAAGGCTGCTGTAGTAAAACCACCCGTCCATCCATCCTCCACCGTAACAGTAGAACTTCCCGGGCACACTTATTTTAGACCGGTGGAGCTTCGTATTCCCAAAATCGATCCCGGTGTAGTGTCTTTTGTCATAGATAAGGATATTTTCTGATACTTCCTCCCTCAGGGTTCCATACGAATAGGTCGTCTTCCAGATCTCGGCAGGGTTGTTCTCCAGGTCCTGCCTGATGCGGAATACCGAGTTGCTCACCCCTGCAAGTTCAAAGAGGTACGATCCGGTTGCATTCGTCGTGGTTGAATCGACCTGTACCCACTGCCCGTCCCTTCGTTCGTCAAGGTACACCGGCCATCCCTCTATCCAGTTCTCCCCGGGATCCTTATCCCCTTCTTCATCCGGGTCGTCCCAGACCTTTCCTGCAATCGATGCGTCTTTCGAGGCCACGATGACCTGGGTCTCGGCAAACCCCTGGCCGCAGTTGTTCTGGACGATGAGACTTGCATGAAACGTGCCGACGCGGTCGTAGGTATGGGGTTCCGGGTTTGGATTGTCCTTGTTCTCGGTGTAATAGTAGGTGCCGTCGCCGAATGACCAACGCCATGCGGTTATGTTGTTGTGTGGTGTCGAGAGGTCTGAGAAGGTGACTGTTAAGGGGGATGGGCCTGATGGCGGATCTGCACTCATCTGGGCGCTCAGGGTATCACAGGGAAATGAGAGTAACCGGGTTCTGTTTGAATCCCTGCCACAGTCATTGGTAACGGTCAGGGTCACGTTATACGTACCTGCATCGTAATCGTGAACATCTGGGTTCGGTCCATAGAAATATGGCTTATCATCTCCAAAATTCCACTCCCACGATACAATTTCATCCGGGTATGCGGTGGATCGATCGGTAAAGATAACCGCCATGTTCCCGTCGAGATCCACTTCCCCATCGTAACTAAAATCGGCTTTTGGTTCGAAACAATTCGGCAGCACGACAACATAATCCTGCCTCTCCATGGTATCTGACCCTCCGGCATTTGAGGCGGTCAGGGTTACGTCATAGAGTTTCGGCGAGACATAATCTCCTGTTCCGTAGAGATATTCATGGGCAGGTTCATGTTCGCCCGAGGTTTGTCCGTCTCCAAAATCCCAGTACCAGTCTTCAGGATTGCAGAAAGAATCATCAACAAAGTTTACGTTAAATGGTTCTCTTCCGCAGGGTTTTCCCGGGTACTTCTCCTTACAATACTCACAGGAATTATCCGTGGATTCGCACCCGTCAGCATCCCAGATGGCAGAGAAGTCTGCGTGAACCGGTTTAACCTCGATATAGTTTGGTTTTGTCAGGGTGAAATTCAGCCCTTCATCTGTACCGACATTGTGGATAACCGTATACAGTCCGGTATCGGTATACTGCCACGTGGGATGTAATCCATAGCTGTCTATTCCCGCATTGACATTAGAATCAAAGTCCCAATCTGAATAAACAATATTTCCGAGAGATGTGTCATGAAAAGCAACAGAATCACCAATACATACCCGAATTGCACCGCTCATCCCGATACTTCCGCTTCCTGTACTGCTACCCCCTCCGCCTGTCTGGAAATCGATGATCCTGGGGATTAAGCCAGACCATAATATCATCTCAGCCCCCTCAGGACTTTTATAAATAACGTCAATCGTCTTTGGTAAACTTAAGGGCTGTACTGAAAAACCTTCACCCGGTTGCAAAAACTCAGGGTTCGTATCGTATGCGACGTCACCCCTGTATGAAAACTGTTGCTCGCCTTTGACAACCGGGTAGAGCGAATCTTTGATTGGCCATTTCTCCCTGCCGTCAATGAGGATATAATATTCAGCTACTGATGCCGCATCCCGGCCTTCTGAATTATACGTTTTTAGGCTGTCTCCTCCGGCATGGATGAGATTGATAGTATTATCTGTTCCCAGTTTTATCTCGAAAGAGACTTCGGGTGTCTCTTCCGGAAAAGGCTGGGAAAGGTAGGTAACTGCTATAATGCCAAATGCGGTCACGAAAACAGCAACCATCAGTAATGATCCCAGAATTTCGCTTATTCCCGTATCCTCTTTCATACGTCTCTCCCCCCACAAAAATAGCTGATGCATTGCATCAGTAATTATTAATGTAAGTAATCTCGTTGTCGTAAGACATCATATAGTTTGTGTTGGGTAAAAAAGGATGAGATCAACAATTTGCCATATAAAAGTATTCATCACTGGCCAATATTAAACAGGGAAAAAGCGACGCTTGCCCTTTTGTATATTATTTTCAAATAAGGATCCGCGATATAATCCGGTGATCCTGGATCATTAAAAGCATTGATAATATCAGATATGGTTGCATATCCAGATACGATTGAATTCAGGTCAAAGGTACCGGTTCCATCCCATGCAATCACCAGGCTGATATCGTTCTCTCCTGGTGCTGTTAATGGTTTTTCAGTAACAACAATCTGTTCGTCAGATAATGTTCCTGCAGAAGATCGTATTGCATTATTGGCGATTAATGTAAAGACATTCCTCCACTTGTTTCTCTCATCGGCATCAAAACCCCGGACATTGATAACCAGGTATTTTGCATTTGTCAGTCCATCATATAATTCATAGTCATTAATGGATGTGTTAAGACTGGAAAGGGTAACCTGGACAGGATTATTTTGAGATCCACTGATGGAAACGAGAGGATAATAATCATTATGAGTTGTAATGTTGGTATCCGTAATCTCAACCTGGATGGTATTTCCAACCCTTTGTATCAAAAGGGGTGGCAGTGAAGATACCGCAGTACCGTCTTTCTGACTGACAAATGTAGCCCCCCACTGATACTGGTATTGTTGATCCACCCAGTACCGGTTCTGCGAACGATATTCAAACATCTGGAGGGGATGCGAAAGATCGGTTTCTGAAAAGGTAACGAGGGGATTGACCACGTATGTAGGGATTTCCGGATATACAAGTTGCTCTATTGAAAAATCAACTGACTGCGAGATGGGAGCTCCCCCTGAAATGGAGGTGTAATTAAATACATATGTTTCTTTCAGTGAATCTGCCAGACCATATCCCCAGTCATACAGATTGATGGTGTAGGGATTGTTGGATTCTGTTACGTATTCAGCAACCGTTACATTTTCCATCGTTGTGTTTCCACTCTTCTTTATCGTTAATTTCAGGTCGTGGGGCATAGGAATTATTGCATTTCTTACATCTTCAGTAACATTAACGAGGGTGATATCATACTTGGGAACCACCTGTGCACGTACAGTCCAGTTCTCTGAGTTGACGGATAGTATCTCAGAATCTGTTGCCGGGTTCTCCACGTGATAGTATATGAAAAAATGCTGAGGATCTACGACAATACTGGAATCGATGGGAGCAGATGGATCTGAAATAGCGCCGAAATTCTGAAGAGCACCTATATGAGGAGAACTTGTCAGTGATTGAACCGCTGTTCCGGCAAGTAATAAATTCAGTTCTCCCAGAGAAGCAGTTTGTGTATCGACCCGCAACTCTCCTGATGAGGTTGCATACGACTGCATCGGAAGAATGCTGAAAGCTCCCGAAATTCCCCCGGTACCGGTGCCAAGAGGAATCTGGTACTGCAGGCGGTAATCCTCCTGTTCATTGACAATCAACGAGTCAACCCCCATTTTAATGGTGGAGAACTGCTCCTTTACATCAGCCATATGGGCAATCTCGGCATCACGCCCCTGTAGGGGGACGACGTAGACCAGGTACATCGAGAAGAGGATAGCAAGGAGGGATATAATCAGTAAAAACCCGATAACTTCTGATAGCGCCGGCTCTCTTTTCATCCCCCTCACACCTAGGATATTTTTTATCTCAAAGGTGAAGAATCTATTGACCGTCCTGTTGCCAGTATTCTTTTGTATCCACTTTTCGACAGCAAGTAAGTGATAATTGGTGTTTTAGTAGTTCTTTTACCTGTATTTATCCTCCCCTTTCTCTCCTCCTTAAGGGAGTATATTAATAAATAATCCGGAAGCGTACCGAGTATTACCTTCGGAGATACCCGGAGCGGGCAGGATAAGAAGACGGGACTTCCGGCAGTTCCTGCAGATCAGAGTGCCGGGATTCGACTGCATGCATGTAAGGATATTCATATAAAAAGGGGGTTGAATCCGGATTGACAGAAGAGGAGTGGTACAGAAACCTTCTATTTCTCGTGACAGACGGGGTTATGCTCGTGAGTGAGGAAGGCATTGTACTCTATGCAAACCGGCAGGCAGAGGAGATTCTGGGTTATAGTCCCGGGATGGTTACCGGAGAGCGGATAGAAGAGTTCGGAGGGGGAATGCTGACCCGTCTCGTCTCTCCTTCCCGGTCCCCGGAGAAAGAGCAGGAGATGAAGAGAGAGGAGATCTCATTTCCAGACAGAAACTCCCGGTGGCGGCATGTATCAGTTGCAACCACTTCTGTCGACCTGTCAACAGGAGAGAACGCGACTCTTTCCATTCTTTCAGATATGACTGCAGAAAAAAAGTGCGAAAGACGGCTGCAGACACTGACCCGGATACTTGCGCTTGTCGGCAGTACTGCCAGGCATGATATCTTAAACAAAATAGAGACCATCCGGGGGTACGTTGGTCTTTTATTCCGGGTGCCGGCTGATGAGAAGACAACAACCCGGCTGCAGACGATCGATACCGCAGCAGAGGAGATCAGGGATATCCTTTTTGCATCCCGGGAATTTGAGGGTATCGGCAGGGAAGATCCGGCCTGGTTTTTTGTTGAGGATATCTTCCGTGATGCAGTGAAACAAACGTTCCTTCCCGGAACGGTTGCCGTATCCTGTTCCTGTCCTGGATTTTTAATCTATGCAGATCCCCTGATTATCCGGGTTCTTGAGATCTTTCTCCGTGAGAGCAGCCGGGATGAGAGACCAGGCTCTGTTTCGCTTTCCTGTGAGAGGTATGAAGATGAGTTCAGGATACAGTACCATGATACGAGGAGTTCACCGGCAGAAGAGCAGGATTTCTTTTCCCCTGAGAGCAGGTGTAAAAACCGCAGGTTGTTTGTTTTTTATTCCGAAGAGATCTTTGCGGCAACCGGTATCACTATCAGGAGAGAAGAGACTGCCGACGAGAGCATCTGCATGGAGTTTCTGGTTCCCCGGCAGTGTTACCGGGAGCAGGGTTACGGAAACGAGGGGGGGCGGTGAGTAATGGTCCGGGTTCTCTTTGTTGATGACGATCCCTCGATCCTTGAGATCGGATCCCTCTACCTCAGTGAGTTCGGTGACTGTGAGGTCGACGGTCTTCTCTCCTGTGACGAGGCCTTTGCAGCGGTTCTTGATGATCCGGATAAGTATGATGTTATCATCGCTGACCAGTCCATGCCGGGGATGCACGGCAGTAACCTGCTCCGGGCGCTCAGGCTTGCAAAAGTCACCACCCGGTTTATCCTGTACTCAGGCTATGACTGCGATCCGGCAGCTGCTGCAGATATCAGGGCAAACGGCGGTTTTATCGTGAAAAAAGAAGGGGATCCGGTTGCCGAGTACAGGACAATTGCCGAATGGATTCACCGGGGGGAGGAGAAGTAATTTTTTATATGTGTGGGTTTTTCATGTAGTCCCTGGTCTCTTTTACGGAATCAGATATTATTCAGATTATTCTCTGGTATTCACATAATTTCGCTGAAATAATCCTATATTACCACCAGATATATCTGATGTAATAGCAATAGATAGTATATGGACGTCTTTTTGAAGTATACTGCTCATGCACGAATAATGATGCATGAGCGTAATATTCAGGAAGATTGGATAATCCGCACATTTCATGAGCCAGTGATGACAGAAAAACGGCAGCATGATGAGATACATTATTTAAAGCCAATTCCGGAGGCAGATGGAAAAGTATTGAGGGTTATTATTAATCCAATATCAGATCCACCTCAAATAATTACCGTATTTTTTGACAGGAGGATTCAACTATGAGAGTTACTGTTGATAAAGAGACTGATTCGTTGTATATACGTCTTTGTGATACCATAATATCAGATTCTGAAGAAGTAAAGCCGGGAATAATTCTTGATTACGATGAGAAGAATAATCTTGTCGGGATTGAGATTCTTAAAGTTACAGAACACGTTCCTTCGGTTTCACTGAAGTCCATTGTAATAGAATCTCCATGATACGATTCGCTTGGGGTCAGCCCGGCAAAAAAGAAATGCTTCCCGTTGTGAATGGTATCCTATTACCTTCATGAAAATCGAGGGAACGTGTTATCTATCCAAACGAAGTTCTTCTTCCTCCTGGAACAGGTGGTATATGCAAAGAATCGATAGCGTTATGGTATCAGATCCGTTCAATAGATACAGTCAGACTGAAGAGAGAGATTGGTACCGTTGCGGATATCTCTCTTGCGTAATGAAGTCCAGGAGTCGATCCGGTTTTCACTTGAACGGTAAACAATCCGTTTTGGGATGTATCCCGGTGAAAAAAATGAAACATCTCTGCTTCTTTTATGTTTCATTGTGGAACGTTTTTTCCGGTTATTCCGATGTTATTGATCAGGTAAGAGACACTTCCGATACATATACCCTGCCATACGGTAATATGTTTCCATATGGCCGTTCTCACTTCCATCAGAATGACACAAGAGACCAAGGCACTTCTGGATGATCTCAAAATTACTCCACGGGAGACGTATGATGATGTCATTAAAAGGCTGGCACGAATGGTGCTTGACGATAATCCCTTGAGTAATGATGAGATAGACGAT
>CAZSDZ010000021.1:0-43566 GCA_964605795.1 uncultured Methanoregulaceae archaeon
AACCTGACGTTGGGTCTATGGAGACCACGGTCCGGATCGCATACAAGCCCCAGTATATCAAGGGTGACAGTTCTGATACCGTGGAGTTTTACCTGCGCCAGATAACGCGGGCCTTTGACTCGGCGTATTACCAGCATGAGATCATTGAGCCGTTAACACTTACTCCCATTCTCCAGTCCCCGTTAAATACCCTCTCCGGAGGAGAACTCCAGCGGGTTGCGATTGCCGGATGTCTCTCGCAACAGGCGGATCTCTATGTCCTTGACGAACCGAGCGCCCACCTTGACGTGGAACAGCGGATGAAGATGACCCGGATATTCCGGCACCACGTGGAAGGAAAGCAGGCGGCAATTCTGGTTATCGATCATGACATCTACCTTGTTGATATGATCAGTGAGCGTCTGCTGGTCTTTGATGGTGAACCCGGGGTTTGTGGTACTGCACGGGGTCCGTTTGAGATGAGGGAGGGGATGAATGCGTTCCTCTCACAGCTCGGGGTTACGTTCAGGAGAGATATAAGCGGCAGACCGCGTATCAACAAGCCGGATTCGTATCTTGACCGGGAGCAGAAGAGTACCGGCGAGTATTATTACCGGGGCTTAGATGAGGAGTGATCGGTTCGTAATGCCGGGCAGCCGGAAACAGGTGTGGTTCCCCACCACTCAAAACCACAGGTATTGCAGTGCCACTCGGGATCGGTGAGATCCTGGCATTTGTCAGGGAGATATATCCTCCCTCCCTCATTTTCCGGGTCAGGCACGGCAACTGAACATCCGTAGATGATGGGGATGACATCTGTTCCATGGCAGCAGGGGCATTGGATCGATTCATTATCTCTCATTCGACTTTTCCTCCCCTAATACTGTCTTTGTAATGAAGAGGTTTATATTTCTCCTGCCGGATAGTCATGCTATCGTATGGTGTGATATCACACAACTCCTGATGAAATTCTCAGAATTACGACGGCAGCATCCGCAAGAGTATCAACGATGCAGTCTGGTCTGATGGTCGCAAGAGATTCAGTCTCCTTTCCGTTCCCGGTTCTTACAAGAATGGTATAGGCCCCGGCGTTCTTTCCAAATCCGATATCAACCATGGAATCGCCGATCATAAATGATTTCTCTGGATCAAATTGGTTATCTTGGATTGCATTCACCAGTAAACCGGGTTGTGGTTTCCGGCAGGCACACCGGTCATCCGGATGATGAGGGCAGTGATAGATCCCGGAGATGACGATACCTTCGTCTGCAAGTAATTTCAACATCCGCGTATGAATCGCGTTTAACTGATCCGGTGTTACCAGTCCTCTTGCGATACCTGACTGGTTGGAGATAATAACAAGACCGAACCCGGCCTGTACAAGCCTGTTCAGACCCGCTATTGCACCGGGCAAAAATGAGATCCGGTCAGGATCTGACAGGTACGGGATGTTCTTTATGATGGTTCCGTCCCGGTCAAGCATAACGAACCGCTTATTCTGCCGGGTCTCGTCTCTTTCTCTTTTCAGCAGGACAGCCCACTCTCCTGTGCATCCTGGTAAAAGGTCTGAACCGTATCAAGGGTAACAGCGGTGAGGTCTTTTCCAAGCAGGGGAATTTTTTTCAGAACATCAGGGGGGACCGTGATGATATGACATCCGGCTGTCTCTGCCTGAATGATATTGAATATCTCCCGGGTACTTGCCCAGAGGACCTGAACCGGATGTTTCTCTCTGGCCCATGCTACCGCCTGCCGTAGTGTCGGGGTTGGATCCCGTCCGGTGTCAGCGATTCGTCCTGCAAATATCGAGATAATTGATGGTGTTTCTGAGGAAACAGCCGCAATTGCAGAATGTGCCTGGTCAGATGTCATGATGGCCGTTACATTGATCTTGATACCTTCTACAGACAGGTGATGGATAATGTCGGTGTTCTCAGATCCGTCGGTCCTGATGATGGGAATCTTGACATATACTGATTCTCCCCATCCTGCGATGATTTTGGCCTGTCTTATGATCTCCTCCTGATCGTCTGCACAGATCTCAAAGGATACCGGCAGATTGCTGCAGGCGGCAACGATCTCTCTGGCCGAAGATTCGTAATCTCTCACTCCTTCTTTACGCATCAGTGAGGGATTTGTGGTAACACCCTGGATCGTTCCTCCAAAGAGAAGGGTACGTATCTGTTCCAGGTTTGCCCCATCATAAAAAATCCTGATATTCATGCAATTAATTTGGAAAGAATGGAATAATAATCCCCCGCCTGGGAATAAAAACTGGTCACAGAAAAGAGAATTTCCCCTTTTTTTTCAGGAATGCTGCAGGTTATTAAGGCAGTTGGGATATATGCGTGTATCACGAAAGAAGATGGTATTTCTGAAACATGTTAGTACCAACTCCCTTTATTCTCCTCCTGCATGTCAAACATCATTGCAGAGAGGAGAAACTGAACTCCGATCCCAAATACAATAACTGAAACAACTGCAGGAATGAAGATCGGGTTGTCTTCCACGAACTTGAACCAGAGTGCATACAGGCCGAACAGGAAACTTAAAAATAAAAAAAATGCACCGGCAGCATAGAAGAACACGAGCGGATGAAATGAAAAAACAACATATTTCGTCTTCATCCGCCAGAGGAACGCATTAAAGAGAAGCCATGAGAGCCGGACAATATACGTCGAGTATTTAATCTTTGATCGTTCTGTTCCGTACCGTGCCGGATGAGGAACATTTTTTACCCGGAATCCATACGTATTCAGCCAGACTAAAAGGTCATTACAGTAGCCGTATCGGGGATAAATAGCATCAAGGGTTATCGTCTCCAGAGCCCGCCTGCTGATTGCTGTATACCCGTTCTGGGGATCCATCAGCTGCCAGTAGCCTGATGCAACTTTTGTGAGCAGGGTCAGGATGGAGTTTCCGACAAACCGCCACTTTGACATTCCTCTCCTGAATGTCTCATTTATCAGGCGGTTTCCGACCGCATAATCATACTGTCCTGATAACACCGGATCGATGAGTTCGGGGAGGAATGCCGGATCCATCTGGTTATCCCCTGCCATAACTGCAACGATATCCATACCATCCGCACATGCCCTTTTGTACCCTGAGATGATTGCAGCGCCGACGCCATGGTTGGTATCGTGGTGGATCGGGATAATTCTTGGATCAGAAGACGCATATGAATCGATGAGATCCCCGGTGGCGTCCGGTGATCCGTCATCAACGGCATAGATACCATCGACAAACCCGGGGATGGAGCGTAATGTCTCACCTATGAGGAGTTCTTCCTTGTACGCCGGGATGACGACAGCGATTTTTCTGGATGAGTACATGATATGATAAAATATCCTAATATTGTCCTTAATCCATAAAAAGAATTGGGAAAATCGGCACAATTGAAAACCGGGGATTTTGATTACAAATTCTCTCTCTGATTCACAGAGCACCATAACGCTGTACTTTATTTCCTGCCTGATCCGGTTTTTTTCTATCGCACCGGGAATCTATTTCCAAACCTCAATTCAGATACGGTGCATTACAATATGATCGAGTATAACAATCAGGGATATGAGCAGATCATCAGGTCAGGAGAGTGCGGTTTCGTACTGTTCCTTCTCTCTGAAAAATTGAGATTCCCCTGTGTTTTCTGATGATGTTAAAATCAGGATTTTGCCCGGCAATCGATAATCAGGGTGGATATTAATCGTATTGATGCCCTATCTCCTGATATCCGGAACAACCGTCTTCCAACCGGGATTAGCCTTATTAGCTCGAAAAACAATCAATGTATTACTATGGCAGTCAACCAGGCGCAGGTCGACAGTATCATCTCATCTGCCTCAGCCGAGGATCCGGAGATTCAGCTTCTCAAGTTAAAGGATGAAGTTGAACTGCTCAAAACCTCAATTAAACGCCTGTTAATCGACATCCGGGAGCGGATGAACGATGCTGAGAATCCATTGGTCCAGGCATTGAAAGGACAGCCGGTCGAGATGGTGGGGGGCCATCAGGCTGGCATACCGGCACCAATGGATGCGTATATTGATGATTATGATGAAGATGAGGAAGAGGAAGAAGAGGAGACAGAGGTTATGAATGAAGATGAAATGCCGGTACCGGGTGAACCAATAAAACCGGGATCACCGGCGCCCATGACTGCTCCGGTTGGGGGGGGATATGGATCCGATCTCGCCTCATCACTCTCATCCCTTGCAGCCGAGAAGGATATGCTTGAATCGCTTCGGAACCAGATCTTTTCCAGCCCGCAGGTACGACCGCAGGAACCGGAAAAACCGAAAAAACCAAAGGAAAAAGTGAAGATACAGAAAGTATACAGCCTCTTTGAGTGGACGATGCAGAATGTGCAGAAGTACGGTCACGACCGGGTGGATCTGATGCTTGAGTCCTACAAGGAGATGGGTCATATCAGTGAAGAAGCATGTAAACAGGTAAAAGACATCGCCCGGCTCATGTCCCCGTCAATCGGAGAGGTTCACGAGATAAAGGCAGACGATTTTGTTCTTGCACTGTATGAGTTAAACAGGATACTCCTGCCACAGGACTCAACCCTTGACCGTGATATGATAGATCTCCTCATTGAGAAACGGACCGAATCGGTTCAAAAGGAAGGGGATGAGACGTATAACAGTATCATCGAGGAGGATATCAATGACTTTGAGTATATTCCCTCTGATGGGGATGAGTAAGACCGGGTATTATGGCAAGTGAGGCAATCAGCAGTGCACTATTTATCATCGGCGGGGTGGTAGCAGCATCAGTACTGTTAAGTGCCATATTCCCGGTCATCTTCAACGCTGGTCAGACATTCGGGACCGTGGCTCATGGGGCAGACGAAAAGATGCGGACCGATTTTGCCATCGTGAATACATTCTCGGTCGAAAGTGAAAATACTGCCCAGGTGTGGCTTAAAAATACCGGGGTTGACACCATATCCCGGTATGAACTGGAAAAGGCCGATGTTTTTATCGGAAGTACCTCAAGCATCACGAATCTCCCGTATAATAATGCACTTCCGCTTGAATCCTTTACGATAACCATGGCCGGTGGCGGGTCTGATACAGTCTGGAATATCGGAGAGACAGTTCAGCTGGATATTAAATCGGCATCCATTGGTTCCCTCACTGAAGGAGAAACCGTTTACTTCTCCTTTGTTCTCCCCAATAGTGTAAGAAGAACAGTAACCTTCACGAAAGCAGCATCGTTATAAAATATGGTCACATCACTGATAACCAGTGCAATCGGATTAATCCTGATACTCGTAGCCGGGTACGTGGTAGCAACCGGCATCCTCGTGACCTCTGAAACCGTGATTGGTGCACAGAAGGAGATGAATGTGGTCCAGATTGAAATTTTAGGTACGGGAATAACCGTTACAAGTTCTCCACCTGGATTTGATTCTGAAACTGGGAAGTATAACTTAACTCTTTCTGTAGAAAACACAGGCGATGCGGTGATCTCGGACCTGGATGAACTTGATATCTATATCCTCGTAAATAATGAAATGGTACGATATTCCGGTGCTTCAATCATCCCGTCCCCTCCTGTAATCGCACCTGATACGATAAATCCGCGGTTCCTGGATCCTGATGAGACATTAACTATAACAATAGAAGACATTGATGGTACTCCGGAATGGGCAAAGGTAACTACCCCCAACGGGATATCAGCATCAGCATATACTCCCGAGTAATCACCAGACTCAGAGATACTTTCAGGGAACCACAATGGCAGAATTAGACTTCGAGCAGGAATCAAAACAGGCAGATATCTCTCTTCTTCTCGGAGAGGAAGAGTCTCATATCCTGACCACGGGAAACCCGGAGATCGACAAGAAGATAGCTGATGGTCTGCCTCTCGGTTCTCTCACCCTGATTGAGGGCGAGAACGATACTGGCAAGAGTGTGCTTACCCAGCAGATCATCTGGGGAACCATGCATGCCAACCTGCGGGTCGATCTCTTCTCGACTGAACTCACAACAAAGAGTTTCCTGACCCAGATGGAGTCCATGAGCCTTGATATCTCTGACTTTTTTGCATGGGGATACATCAGGCTCTTTCACTGTCACCTGGTTGAGTTCAAATGGACCCAGGAATCAATGAACGATATCTTAGAGCGGATCATCGGTCATGTCAAGTACTCAAATGCCGATGTCGCCATCATCGATTCACTCACGATATTTACTGAGTACACAAGCCAGGAAGCGATCCTAAACTTCCTGACACAGGCAAAGAATGTATGCGATCATGGAAAGACCATACTTATCACGATGCACAGTTATGCATTCTCTGATGATGTCTTAACACGGGTCAGATCCATCTGTGATGCCCATCTCTTAATGATGCGAAAGCTCATGGGAGAGAAGTATGTCATGGTCATGGAGGTGGTCAAGGTTCGTGGAGCACGCAAAACAACCGGAAATCTGGTCAGTTTTGAGGTACACCCCGGATACGGGATGAAGATCATCCCGATATCAGTGGCAAAAGTCTGATATGGGAAAATTATCAATACATGGGACAGTTCCCTTCCAGGAGGCAGAGAGTCATGATGTAGAGGAATGCATCGAAAATATCGAGTCCTGTGCACTGTACCGAATGCTCCCGTTAAATGCCAAGGAGTACGTACGGGATTATCCTCATCTTCTTGAGTATCTTCACATCTTTCCGGTTGACGAGTTCGGGATACCCCTCTTCTTTTCAGAGTTAAAGCGTGAGATGCGAACCATGAAGGATCCAAACCTCATTTACCCGGCCGAGCCGCCCATTTTTATCCATATCTTCTTCGATCCTAATGATGTCAGGAATTATTACATCCCGATAGAACCCTCATTTCTCCATAATATCGGGAAGATACTTCCGGCGATCGAGTATAAGCTCGTTGACCTGCTTGATGCTCTTGAGGAAGATCCCGAAACAGAGGAGGACAGAAGACGGGTTTTAAAGAACCTGCTGAAACAAGTTACCTACATAAAACCGCGCGGCGAGGCAATCGATCCGTCCCTCTTACGGATAGAAGGACCAAAGACCGCAAAAGACAAGATCAAGGATTTTTTGGTATCTGATATCGGTTCAACCCCGTCAGCTGAAGCAGAAACCCTCTTTGCTGAGGTACCGCGGCTTGCTGACGGGCGGGTGATTGTGACCCCGCAGGAGTATACCGCAATCGAGTACCAGATGATCCGCGATAAAGTAGATGTTGGTCTTCTCTTTCCCTTTATCAAGGATATCTTTATCGAGGATATCACCTGTGACGGTCTGGGCCCGTTGTTTATTGAGCACAAGATCTTTAAAGGGCTTAAATCTGTTGTCGGATTTGATAACGAGAAGGTTCTCGATGATTTCTGTATCAAGCTTGCAGAAAAAGCACGCAGACCGATAACCTACCGCAACCCGATCGTTGATGCAACCCTCCCTGACGGGTCGCGTATCAACATCGTTTACAGCACCGATGTCAGCAGGCGTGGCAGCAACTTCTCTATCCGTAAAGCCATGGATGATGTCATCAGTATCACGAAGCTTGTTGAGTTCAAGACCTGCAGTTACCAGCTGGCGGCATACATCTGGATCTGTATCGAGAACGGAATGTCTCTTTTCATGAGCGGCGAGACGGCGAGCGGGAAGACAACGAGTCTGAATGCATTTACCACCTTCATCCCGCCTGAAAGCAAGATCGTGAGTATCGAAGATACCCCGGAACTTATCATTCCCCACCGGAACTGGACCCAGGAAGTCTCAAAAGGAAAAGGGAAAGGGGAAGGAGAAGGTGGCGATGTCACGATGTTTGACCTTCTGCGTGCCGCGCTACGTCAGCGTCCCAACATGATAATGGTCGGAGAGATCCGTGGAGTCGAAGGAGCGGTTGCATTCGGTGCCATGCAGACCGGACACCCGGTTATGAGCACATTCCACGCATCAACCGTTGAGAAACTTATTCAGCGTCTTACCGGTGATCCCATCCTTATCCCAAAGACCTTTATTGATAACTTAAACCTGGTGGTCATCCAGAGTGCTGTCAGGCGGCCGGACGGGAGTACGGTGCGGCGGATGCTGAATGTGAGTGAGCTGGTAGGGTTTGATCCCGAGAGTGGTGGTTTCTCTTTTGTGGAGGTCTTTACCTGGGACCCGGTCACCGACACGCACGAGTTCACCGGCAAAGGGTCAAGTTACCTCCTTGAATCAAAGATCGCAACCATGCTTGGTATGCCTGAGCATAAAAGGGCCCAGATATACATGGAAGTTGAAAAAAGGGCTAAGATTCTCGAAAGACTTCATAAAGCAGGGTACACCGATTTCATCGAGCTCTTTCACATGATGACCAAGGTCAAGAAGCAGGGACTCCTCGAGATCGAGACGTAACTGTTTGGGAGAATGGTATGGCAGAAGGGGGATTTATCGATAAGCTGAGAGCATCAAACCAGGGCAAAATCCCGTTTGAAGGTGCCCTGAAATCGATAAAAGCCCGGCTTTATAAATTCATTATCGAAGACAAGCGCATGGGCGCAGATCTCCTCTTTATGATGACCTATATGGCTGCCATCATCACGGCCCAGGCAACCCGTCCGGAGATATTTGCGTACACTGGTGCCCGCCGGGAGTACGTCTCAACCCGTTATATCCAGAAGGTGTTCCTCTTTGTGAGACGGTGGGGGTATAGTTATGTCGAAGCCCTGGTGATGGTATCCAAGAAAGTAAAGAACGAGATGCTCAAATCGATGCTCAACCGGTATGCAAACGCGATGGAATCGGGTGTGCCTGATGCAGACTACATCATGGGGGAGCTTGATACCATACGAAACGTGTACCGGAGTCATTATGAACAGGGAATAGAGATGCTCAAGAAGTGGGGTGACGCCTATATCTCGCTCCTCTTTTCAGGTGCTCTCGTGGGAATCATCATCATGGTGTCTGTTGCCATATTCGCTCCTGATGATGTCAGTGCAACCCTGTCTGTCTCGTACCTTCTGATAGGGACGATATCGGTCCTGGGTCTGGTGATGATGTTTAAGGCAGTTCCTGCAGATCCAAAGACTCATGGTCTTTCCTTAGGTTCACCGGAGCAGAACATGATTCACCGGATAGAGCGGCGTATTGTTCCGGTTCTAATCATCATCGTTGTTCTTCTCCTTTTTCTTGGAATGAACTTTGGTCTTATCCTTCTTCTTATCGGAATGCTCCTCTTCCCGATAGGGGTTATCGGGTATATTGATCATACCAATGTCACCCAGCGCGATGCAGAATTTCCCACTTTTATCAGGGGGCTCGGGTCTATCCAGGGAGGAAAAGGGGGCACTATGGTGAGAGCTATCGAGGAGATAGACAAGAAATCACTGGTGGTTCTTGAGCCTCTCATCGGAGCAGTATATACCAAGTTAAACCTGGGTTTAAACGAACACCAGACCTGGATCCGGTTTGTGAACGACAGTGGCAGTTTCCTTATCTCTATGTATCTTAACATCTATCGGGATGCACTCGAGCTTGGTGGTGCTGCTGACAAGGTGGGGCAGATCGTGGGCTCTTCCATGCTGGAGCAGGTTCTCTTAAGTGATCACCGTCAGAACGTCTCGATGGGATTTATCACCCTTCTTGTTCCGATGCATGCGATGATGGTTGCTATCTTTTTATTTCTGTACCATATCCTGACAACAATGAGCGTTGCAGTTACCCAGGTGATGAGCACCCTTGAGGATTCGAGTGCTGCTCTTTCAGGGACAGGAACATCGGTTGGTGGATCCCTTGCCGGCTCCCTCTTTGTTTTTGCAAACTTTGATGATGTTGTCATCGGCAGGTATGTCGTTATTATCGTCTCCATGCTTGTAATATCAAATACCCTTGCCGGCAAGATTGTGATGGGTGGTGACCGGTACCTGCTCTATTTCTTTGCCAGTCTTATCTGTGCAGTCAGCGGAATTATTTACGTTATCGCACCGATTTTAATAGGATTGTTCTTCCAGATCCCGGCATTTGAGGGGGTTTAACTGATGAACCTGTCAGATTCCTCAAGACGGTTTATTCTCTTTCTCGTGATTGTTATCGGGGGATCTGTTCTTCTCATCTTTGATATTCCTGTGGTGTACCTCATGGTTGCTCTGTTTGGGCTCGCAGGCATCCTGCTCGTTGTAACCGGTGCCATCATCATCGGCGATGTCATCCATGAGATCAGATATGTGTTAAAAAACCGCAAACCAAAAGTAAAAAAAATAAAACCGAAAAAAGAGCCAAAACAAAAGAAAGAGCCAAAAAAGAGAGAAGCAGCAGGAAAAAGTTCCCCGTTCTCCCTTTTGTCAGGAAAGGGAGGATCAGATACACAGAAAACAAAGAAGGAGAAGAGTAGTCTTTTCTCATCCCTCTCACGGGATTCTGCAGAAAAAGATGTTACCCAACGGGATACAAAAAGGCCAGGAAAAGCAGATACCCCACAACCAGGATCTGAAGAAAAAGACAAAAGTGAATCCACTACCGGACAGACGGTTATCAGGAAGAAAGAAGAAGATATAGACGCGGATCTCCTTGATGATTTTGATATCGATCTGGATCTTGATTCTGAGCTGGATTCCATGAATCCTGATGATGAGTTCAAGAGTATCAGGACCCCTTTTGCCGAAGATTCCGCAATGCCTGAGGCGAGCGATGTTCAGAAACTTGATATCGCAACCTCTGAGGAAGATGATGAGATAATTTTTGATGAAAATGCGGTCGGTGACGATGATATCGATTCTATCTACAGCAGCGCCATGGATACCGGTTCGGCAAGTGGATCTGATGACATACTGGCAAGCATGGAGGGTGGCGATTCAATCAGTATGTCAGATATCTCTTCCTACTCTTCAGGTGACGACTCCCCGTATGGGTACGGGGGGGATGAAGAGAGCGAGGAGCAGTACGAACTGGGTGCGTTTGGGAGTGGTGGCGGTGATGATGACCTTATCGCATCCCTGAAAGCAGATATAAATGAACTAAAAGAGAAAGATGATAATTGTCTCTTACGTGATCTCAAAGATATCGATGTATCTGCTGAACAGTTACAGGATGAATTACAGGATATTATGAATATAATTACTAAAAAGATTAAAAAGAGATAATAGGTACACAATGGAACAGGGGATTGTATGACTGAGGTTCCGGTTAAGATTGAAAAGGACGGGGCATGGGTAACATCAAAGATAGATGTTACCGAGAGTGGTCTTAGCCTTCGTGAACCTTATAACAAAGATATCCCGTATCGTTCCATTGTTGATCTCCGTCAGCATAAAACGGTACTTCTTCTTACTGCAACCGGAGAATCAAAGACCGAGAACCATTACAAGATTGCATCGGTAGAAAAGGTGCTTGTGGTCTTAAAAAAGCGGATCATCATGTCTTGTAATGCATACCGTCTCATGGCGCATTTCATGTCTCCTGCGATCAGGGGTGGGGTTTTAGTGACTGATGCGAAGTGGGAGAAGGGAGCTGTTGCCGTATTAAAGACAGGGATTTGGTTTGTCAGCCAGGATAAACAGGTCTGTGTACCTTTAGATGAGGTTACCAGCCTTGAACTGACAAAACGTGAACTGCAAAAGAAGAAACTTGACGTGGTCAAGATTGATTTTCTCGATGAGAACGAGGTGGTCACCAGTTTTGTTCTCTGTCCCCTCTCAACCCTGCAGGTTCTGTACAGTTTTCTTCGTGATGCGACAAAAGACAAGGATATGAAAGGAGGTGAGCTGGAGCAGCTTGATGCCCAGTCAGCCCAGGTTGCAATGCTCGTATATAGTGGCATGGATACGCATGCTATCGAGAATATGTTAAATATCTCACAGACTGAACTGGATGCGATATACGAGACGTTACTGAAGTTAAAACTGGTTGAGGTTGTGATGATCAGAAAAGAAGTCCAGTTGACTCCAAAAGGAGTCAGATATATCACTGAAGCACTCAGACCGCCGGCATAAGTGATACAAACCAATATCTAGAGAAGATGCAAGATTATTACAGGAGGATATTTTTCTATGGGCAGAATTCTCATCGTTGATGATACATTGTTTATGCGGACTCTTCTTAAAAACATCCTTTCTTCCGGAGGACATGAGATTGTCGGTGAAGCAGAGGATGGGGATGTCGGTGTCGAGAAGTACAAGGAACTGCAGCCTGATCTGGTGACCATGGATGTAGTAATGCCGAAGATGAATGGAATTGAGGCATTAAAGGCTATTAAAAGTCTGGATGCAAATGCCAAAGTTATCATGTGCACAGCAGTCGGCCAGGAACAGATGGTGAAACTTGCGATAAAGAGTGGAGCCAGGGGATATATAGTAAAACCCTTTCAGGCTCCCAAAGTTCTTGAAGAGATAGGGAACGTTCTTGGTGCTTGATAATGATTAAAGTCCTCATTATCGATGATTCGATATTTATCAGGACCATAGTCAGTGACATGCTCTCAAGCGATCCTGATATTACCGTCATCGGGACCGCATCAGACGGAGTAGAAGCTCTTGAGAAGATCCGGGAACTAAAACCCGACGTGATAACCCTTGATATTGAGATGCCAAAGATGTCAGGGTTGCAGGTTTTAGAACACAGAAAGGAATTTCCAACCTTTCCAAAGACACTCATGCTCAGTTCGCTCACCTCTGAAGGCGCTGCAGCCACAAAAGAGGCACTTCTCCTTGGCGCTGATGACTTTCTCCTCAAACCCAAAGGTATCAGTAATGTCAGGGAGGCAGGTGGCGAGATATGCCAGAAGATACACAATCTCATCTCGATTCCTATCGTTCACGTCAAGGAAAAAACGTCTGATAAGGCAGCAGAAGTCCTTATTCTTATTGGATCTTCTGCCGGAGGGCCACCGATGTTAGATATTATCCTCTCTTCATTCCCGAATGATATCAGGGCTGCGGTGGTCGTGACCCAGCACATGCCTACCGGTGGATTTACTGCAGCTCTCGCAGCCAGACTCAATAAAATATCTCCCTTAACGATCCAGGAGTCCTCAAACGGCGATATCCTATCACAGGGGCAGGTTTATGTCTCAAAAGCAGGGTATCATACCGTCATCTCGTCGTACCTGGATCCATCAGGAAAAAAAGCAGGAAAAATTATCCATACAACCGCACCGCCCGTGCACAATGTCCGCCCTGCAGTAGATAAAACATTCATATCAGCGTCTGAAGTGTACGGTCCCCGCATTGTTTCGGTCATCCTATCAGGAATGGGCAGGGATGGGGGTGAAGGGACACAGGCGGTAAAAGAGAAAGGGGGGGTTACCTTTGTCTGCAGACAGGAGGATTGTCTGGTATATGGTATGGCACGATCGGCCCTTGACACGAATTGTGTTGATGAAGTACTCCCTTTAACGGCAATAGCAGACCGTCTTGCCGATACGGCAAAAGCCATAGCGAAGTGATATGATATGAGCGAGATGGAGAGCTACCGGCTCCTGTTTGTTGCAGAATCGCGGGAAAACCATGAGAGTATTGTTCAGAATCTGTTGATCCTCGAGCAGGGATCAGATGAAACTGCCATCGATAACATCTTTCGCTCTGCTCATTCACTCAAAGGGATGTCAGCCTCTATGGGATACAGCACCATGGAAGAGGTCTGTCATGCCCTCGAGGATGTCTTCTCAAGAATCAGAAATGGTACCCTGCAGGTTTCCCAGCAGTTAATCGACGACCTCCTTGCCGGGGTCGATGATATCGAGATGATGATTGATGACATCGAGACAGGGGGGGACGGGAATGTTATCGATCTCGAGGCACGGGTTGCATCACTGAAAAGATGGCTTTCTGCCGATGCCGGTCATCCTCTCCCTGCTGATTCGGGCACGCCTGAAATTCGACAGATCCAGACTGAACAAGAGCAGACATCAATATCCTCACCGGTGACAGAGACCGAGCCTTCCGGTTCACGGTCCTATCATGTTCATCTCACCCTCTCAGATACCTGTGATTCAAAAAATTTACGAGCAATGGTTGTTCTGCAGAATCTTGAGAGTATCGGGATTATATCCTCTCTTACTCCTCCAAGAGAGACGATTGAGGATGACGAATCCTTTGACGGGACGATTGATATCGTAATGACCTCAGATAGCGGTGATGAGGCCATAGCGATTATTACCGGTACCTCTGACATTGCATCGGTCTCAATAGAGAAGAAAGATGTCTCCATGGTATCCGGTGCAGCATCTCCAAAAACCTCTGCACCCCAATCATCATTTCCAGCCGGTATGGCCACGTATGATATCCGTATTGAGATGTCTGACACCTGCGATTCAAAAAATTTACGAGCAATGCTTTTTCTCGTGAATCTCCAGAGTATCGGTACAATAACTTCCCTTTCACCATCCCGCGAGACTATTGAAGATGATCCTTCATTTTCCGGCTCAATGGAGATAACCGTTCAGACTGATGCAGAACAAGATTTTCTCCAGAAGATGATATCATCCTCAGATTTTGCAAAAGGATCTGTTGAGCAGTCAGGGATACAAACACCATCCCAGACCCCAAAAGAGGTTGCCCTTCCTTTAAAGGAAGTGATGGCACCCGTCTCTCCTCCTCCGTCTCCCCTGTCTGTTGGTCTGCCGGAATATTCCATTCATGTTGTGATGTCAGATACGTGTGACTCCAAAAATTTACGAGGGATGCTGATTGTCTCCGGCCTTAAGACCATTGGTGAGATAATTGCGATAACTCCTCCCCTGGAGACCATTGAAGATGATCAGGACTTCTCAGGGGTTCTTGATATCAGGTTTACATCAGAAAGTGATTCAGACCGGATTGAATCATTCCTGGTGAGTTCTGATGTAGCCTCCTATACCGTTATCCCTTCACGGGGCGGACAGAAACCGGTTCGCGGCACACCTGCGATAAAGCGATCAGAGGATAGACCGGCAGAGCAGCGCCCCTCTGGAGCAGCAGCCCGGGATGGTACCGCACAAAAGAAGGTACGCGAGGTCAAGAATATCAGGGTCGATATTGAGCGTCTTGATCACATGATGAACCTTGTCGAGGATCTCGTCATTAATCGTGGCAGACTGGAGCTGATTGCAGAGAAGTACCGGATAAAGGAACTGGATGAGACCTTAAACATGGTCAACCGGTCAGTTGCCGATCTCCAGATCCTGATGATGGATATCAGGATGATCCCGCTCAACCAGATCTTTAACCGGTTTCCCCGAACCGTCCGCGATATTGCAGCAAAGGAAGGGAAAGAGGTAGATTTCATCATCGAGGGTGGAGACACGGAACTTGACCGGAGTGTAATGGACGGATTAAATGATCCCCTGTTGCATCTTATCAGGAATGCGATCGACCACGGCATTGAATCTCCCAAAGAACGGAGAGAAGCAGGGAAAAATCCAAAAGGAATTCTTCGTCTGTCTGCCTCCCGTGACAAGGATAATGTCGTGCTGGTTATCGAGGATGATGGAAAGGGACTCAATGCTGAATTAATTAAGAAAAAAGCACTTCAAAGGGGACTTTCATCAAAGGAAGCACTCGATGATCTCTCTGATGAGGATGCCTATGAGTTACTGTTCCTTCCCGGTTTCTCAACCGCAGAGAAGATAACCGATATCAGCGGGCGTGGTGTCGGGCTTGATGTCGTCAGGACCTCTATTAATGCACTTCAGGGTACAATCAAACTGGATTCTGAACCAGGAATTGGTACTCGGTTTGAGCTCGTCTTACCTCCCACGATGGCTATCGTTATGGTGATGATGGTCAGGATGAATAACCGACGGTGTGCAATCCCCATCAATAACGTTGCAGAGGTTGCAAGTCTTGCTGCATTTCCGATACGAAGGATTGGAAAGGGAGAAGCGATTCTTATGCGGGAGGAGATTATCACTCTGTATCCTCTTGATGATATGTTCGGGAAGAGTGAAAATGGTGAGATCCTCATCATTTTACAGTATCAGAACCAGAAAGGGGCAATCGTTGCGGATCTTATCGAAGGGCAGCAGGAAGTTGTTATCAAACCCTTAAGTAAGTTTGTCGGGTCATGTGAAGGGATAAGCGGGGTGACGATCCCGGGTGACGGAGAGGTTGTTCCGGTTCTTGACGTAAACTCGATTATCAAGGAGCCAACCACCCAAAGGAGTACCAAAAAGAGACCAAAGACAGTTGTTACTTCTGCAGTGACCTCAAAGGAGAAGAGTAACGGAATAATCTTTTCTGAAAAAAACTGTGATACTCTAAAGGAACTGGGAAATATCGGGGCAGCGCATGCAGCTACAACACTCTCAACCATGCTCAACACAACCATCGCCATCGAGGTGCCTGAGATTACAATTGTGGACCTGGCAGAGATGTCCCGGTATGTGAGCGATGATCGGGCCGCACTGGTTGCGTTTCAGATCCAAGGAGAGGTTGGTGGTGACGGGTTTATCATTCTGTATGTACAGAATGATTCCATCATTCCCCTGACAAATATCATGATCGGTACGTCAGGAACGGATCGCTTGATCGGAGAGATGGATGAGAGTGCATTAAAAGAGGTTGGCAATATCATGATCTCATCATTCCTTGATGCTATCGCTGCCCTTCTTGGGATCATCCTGCTTCCATCTCCGCCATACCTGACGATAGATATGGCCCTCGCCGGAATACAGAGTATCCTTGCTATCCAGAACCAGAGTCTTGATATCAATGAGGTGATGCTCTTTCAGACAGAACTGCTCTGTGATGAGTACCACATAAACAGTAACCTGTTCCTGTTACCAGATCAGAAGATGCTTGTCGAACTTCTCACGAGGATGGAAAAACTTCTGGCAGTGTGAGAATGACGATTCAATATAATACGTGGGAAAGGTCTTCACTGTGACAGTATCAATCGGAAAACCTAATTTTGAGGTGATTCTCATTGGAATCGGGGAACATCACGTTGGGGATATCGTTCTCTCATCCATCGGTCTTGGTTCCTGTGTGGGTCTTGTTCTTCATGACATTACATCGGGAATTGGCGGACTTGCCCACATTATGCTCCCTGATAGCCAGGGAAAGACCCCGGAACGGCCGGGTAAGTTTGCAGATACTGCCATTGCTGTCTTATTGCAGGAACTGGAGAGGAAGGGAGCAAATAGAACAACGCTCATTGCAAAACTGGCCGGGGGAGCTTCAATGTTTCAGAACTTTTCAGGAAACTTAAATATCGGAGACCGAAATGTTGAGATGCTGCGTCTGCTTTTAGCACAGGAGAAGATACGCATCGTCAGTGAAGATGTGGGAGGTACTGTCGGCCGGACGGTTACGTATTACCCTCAACAAAAAGCCAGGTACACCATTAAGTATGCAACCGGGAATTTTATTGAGATTTAACTGCTTTTTTCGAGTGAATCTTCGATTAGTTTCTCAAGCATGCGGATAATATCATGCAGGACCGGGGGGTTGGGGAGCATGAGTATATTACACGTCAGTTCATACTCATCACACTGCATCTCGGTCTTGAAGAATACCACACTCTGATATGAGATGTTGCTCTCTTCGATGATGAGGGCAAAGAGTTTTTCCGGTTTATCAAAGAGTATCCGGGGTGGAGAGGGAAGCATGATGATACCCAGGAGTTCTGCGGTACCGTCAAGGAATGCAGATACCATGATATTTCCGATCTCGTTTAAGGCACTCTCATCCATCTCATCGAGATCCCGTTTGAGATCCGGCGGAAGTCCGAGCATGATACTTGTCATCTGAATGACTGATTCCTTGGGAACATGGAGCACAACATACCCTGCGTCTGAGATCTCTCCTTCCATCCTGAAGTAGACAAGAGCTGCATCTTCCTGATCGAGTTTGGTATTCACGCTCTTTATATCATTGATGCTTATCTCAGGGACATTCATCATGATAGGGGTGTTTAACATCGTTGAGAGTGTTGTAGCGGCATGGGAAGCCCCAATATTTCCCAGTTCTCTTAATGCATCCATCTGATCGTCTGTTAGTTCCACGTAATGCCTCTCTTTGTTATTATCCTGGGGAACTGAAACGGAAATGTCCTGTTCCTCTCTTTTCTGTTCATCAGGAATTGTTCTTCCGTTGCTTTTTTCCTCTGCTGAGGGTTCCTGTTCTTCTGCTGGTTTCTCTACCGGTATCTCATCTGCATACTGGGACAGGATGGCAGCAATCAGGTCATCATCACTCATAGGTGGTTTTTGCTTCCCCCGTTCTGCCACCGGTTCCGGAGCAGGAATATCTGCCAGTCCTGTAGGTTCTGGTACCAATTCTTCAGCTTCGGGTACGATCACATCAGGTAATACCACATCAGGTGGCTGCAGAGAGAGGGAATCTTTTTCTTCGATATCGGTATCGAGAGGTAATATCTCAAAATCTGGCTCTTCGTGCAATACCGGTGACAGCGTTGTCTCTTCGGTTTCACCAGGTTCCATGGAGATGAAGGGGATTGGAACCGGTTCAGGTGCCGGTTCATATGCCTGATATTCTGGTTTTTGTTGCATTCCTGCCCGGTAATCCCCAACCATCCTGCCTTTACACCGGTCCAGGCAGTCAAGAGCTACCGGATCATCAGGAAAGATAAGGAGTGCATCTTCAAATGCTAAAACTGCCTCCTTGTAATTGTGAAGTTTCGCAAAGCAATACCCGATTCTTTTGTAGGGTTCTACAAAATCTGGGTGAATTCCGCTTGCTTCACGAAAGAATTGCAGGGCTGAGTAATAATTTCCTTTCTTTATCAGTTCCGATCCCCACTGCATATACCTGATAAACACCAGTTCTTCAGGGGGGATCCGGGAAGCAATTCTCCCGGTTCCTCTCTGTTTTTTCTGCCGTACTGTGTTTATCCGGGAAAGATTCTGTTTTGCAACACGGTTATCCGGTTCAACCTGCAAGGCAGTCTCAAAGCACCGTTTTGCCTCGGTATAGTTGTTCGTTCTTGCATAACAGAATCCCAGATTGATAAGAATTCGTTGATTATATGGTTCATTTTGTACAGCATCCCGGTAATACCGGAGAGCACGGACATAATCGCGCGTTTCCAGGGCTTCATCAGCCAGCTTGATCCTGGTCTTCTGCTCGTTTTGTGTAACTGAATCCATAAAAATCGTCTGTCAGCACGTGGATCGTGGGTGTTGGTTATGAGAAATTGGTATTATCTAGTATATATCTACACCGATGTCAACAGACGTCTATTCAGGTAGTATCGATTCAAATTCAGATGATAAAGACCGCAGCAGCAATAACGGTGGTCCAGAGTCCGTTCTCATCCCCGTGGGCATACTCACAGACATGTGAGGTTGTGATGATCTTTCCACTCGCTTTGTAGATCTGCTCACGTTCCTGCCATGCTGTGTCTGGGTTAAACGAGATGCCAAGGGTTGTTGCGAGCATGGTCGCAGCAAGATCTTCTGCATACTCTCCCGAGTCTTCTTTTGTCTCACCGAATGCATGGTGTTCTGAAAGGTATCCGTATTGATTTGACTCTTTGGGTAGTGCAAGCCCGATTGCTGATGTTAATCTACGATTTGGTTCATTTGTTTCATTGCGGGCCAGTACCACATATACAATCTCGCCCGGGGCAAGTTCTTTTAGTCCGTCTTCCCTGGAGACTTCAATGCAATTTGGAGGAAAGATGCTTGAGACATAAACAAGGTTATAGCGTTCAATTCCTGCATCGCGAAGAGCTGACTCAAACGAAGCAAGCCGGTCTTTGTGAACCCCTGTTCCTCTGGTAAAAAAAACCTTTTTTGGTACAGCCATCATATAATTAGTTGTTCCGCAAGAAATTAACTTTACTGTCCCCTTTCCCGTCTCTGGTTTTTTATGGGTATTCTTAATTTTTATCTGATAATCAGCGAAATTTCTCTTTATATCGTGATTCGTGTAATATGATCACAGAGATAAACGGACAGGACATTGGTAAGGTTTTTAGGAAGGGTATTGGAAAGGGTTGTCTGGTGGTAATAAGAGGTATTGTTAATAGGATTCCAATCCCACAGGTATGGGGCATTTATGAAGGCGGTTTTGGGGTTAGAAGATGGCACGTTTGTAAAAGGAGAGGGATTTGGTGTCCCTGGAGAGCGATCAGGAGAACTGGTATTCTCAACCCAGATGACCGGGTATATGGAGGCTCTCACCGATCCAAGTTATCATGGGCAGATACTCATGTTTACCTTTCCCCAGATCGGCAATTATGGCGTAGATACGGATAATTTTCAGAGTAAACGGGTCTGGGCAGAGGGATGTGTCCTCCGGGAGGCATGTGCAAAACCTGAATATCATGATACCATTCCTCAATTTTTTGAGAAGGAGGGATTATCAGGTATCAGTAACGTGGATACACGAAAGCTTACGATCATCACCCGGGAAAAGGGAACACTCCGCGCATGTCTTCTGGTAGGAGATGACAACGAGGAGTATGCGATACAAAAGGCCAGAGACGAGCCTTTTATCGGAAAAAAAAACCTTATCTCTCGTGTATCAGTCACCGAGCCCTGCCATATCCCCGGTCCGGGAAAGAAGATAGCGGTGCTTGATCTTGGGATAAAGAAGAATATGGTAACGAGTCTTCGCACAAGGGGAGCTGACATTACCTTGTATCCCTATCATACCCGAAAAGATGAGATCCTGGAAGGGAAACCTGATGCCTTGTTTATCAGCAACGGACCTGGTGATCCTGCCTCAGTAACAGGAACCAGACAGACTGTTCAGGATATTCTTGGAGAGATCCCGACATTTGGAATCTGTATGGGAAATCAGATCTGCGGTCTTGCTCTTGGTGGAGAGACAGAAAAGATGAAATTTGGTCACCGTGGTGCCAACCAGCCGGTACAATGCCGGGACGGGACCGTTTCTATCACCTCTCAAAATCATGGGTTTGTTCTTATCAAGGAGAGCCTTCCTGAAGGATGTGAAATGACGTATGTCAATATGAATGACGGCACGCTCGAAGGTTTCTGCGATCCGTACCTGGGAATTTATTGCGTGCAGTTCCATCCTGAAGCGCATAGCGGCCCGCATGATACCGAGAAGTCTTTTTTTGATGATATGTTTGCGAGGTTGTCCTGATGCCAAAAAATCCAGCAATAAAAAAAGTCCTTCTCATCGGTTCAGGTCCCATCCAGATAGGGCAGGCAGCAGAATTTGATTTTTCAGGGTCACAGGCCTGTCGTGCCCTGCGTGAGGAAGGTATCGAGGTGGTGCTGGTTAACTCGAATCCCGCGACCATTCAGACCGATCCTGATATGGCAGATGTCATTTATGTTGAACCTCTCGAACCAGACGTGATCGCAAAGATCATAGAGAAAGAGAGACCAGATGGTATCCTGTCAGGGATGGGAGGACAGACCGGGCTTAACATGACCGCGGAACTTGCCGAGATGGGTGCTCTCTCTGGTGTGCAGATTCTCGGAACACCGCTTCAGGCGATTTACCAGGGTGAAGATCGTGAGAAGTTCAGGGATTTGATGCAGGAGATCCATGAGCCTGTTCCCAAATCGATGATTGTAAGTTCGATGGATATGCTCGGGGAGGCAGCAGAACTGGTCGGATTTCCTGCTATCATCAGGCCTGCGTATACTCTTGGTGGATCCGGAGGAGGGATAGCCCATGATATGGATGAACTGGTACGGATTACCGAGCTCGGGCTTGGGAAGTCACGCATTCACCAGGTTCTCATAGAGGAGAGTGTTGCCGGTTGGAAAGAGATTGAGTTTGAGGTGATGCGGGATGCTGCAGATACCTGTATCACCATCTGCGGAATGGAGAATGTCGATCCCATGGGTGTTCACACCGGTGAGAGTGTCGTGGTAGCCCCGATACTAACCCTTCGTGATGATGAGTTCCATCTTCTGCGAAACGCAGCGTTAAAGATTATCCGTGCACTCGATGTCCAGGGGGGGTGCAATATCCAGTTTGCATACAATAACGGTGATTACCGGGTGATAGAGGTCAATCCTCGTGTATCCCGGTCATCAGCGCTCGCATCCAAGGCAACCGGGTACCCGATTGCACGGGTTGCAGCAAAGATTGCGATAGGCCTTCGTCTTGATGAGATCAAAAATAACGTTACCGGAACCACTCCTGCCTCATTTGAACCTTCCATTGATTATATTGTTGTTAAGGTTCCCCGGTGGCCGTTTGATAAGTTCAAGACTGCTGACCGGTCACTGACAACTGCCATGAAGAGTACTGGAGAAGTGATGGCGATAGGCAGAAGCCTGGAGGAGGCTTTTGTAAAGGCGCTTCATTCAATAGATACCGATATCGTTCGCCATACGTCGCTTTCTGAGATTCGGATGATCCTCTCCCGCCCGACAGACGAACGGTTTCCCTGTCTTTTTGATGCCTTCCGCCAGGGCATGACCGTTTTGGAGATAGAAGAACTCACAAAAATCTCTTCTTTCTTCCTTGAGAAGATACGAAACATCGTCTTGATGGAAGAGGAGCTGAAACAGGGACTGACCCCGGAGCGGATCAGTAAGGCCCAGAATTACGGGTTTTCAGCAGATGAGATTGCAGCATCTGCCGGTGTGCCGGTATCTGAACTGGCAGGATTGCTACGGGATCCCGTCTACAAGATGGTTGATACCTGTTCTGCAGAATTTCCTGCACAGACTCCTTATTTTTACTCAACGTATGAGTCAGCGTGTGAGATTGAGAGTAGTGAATCGAATAAGGTTCTGATTCTTGGTTCCGGTCCTATTCGGATCGGACAGGGAATCGAGTTTGATTACTGTACCGTGCATGCGGTCCAGGCGCTGCGGGAAGATGGTATAGAGGTTCATATCGTCAACAACAATCCCGAGACGGTCTCAACCGATTTTGATACATCAGACCGGCTCTTCTTTGAGCCGATGAACCTTCCGGACGTGCTGCATATTCTCAAGAAAGACTTCTACACCGGGGTGATGGTCCAGTTCGGCGGACAGAACTCGGTAAACCTTGCAGTACCCCTGCAGAAGGCGATACTGGAACTGGGCCTGCCGACACGGATTCTCGGGACAACTCCTGACTCGATGGACGTGGCAGAGGACCGGGACCGGTTCAGTCTTCTTCTTGACAAACTCGGGATCCCGACACCCCCGAACACCTCGGCAACGTCAGAAGAAGAGGCAAAGATAAAGGCTGAGACGATCGGATATCCTCTGCTTGTCAGGCCTTCCTATGTTCTGGGCGGAAGAGCGATGGAGATCGTGCACGACAGCGATGAACTTGCAAGCTACATGAAGGAGGCAGTCCGTGTCTCGCGCACCCATCCGGTTCTTATCGACTCGTTTCTTTCAGACGCAGTTGAACTTGATGTTGATGCAGTCTGTGATGGGACTGATGTTCTTATCGGCGGTATCATGGAACATATCGAGGTCGCTGGTGTTCATAGTGGTGACTCGGCCTGTGTCATCCCGACCCAGTCGTTATCTGCATCGGTTCTCTCCCGGGTTACCCTGTATACAAAAAAGATAGCACTCGGTCTCGGGGTTGTTGGTCTTGTTAATATCCAGTATGCCATAAAGGATGACATAGTATACGTCCTTGAGGCAAATCCCCGGGCCAGCCGGACGGTTCCTTTTGTCAGCAAGGCAACTGGTATACCCCTTGCAAAACTGGCTGCAAAGATCATGATGGGGAAGCGGATAGCAGATCTCGGGTATTCTGAGGTCGCGATTACGCATGTGGCAGTAAAAGAGGTTCTATTACCCTTCAATAAGTTACCCGGGGTAGATACGGTTCTCGGGCCCGAGATGAAGAGTACCGGCGAGGTGATGGGTATCGATTATGATTTTGGCCGTGCTTTTTACAAGGCATGTATTGCTGCACACAACCCCCTTCCCCTGAAAGGGAATGTCTTTATCTCGGTTACCGATGAGCTCAAGAACGGGATAGTCCCTGTTGCCCGTTCCTTTGTCGAGGCAGGTCTTGTTCTGTACGGGACCAGTGGGACCGTCGATCACCTCGCGCTTCATGATATCCCGGTCAATCTCTTACGCAAGGTAAAAGAGGGATCTCCTAATGTCGTTGATATGATCCGTGCCGGTCAGATCCATCTTATCATCAACAACTTCGGTGATAAGCAGTCACGCCATGATCATAACAGGATCATGCGGGTTGCGGTTGATTATTCCATCCCCTATATCACGACACTCCAGGCAGCAAAAGCAGCCAGTCAGGCGATAAAAACGATTAAGACTGAAGAACTGACAATTGAACCCCTCTCCTTTTATATCGGATCCCGGTCAGCACAATGAGATCCTGTACCCTTTTTTCAGATGATCCCTTGAAATCAGGGATTCTAAATACCGGCAGCAACCCATATGAATAGGCAGTTTATCTGGCATATGCATACTTCTGCACCTGATGAAGATCCCACATTATCTCCCTGGTCAGGTCATTAAAGAAAGAATTCTGGGGTTCGAATCAGGATGAGACAGGTGCAAAGTGACGCAGAAGATGGAGAGAAGTACATGGGAAGAGGAACAGTTGTTCTATCCTATTCAGGCGGTCTTGATACATCCATATGTATACCGCTCTTAAAGGAAGAGTACGGATTTGAGAAGGTAATTACTGTTGCGGGAGATGTCGGGCAGAGAAGGGAAGAACTGGCGGTTGCGGAGGAGAAAGGAAAGAAATTTGCCGATCGTCATTATACCGTTGATCTTAGGGATGCATTTATTAAACGCTGTATTTTTCCTTCGATTCAGGCGAACGGCCTCTATGAGGGTTATCCCATGGGGACTGCGCTTGCACGACCATTGATAGCCGAAGAGGTTGTAGCAGTTGCAAAAAAAGAAGGTGCAACTGCCGTTGCCCACGGATGTACCGGAAAGGGAAATGACCAGCTCAGGTTTGATGCCGTTTTTCGGACTGCAGATCTTGAGGTTATCGCTCCGATGCGGGAGCGGAACATGACCCGGGAATGGGAGATCGAGTATGCAAAAGAGCACGGTATTCCGGTTCCGGTCGATAAGGATAAGCCGTGGAGCGTGGATGAGAACATGTGGAGCCGGAGTATCGAAGGCGGACTTTTAGAGGATCCTGCCTATCATCCTCCCGAGGAGATTTATGCCTGGACCCGGTCTCTCTCAGATGCTCCTGATACTCCTGAAAATATCTCAATAGGGTTTGTAAAGGGAGTTCCGGTATCGATAAACGGCACTGCATATGCACCCCTTGATCTCATCAGCACACTGAATACGATTGCCGGTGCTCATGGTATCGGCAGGAACGACATGGTTGAGAACCGTGTTCTCGGGATTAAGGCACGCGAGATATATGAACATCCTGCAGCAACGGTTTTACTGGCATCCCATGCCGACCTGGAACGCCTCGTTCTTACCCGCGAAGAGTATGCATTCAAACGGATTGTGGATGACAAGTGGTCTGAGATAGCCTATAAGGGCCTTATCTATGAACCCCTGTTTGCCGCACTGACTGCATTTATCGAAAAGACCCAGGAGAAGATGAACGGTTCAGTCGATGTAACTCTGTACAAGGGCGGCGCTCGTGTGACCGGGAGGAGTTCACCAGATTCCATCTACTCTGATGAGATCGTCTCTTTTGATACCTTTGGTATTGACCAGGTTCACTCTATCGGGTACTCACATTATTATGGTCTGCAGGCCCGACTTACCCGGCAGAAGCAGGAAAGGCAGAATTAACGATCTTTTCTGTTCTTTTTTTGTACGATCTGATCTCTTCTGACACCGGTGACGGAATAACCAGATTATCTCTTCAGTCGTCTCACGAATCAAGAGATATCGTTTGTTTCCCTGACTGGCAGGATATCTGGCCCAAAAGGGGTTTGGTATTAAAAAGTCAAATATTTGAAAAAAAAGGAAGAGAATGAAATTCTCTTTTCACTCTTCAATACTCACAGGAGTGTTCATGTCATCAGCCACGGTGCTATCGTTCTCTGAGATAGTATCTCCGGTCTCATCTGCCGGCAGAGGAACAATAGTCACCACGAAGGTGGAGATTGACTGGGGACCGACCATCATGGCTGCAGTCTCGGTGCAATCAAATGAAGGTGCCTGTCCGCTTACAAAGAGTACTTTCATATCAGACTCGTCACCATTAACAGTTGTCTCTTCACCCGGGGCAAGGGTCTTTGTCGTGGTCTCCTCACCGCGTACCACCGTTACATTCGCAGATAATGCTGTGCATACGGTTCCGCTGCAGTCATTACAATCTGGAGCAGTGCTGTAGGTAACCTGGTATCCTCCGGCAAGACTGATAAAGGAAGAAAGAGTGCCGATATCCCCCCAGACATCGGTAGCAACCATACCTGCGGTTTCGTCCTGTACCATCTTTGCTACCGTGATCCACTGGCCATCCTCACCACCGAGTGTGGTAACGGTAATCGTGTCTCCTGCAACAAGAGTAGTAATCATGGACGGATCAAGGGCCAGGGAAGAGGAACTGATCGGTTCGGCCAGGTCATCAAATCCACAGACCGGGTCTCCTTCCCCATCTCCGTAATCACAACCATAACTTGTGGTAAAGGTGGCATACAATGTTTCATTATCACTATCGATGGTAGTTATCTCACCCTGCATGGTCATCTCCTGGATGACTGCAGAGACCGGGATCACCATGCAGATACAGAGCGCCATTGCAAAGAAAATGGCGAAAATCATTTGGTTTCGTCTCATAATTATCACGTGCCACAATCTCTTGTGTCATACCATCTATCCCACTCGTACCTGATATTTCTGACGGTGAGTGGCAATTTTTTGGCAGTTATTGGAAAAAAAAGAATCAGAATGCAAAGTTGAAAGCAATCATGGCAACAATTATCAGGATGGCAGCATGCTTAATCCCTGCCTTCACCGCTGATTCTCCCATAAGACCGGCGATAAGGCCTGAGAAGATTGCCTGAACAAGGCAGGTATGATATAATATCCGGTCTATGGTCTTTAGCGAGAGGTTGCCAAGGTTTGCAAGTGGTCCTGCCATGGATAGCCCTTCGGTTGATACTTCTGCGAGAACCGCGAGAAATTGCGTGGATATGATCCCAATCACGAAGATAAAGACAAAGAATGACATATACACGATAGCTGTATAGATAAACATCTCACTGAATCGTTCACGCTTCAAGAACTCAGAGATGCGGGCATCGGTTGCAGCAATGTGAAGCACATCAGAGATTGAACTGTTCATCGTGCTTGCTTTTGTGATAAGGGTGACCGAACGGGCAATAAGGCCGGTCCTGACCCGTTCCTCGAACCGGATCAGGGCATCAGAAAAGTTAGCTCCCCACGAGAGATCACGGTGAATCCGCTTTATCTCGTAGCTTAAAAGTCCGAGATTGGCACTAACGAGGATACCGATTGACTGGGCTACCGTGATACCAACCTCGTTGATTCCTGCCATCCGATCAAGAAAATCAGGGATAATGCGTTCCATCCCCCTGATACGCCGGTTCCAGGTCTCAAAGAATGCAGCATAGGGAATGATAACAAGAAGAAGGACTATCATGAGATAGTCATCGACCGAGTTGATGAGATCCTCTGTCTCTGCTCCCCACGGGGCATGGTAAAGGATTACAATAACAAGGATTATTGCAATCGGGAGAGTGATGTAGACTGACCTGATTGGTTTTTCGATAAACCCTTTCATCGGATGACGGATCCAGTCTTTTAACCCTCTGACCCGATCATACTTAAGGAGGGCACCGAAGAGCGGCTCTTCTCCTTTGCCTGGTATAATCCTGACATCAGGAAACTGGTGCAGCCATATGGCCTTGGTATACCTGATGATATCCTCGTCTTTGATTGATATGGTATCAATGAGGATGATGAAGATGACCGATCCGATGGGGAGAACTGCATATCCCATGAGCGTAAGCTCAAGGATTGCCGAGGCCCCAAGCATCCCCATGACTACCATGATGACGATGAGAAAGAGCGGACCCGCGATAAAGACCGTGACATAGACCTCGGCAATGAGGGCGAGAAACGAAAGGAACTGTTTCTGCTCAAACTTAGCCTCATCCTGGTACAGTTTGACCCGTTCTGAAAGAAAATCAGCAAGAATGCCTCCGCTCTCAACGATTGATATCATGTCCTGAAGAAATTCCCGCAATTTTTGTGAGGGAGTCGTCTCTATCAGGGATTTAATCGCAGTAACCTGATCTTTTCCAAAGATATCACAGTCACGCACGACCTGTCTGAACTCATAGGCAGTCTGACCGTAAATGGCTGAACTCTCGGATAGTGACCGGAATATGGTGAGAAGTTCCGCCCCTCCCCTTCTCATGGCATACATGTAGGCAACGGCATTATGAAGTCCGATATTTATCTTTAACTCGCGGTTTTTCTTCTCTAATGACGGGTATATCTTGCCGAGAGAGAAGACAAGGTAGGTAACAAAGATAAAGACGAGGATGGCGACGGTCAGCTGGAAGAGAAAGGTTGTGAAGAATGCAGAGACAAAAACCGGAACCTTCAGGTTAAAGATGTTTACAATGTCAGACTGAATGGTGAACTCGGTTCTGACTCCGATTCCAACGATGAGAAACCCGATAATGGCAAAGATTGCTCCTATCGCGACTGATGAAAATACGAGGATGGTGAGGTATCTCTCAAGGGTGATACCCATCCGTGTTGCTAATAAATTCATTCGTAAAGAATGAAACCGGTAAGGATCCCGGTTGATCCATCGATGAATCAGGTAATAATTATTCATGCGGTTATGACAGAGAGATCATCGAGGTTCTCAAGCACGTATTCTCTTCGTATGTAAAACGTATGGAATATCTTTGAGACACTGATATAATCATGGATGTTCTGTTCATTCATTGCATTTAAGACTGAGAGTCTCTGGTTGAACTCATCGGTCAGCTGCTCCTGGCTCCATCCCCGTTCTGTTGCGATACTCCCAAGGACCTGAGACCTGCCGGTAAAGTTAAAGATGTCTCCGATAGGATCATACTCATAGACCGTGTTTACCATGATATTGCCGGTTGCCGGATCAATACCTGCAATCTCAACGATCTCCTGGCAACGGCGGACCCGTTCCTTGCCACGGTAGACCTGTGCCTGGATACTAATGATGTTTAAAGCCTGAAGCATTGTTCTTGGGACATTAAGTGGCTGGTTCTCAAGCCGGTGAATGGCCCCGTCAACACTGCCTGCATGCATGGTAGAGAAGGTGGTATGTCCCGTGTTCATCGCCTGAAAGAGTGTCTGAGCCTCTTCACCCCTGACTTCTCCGACCAGGATATACTCGGGGCGCTGTCGCAGAGCAGCTTTTAAGAGCGCGAACATACTGATCGAGTGGCTCCCCTCTGTAACCCACTCACGGGTAACACTGGCAATCCAGTTATCATGGTACAGGGTGACTTCTCTGGTATCCTCAATAGAGATGACCTTGGTGACCGGAGGGATGAAGAGAGACACTGCATTAAGAGAGGTCGTCTTTCCTGATGCCGTGCCGCCGATAAAGATAATGCTCTTGTTGTTCTCGATGGATATCCAGAAATAAACGAGCATGTGCGGATTAAATGTGTGGGTGTTAATGAGATCGATCGGGGTAAACGGAGATTCCCGAAACTTCCTGATGGTAAACGAGGTACCTCTACTCGTGACCTCTTTGCCAAAACTCAGTTGCAATCGTGACCCTTCCGGCAGGGTTGCATCGATGAGCGGATTTCCAATAGAGACGTGTTTTCCGGATCGCTGGGCGAGAGAGATAGCAAGATTCGTGAGCGCCTCTGATTCAAAGGTGATATTGGTGATGATATTTAAGTAGGTGCGATGATACAGGAAAAGGGGGATATTATCTCCGTCACAGGAGATATCCTCAATCCCCGGATCCTTGATAAGGGGATCGATACGACCCCATCCCAGGTAGTTCCGGATCAGGTAATACTCAATCTTAAAGATGGATCTTCGTGGTACCTCAACACCATACTCAGAGAGCAGTTCGTATACTTTCTGGTCTAAAATCCGTCTCCTGTCGATGGATAGTTCATCATCGGTAAGAATGAGGACCATCCTTAAATCCTCAAAAAGCCGCTCGAGGAGTTCGTACTCAAACTCTGTCAAAGCAGGTTCGTACAAAAGGTACTCATTCTGACCGGTTTTTTTATTATATGCGATAAAAACCTTTGACTTGCCCGGCTCTATCCAGTACTCCTCGATAATGGTATACGTTTGGGTATCAATTGATACCTCAAGGAGTGTTCCATGGGTAAGAAGGTCGTAATCTAAAAAGAGGTCAGGTTTCTTCCGGGAAAGGGTTGTGATAATCTTCTTGCCGATACCTTTCTCGGTACTCTCAATTTCATGGGAAAGTGCTTTTTTTAGGTCTGAATCAGAGCGGGAGACCGGGACTTCGCTTTTTTTCTCCTGTCGTGCGGTTATCCCCGGGAGATTGACATGAAACCCGTCAGACTCCGGTACCTTTATTGTGACTGGTTCATCATCAGGTTCGATGATATCATCCTTTATAATATCTGACCAGTCAGAAGAGATATTGGTTCCAAAATCCTGTGGAGGAGGAGGGAGCACCGGATCATCAGGAAGGGAAATGTCAGACTTTAAGAGAGAGTTGTTGGATGATACCGGTTTTATTGCGGGTACACGAATCTCTCGTGGATTCTCCTTTTTGGAGTTATTATCCGGAATGGTCGTCTCTGCAGGTTTTTTCTGGGTTTTTTTTGATGAGGAAGAACCCCACGTGATCTTAATCCGTGTCTTTTTTTTCTGAGGGGGTTTAGAGGATTGCATGATAAACCTGTGATGATAGTTTTTATGTGATACCTGCTATTAGATTGTTGTTATAGATGATAATTCCAATTCCGATATTTTCAATGCCCCCTGGTTTATCTCATGAGGAATAAAAAATCAACCGTTCCAATGTCTCATTCTGGTCCTTATGATGGCGAACCCGGGTATCAGTAAGATAAACATATATCATAGCGGGGATATGATTTATTATCACGCATAAGGTACCAGGGAGTCCAATGGAGAAGGATTTTTTAAAACGGATGCCGACGGGGCTTACAAGTCTTGACCCGGTTTTTGATGGTGGTGTTCCAATCGGCTCGCTAATTCTTCTTTTAGGCGAAATTGGTGCAGGGAACAGGGATTTTGTATATACTTCCATCATTAACCTCTCACTCCGATCACCGCTTCCTTCAGACTCGGACTATATCTATCCAAAAGAGATTCACTATATTACGGTCTCAAAGGTCAGGGATGATATCATGCGTGAGATCTCCCTATCCTTTAACCCGGATCTGCTGGAACAGTTTGACAAAATTATCTTTGATGATCTCTCAAATATCTATTTTGACTCGAGTGTTGTTCCGTTCTCCTGGTACAGCAATGTTGAAAATGTCCTTGATCGCATGGAACAGCGAAAGGTGAGAGAGAACGTTTTTGCAAGTCTCTCAGATACCCTTTCAGCGATCCCACATGACAGTCTTGTTATTCTTGACTCGCTAACCGAGATGGCGTCCCAGAGTCTTGCGTCCGGTCACTGGGGAAACCTGACGGCATATCTGCGTGGAATGCAGCGTATCAGTAAATTATGGGGAACAACGATCTACCTAATCCTCACAAAGGGAGTATTTAACCAGTGGCAGGAACTTGAGATTGCCGATGCTGTTGATGCGGTGCTACACTTTAAATGGGAGGACTCTGCTGCGGCACGACGACAGCGAATAATGTTCTTTGAGAAGTTCCGGGGTGTGATGATTCATCTTGAGGAGAAGGATCTCGTGAAGTTCTCAGTCCGGGTTACCCCGGGCAGAGGATTTGAGGTCAGCAACATCAGGGTGATCATATGAGTTCTGATCGGGTTGCTTTCGGGATACCCGGACTTGACGAGATGCTCTCCGGGGGACTGATTCGGCGGACTGTTGCAACCATAAACGGGATGTACGGTACCGGAAAGACCTCCTTTGCCCTCAATTATATCTGGACCGGGCTGCTTAATGGTGAGAATGTCATTTATATCAGTCTTGAGGAGAGTTCTGACCGTATACGGACGTACATGGAACTGAGGGGGTGGGATCTCAGTCCCTACCTGGGAACCCACCTGACGCTTGTCAACCTTGACCCGTCCAATTTTCATCTTGCGGTAAATAGTGTGAAAAATGAGTTACCTGAACTCATCCGATCGCTTGGTGCTACCCGTGTGGTGATAGACCCCATCTCGCTCTTTGAGGATCTCTTTGACGAGGATGTCGAGCGTCGCCGGGAGATGATGCGGATCATGGAGGGATTACGGGCCCTTGATTGTACGGTTGTAATCACAACAGAATCTGACCGGAATAATCCGTTCTCAAGTCGTCACAATCTGGTTGAGTATTTAAGTGACACCGTGATACTGCTTCGGTATGCACGGGGAGATGCGAACTCTGATGTTCATCTCGCAGTGGAGATTGTCAAGATGCGTATGTCAGCCCATTCCCGTGAGGTGAAACCGTTTGAGATGCGTCATGACTCAATAATCGTGTACACCGAAGCAAATGTGTTCTGAATACTGATTTCCCAGGGCCATTTTAAACACTCATTCTGATGCATCGCATCCGGTAAAAAATTGATTATTAGGTATTAATTCAGGTCTTTGCAGCCTGATGGTATCCGGTAGCACCTACCGGTAAAAAAGAGACTGTGTAATTGTTTCTGATACCCGGTTTTTTCTCTGTCTGTTTATTCTTTCCTTCTGATAGTTACTTATATGGTTATAATACCCCAAGGAGATGGAGAATAATAACAAGGATGGCACCGGGTATTCCGCCGAGTGCACAGATTAGTACGGTCAGCCAGGTTATGGTAATATTTGAGAACCCAAAATACCCAAGCAGGTGGGTATAATTCACAATAAATAGCAGGACAAGACCCAGAATAGAGTTGATGATAACCTTCGTTATGCTATGCAGGGCAAAGTACAGCATAATAAGGATCAGGAGTCCGACAATCAGGAGAAAAACCGTTTCAATCATGATAATTCCGGAATAGTGTTTATCTAACCGGTTATATGAATATACGGAATGATCAGATATCGGTTTAAAAAAGGTCTTATCCCGGATTTCTGCTTCCAAACCGGATATCACCTGTTATGCCTTTCCGATTAACGTCTGATCTGCGATCAGAACCGTCGGCAGTATCATATTACCCCGTGTTCGTGTCTCTTTAGAGACGCATAACACTTGGTTTAGGAGAGAAAACACGTTGCCTGAGAGCATTGCTGACCTGATGGGTTGCGCGAGTTTTCCATCCCTGATAAGGAACGGAGAAGAGAGTTCAACCGAGAAGTCACCACTCATCGGATTTGCGGTATGGGCTCCCACCACATCCCTGATAAAGACTGCATCTTCTTTGTATACTGAGCCGGGCGGTCCGTTCAGGATAAGGTTATGAAATCCGATACCAGGAGACCCTGCCATTCCCGTCCTGACCGCACTTGCCGTGGTCTCTTTGCCGTACCGGTACGCGGTGCGCAGGTCATAGGCAAACCGCTGCAGGATCCCGTCTCTGATGAGATCAATCCGTCGTACCGGGACACCTTCACCATCCCAGTAACAGTTTGCGCTCCCCCGTGGGTCGAGAGGATCATCATAGAGCTGGATCTGTTCTCCGCAGACCTGGTCTCCGACCCGGTCAGCAAGAACAGACCTGCCTGCATGAACGTTCCGCCCGGAGAGTGCCGGTACAAGAACGGCATCAAGGAGCTGGGAGAGGGCATCGGGAGAGAGGACGATATCATAGGTTCCGGTATCCAGTTCTATACCCCGCTCACCGGCAGAGGCATACCAGGATGCAGTCTTTCCCACCGCTATCGGTTCGACACGTTGTAATTCCCATGATGCATCATATTCATACCCGGTAGACTGCCCCTGTATCATCTCAATTGAGGCTGATACATGGGTTGTTGGTTCAGTAAGGAAGAGTCCGCCAGAGTTTGCAAGAGTTACAATGCCGCTTGAGAGCGAGGCATGGGCTGATGTGATGGCAGCATCATGCTCCTTTGATCCGGTGACCAACCCGGAGATCAAGGTTTTTAAGCAGTCAGAACTGACGGAGAGTTCAGGATCAAAGGCAAGGTGTGTGTTGCTTGTTAATGTGCTCGCATCACCGGGCAATCCTCCCCAGTTCTGTTTATCTGCAAGGTTTCCGCCTGCGATTGCTGCATACAGGCACTCCTTCCAACGCTCTGGTGAATCAGAAGATGAAATTCCGATCCTGCCATCCTTTATCGTCCGTATCATGATACCGGCGGATCGTGAGGCTGAACCGATAGTAATCTCACCCCTTCTCATATCTGCACGGATTTCCTGTCCCTCTCCGATAAGAACCTCAACCTCGTCAACCTTCCCTTCTGCCTCACCAAAGAGATCTTCAATCAAGACTGCTCCCTCCAATTACTGCATCTTTTAGAAGAATATGGGGTGCTCCGTCTGAAACCGCTGCAGTCTGGCCATTTTTCCCGCAGAATCCGGCATGCAGCTTCTGATCATCTCCACAGAGCATAACCTGATGAAGCGTTCCAAGGATATCGCCCGATAGCGAGACATCTCTGACCATGGTTGTGCATTCCCCGTCTTGTATCAGGTATCCATACTCGGCGTTAAACTGAAATACTCCTCGTCCGGGATCCACCTGTCCCCCCCGGGATCCTTTCAGAAGGATACCATTCCTGCATTCACGAATTATCTCATCATAATCAGCGTCTCCATTCTCGATAAACGTGTTACTCATCCTCACGATGGGGACCTCTCCTGCCATTCCGCGTGCATGTCCCAGGATCCCGGTATCCTCTCCGAGCGCTGCCATGCTCTCCATCGAATGCAGGTATGCAGATAGAACCCCGGATCTGATAATCTGGGTTCTTTTTGTCTCTCTGCCCTCGTCATCGACAGGACAGAATCCAAAATCATGGAGGGTCGGGTCGTCGGTGATGGATATTACATCCGACCCTACCCGTTCACCGATCTTTCCTGCAAGGACCGAACTTCCTTCCTGCACCAGATCCCCCTCGGCAGCATGACCGACTGCCTCGTGTGCAAATACCCCTGCCAGTTCGGGGTCAAGCACCGCATGTGCGATTCCTCCTTTTGCTGGTTGTGCCTTTAAAAGATCGTGGGCGATGGTCCCGGCCTGAAGGGCCAGATCCTGCTGGTGCCTGATATTGAGACCATCAATCGAATGACGGCGTTCGTACCCGATCTGGGTAATACCATTCTTGCTCGCAACCGCTAAAATCCCAAATCCGCATCGGCAGATATCATAGGTGAACCGATCATCCGAGCTGTTAAAGAACGTGACCGTACCTGTCCGTTCAACATAATTTACCCTTGTATTGACAATATCCGGCAGTTTTGCATGTTGTTCCATATCAAGAAGAATCTCTGTCTTCTCACACAGACTGGTATCTCTCGGATCTTCTTTTGGTTTTGGAACGGGAAGGACCCTGCATTTGCCTTTGATTATTGATACCGCACCGTTTGTAATCGTTGCGGCAAGAAGGGCTTCTTCCAGCAGAGATGGAGGGAGCGTATCATGGGAGATACGATCCCCGTTTACCGAGAGAACTCCCCATCCCACCGGTCCGAGGACACGGATAAGAGCAAGGTCAGTAAAAGAGGTTCCGGCAGCCTCAATAACCCCGTTATCGATATCAATCTGGGTGACTTCACCAGTTACTCTCCTGACGTCATAGTACCGGTACGGCAGGCTCATTTATGCAACCGTCCGTGGTATCTCAAGATCTCCTGATGGAATTACCCGGTTACTTGCATTTATGGCGATGGTCTTAATCCTGGATAAGAACGTGTCGCGGTTATCAGGCTCAAGGGCGATCTCGAGTACCTCATCGATGGAAGAGACCGGTATTATCTGAACCATATCCTTGTATTTCTCTTCGAGCAGAACATCTCCGAGGTTGGACTGGGGTATGATAACCGTTTTAATCCCTGCTTTTGCAGCTGCCTCAATCTTATAGGTCACTCCTCCAATCGGGAGGACATCTCCCCTCACCGAGAGTGAACCGGTCATAGCGATATCCTGTCTTACTGGTATCTGTTCGAGTGCACTGATTGCTGCAGTAGCAACGGTGATCGATGCCGAGTCTCCTTCGACTCCCTGGTAGGTTCCGATGAACTGGATATGGATATCGATGTCTTTTATGTCTTTCCCGGTAAATTTCTTCAGGATTGCCCCGACGTTCTGGATCGATTCCTGGGCTATTTCCTGGAGAAGCCCGGTTGCGATGATCTCACCGCCGCCTCTTCCCTGGGTGGGGGTTATCGTTGCCATGATAGGCAGGACCGATCCGGCATCACTTCCCATCACGGCAAGGCCGTTGACCCTGCCGATCTGGGATCCCTTCACGACAGCAAGGTCATATTCACGGGTTCTGTGGATGTACTGGTCTGATATCTGGTCTTCAATAGAACGTGCGGTATTCTTTGCCCTTATTACATGCTCCCTCGTGGTAAAGGGAACGTTCTCCTCCCGTGCCAGATCCCCTGCAACCCGGATAAGACCCCCCATGTCGCGTAACCGAAGCGTGATATGTCCTTTCCTGTTCGCCCGCCGACGGGCTTCTGTCAAGAGTTCTTCTATGGCACCGGCATCAAAATGGGGAATCATCCCGTCGTTTGTTACTTCCTGGGCAATGAACCTGATAAACCGGTCCCGATTTTCCTGCGTGTCAGGCATGGTGTCTTCCATGTACACCTCGTACCCGTTTCCCCTGATACGGGATCGGAGTGCCGGGTGCATCCCTTCAACTGCATCGACATTTCCCGCTGCAACCATGACAAACCGACAGGGAACCGGTTCTGTCCTGACCATTGCACCACTTGAACGCTCACTCTGGCCGGTTATGGCGAACTCGCCTTCCTGGAGTGCGGTAAGAAGGCTCTGCTGGGATGGGAGACCTAAGGTGTTTATCTCATCGATGAAGAGAACACCCTTATGCGCCCGGTGGATGGCACCAGCCTCAACCCGGTCATGGGCCGGGGTCTCAAGCCCTCCACTCTGAAAAGGATCGTGCCTGACGTCACCAAGAAGCGCTCCTGCATGGGATCCGGTACCGTCCACAAAAGGCGCGGTAGTCTTCTTGTCATTTGAGAGGAGAAGCTTGGGGACCATCGTTTCCTCCTTCGGGGTCGCGTACCTGAGCGCCATGAAGATAAAGGCCGCTGCGATGATACCCATGAGCCACTGGTACGTGATAAAGGCATACCCGATGATTCCGATGATGAGGATCATGATAAGCGTGCTTCGGAACTGGATCTTTTTCCTGGCTTCCGCTTTATGAGCTGCCACGATCTCCTTCCCTCTCCCTGCTTTAACCGTCCGGATGATGGGTTCGTTCTGATCCTCGCCGTTTGGGTAGACTAAAATGTCCTGTAACTCTTCTTTCGGGAGTAGTTCTGCCATCGCCTTGGCAAGCATGGATTTGCCGGTTCCGGGCGTTCCAATCATCATGACATGACGGCGCTGGATTGCAGCTTTCTTGATAACCTCTACCGCATGCTCCTGGCCGATAACCTGGTCAATCAGGCGTTCCGGCACGATAATGGATTTTGAGGTCCCCTCTGGTATCTCCTCCTCCAAAGCTGCTTCTGGCTCTAAAACCGTGTCTGCCTGTTTTACTGCTTCAGTCAGTAATTCACCAGGATTGGTTGGTTTTATAATAGGAACATCGTCCGATAACGTGTCCCTCTGCTCTTTTTCCTCCATTTGAGTTATATTATCCGGTTTTTCATCGATATTGTCGCAATTTGTAGTTATTTCATCAGAATCAGACTGTATCATTATGATTTTACCCTCTGCCCATGAGTAAGTGGATATACATTTCATACACGCCTTTAAGTACTTTCAGCTATTACGGATTTGTCAGGCATGAATATACTGAGCACACAGAGTTCCCAGGTACTTGCTGGAGAGATAGCACATGCAGGGGGATTTTCCCTCGTTGATGTTACCTATTCACGGTTTCCTGATGGAGAGGTGTATCTGCGCACTGGAGAGGTTCGGGGACCGGTTCTTCTGGTGGGGAGTCTTTTTTCAAGTGATGATCTGATAGAACTCCTCCTGCTCATTGATGCATGTGCAGAAGCTGGGGATATCACCCTTCTGCTCCCGTACATGGGGTATGCACGTCAGGATAAACAGTTTCATTCAGGAGAACCCTTATCTGCCCGTGCGATTGCCCGAGCACTCGGGGCGGGTGTCTCGCGGGTGTTTACCATCTGTATCCACGAGGAATCGATACTCTCGTATTTCGGGGTTTTTGCATACGATATCGAAGTAACCGGGGAGATAGGCAGGTTTATCTCTGCCATGCCTGTCAAAAATCCCCTGATTCTCTCACCTGACAGGGGAGCAGCGTCTTTCGCAGAATCGGTTGCACAATACTGTGGATATGAATCGGATTACTTACAGAAAACCCGGTTTTCAGGGACCGAGGTGAGCATCGAACCGAAATCCATACCCGTTGCTGGCAGGGATGTAATCATCGTCGATGATATCATCTCGACCGGTGGAACCCAGGCAACTGCAGCAGCCCTGCTGTATGAACAGGGAGCATCCCGGCTGTATACCATCTGTGTTCATGGCGTCTTTACCACCGGGGCTTATACTCACTTAAAAGCAGCGGGATTCTGTGATGTTGTCTGTACTGATACCATCGAACGGGGCTGCAGCAGGATATCGGTGGCTCCTGCTGTCTTAAAAGCGCTCGAAAATAACCATTGAGCAGTTACGATCTGCATCACCAGGGATGAATCAGATGAACACAACCCCAATCTATGTACTCGATACATCATTCTTCCTGTACTCCGTTCCCCTTTCCGGATCTTTCTATACTACCTCTGAGATCTGTGACGAATTACGGGATCTCCGTGGCCGGGCACGGTTGGAAACCCTGCTGGCAGGAGGTCTCTCTCTTTATAGTCCTTCTCCTGCCGGTTATGAGAAGGTAGAGCAGGCAGCACGGGAATCAGGAGACAGGAATGTTCTCTCCCCGGCAGATAAAAGTCTGCTCGCATGTGCAACAGATCTCAATGGTACTGTTGTTTCTGATGATTTTGCACTGCAGAATGTGGCTCATCACCTCGGATTGTCTGTCCTTCCGATAATGCAGCGCCAGGCAAAAGAAAGAAGATGGGAATATGTGTGTACTGGATGCAAAGCGACCGGTATTGTGGGGAATGACTGTCCTATCTGCGGCTCTGCTTGCGTGCGGAGAAGGGTTAAGTAGGAAGGAACCTACCTATGGGTATGTCATCGCTTGATGATCTGATACAAAAAGCGCAGCATCTTCGTTCCGAAGGGCATAGTCAGGGTCAGATCGCTGACGAGCTCTCACTCTCCATGGAGACGATAACCTGGCTTCTGACCAGAAAACCAGAGAGTATCGTCCCAAAAGATGTCTGCATTGACTGGACACAGGTCAGCAGTAATGCAGTTCTTCTCAATTACAGTGCTCACATGTTGCAAACACTGTACACCTCTTTTTGCAGAACAGGTCAGGAAGCAGAGAATAGAATTGATACGGTGATTGGTATTGCGATATCAGGCGTTCCGCTGGCAACGATGATCGCGGTCAGGGAAGAGATCAGGCTCGCTATCTATCATCCGGCAAAACACAGTATGAGTGATAACCCGCTTGGTTCGATGAGTGGGAACTTCTCAATGGTAGCCGGTGGAAACCGGTGCCTTGTTATCGATGATGTTATCACTTCAGGAAATACCCTCCGGGAAGTGGTTGCATACATACAGAGGCACGGGGCAACGCCGGTTGCATGTTGCGTACTCTTTGATAAGCAGGGTATTCGTGAGATAGACGGAGTCCCGGTTTATAGTCTCTATACAATATCGCGGATTGACTAGTCGTTTTCTCCCTCAAACTCTTTTTTTCAGAAAGTATATATAGAAGTTCAAATCACAAATTAATGAATCAGAGGATAGGATATGCTAGGTCAACAACCAGTAATCATTATTCGGGAGAACGTAGACAGAACGCAGGGCTATGAAGCCCAGCGCTCCAATATCAACGCTGCCAAGGCTATTGCTGAAGCAGTCAGGTCAACGCTTGGACCCCGGGGTATGGACAAGATGCTTGTGAACAACAGTGGAGATGTTGTTGTTACCAATGATGGTATTACCATCCTTGATGAGATTGCGGTTCAGCATCCGGGTGCACGGATGGTCATTGAGGTCTCGCGGACTCAGGATGAAGAGGTTGGAGATGGGACAACCACCGCAGTCATCCTTGTCGGTGCCATGATGGAACAGGCAGAACTGATGCTGAATAAAAAGATCCATCCGTCTGTCATAACCCGTGGATTTACTCTTGGTATGAACAAGGCACTTGAGATCATTGATACAATGGCGATCCAGGTAAAGACAGATGATAGAAAGACACTGCTTAAGATTGCAGATACCGCTATGACTGGTAAATCGATAGAATCGGTAAAGGATAAGGTCAAGGAGATCGCAGTCGATGCGGTCATGACGGTCGCCTCACATGATGGTACGATTACGGTCAATGAGGATGATGTCCAGATAAAGAAGCAGACCGGGTCTTCCATGGATGATATCAAGCTGATTCGTGGAGTAATTATTGACAAGAACCGCGTTAACAGTGAGATGCCAAAGAAGGTAAAGAATGCAAAGGTTGCTCTTGTCGCTTCACCACTCGAGATAAAAAAGACCGAAGTAAAATCCAAGATAAAAATATCAACGATTGAGCAGGTATCTGCTTTTTCAGAACAGGAGAGAAATTCACTCAAAAAATTCGCCGATTCTGTTCTTGCATCAGGTGCCAATGTCCTGCTCTGTCAGAAAGGAATTGCTGATGCCGTGCAGTACTTCCTTGCGAAAGGGGGTGTGCTTGCCGTTGAGGATGTCCCTGAGAAGGATATGAAATTTGCAGCCCGTGCTCTCGGTGCAACGATTGTGAATAAAGCAGATGACCTGACTAAAGAGATGCTTGGAAGTGCCGAGCTCGTAGAAGAGATTGACGATGCAGACCAGGTAATCCTCTCAGGGTGCAAAAATCCAAAAACCGTCACCATTTCTATCAGGGGATCTTCTCTCTATCTTGTAGATGAACTTGAGCGTGCTGTTATCGATGCCACCCGTGTGGTAATGGATGCGATGGAGGATGGAAAGATTATTGCCGGTGGCGGGGCTCCCGAGACCGAACTTCTCATCAAACTCCGGGATTATGCCACCACTGTCGGTGGAAGGGAACAGATGGCGATCGAGGCCTATGCAGAGTCCTTTGCCTCTATTCCCCTGACTTTAGCTGAAAATTCAGGTTTTAACCCGGTTGATATCCTTGTGTCAATGAAACTAGCCCATGCAGAAGGGAAGAGTAATGCCGGGCTGAACGTGTTCACCGGAACCGTCACTGACATGGTTAAGGCCGGTGTTGTCGAACCTCTCCGTATCAAGCGTCAGGCAATCATCAGTTCAGAAGAAGCGGTCCACATGCTTATCCGTGTTGATGACATGATGGTAAGCCAGAGTCCCCACCGTTCACCTGCACCAGGACTCTGATCCCCCTGTTTTTAAGGATTTTCCACTCATTTCTGCAGAGATAACCGAATTCCTTCGCGAAACAGGCATGACAAATCCTGTAACGCAGTCATGTACCAAATAGTAAAGTCAAAAAGTCGCAATGAAGAATCGGATCGGCATTTTTGTATCTTTCCATTCATTATGGCAGGTATAAACCTGCGTTACAATGGTATATGCCGGTAAGACTCTTACCTCTGAAAAACCATAACTAGTAGATAACCCCTTTCTTTCTGGAATATGCCGAGGTAGTCTAGTCCGGCAGGGCGGTGGCCTCGAAAGCCACTGGTGCTGTGCACCTCGGGAGTTCAAATCTCCCCCTCGGCGCTTAATAGTCGTGTTCTAACGCTTTTATCCCGTTTAACAGATCCCGAAAAAGCCAGGATTTTGGGTATACGGGTATACGTAGGAATGTATCCTGTTTCCTCTCTCCTGATATTGGGTTTTTTCTCTGTTCTTTTTATGCAATCTCATCGTACAGCTACGTTTCTGCGTCCTGAAGGTTAGAATCCTCCCTGTATCATTCCATTATTTTCCTTCGGAATTCATTCTTTACTGATAGATATGACTGAAGATGAATGAATGCTGTAGCCCTGATGTAATATTTTTCGAAGAGAACCTTTATCGCTCCATGGGAGTATATGGCTACATTGAGAGGTATCATATGAATTATTACTCAGTAATCTGTATTATTCTTCTTTGTTCCTGTCTGATACCTGGTGGGCAGGCGGTTGTCAAGGAGGATCTCCTTCCTTCTCAAAGTGAAATTGCTTCACTATTCGAACCATACCCGTTTGAGCAGGTCTATGATGATTTGTATCCTCAGTATCTTGATTATGCCTATTCGTATTACCAGTCCAGCAGTTGGAATCCGGTTATTGCAGGGGAGAGTAAGACTCCACGAGAGGAGGCGAGAATTTTTTTCCGGATAAAGGTCTTTTCCTTTGATCCGGATGATAAATCCGACAAAATCACTGGAATGATTCAGGAGATCGAAGAATCAACCGCTTGTGAATCATATAGTAAGAAAGAGCATCTGGATATCGGGGATATCGGCTATTACCAGGATGTGTATGACCCGTATGAAGGGGGCCCTCCCAAAGCATGCAATATCGCGTATATTACGGGTAATCACACGGTTGAAGTTCATTATTCCCGGAAAGTCGAGTCTGAGGGATTTTCCTATACATACAAAGACCCTGCTCTGTATATTCAGCGGTGCATTGCCATACTCAAAGCTCCGGAAGGTCAGTATGAAGTCTCCATTCCCTCCCCGGATCTCGTGCGAGATCTGAATCTGCAGATCATAACTGATGCACCACAATATCAGGCAGGTGAGCCATATTCTCTTACCATCAGGGTTTATGATCCTGATAATGCCCCTGTTTTTCAGGCAGAAGGACTTATTGTCTTCTCCTCAGGAGAAACAACACCGGTTCCAGCAACAACGTTTACTACCGATTCTTCGGGAACCGGTGTGATAACAGGAGTATGGCCCCCTGATATCAGTAACCGGGTGAATATCAGGGTAGAGGTTCAGAAAGACGGATTTCAACCTGGGAGTGATGAGATATCAGTCGCTTTCAGGAGTGTAGATGTACACAAAGAGGATAAGAAGGATAGTCTTACACATGAGATTCCTGAACAGAAGGCGGAAAAGATACAGACTCCGATTACCGTCAGGATACAGTTCCTGCTGTATGATCCTCCCGGGGGTTTATTTATTGCAGGTTCGATTCAGAAGCCAGATAATGGAGGATATGTTCCTTTTTATCCCGAGACCAGTAAAACTGTATATCTCACGGTTATTGTAACCGATGAAGAAGGAAATGAACAAACAATTGAGATGAAGACTCCGGTTGATCCGGATGGAACGTTTCGTCTCTCTGATTTTGAGAAATACCACATCACTCCTGAAGCGGTCTGGGATGCAATCAGGAAGGATAGCTATCATGTTATCATCAACTAACCTTCCTTCTTTCTGAATGGAAAAAAAGAGATGGGATAAAAATTTAGAAAGGAATGAATGGAATAGGAATCAAACCAGATACGATTCATCTTCTGATTTGATTCATTTGGCTCAGAAGCAGTGATGCCGG
>CAZSDZ010000022.1:0-34596 GCA_964605795.1 uncultured Methanoregulaceae archaeon
ACCCACCGTACGAGGAATTAAATACTGATATAGAGATAATCAGATGGAAGGTGTTTCATGGCTCAAAACTCATTTGGTATCATGGCAAAGGTTGAGGAGAAAAAGGCAGACTCAGAGATTCAGATTGTTGAGTTTATGCTTGGAAAAGATCTTTTTGCAATTGAATTATATGATATCAAAGAGGTCATTCCCTTTGCACCAACCACCCCCCTCCCCAATACTCCCAGTTATATTATTGGCATAATTAATCTTCGGGGTGAAATTACCACGGTAATCGATTTAAAACAACTTCTCCAGATGGAGTCACAAACCACGCATAATGAAAATGCCTGTTTTATCGTTCTCGATCCTGCCTTTACCAAGAGGCCGGTAGGCATTCTCGTTGATGAGGTACTGGCAGTCTCTACATACACCGATTCAGATATCGATCGACGGGGTGGGAGCGGGGGAGATGATACCGGGGATCATATCATCGGAATCATAAAGAAGAAGACAAAAGAGGGCGATAAAGAGAGAACTGATCTTATTATCTGGATTCATATCCGTGATATTATGCGCCAGATTCATCTGAGTTAAGCGTTCTTTTCACCTCTCAGAAACTCCCCTATTGAGAATGCATGGCTTATTTGCTTTTTTATTCTCTGCAAAATTCCCGGGATCTACTCTTCTTCTCTTTTCCGTCATGATTCAGAATCTATCTGTTTTTTGCCTATTGCGGGGGAATCCCTGCCCGTCACCGGTCTCTCACAGAGGAGTGGTAAGAAAGAAGTGCGATACGATCCAGGAGGCAGCACAGGAATCAGGGAACCGTTTTCTTATCTGTCTTTCACACATTTATCTCAGCACAATGCAATCCCTGATGGAGATGGTCGTATAAAACAGGAACAATGGGCAGTCCGCGTACCAAAAATGAGAGGGGAGACGTTCAGGAGGGATCTTCTCTCTCAGGGATGTATCGATACGGGTCTGAAGATTGCGCAGGAGAATGACGATCTCCTGATCCCGGTCCAGTCGTTTTTACCAGGCGGTGAGCGGTATCTGTTCGAGATGCTTGATGAGAAAAAACCGCTCATGCGGCATGAACGTATCGGTGGTATCGCCGTGATGCAGGAGAATGATACGGAAGGTGCAGCCGGTATCCTTGCATCAAGACCCAGTATTCACACAGTATTATACCCGGTCAGTGCGGTATCAGGCAGGTACAGGACCAGGGAATTTATTGTTCTTGCAGGAGAGAATACCACAAGAACCGAGTACACTGAGTACAACCTGACCTACACCATTGATCTTGCAACTGCGTACTTCTCTGCACGACTGGCACTCGAACGCCAGCGGATCCATGCAATGATGCGGAAGGGGGAGCGTGTTCTTGATATGTTTGCCGGTGTCGGGCCATTCTCGATAGCTCTGGCAGATCAGGCATCGGTTGTGTATGCCTGTGATATCAATCCTGCTGCAGTTCTTCTCATGCAGAAAAATATTGCACGGAACCGGAGAACGAATATCATCCCGGTACTGGCTGACGCCACCACTCTTCCTGCGATTCTTCCTCCCTTATTTGATCGGGTTATTATGAATCTCCCTTTGTCAGGATCTCTTTTTCTTACCTGTGCATACCAGCTCTGCTGTCCGGGAGGAGTTATCCACTGGTATGTCCTTGTCAGTGAAAAAGGAGAACACATTGCCGAGATAAAGCAACTGGGAGCTCGTAATGTTTCTGAACGGATGGTCAGATCCTACTCTGCTGGCCGGTTCCATACCGTATATGATATCATAAAAGCGTGATTCCTGGACTCGACCGGCAAATTTAATCTCCTGACCAGAAATACTCTTTCTGGAACTGATCAAGACCTGCAATGGCAGCGATGATGCCGGTTCTTTCGTCGAGGATCCGGTTTACCTCTGGTCCCAGCCGGCTGATACAATCGATAATATCACTATCTGAAAGCCAGTTTTTCCGAATCAGATCCTCTCCCCCACTGGTATACATGATCTGCAGAACAGAGAGCATCACAAAGATATCGTCGAGATAGCCACACTCACGCCAGTCAGGAATATTGTCCTCGTCAAGTACCAGGTAACTCATGGCAAGACTGGCAAGGACTTTCATTCGAAACGGAGTGGTGTGTGATCGAAATATTCGTGAAAGCAGGGCAAAAAGAACCGGGCAGTATGAGATGAAGTCCCGGTATGAACCCTGGTACCTGTTTATCTGCTGTAGGAGAGATTCATAGTAGAGATGCCTTTCATAGGGAATTGTTCCTGAAATCTCTATCTCTTCTCCCTCATTTTCTCCCGGGTCAGGGGATTTTTGTTCTTCCTGTGGTATCAGGGTCGTCTTGGTTTGGTATAATGCAACCAGCTCTTCGTACCGGTTCGTTGCGGTAAGAGAGATATACCTGCCTGCTTTTGTTGTGGTAAATATGTTATCAAGGGTAAGTATGGAGATAATCTCAAGGATTTCCCGCCTTTTTAATGGTGAATCGGTGTGTGATCCGAGATAACTTAACACCCATGACACGAGTGTCTGCTGCAGGATGGTGTCTCCCTCGTGCCTGATATAGGGATTCTGAATGAGTGCCAGAATACCGATGTTGCTCTCACGATACAGGGAATTTCTGTCGGATTTTATGTTGATCGTCATATGATACCGGTACGGTTTGATATCTGATCAGTATTTACCGATCGAAGAAAAAGCGCATATTCTGATTCCTGCAGTACGCGTATTCACCCGATCCTGTCTGGTGTTTTAGAGACATATAAAGATAAGTCTTTTGGGTCATGCAAACGATACATCTGATCTTTTCTCTGCCTCCCACATCTCTCTTTTTAAAGAAAGAAAACTACTGGGAATGAACAGATATGGTTCTTTCTCTCTCTTTTTTGTTGTACCAGGTTTTCTCTGGCATTGTGAATCAGGAATAGCGGTATAGGGAAATTTCAAACACGGTGGTGAGTGACGCTTCAAAAAAACCAGAGTATATTCTGCACGTTCCGGTATTATGTCCCGGAATGGCATTAATTCTTCAATTCGGTATCGTAATATTTATACCTCAAAAAGGGCACCTATACCTATGCGCACGCAGGAGAGCATCTTTTTTTCTTCAGGTTATCCTTGGTCAGACAACGATGATGGGTCAGCGATTCAGGCAGACCCAAAGGATGTCATGGAGATGACCGGGAAAATTCCAAACTCTCTTCTCTTTGATCTCCTCTTTTTTCAGGCACCGCTTATCTCTTTCTTCTCAAAACAACTTTATTCCCCTGATTTTTTAAAAATAAAGGTGGCAGCACGGCTCTTAGAATGGTTCAACTGGTATCCTGTCGGGACCGATGCAACCATGCGGTACATTGCCGGAAGGGAGAGATGGGGGGATCTCAAAAAGTTTGACCAGCCTGCGGTGCAGATTCTTTTTGATCTCCTCCTTATCCCAGAAAATTATCATGATCCTTCTCTCTCTGCCGGACTGCTGACCTTCGATACAGAGATGGTTGCACCGGTTTTCAAACGGATCCTGGACCGTCCTTTCGGTGCGAAAGAGATTCTCTCTCTCCTCTCCGGACAGCCCGACAGTGCGTTGACCCTGTTCCTGGTGCAGCGTATGGCAGGTGACGGGAAGGGAGATGAGGATGAATGCATTCAGTCACTTGGAAGTATAAAGAATGACTGGAATCAGTGGCTAACAATGCAACTCTCTTCTGAGTCATATGAGATGGTTCGGGCAGTATCCCGCATTCTGGACCGGATGGGATATTACCCGACAGGCCAGGAAAACCGCATTCATATGGAAATCGGAACCGGCAGGTGGGATGATCTTGCAGAGACCGGAGCCCCCGGATGCCGGCTTTTTTTGCAGATGCGAGGGTGTGAAAAAGCAAACTTTAATTCTGCTTATGCGAGGGTATTACAGCACTTCGAGGAGGAAGCGGTCATCTTTGCACTCTCTTCACTTCCTGATACATATCTGGCTACTGCCATGCACACCCTTACATCAGTCAGGGATCCCTGGGATAGAGCCTATGTTCTCTCCCTGCTTTCAGATACCCAATTACCGCACCATTACCCGCTCATTAAGAGATTAGAATCATACCGGCCCCGTTTACTCTCCTTTGCAACAGATTCTCTTACTGCTATCCCTTCATCGAGCCTTTCTTTAGCTTCAAATCTCCTGCAGGAACTTGACTGGTATCCTACCGGTGACCGGAAATTACTCTACTATGCCGGGTTACGGAGATGGAAAGAGATGCTTGCCTATCTTCCTGCCTCGCAGGATCTCCTGTCAGGAGAGTTGATCGAATGGATCGCTTCGCATATCCCTGATTCTGCTCTTTCTGATCTCTTCTCCCTGGTATCGGTTCTTACACCTACTCACTACTACCCTCTCGGGTTTACCAACCAGCTCCTGTATGCCATCGGAAGCAGGGACTGGGAAACGGTTACCCGATTTGGTCCGGCAGCGTTTAACCCGATTCTGTATCGTATTGGTGAAGCAGATCCGCACACAAAGATACAGATGATCCGAATTCTCACCCGGTCTGGGCCGGATATCCTGGCAACATTTTTGCAGCCGCTTAAAAGAGAAGAACCAGGTCTTCTTCCCTTTATCCAGGCTTTGCATGATAGTGCGCATCTTCTCATCCATGAGACCTCCTGTACCGGAGTCCTGATCTCTGCCCTCCTTGCGATAACGGATCCAAACGAGAATGAGCAATTACAACCGTCTGGTCACCGGGATATATCTCCTGAAGTAAGACAATATTTATTCTCTTTTCTTAATCAACTGCTTCCATCCCTTCCATACCATCAGCTTACCGACTGTTGTACTCTCCTTGATCGATTCGGGTGGTGTCCGCCAGGGGAAGAGTCATGGATTTTGTATTCTATCGGTAAAAATGACTGGGAGGCCATCGGGCGTCACGGGATTTCAGGAGTTACCCATATCCTTGCATATGCAAAAAGAGAGGATTGCTCTCCTTCTTTCCCTTATTTCTTTGCATTATCACATTGTGCACCGGTCGATATCGTGCAGGTGTTTGCACGAAACCGGTCCGGGCAAAACGGGGCGGATTACCTGAAAACGTTTATCTCAAATCTCTCCAGGGTCTCTCTTTTCTCTGAAAAAAAATTCATCTTCTCTCTCTTCTCTTTCGGAGATGAGGAGACCCCCGAGATCGTGAAACTGCTTCATCCAGAGGAGAAGGATCTGGTCTTATCCTGGATGTATCGGCAGATGTCATGGTTATCCTACCCTGAACTGGTCATGGCGTGCGGTATTACCGATCGGATCGGGGGTATCCCGGCAGATAAAGAGACCGGTATAGTATACCATATTGGCAAAAGAGATCATTCCCGGATTGTATCGTACGGCAGACCTGCAATTCTCCAGATCCTGCGGCTCATGTCCCAGTCCAAAGGGGTTTTTGTCTCAGACCTGGTCTCTTTGCTTTTGTTATTTGATGATAAGGATGTTAATAGCGTTACTGCAGATTTCCTGGCAGAAAAGGAACAGTCTCCCCTATTCTTTGTTGCCTGTACCCGGGTACGGGATAGAGAGAGTAAAAAATACCTGGTAGGGCTGCTTGCATCTGTTATCTCAATACCTGGCTGCCGGTATTCAATTGACCAGAACAGGAGAGTTTTGGTGACGTGGTTATCTTCCAATCTTTTATCCCGTGACGATTCCCTTGTGAGCAGGTCAGCAGCCCTTCTTCAGGCACTCGCATGGTACCCGGTCGGTGATGAGAACCGGTTTATGTATTATCTTGCCACACATGAGTGGGATCATCTCCTGGATTTCTCTCTTGCAACCAGAAACGACAAAAGCAGGATACTCTCATTCATAACCCGTGCATTCGATACGGCTCCCTTCGGGGAACTGCCGGCAATCATTCGTATCCTTGACGAACTTGACTGGCATCCGGCACAAGATGAAGATACGATTCTGTATTATGCAGGATCGAATAATACCGAAGGGATCCGGCAGGCTGGTAGGGTTGCAACAGAACCGATTCAACACCTTGTAATGAGATCAGAGCGGTCCCCCGAACTGTTTCGGCTGGTCGGATACATCAGGGATCCCCAAATCGTTCCTCTTCTCATCTCTGCATTACCCGATTCGTCACCGGTATCAAAAGAGGCTGAACTGGCTTTACGGAAGATGGAAGAGGATATGAAAATCCGAGGATTTGAGATCCTCTGTACCGATCCCCGGTACCGGGAGGTTATCAGGAATATACCGGCAATTACCAGCAAGGAGGCAGTCTCACTCTTCATCCCCCTTTTTACAAAACGACTTCTCTCACAGATACCCGCCGATACAAAAACCCTGTTTGGCAACTGGCTCATGGAACAGATAAACCGGGTGTATTACAGTGACCTCGCACCCCTGTCACGGATTCTTGATATGCTCGGACTGCCGGTAACGGGTCATAACAACGAGATAATGTACTGGGTAGGAAAACGGGACTGGGATCGGGTCCGGGATCTTTGCAGGGATGATATCTTTCCCTTGACAAATGCATTACGCCACGAGACCCGGGAACACTGTTATGCAATCATCAGGATTCTTGGGCAGATTGCACGAGATACCTCAACCGATGCCCTTATCTCATGTTTATATTACAAAGATCCAGGTATCCGAAAGGAAGCGACAGCTGCCCTTGCTAAGATCCAGGATGCACGAAAGATATGTCCCCTGGTTCATGTTCTTGCAGACCAGGACCAGGATGTACGGAGGGAGGCTCTGGATGCCATCATCAGGTTTGGAGATACCTATGGGAATGAGGAGGTCATTGCGTGCCTGATCAACCAGGTCAGGGATACCAGTGATAAAACGAAAAAACCGAATACCCCGGTAATCCGTTCAATCATTGATATTGATGATCCGAGGGCGGTCAGGTATTTCCTCTCTCTCTTTGCTGATTCTTCTCTACAAAAACATGATGAACTGTTTGATTATGCCCTCTTTGAGTACAAGGTTCAGATCTGTGACTGGCTCTGCCGGATAATCCATGACCCCCGGTATGATCGGATCCAGATAGAGGCCATCGCACGCCGACTCCGGTGTCACCAGTAGGGTTTGCTCCGGAAAAAAAGAATACACTGAAGCAGGAGAAAAAAATCCTTATTTTCCCCAAAAACAGATTACGGATTACTGGGTTGTTCAGGATAGAAGGAGACCTTTACCTCAACGTCTTTGACCGCCTTTCCCTCTGTATTCCCAACCTCGACCATGACCTGTACCGGTTTTTCAGGTGTAGCCGGGATAAGAGAAGGCATAGTGGCCTGTGCCGGGAATTGTGATACTACCTGGACCGTATCTCCGATCTCCTCAGCATGGGTTATTATAGATGTTTTATTCGCAATACCTTCTTCCTGCTGCTGGGTACAGCCTGATAAAAAGATAGACGCGATGATGACAAGACCCAGGATAAGTATACCCATCTTTTTCATAAGGTATACATATTAATTGTGTGTATAAAAATATATGGTTTAATCCGGGTATCAGTTCCGAATCTTCTTACGATGTCACATCCAGCAGTATTTCTGGCACCCTGCAATGAAGGAAAAAAGGTTAGATTTGAAAGGAGCGGGTAATGATTGCGGGATTTTTACCCTGTTACCGAATTCCCCTCATCAAGATCCAATTCATCAAGGAAGGGTAAAAGAGCGGTGACAAGGGGCTGGTCTCCTGCATTGGTCTGCATGGTACCTGCAGTGATGATCTCAACCATGAGTGGTACCATTGCAAGTGCCTCATCAAACACCGGGTTGTTTCTTTTCTGAAAATCCATAAACCGATCAATCCTGATGAAAGGCCGTTCGTACTCGCCGTCGTTCTGAAACGTGATGATGTCTTTTTCGTAACACGAATTTCGTGCCAGGTCCTCTTCAAAATAGAGAATAATAAGGATACCATAGTTTTCTGCCAGTACAGAGAGAGCCTGTATCTCGATCTCTTCTCCCGGCACTATCCCGATGTGATGATATTTCTCTACAATACTACTCCCGGGAAGATCCAGGAGTGATCCGGTTTCTTGTTCTCTGCTCATGGATATGCCCTTAACGCAATCCCTGGGTATGTATCGCCTCGATAACCCGTTCGAGAACTTCCCGTCTTTTTACTGATTCCTCGGTCTGTTCCCTCATAACTATGAGGAGATCCTGCTGTGAAGACAGAAAAAGCCGTTGCAGGGTTACCAGTTCATGCAGATATTCGATAATAAGGCCACTGCGGGCAAACATCTCCTGCTGCTGATCTAAAAACCGGATCGAAAAAGACATGAATTCCCCGATATATGGGAGTCCGGTTTCCTCAATCCCGGATACCTGTATGATGGGTTCACTGGATGCAGAGATACCCTGTGAAAAGAGATCAAGTTCTTCATCACTCCCCTCGGCGACAATCCTGACCGAGCCGTCGGAGAGATTCTCAACAAACCCGGTAATATGATGAAGAGCAGCCAGTTGTGCAGCATATGACCGATACCCGACACCCTGAACTTTTCCGCTGATGATATACTCCCTTCGTTTCATTGCGAATTCCTGGTGTGTAATGATCGATCATCTTTTTATTTGGTGGTTTCGATCAACACAGATCTTAAAGACTATGAAATTCACCTGAAAAAAAGGGTACCTGAATTCTGACTGCTGCCAGATCCGTTATCTCTTAAAGTTCAGATAAAAAGAACCCTGAGATCGAGTTCTACTGCAGCAACTGGCTGATCCAGGTCAAAGGCGTTTAGAACACCGGGATGAATCTCACCAAATATACCTGCCTGTATCTCACCGACATGCAGGACCGCATTTCTGCCGGGGATAAATGCAGGGTCGTTTGATTCACTTACCGTGTACAAGAGTCCCAGTTCACGCATCAATGCATCTGCCGTAGCATATGCAAGCGAGAAGTCAGCACCGGGCTGGATACAGACCCCTGCAACCTTCTGATACGTGCACTGGTCAAGGACGACATCACCGGTCATAAACAACTTCTGCGGCAACTCACGTTTCTTGTTTAACTGAAGCATCTCCATGAGGACCGGGAGAAGATCTGTCCGTATCATGGTCTGTTCTTCACTGATGGGATGTGAGACAGAGAGAGCACGGGTATCCCGCTTTCGTTGCATCCTGTCGTACATGATCCGTTCATTGGTTAAGGAGAATGGCATCACTTCAGAAAAACCCATGCCGATCATGATAGTCCTGACCACAGAAGTCATCTGCATAACCGGGTGTTCTTCTCCGATGGTAGATGTCAGGGGGAGTTGCGGTATGATATGGTCATATCCGTACCCGATGCAGACATCCTCAAAGATATCCCAGTCATGCATGATATCTGACCGGTAGCAGGGCACAGAAACGAGGACAGTATCGTCTCCTGCGGGTTTTGCATCATATCGCATACGTTTGAGGATAAGAGCCATCTCGGCTGCCGAGAGATCCAAACCTAATAGAGTGTTGCATTCACTCACCGATACCATCCGCTTTTTTGAGGAGAGATCTGGCCAGACGGTGCCGTTTATCTGTACCTCTTCACAAGTCCCCCCGGCAGTGATGAGCGAAGTACAGAGGATCTGCACGGCAGTAGTTACTGAAGCCAGATCGGTTCCGGTGACATCAAGGAGAATATTTCGTGTCTGTTGTGTTACTCTCGTTAATTCTCCGTTTATGATGGGAGGGAACGAAAGCACCTGTCCGTCTGCATCCTCGATGAGTGGCATACGTGGTTTACCGGCAACGATATGAGCATACATCCGCCCTTTCGGATGATCGCTGCAGATCTGCTCAAGTGTCATCTCCTCGGTAAAATCAAGTGGGATAAAAGACCGGGTTTTTAATGCACCAAAATACCGGAACGGTGGTCTGACCGTGTCGAGATCATGAACACCGATGGCAACCTTTGCCCGACCCCTCCCAACAACCCAGTGAAGTGCCTCCTGAACACCCATGAGGGAGAGAATAGCCTCGTTATCAAGTGAGACATTTCTGATAACCGCTGAACCGATATATGGGCGAATAGGGGCGATATTTGGATCAACCGAGAACGAGATTGTCCCTGGTGTGGTTTGGAACTTTTCCTCTCCGGTGACAAGATTTAAAAATCCCTGCATGGCCCGTGCCACCCCTTCTGTTGAGAAGAGATCCGGACGGCAGGGAAAGAACTCGACATCAACCTGGTCAGGGAGAATTCGTTCGATATCACTTCCGAGCATCGGAAGTCTTTTGATGATGGTCTCTGTATCGGCACCGGTCAGTCGTTGTAAGTACGCATGAGGGAGTGAGATTATCGGCATCAGCATTCCTCCCGGTCTTTATCAGTATCACCGGCAGGGTGACCGAAGAGCCCGGCTCGGATGTTCTTTGATCCTGCCGGTGTATTCCGGATCCAGTCGATATCGCTCTGGTACAGTTCACGCAGGTCTAGTAGACCCATCTTGAGCATCGCAACCCGGGAGGCACCAAGACCCCAGGCAAGAACCGGATATTCTATCCCAAACGGTGCTGTTACCTCCTGCCTGAAGATCCCTGCACCGCCGAGTTCAACCCAGCCGAGTCCTGAAACATAAACCTCTGGTTCAACCGAGGGTTCCGTGTACGGGAAATATCCGGGTCTGAACCTGACATCTGAAAAACCCATCCGGTGATAAAACTCGCGGAGGTATCCCATCAGGTGACGGAAGTTGACCCCTTCATCCATAACGATCCCTTCCAGTTGTTCAAATTCAGGCGTATGTGTCGGATCGATCGCTTCTCGCCGGTATACTCTGCCTATTGCAAATGCCTTTACCGGAGGTTTTGTGTGGGATGCAAGGTACTGGATCGAAAGGGAGGTGGTATGGGTCCGCAGAACCGTAGCTTTGGCTTTCTCTCTATCCCAACTTCTTCCCCATCCGGTTGAGGAGGTCTCTCCTCCATTCTCATGCATTGCCTGTATCGCTTCCCATCCCCGGGGAAGTGGCTGCTTTCCTTCGAGATGAAACGTATCCTGCATCTCGCGTGCCGGATGATCCTGTGGTTGAAAGAGGGCGTCGAAATTCCAGAAACTGCTCTGAATGATCTCTCCGTGCAGTTCGGTAAACCCCATCTCGAGAAGTATCCTGCGCATCTGGTCAATGAGTTGCTGGTAGGGGTGAATCTTCCCGGGATAGAACGGTTTTGGTGGTTTTTTTACGTCATATCGTCGTAAGGAGAGGTTTTTCCACTCTCCTGAGGTTATCTGGTCACTGGAAAGTGTACCTGTCTCTTCCGTCAGGTCAAGACCTGCAGCAGCGATCTTTGTTCCTTCATCAGTGATAGAGATGGTATAGGTCACTGATTCGACCTGCGAGATGAGTCCTCTCTTCTGAAGCTCCGCAATATTCCTGGTATCTGCCGATCCGGGATCCGCTAATGCATTCTCAATATCCGAGACCGGGGCATCACCCGTCTTTGTGATAATACCATCAGTAATGGATATCCAGCCCAGTCGTCTCATCCATCCTATCCCGATTCGTGCAAGGGGATGAGTGTTGAGTTCTGCGACCGGTATGGATGATGCAAAACTGCAATAGAGCTGACGTTCAGGGAGTCCTTTTTTGTTGTACTCTTCTCCCTCATCGGTTCTTGTATACCTGACCGTTGCTTGGCGGTAAATGGATACAAGGTTCCTGTCCTGCAGGAGGTATCCGTACTGGAGAACTGCATCCCCGTCCCTGCCTATCATGGTTCCCAGCTCTTCTGGTGTTCCCTTGCCTTTCTCTGAGAGGGCTTTGAGAAGCACCTTCTCATGGTATGTCAGAGCCATTCGCACTCCTGTACCAGGTGTTCTGTTTCATCCATTTTTTCCCGAAATTCTAGAAGAAATTCCTGTACCCGTGATGCAGTATCTTTTTTACATTGTCCACACATGAGTTCTCCCCTGATACACTGTTCATGCAGAGCAGCAAGGGTTGCATCATCATCAATCATATGAAAGAGATTGAGGAGGAATACCGGACATTCATCAGGTCTCCCGCCATGTTCCTTCTGTAGAGCGAGTGTCTGCCGTCCCCCGGTGAGAGCTCCCATTACCTTCTTCTTCACGGTTGTCTCATCCTCCATAAATCCGATGATGCTGTCAGGTACTGATGAGGACATCTTCCCTCCCTGTAATCCTGGCATGAACCGGTGAAATGTTGCCGAAGGGGTGACAAATCCATAGCCCCCGTGTGCAATCTCAATGTTCCTGACCTGTGTTTTCACGTCTCCGCAGGATGCGTCATAGATATCAATGTGACCGCTACACCGCCTGACTCGGGGAAACATCCCTGCTATCGAATCCATGGCAGATTCTGGTGCATTTTTTGATCTCACACTGATACAGCCGTCGCGTTCTTCAATGGTAAACATTCTCATCTTGTGAGCGATTCCGCGGGTAAGCCTGATATGGGGATCCTGGTCAAGACCGACCGGGACAACGGTTGGTGCTGGTTTTCCTGCTACCTGTGGATACAGAATATCAGCAACCTGGGTTGTTACACTGATTGCATGTCCAAGATCGGTATCAGGTCCGAATCCATATATTGCTGCCAGTTCAGAGAAGTTAACCTTTGTTGATGCTTCAAAGCAGAGATCCTGGAGATCACGGCTCTTTCGCTGGCTGTAGGTTTTTCCGGTGTACCCTAAGGCAAAGAGACAGCTTAAGTACTCCTTTGCATACCGGTCACAGTCATCCCAGGAGAGATCCCTGACCGCATGGGCTTCACGATCCGCAATACAGATAGATCCTGTTCCTCCCTGCCTGACATGCCAGACTACCTCTTTCATCACCATCAGGTGCCCGAGATGAGGATGGCCAGAGGGCATGAAACCGGTCATTACATAAAAAGGATGATGAAGTCTGATGGCATCCGCAATCTGATTGTAATCCCTGTGGCCAAAGACAATTCCTCTCCGAAAGAACATGGGTTTTTCAGGGAGCCGGTCAACTACCTGGTCAATGGGTTCAATACCAAACTCGGCAAAGAGCCGTTCTACCGAAAGACTGGTCTCTGATGCCCAGGGGTTAATAGATGATCCTTCCATGTAAAACCACAATCACAGTTTAATCCTGGCAAATTCAATGTAAACGATTCCTTCAGCCTGAACACAGGCAAAAAACATCTGCTTCTTGACACTATGGGCCATTCGCACGGATCGTGAGATGATATTCATAGGAAGTGTCATTCCGGGAGGTATTGCCTGGACAAGCATCTCTGAATGAATCTTCTTCCCTGAGTATACTCGGAAATGATGTCCGAATTTATACCCTGTTTTCGGGGTATATCCAAGCTTTCGTAAGTCTTCGTATACGGCAAGTTTTTCACGCATCTCAGGATCACTCTCTGTCAATTCATCTAAAAACAGGTCAGGAGAGATCTGTCTGGTATCGCGATAAAGAGAGAGGAGCCTCGTTCGCATCAGCCAGATTGCTTCAACAGGGGAGAGCATAAGGCGCTCATCGTCAAGCCGTTTACCGAGAAAGGCGGTATCAAACGAAGATTCAGGGGAGATGGATACGACAACAGAGCGACCCGCAAGGGAGCCGGTTGCAGGTGAGATCTCATTGTGTTCGGTAACCTGGATAGGCTTTTGCCGTTTTATCTCATAATAGGTGATCTCGTTCTCATCATCAACAACGCCAAGAATGTGCTGTTTTCTCATATGTGCAGTGGTACAGAGATCCGCGTGTATCTGCGAGAAGTCGATTAATTCGCGTTCAGAAAGGACCCGTAACATATACAGAGACTCACCACGCCCGGGCCGGTGACCGCGTTTAAAGATCCTGAAGTCTTGTGGTCCTGTCTGGATTGCGTATCCCCGTTCACGAATGTCCCAGTATACTAAAAACTGCCTGATAAAACCTGAATCCTGGCAAAATAATGATAAAAGGGAGTCAAAGGTATGGTCAGGGATCTCGATCTTGTTCCGGTACACGAGATACAGGGCTTCGGCCGGATGTAACCGTAGTTTATCCCCGAGAGGGCGCCCGTAACCGCTCTGTTCATAGAGCTGGATCCCATCCTTATCAAGAAAAATATGTTTCCCGTCGAGTCTGGCCTTCACGACAATCCAATAAAGATTTGTTCTTCTTGATTATGAAATGGTATCAGAAGAGAACTGCTTTTTATTCCCTGGCAGGTATCAGGAGTGCAATTCGTTATGGCATCTTCGGTCGCAGAAAAAGAGGTGCTTTTTTCATTTTGTCCAGGAAAATCAAACATGTTCTGAGTAGGAAAGCCTGATGGCTCCACCATGGTGACATTAATTAATGAAATGGATTTTTTATAATACCGGCTGATCCGGTGGATAGTACGCAGGTGCGATCCGGTACATTTTTCGTACGATGACTGAACCGGTTTTTCCAAAAGATTCCAGGTGCCGTGAAAATGGGGATATCCTGTCAGTATGGCATGGGATTTTAATCGGAATGTCATCGCGCATAAAAAAGAGGTCAGTTCCCGGAAGAATGTATCAAGGGTTTTGGTGTGTCTGATAATCAATGGTCTGGGACGGGGGGGTACTGCGAGGAAGAGTTATCCTGATGGATATGTTGCAGATCCCCTTTCCCAATTATTATCCTTGCTTTTTCTGTTATTCGCGGGTTTATATTTACTGGAGATAGATAGACAGGGGAGGTTTATCTCATGAATAATGTCGTGTCAGCCCTGTCTCAATATTATCGATAGGTATTCTCGTTCTGACATAATCTTGTTAATACGGGTATTTCGTTCCAGCAACAGGCTTTTTTGGATCGACAGGTGGTATCTTAAAAAAGGGTGCGAGGAAAAAAAGATACTTTTATATATATTTAAAACTACTAGGAATATGATACTATGAGTACCGGGGATGATTATTATGATCTGCACAACTGCAGAAAAGATAGAAGAATTAAAGAAACAAGCGATAGAGAGGTGCAACAAGAGGCTTGAGCTGGCAGCATAAAAAAAGGGAAGGGATATCGATCTTCTCGACATTGATTACCAGGATTATCGAATCAGCACCCGGATGAGAACTGCTCACGGTCTCTGATATGGTAATTGGTATCTTTTGTCACCTCCAATTTTTTTCCGGGATAATTGATACGATACCGGTATTATAATATCATATTCTCTCACACCTGGTTTTACCCCAAAAACCTCTCATTTTTTTAAAAACGAGATCTCGATTCACATTATTCCTGATTGAGAAGTGATGTAACAAATGCCATCCTGTCATACTCTTTTAATTCTTTCTTTTCAGGTATCGAGGGTTTTTCGGCTTTATAGAGAATACCGAGAGGAATTCTCCTGCTATCATTATAATCCCATTGCTCAGTTAATTCTCTCGCCGTATTATACTGAATTGAATCCTCTTCCTGTATCTCGTAGACCAGTTCATCATAATAATGGGTAAGGTTGAAAAAACTCGCACAGATCTGAAGAATATCGATATGTGCAAAACCATGATGAACAATGGCCTCCCTTATGATCCGCTTTAATAATGGCATCCTGCGTGAATAGCCCCTTGCGATGAAGGTCGCCCCGCAGGAGAGAAGGATATCTAAAACATTCAATGGATACTCGTGGATTCCCCGGGGAGTGGACCTCCCCTGAAACCCGTACGGAGAGGTCGGGGTATACTGACCGGTTGTCAATCCGTACACCCTGTTGTTATGGCATAATACCGTAATATCGATATTTCGTTTGGCTGCATGGATCAGATGCCCTATTCCTTCTGCATAGAGATCTCCATCACCGGCAAAACAGATAACCGACAGATCCGGATTCGCCATCTTTATTCCGGTTGCTACCGGTATGGTTCTGCCGTGCAGGGAGTAAAAGCTGTTCATCTGCAGGTAATCTGCAATCTTTCCATGACACCCGATACCACTCACCACCACCATCTTCTCACGATTAATGCCCTCTTTCTCGAGCTCAGAAACAACCGAGATAAATGCATGCTGTATTGCAAAATTACCGCATCCCGGGCACCAGGTGTTTTTAGCATCGGTGATAAGACTCCTGTCGCTGGTCATACAATCCTCCGTACCTTCTCCAGTAACGATTCAATCGGGAACGGTCTGCCATCGGTTGAGAGAATCGTATCGGTAATGGTAAATCCTTCCGTTAAAAGCAGTTTTTGTAACTGCCCGGTAGCACTCTCTTCAATGAGAATGAACCGGGTAACTCCGCGAATTGCCTCTCGATAGGTTTTTTTCGGAAACGGGAAAAGAACAACCAGTGAGATAACCCGTACGTTCAACGCATCTGCTACTTCATTGACGACGCCGCGGGTTGAACCCCAGCAAATAAGGGCAGTTTCGCTGTCAGGTGAACCGCCTGTGTAGACCGCTTCCCGGGTATCGGTCTCTTCTGCCAGTGCACCTGATTTCATCTCTCTTTTTGCAGCACCTGCAATGGCAACACGAGGCTCTTCTGATGAGATTCCTTTTACATCATGGGTGTAACTGTTCACCTTTATGGCCTCGCCACTAGAAGGGGGATGGATGAGCGGTGAGATCCCACATTCTCCTGCTGCATATCGCTCGTACGGTCTTGAATACGAAATTTGGGATGAAATGGGTATGATGTCTGGTATGCTGTCAGTGGTGTAATATCCTTCAGAAAATGTCTTATCAGAGAGTATGATTGCTGGTACCTGATATTTCCATGCAATGTACAGTGCATGGGCAGAGAACCGGTATGCCTCATTGGCAGTACCCGGTGCGACAATGTAGCGTGGGAACTCTCCCTGCCCTGCATAGCAGGCAAAAAGAAGATCAGTCTGGGCATTATAGGTTGGCATACCGGTCGAAGGGCCTGCCCGCTGTGCGAGGACGATAACAATGGGAATCTCTGCTTGTCCGGCACAGGAGAGCGCCTCGGTCATGAGACAGAATCCTCCTCCGGATGTGCCCACCGCGGCCTTTTTTCCGGCATATGCACATCCCTCAGCCATCAGGATAACGGCAATCTCACTCTCAGGATGGTAGACAAGAATTCCCGCCTCACCTGCTATCTGTGCAAGAAAATGCAGGATTCCTGAAGATGGCGTCATTGGATAGGCGATATAGGCATCAAGACCTCCTGCAAGCAGTCCAAGACCAATCCATTCATTTCCTGAAAAAAACGGGTATCTCACGGTCGTATCTACCGGGATAGAAAGCCGGGGTGTGACCGATACACAGGAATTCTGTGCAATAGTGAGGTTTAATTCGGTCTCTTTCTGGAATTGTTGGGAAAGTATCGGTGATACCAGTTCCCAGGGAAGACCCGCAACACCACATAACGCTCCGATCATCGCGGTGTTCCCCATGATCGCTCTACCGCCATGTTTGTGCAATAGCGGTTCTATGGCAATTCCTTCCCCGGCTGCGGTAACTGTATCTGAATTATAGATGATGATCCCTTCCGGGGTCAGTTTCTTTTCATGGAGCGTGACCGTCTGTTGATCCAGAGCGAGCAGGATATCAACCGTAGTGCTGAACGCTCCGACCGGTTTTGTTGCTGCCGTGATGATACAGAAATTATGTCCCCCCCGAATCAGCGATGGATAATCAACATAAAGATACACGTGATACCCAAGTCCGGCAAAGAGAGAACCGATAACCTTGCCAGCCTGCGAAATACCATCCCCTGCTTTTCCCCCAAAAAGAATAGTGTATTGCGTCATATCAGAAGACCTGTGTTTTGATATCGTTTTACTCTCATGAATACGGGACCGAGACTTCCGGTTTTGCCTCTATCATTCTTCTCCTCTTTGGTATGCGTTTCTTTCAAATCCAGATATGCCGGAATAATTCATTGGCCGGTAATTGCATCTGTATGAATCAAATTCTGGCATCCTTAATTCTGGTATCCCTATTTTTCCCAGTTCCTGTAATACTATTCCCTCCAGAGAGATGTTAGTTCTTTTTATGAGCAGGTGTGGTCATATCAGAAAGCCTGATTCCAATCTCTTTTATGAGTCTGATATCAAAGGAATCTGTTGCTAGAACAAGAGCATCTGCTATCTGTAGAAGTTCGTCACTGGCATTCTTCCGGGCAAAAATACGAATCTCATCGGCGATTATCCTGGCTTTCTCCTGGGAAAAGGAGTAACCAAGTTCCTGTATCCTCTCTAAAAAGAGCAGGCGTGCTTCTTTGGATATTTCTGGTGTCAGATATTGTCTATCTTTATCTGTAACGGATGGATAAAAGTGATCGGCATCTGACAAATCCGTATCCGGTTCTTGGAGGGGTAGGTAGAGTGATAACGTCTTTATTAACTCTGAAGGAATAACCGGTTTATTCAAAATACTGTTAAAATGTGCCATATCGGCAGTATTCCAACCCGATGAGAGGGCAGTCACGGCAATGATCGGGATATCTGCCAGTTCTTTTTTCTGTTTAATCATTGACACCAGTTGATCTCCGCTCATTCCGGGCATACGCAGGTCGGTCATAATAAGAGCCGGATGGGTAATGGATACTATCCGTAATGCCTCGTCTCCTGATGCAGCAGCAACCGGTGTAAGTCCTGCCTGTTCCAGAAGGTCAGAGAGGACAGTCCGGTTATTGGGGACATCATCGACAACAAGAACCGCTGCCTCCTTAAACCTGACATTCATCAGCATTTCATCCCCGTTATGGTGAGTAATGCCCTTCTCCCTGGCAATGAGAACATGGTTGAGTTGCAGAGTAAAGACGCTTCCTTCTCCCGGGTTACTTGACAGGGTGATTGATCCCCCCATCCGGCTTGCAAGTTTCCTGCTTATCGCAAGACCAAGCCCGGTTCCGCCATACTGGTGAACCACCTCTGCGTCCTGTTGTTCAAAAGCCTGAAATATTCGTTCCTGGTCTTTTTCAGGGATCCCTATTCCTGAATCACTGACCGAGATGCTCATCTGACAGGTACCGGATCCTGCATCGTTTAGGGTGAGGTAGAGTGAGATATTCCCCTTATGGGTGAATTTTATTGCATTTCCAAGAAGGTTTATCAGGATCTGCTTTACTCTCGCTTCATCAAGCATAAGCAACGGGGCAGATGGGGGAGTTGAGATGATGAATTTTAGTCCCTTCTCTTCTACCTGGTGAAGAAACATCATCTGAAGTTCATGCACAAGGGAGAGGATATCTGTCGGGAGGAGTGAGATCTCCAGTTTTTCTGCATCTATTTTTGAGAGGTCCAAAATATCATTAATAAGGGTGAGAAGTCCCCTGCTTGAGGCATTAATCGAGGTTACATACCGTACCTGCTTTGGATCCGTGACTAACGAAGTCAGAAGGGCACTAAAACCGATAATGGCATTTAAGGGTGTCCGTATCTCATGACTCATGTTCGCAAGAAAGATACTCTTTGCATTATTCGCAGATTCTGCTTCTTTTTTTGCAATCAGGAGGTTTTCATGGGCTGCGGTTAATCGCTTTACCAGATCTGATAAAACCCGGGAAAGTGCCGATATCTCATCATTTCCTGGTATGATTAACGTTGCAGGATTGATATCACCCGGATTTTTTATACTCATAAGATTCCGGGACAATTGAGCCATTCTTTGAAAGAAGTCCCTGTTTAAGGTCAGAAGAACAATGAGAATAAAGACGATAAACACAATCCCAACCCCAACGACAATCCGATCCTTTGCCTGTAGAATTTCCTTGATACTTTCTCGTGGAACCGTGATGAGGAGAATGACTCCTTTATCATCAATAACCGGGGTGAGTTGCCGGAACGCGGTAATGGTGGAGTCATCCTGGTTTATCTTGCCGATGATTGTTATCGAAGGTGGTCCGGGTAGTTTCTCTCCCTGCGTAAGATAGGAGACTGCCTGCCGATACGGGAGAAGGGATACCTCTGCTTCCATGACCGATGAGAAGTAGTGTTCATACTCTGGTGTGATGACTCTCCCCCCGACCAGGTATCCTGCAATTTTTTTATCCGGGTCTGTGTAAACCGGTGTTGATGCGATAATCATGATATCGTCACCAAGGTCGAGGAATCCGGATCTGGTCGATCTACTCTCCTGGTCATAAAACTGCGATGGATTCTCTTCTATCAGGTGATACAGTCTGGATATCGACTGGTTATAGGGAGATAAAAAGAGATTTTCATCTGAAATGATGATATCATCAGTACCTGAGATAAAACAGAGACTGTCAAGATGGATACTATTTGGGGTATCAATAGCCGTGTTCATCTCCTCCAGGGAATAAAAATTCTCTTTTTCTGATCCAAAAGCAGGGATCCTCTTTCCGAGTGAATATGCCATGTCCTCAATAATCTCTTCAAGGAACCGGGTCTCATGATCGATGATATTCATCCCCTGGCTGATGGATCCAAAGGTGATTGCATTCTCATTCCTGATGAGTTCCTCACTGATGTAATAAGTCGGGATGCAATAGAGCAGGATAAGAGCTGCAATCGCAACAATTCCCAGTTTGATGAGAACCTTCTTTCTGAGACTATCGGTTATCGGAATAGAGCCCGAGGTGATGTCTTCTCCGATTTTCTCTCCTGTATCTTCTCCTATCCCTTTACGGCGTGTCATGATGGTGATGCTTTCGCAGGTATTCCCGTATCTTGTCAGATTCGATAAATCCCTTGTCGATATCATCTATAACGGCATCGATCCGCCTGAGGGCTTCAATTATCGCTGGACCGTTCTCAGGTTCACTCATCTCGATCATTGCAACCGCTATCGTTAATGGATTTCTGACCTGGTCATTGATGGCTGCAAGCATCATGATGTTGTGCTGTATCTGCTCATCCAGCCGTGTATTAATCATGACCAGATCTTCTTTTATCGCGAGAAGTTCTGAATTTTTCAGGGCAAGGGTATTATTGAGGTCAACCAGTTCCCGTTGATACCTGCTGCGGTCGATATGGGATCGAAGCCTTGCGAGAAGAACCTTTTCAGAGAATGGTTTTATGATATAATCAGATCCCCCAATATCAAGGCCGGTCTCGATACTCTCGTCTTCATCTTTGGCTGAAAGAAAGATGACCGGGATTGATGCGAGCGATCTGTCAGACTGCAGACGCCTGCAGACCTCAAGACCATCCATACCTGGCATCATGATATCAAGAAGGATCACATCAGGGTGTTCTTCTGACGCGAGGGTTAATGCATGTACCCCGTCAGAGGCTAAAAGAACCTGATATCCTGCATTATGCACCACCTGTGCGGTTATCTGAAGATTATTTTCGTTGTCATCAACAATAAGAACAACGGTTTTTCTCGTCTCTTCATCCTTTCCTGATCCGGCGTTTCTCATCCCCTTCCCCTGTTCTGTTCTTTCTTATCAGACCTGCCCATGATATACTAATGATAGACGAATGAGATAATTCTTTTGTAACCTGAATTGCTGCACAATCGATGCACTCTGCTCTGTCAGGGGTGACTGCAGGCTCACTCGTGATACCTGGATACAAAATAATGATCTACCCTCTCGTTTAACCTGGCATTGGTATTGCGAATTTCCTTTTCTTCTCGAGGAAAGAAGAAAAAGAGAAGGTTCCCTTTCAATGCATGGATGATCTGGAGCCTGTTTTACAACAGATCAGGAATGGTTCCTTCCAATGTACGTGGAGGGTGCCCTACTCTTTCCCGTGTCCGTGGGTCTCATAACCGGATACGGTCTTTTACCTAAGGTACCGCAACCGCTGGGAGAGAAGGGTCAGTACTCTGACGATCGGGATGCCTATCCACGCGACAGCAACGAAAAGCCGGTACGTTATCCCCTCGAATTCTCTGGCTACATCTGTGAGGAGATCCGGGATCGGGATATGCTGGGGACAGGATGAGACACAGGTATTACATGCCCTGCAGAGGGATGCTCCCCGGGAAGGCCGAAACGCCGCTCCAGCTCTCCCGGCATAGGTAAACCAGGTGTGCCGGTGATCATCAAACATGTACCACCGGTTATAGAGTTCAAAACAGAGGGGAATATCAACTCCAAATGGGCAGGGCATACAGTACCCACATCCGGTACATGGTACTTTTACCCGTGAACGGTAGGTATCAGCAGCCTGCCTGATAATAAGACGGTCACCTGTCGTTAATGCATCCGGGTATGCGATGGATGCAGTTTGTACGTTCTCCTGCAGGTGTTTCTCTGAATTCATCCCTGATAATACCATGGTTATCTGGGGGTGATCCCAGAGCCAGAGGAGTGCCCATTGCGCAGGTGTCCGTTGTATCTCTGCTTCCCGGTAGATCTTCCTGACATCTCCCGGAAGGTTTGCTCCCAGTTTTCCTCCGAGAAGGGGTTCCATGATAAAGACAGCCAGATTCTTTTCTGCTGCATACATGAGCCCCTCTCTTCCTGCCTGGTTGTGCTCGTCAATGATATTGTATTGGATCTGACAGAATTCCCAGTCATATGCATCGACTATCTCTTTAAATGAGGCAGTATTGTCGTGGAACGAGAATCCGGCAAATCGTATCCTTCCATCTGCCTTTGCAGCATCAAGGAATTCAAGAACCCCGTATTGGAGAAGACGGTGCCAGCTGTCATTATCAAGGCTGTGCAGGAGGTAGTAATCGATGACATCTGTCTGCAGTCTTTTACGTTGCATATCCAGAAATACATCCATATCTGCCCTGTTTTTCACGAGCCACTGGGGGAGTTTTGTGGCGAGTCTCACCTTACTGCGGTACCCGTCTTGAAGTGCTCTTCCAACAAATGCCTCGCTCTGACCTTTGTGGTACAGCCATGCGGTATCAAGGTAATTGACCCCGTTATCGATCGCGGTTCGAAGGAGTGCAGTGGACCTTTTCTCATCTATCGATCCCAGCCGTTCTGGGAATCGCATGCATCCATATCCGAGTATGGAGAGAGAATCATTCGTTTTCGGAACATTCCGGTATAGCATTTTATTCCTCTCGGTCAGGGGTTACCAGCAGGGTAGTGGTATCAAAAAAACCGCTTATCGAACAGGAGATTGTATCCGGTAAAACACAATATCTTTTCGCAGGGGAAGCAATAACCCGGGCGGTTGTCGTTTTGCAAGCAATTATGGCGATAACCGGCGATATGAAGAGATTAGAGTCGCTATAATTATTTTTTCTTCTGCACCTGATGCCAGGTGATACATTGGTTTTCACCGATATCCTTTTTGGGTCTTAGAATAGATAATGACTACTGATTACCGTGGGTACTGCATCGATACGATGCAGAATAATGTTTTTAACACATATCATCCCCTGAGATAACCATCTGCAGGGAAAAACAGGGATAAAACACGTCACATGATAGATCCAACCGTGTATGTATATGGTGTCCTGCCAGTCTCGATTTTTTGTGCACGTATCCTTGATGTATCTTTTGGGACGTTACGCATCATCTTTGTCTCCCGGGGATTTAAGTTTCTGGCCCCGGCATTCGGGTTTGTTGAGATATCCATCTGGCTCTTTGCTATCAGTGCAGTTTTTTCTTTTAACAGCCCGCCAACCGTCTTTTTTGCCTATGCACTCGGGTTTTCATGTGGTAATTATGTCGGGATCTGGATTGAAGAGAAGATGGCGATGGGTATATCCATCATCAGGATCATCACCCAGTACCCGGCAGATCGTCTGATTGAGGATTTTAAGGAATTAGGATACCGGACAACCGTTATTGATGCGAGGGGTCAGCGGGGAGAGGTCAACCTTATCTTTACTGTTGTGAAGAGAAAAGAGATCCCAGATGTGCTTGAGAGGGTTCAGAAATGGAATCCACATGCATTTTATACAGTTGAGGATGTGAAACGGGCAAGTGATGACTTCACGTTTTATTCAGATCAAAGGATAAAACAGATTCGTGGGTTGAGAAAGAAGAAATGAGACATCTGTCTCTATTTGCGGTATCCTGATTGAAACATGTGGTTTTTTTATGCTACTTCCCTCTCACTTCTTTCCTGGTTATGAATGAGAAATCCAGATGATAATCTAATTGGGTATCCTCACGTTATTCCGTGCTCTTGTAAGCATGCAACATAATTCTGGTCGGTCCCTGAGAGATGTTCATGGATCCATGTGGTGAGATACACCATTAACTCGGCTGTAAGCCCTTCATCTCCCTCTTGGTATCGTTTCATGAATTCATCCACCCTGACCGTGAAGGTATCATGTTCCTGCCGGTGGGCATCCAGTTCCTTGTATCCTGCCTTTTGCATATAATCTTCTTCGGTTGAGAAGTGATAATGACGGTATTTTTGCAGTTCGTCGATAATGTAAGCAAGCTCTTCTTTTGCCTTTGACTGCATCATTGCTTCAAACATCCGGTTGATACGTGAGATCAGATGCTTGTGCTGGTCATCGATACTTGCGATTCCGGTCTGGTATATCTCATCCCACAGAATAAAAGGCATAATTTCTGTATGTCTGGCTGATATAATAAGTATTCTGTTATTTCTGAACGAACAGACGTATCTGCAGACTTATTTTCTTCAAAGAGATGAAATGATAAGATATGGTTCTGATCTCTTTGCTTCCTGGCAATGAAAGAATCTGGAGAGAGCTGGTGTCTGATAAACCGATAACCAAAAATAGATATCGCCTTTGGCGGGCATCTATTCCCTGCGTGGAGATTTCCGATATGCGAGTCCGACAAAGAGGGCAATCTTATCCCCGTTTTCATCTGTTATCTCGACGTGGTATGTTCCAAGTTTTGGATTTTTTGAGAACTCCTCTGCATGTGCAGTGATTGTTCCCCTTTGAACCGCTTTCATGAAGGTTATTGAGGTATTTATTGCGACTGCCGGGATACCGTGTGAATTACAGGCGATTGAGAAGGCCGCATCAGCAAGGGCAAATAATACTCCTCCATGAACGGTCCCGTGAAAATTTTTATGTGCATCGGTTATCGTGAGGGCTACCGTTGCAGTTCCCGGTGAGCTGGCCTTACGTATTATTCCCAATTCTTTTGCAAATGTATCGTTAGAGAAGAATGAACCGCTCTCATCCATGAAAGTACTGCACTCTGCAGGTGCTTAAAGAGTATCCCTTGTATCACATGAACTCAATCATAATTTCTGTGTACATTATTGGTATGATGTGTAAACTGGATGGCATATCCGGGATAAACTATCTAATAAGAATAAAATTGATATCGTACCGGTTTTCGGTTAAAAAAAGAGAATATAGGGTTTTAATGAATATTGTATTTTAGGAGTGGTTGTTGGTGTAGGAGTGCAGGCCCGATAAGAACCTGGTAAGTAATGAATCTTTCTCTCTAGTATAAAAAGGCATTGAATCACATGGGTATATGATCACCCGGGATATGTTTCCACCAGATCCATTGTAATTCAACCAGCCTGTAATGATGGATTCCTGTCTTTTTCAATGTGATTTGTGTGCTGTTTTTATTGTCTGGACGATAATCAGTGAATTAAAGATTCAAGCATCCTATGGCCTTATTTATGAAGATCACTGCATTCAGGGGATGGCGCGGCTTTTAGCGGAAAAAGGAGAGGTTTTTGAAAAAAATTGGTTGATTATTTTTTTATCTGCAGAGATTCCTGATGCAACCGTAATCAGGCGGGGTTGTACGCAACAACGGTATCTGTTCACGAAAACATCAGGCTGTCATATGAGTAGGGGGAAATTACCACGATCCCGTCTTGCTTCACTGATGAAATCCTTATCAGGTGTACTCTCATATAGTACATGAGAAGACTGACAACTATGGTAACAGATAATTCTGTAAGTTTGAGATCTATTATTCTTTTAAGCCTGATTCTTTGTTCTGGATTCCTATTCATTATCCCGGTCGCAGGGACCGGCACCATCAATGAGACTGAGCTTACCAATGAGACCCCGGTTAATAATGTGACCGAAATATCTGTTGATATTGGTGAAGCCCGGTTTGCATCAGGTGATTATACTGGGGCTCTCGCATGGTACGAGGAATTATTAACCAGTAAAAGTGACTCGGATCGTGCTCCTGTTCTCAATAACATTGGCTCATGTTATGTGAAGTTATCCCGGGATGAGGAGGCTTTGGCATCATTTCTTGCAGCGACAGATGCAGATCCCGGTTATGTCATTGGCTGGCTCAATGCCGGTGTGGTATACGAAACACTCGGGAAACCTTCCGATGCTCTCTCCTGTTATGAGAAGATAATAACGCTTGACCAGGAGAATGGAAGAGCATATGTACTCAAAGGAAACCTTCTTGCAGATATGGGTGAGACTGGCGATGCACTTCTTGCCTATGAGAAGGCATTGGAATGTACCTCCGGTGATCTGTTAAGTGAAGCACTCAACGGAAAAGGAGCAATCTTTTTCCTTCTTGGGAAAAATGATGAGGCACTTCGCGCTTTTTTTGATGCAATCGAGGCAGATCCCGATGGAGCTGCCATGGCTCGGACGAACCTTGGTGTTTTGTATGTCTCTCAAAACAGGTTTGATGAAGCCCTCCTGGTGTTTAAAGAAGCAATGGATCGCGATCCTTTCGGAGAGACCGGGGCTTTTGAGTATTATGATGCTCTCTCTGATATGATGGATGTTGCAAAGACTCCCGATCTCCTTAATACCAATCAGATGTCTGGGGATAATCCTGAATACGTAATACCTGAATAATCCCTTTCTCTCTATTTTTAATTCTTTCTCGTTTTAACCGTGATTATGAGCAGCACCCGGGATGTGGTGATGAAAGGATAAAAGTCCTGGTATTTGCATCTTTTTTGCCAGATGAATTGAATTTTTTGGTATCAGGAGATTGTTGGTTTACCAGATGATATCTCCTCCGGTCAGGAAGAACCAGAATCCGCATGCGATAAGAAACACTCCGCAGGCAATCAGTAATATCCGGTAAACCCGGTCTTTGAAAAATTCCCTGCCTCGTGCCATACTGCAGGAGATTCCGGTAAAACACCCAAAGTCTGCAAGCCAGTGTCCGGTCATAAAGGCAATAACCAGTATGACTCCACCGGTTAGGCTGTCGAGGAGAAACGCTGCACCGATGGTTATCCACCAGAGCCAGAAGTACGGATTGGAGACTGCCGTGATACATCCGGCACAGACCGGGCCGCCAAACCGCCTCGGTTGATTGTCATGCCTGGGCATCGTACACGAGCTGGATCGTAAGGTACATATCCCAAAGAGGATCAGTGCAGCACCTCCAACCATGGATATAATACTGGTATAGCCTGAGAGAAGATATGAAAAGCCAAAGACGATGAGGATTACAAGTACCGATTCGGCAAGGATATGTCCAGCCGTTACCAATGGTCCGGCCCGCCACCCATGAACAAGTGAGGTCTGGATGGTTGCGATGAGCGTCGGGCCGGGTGTCAGACACCCGGTCAGACCGATAAAAAAGGATAGTACGAAGATCTCTGCTATCTGGTAATCCATTGGATATAGATGGTACCTTTTCTGATAAGTATGTCAGTACCCGCACGGTACGGATCCCTCTGTCGATACCGACGTGATCTGACCCGAATGTCTTTTTTTTCCAACACAGTTTTTTATCTTATTTAGTGATCTCGATACTTGCTTCTTCATCAAAGGGATTCGTCCTCATGGCAAACGAGAAGAGGTATGGGAAGTTGTTCTTGAGGTATTGCATGTATTTTATCCATTCCATGATGAGATTATGGTACACACGTTCGATATCGCCAAGAATATGAGTATGGTCCGTACCACAGCAGGAGAGGAGATCTTTTCTTCGGGTTAATTCTTCGGTCAGGTGAAATGATGCCTGGAGAAGTGATGTAAACGATTCATGTTCCAAAATGACCGGGTTTTCAAGGAGCCGGATCATGAACTCCTCTCTTCTCTGCAAGGCATCCCGCAGAAGAACGAGATCAGACCCATCCATCGATACGGTCGGATGATACCCTGAAAAATAGTTCTTTACGCGTGCAAAATCAGCATCACCCCAGTCTCCCTGTACGACAAGGTGTCTTCTGATATCGTTTAGTTTGGGGTCGCGATCAGAGAGCAGGGTCAGGATGTACGTACCAAGAGACGAGAAATAGGTTCCTATCACCATGTTCATCTTCTCTAGTTTCTGTTTTTTATCCCGTCTCTCCAGGAGGTTGTCGATAACGAGGGTAACTAGTAACACTTCTATGGGAAGAAAGGCCAGGTCTCCGATACAGTAGATCCAGATATGGTGAGGATCGTTAAATACGAGATAATGGGCATAATAAAGAAGAAGCGAGGTAATAATGAGTATTGATGCAAATGATATCTCCCAGAACTGTCTTTTTACAATCATGCAATTCATGTTGGACAGAAGTAATATATGATATCTCTGTATCTCACCATCGATGATATGTCCCTAAATTTCTCTTTTCTGCTCTATTTGCGGGTATAATCGAACCAAAAGATGCGTTTCTCTCTTCAATCATATCTCTCCTGATGCTGGAAAAAACTGGTAAAAAAAAGCCAGGTGATATCTGTCAGGTATGAACCCAGGCATCAGGTATGGATATGGTTCAGGAAACCTCTTTTTTATCTTTTTTTTCAGGAACAGATAATGAGAACGCTTTTGGTGGAATTTTCATCTCAAAACGTGCTCCCTTTCCCTCAACTCCGGTCTCCCGTATCGTAATCCCGGTCAGTTCCAGGATCTCCCTGATAAGAAATAATCCAAGACCGGTGTTCTTTCCAACCCCCTGCTTGAATATCTTCTCTTTATCCTGTTCCGGAATCCCGGTTCCATTATCCTCATAGACAAGTATCATGGTATCCCCTTCCCCATAGGAATGCACCCTGATACAACTGGCAGTACCTCCATGCCGTGTGGTGTTATCAAGAAGGTTGTAAAAGACCTTCTCAAGCATGCGATCAGCATAGATAGCAAGGTCGCCGACGTCAAGATGAAAAGAGAGTTGATTGCCAAAGGATGCTATATCCCGTTTTACAAAGATATCCTTTACGTTATGCCATACCGGGTTTTCAACCCCCAGTTCCTGGTAACTGCGGGTAAACTCTATCAATCTCTGGATCTGTTCTCCTGCAGAATGGATCCGGTTCAGTTTTACTGCAAGATCGTCAGGGTCCGGGGGAACATCTAAAAGAAGCATGGCATATCCGTTGATGACTGCCACCTGGTTTAACACATCATGCCGGGTAACACTATCCATCAGCTGAATCAGTTTATTCGAGCGAGATAGTGCTTTTTGTGCTATCTCCCGCTCATGTATCTCCTGTGAGAGATTAATATTGGCTTCTTTTAATTTTTCATTGATAATCTGCAATTTTTCATTGACTGAAGTGAGTTGATCATTAGCCTGGGCGAGCCTCTCCTGGGTAAAGGTAAGTTCCTTGTTCCGTTCAACGGCTATCTCATAGGTAGAGAGGAGAATATTGAGGATCTGCAGCCTGCTTGAGGGAATAAAATATTTTTTATCATGAAACGTGATCTCGATACCTATCTGCATCTGGTTCTCAGTAAGAGCACGATTTGCAAGTATTACTTCGATACGTGAGAGAAGAATCTGTTCATCATATGGTTTGATGATAAAATTATCAGCCTTGCATTCAAGGCCCCTGATTACATCCACCGGATCATTTAACTGGGTAAGTAATATTACTGGGATGTCAGCGGTAGAGGGATCATTCTTCACCGCTGTACATAATTCGTACCCGTTCATCTCAGGCATGATTATGTCGGTAAGGATGATATCCGGAGGTTTTGTCTTAACCATCCCGAGAGCCTCTTTTCCATCCATCGCGACATGCACCTGGTAACCTGCCTCTTCGAGAATATATTTGAGGCGGAACGCCTGGGTCTTGCTATCTTCTGCTATCAGGATCTGTGGTGTTGCATTATTACTCATATCTTCTCCTGTTTACCGTTCTTTTCTTTTCTTCATGAATTTTTCGTATTATATTGTTGTAATACGGCTCCTATCTCGCACGGGGTGAGGACACATTCTGCAGCACCGAGACGAATCGCCGATCCGGGCATCCCAAAGACGATTGATGATGCTTCGTCCTGGGCGATGGTAATTGCTCCCCGGTCGTGCAGGAGAAGCATGTCTCTGGCACCATCTGATCCCATGCCACTCAGAAGTATCGCAATTACTGCATTTCCATACGTCTTTTCTGCAGATCTGAATAAGTATCCGACAGATGGTCTGATGCTGTCTTCGGGAGGATCGTCACTGAGTTGAATCATGCCGTCTTTGATACCCATGTGCCGATCGCAGGGGGCAATGTACACTGCTCCGGGTGCTATTGTTTCATCGTTGTCTGCCACATGAACGTTCTTGCCGGTTGTTGTTGCAAGCCACGACGCAAACCCGTCCACGAATCCGGTTGCGATATGCTGAACGATGAGGATTGGAAAGGGAAATGTCGGTGGAAGTTCTTTTAGTATCTTTTGTATGATGAGCGGACCGCCGGTAGATGCTCCAATGAGAACCGCTTTTATTGTAGTTTTTGGGACAGAAGAACGGGAGAGACACGGTGCTTTGCGATTCATCTCTTTGGTCTCTTTGGGTGATAGTTCTAATCTTCGAACAACCCTGACCTCTGAGAAGATTTTGATGGTTTCAATAAACTCCCGGGAAAGTCGTGTAAATTCAGGATTTCCTGGCCCGGGAGGTTTTTTCATGATGTGGAGAGCTCCCGCTTCAACGGCCTGAAACGACGAGTTGAGATCATCAGGGGCACCGATCCCGGTGACAATAATTATCGGGACCGGTGTTGTCTCCATGATGGTGCGGGTGGTGGAAAATCCATCAACGCCCGGCATATGTACATCCATGGTGATGATATCAGGGTTTAATCGTTTTGCAGATCTAACCGCCTCGGTACCGTCAGATGCGATTCCCACGATCGTGATATCAGGATCAGAGGAGAGAATACCCTCAATAAGCATCTGGTCTACTTTCGAATCATCAACGATTAAAACACGTATCATCACTATCTCCTATAACAGCCGCTTCATTATCTCAAGCAGATTGGTCTGGTCAAAACTGCTCTTAACAATATAGGCATCAGCACCACAGCGTATTCCATGTTCCCTGTCCTCCTGGGAATCAAGGGATGTTACCAAGACAACCGGAATTTCCTGTAGTTTTGCATCATCCCGGATCTTTTCACAGAGAGTAAATCCGTTCATACGTGGCATATCAACATCAGAAACGACAATGTCAAAGTTATCTCCCTTCAATTTCTCAAATGCCTCCATTCCGTCTGCTGCAATCTCGACGAGATATCCTGCTCCTTCAAGGATATTTTTTAACATCATTCGTGACGTGATGGAATCTTCGACGATGATAACGTGGTGTTTTACCTCTTTTGGGTTCTCTGTATCTTTTAGGGGAACGACAGGGGTCTTCCCGGAGAGGGCAGATCCAACGATTTCTTTTACATGCAACACCGGAACCACCGTCCCGTCACCAAGGATGGTCATTCCCGTAATATGGTCCAGCTTGCGTATCTGTTTTCCCATATTCTTCACAATAAGAGGATAGGATCCGAACACGGTATCTACCAGCACGGCAATTTTCCGCTTTCCACTTCCTAAAAGAACAAATGACTGCTCCTGTACAGGTTTTCGCTCACCTGACGGTGGGATCTGCAGTACTGATGCAAGGGAAACTGCTGCAACCTGGATGTCAGGGAGTTGTATCATCATCCTGTTCTCAACGGTTGCAATATTTCCGTCTTTTACCCTGCCAGCCCGGTTTACAGACTGAATGGGGAGAACAAAGAGGTGGTCTGAGACTGATACCAGCAATCCCTGGAATGTGGCCAGAGAGAGGGGAATAGAGATAGTGAAGATGGTGCCCTGCCCTTTTGTCGTCCTGACGGTTATCTCTCCGCCCAAACCTTCGGTGTTGTCCCGAACGATTGCACACCCCAGTCCCCGTCCTGATGTATCGGTTATTATCGGGGAGGTTGAGATATCTGAGAGAAAGATGAGATCGACCGCGTCCGCATCAGAAAGGGATTCTGCTTCTTTTGGGGTAAGGAAATTTCGTGCGATTGCAACCTTTTTAATCTGTTCCGGGTCGATACCGGATCCATCGTCAGCGACCTGTATCTCTGCACGACTGCCGGAACTGTAGGATACACTGATGGTTATGGTTCCTTTCTCTGGCTTTCCCCGTGCTAATCTCGTGCTCTTGTCCTCTATTCCATGATCAATACTATTCCTGATAAGATGGGTCAGGGGATCCCTGATACCTTCAAGAACCCTCCTGTCAATCTCGATCTCGGTACCCTCCATCGTTAATTGTATCTCTTTTCCTTTCGCATGGCTTAAGTCCCTGACCATCCTGGGATACATATCAAGAACCGATGATACCGGAACGAGAAGTATCTGTTTCATCTCTTCAGAAATGCCGGTAATAATACTCTCAAGGTCGTTATGCTGTTTTTTCGACTGAAGGGAAAATTTCTGACATTGGTTTTGTAGTGTTCTGATAAGATCACAGGAGTATTGTAAAAAATCAAAAAGAACGGCAATCTTCTGATTTTGCTGCAGCAGGGATTTTGAATTGGGTGCACTGGTAATCAGATTTTTTATACCATCTAAATCGGTTTGAATCTGCGAATAGTTCCATCTCCATTCCTGAAACAATGATGAGGTATTTCTGATATCAGTGGAATAATGGGTCTGTGCCAGTTGAACCATTCGTAAGTCATCTGTCCGGGAAAAAAGTGAATCTATCCTTTCCGGAGAGATCCGTATCGTTGCAAGGGCTGGTTTGTTTCCCGATGCCGGTAGCGGAACTGATCTTTTCTGTTCTGAAACACTCTTTTTTCGATTGGCAGAATCAACGGGTTTTATTGGATATTCCTGTTCCTGGTTCTTAATTCCGGCATAATTCTCGGTATTTATCCTTCCTTTGTCCTGCTCAACGAATCCTGTATCGTTATCATTACTTGTTTGTGTTCCTCTTTCTGCAGGTTCAGGTTCAGGCACGGAAGTGTTTTGCCGTGCTTCTAAGAGGTCACGTAACTGGGCTGTCAGGGAACGGGTATCGGTGTCTGTTAATGAAAGAGGGTCTCTCTTCTCATAAAGAAGGCGGGTAACCTCATCGATAACCGAATGGATGAGATCATAATCCTCGAGTGCAAGAGTACATGTTCCTTTTTTCATCGCGGAAAAGACATTCTCAAGATTCTGGCAGAGAACTTCAATATCATTCAGTCCAACCGCTCTCGCAGCTCCCTTTAAACTGTGTGTTTCGCGAAATACTGTCTCAATGGTAACATTATCGGGTTTACTATCTCCAGATTCAAGAGTGAGAAGTCCGGCACTAATGGTGGTGAGGTGCTCATGAGCTTCATCCTGAAACGTTGCAAGAAGCCGCTCTAAAAATTCCTTCTCTTTCTGATCCATGAATAGATATTCAGATAGTAAATCGCCCGGTTATCTCTTTTAACCGCAGTCCCAGTTCATGGAGATCTTTTGCGGTCTTCTCGGCCTGCCTGGAGATATCCAGGTTGTTCTCGGTTGCTCTCTTGATATTCTCCATCGCAATGGCTATCTGGTCCATACCTACCACCTGCTCCTGGCTTGATGCGGTTATCTGGATAGATGCATGGGATGCTTCCGCTATCGACTGGCTGAGGATATCAATCGCATGTTTTGCCTCCTCTGATAAACTGACCCCGGTATTTACCGTCTTTGTTCCGAGTTCAGTTGATAAGGCAGTTGAGCTGACTCCGCGGGATATATCGGTCAGTATCGTTCGTATACGAACGGTTGCTTCTTTTGACTGTTCTGAAAGACTTTTTATCTCATGTGCGACCACGGCAAAACCCTTGCCATAGTCCCCCGCTTTGGCAGCCTCAATCGAAGCATTAACGGCCAGGAGGTTTGACTGTTCTGAAATATCGCCAACCGAAGCAATTATCTCTCCGATAGCCTGGCTCTGCTCGCTAAGTTTCACAACATTGCCTGTTATCGCTTCCATCTGTGCCTGAATCTGATCCATGCTTGAGAGGATCTCTGATACCGACTGCTGTCCGAGATTTGCTACTTCACTTACTTTGGCCGACTTTTCTGCAACTGATTTTGCTTTCTGATTCGTAAGTTCGGTCGTCTTTCGAACCTCTTCAATCGTGGTGGTGGTCTCGTTTAAGGATACAACCGTCTCACTGGTACTTGATGCCAGCTGACCTGTTATCGCAGATATCTCACTTGATGAGGAAGACAGGATATTTACTCCTTCTATGAGATCTTCATTGAGTATCTTCATCATCCGGGACAGTTCAATACCGATAGTGTTTAAGGAGTCCTTAAACGCTACAAAATCACCACTCACTGAAAGATCTTCATTGACCCGTGCTGAGAAGTTGCCTTTTGCATACTCCCCTGAGATTCGCATCGCTTCTTTCACCGGTCCGATAACTGCGTCAAGGGTGTTGTTAACCCCGAGCACGATCCTTTTAAAGTCCCCGGTATGCCTTGCCGGGTCCGCTCTCGTCTGTAATCTCCCTTCAACTGCAGCCGACGTGAGCATATCGGCATCCTCGACAAGCAGGTTAACTGCATCGATACAGGTGTTTAAATTGTTCTTTATCTCGTTGAAGTCCCCGTAGTAGGTATCAGTAATCGTGCCCGGGATATCTCCTTTCGAGATGCGATCAACGTATTGTGCAGCAACATTGAGTGGTCCGATAACCGCGTCAAGGGTGTTGTTAACCCCGAGCACGATCCTTTTAAAGTCCCCGGTATGCC
>CAZSDZ010000022.1:34696-43141 GCA_964605795.1 uncultured Methanoregulaceae archaeon
GCGTCAAGGGTGTTGTTAACCCCGAGCACGATCCTTTTAAAGTCCCCGGTATGCCTTGCCGGGTCCGCTCTCGTCTGTAATCTCCCTTCAACTGCAGCCGACGTGAGCATATCGGCATCCTCGACAAGCAGGTTAACTGCATCGATACAGGTGTTTAAATTGTTCTTTATCTCGTTAAAGTCCCCATAGTAGGTATCGGTAATCCGATCTGGGATATCTCCTTTTGAGATACGGTTGACATATTCTGCAGCGATATGAAGCGGATCCGTGATGGAATCAAGAGTGCTGTTAAACTTCTCAGGGAGAAGAGCGAACTCACCTGACTGGCTGGTTACGTCTGCCCGTGCACTGAGATCCCCTGCAACCGTTGCATCAGCGACCTTTGTTACATCGGCAACCAATGTTTTGATAACGTTGCCAAACTCGTCAAGACCATCTGCGATTATTCCGATCTCGTCTTTTCGGTTTATTGCAAGCCTGGTGTTAAAGACTCCCTTCTTCATCTCTTGAATGAATAATACAATCCGGGAAAGCGGTTTTGTGATGTTTCGGGTGAGAAGAATTCCAAAGATTACCGCAATTACTGCAGCAATGATGATGATGGACACAACTCCTGTCTTTGCAACCATGATGAAGTCTCTTGTTGTAGAAACTCTCTCTTCTGCATTCCGCAGGGCGAGATGTTTCATCTCTGCAAAGGTATCCACGGTTGCCCTCCTTGCATTGGCATGCTCCCCTCCGCTTACCAGTGCCTGATGCACATCAGTCATTCTTCCCTGCTCTATGAGCGTTCCGATCCGGTTGACGACCGATTTATAATCCTCCCATTGGGAGGTAAAGAGAGTAAGGGCAGCCTCCTGTTCTGCATCCATCGGCATACCTGCAAGCCGGGTGAGATTTGCATCAACCATATTGATCTCGTCCCGTATTCGTCCTGCATCAAAGAGGTACTCTTCCGGAACTGCCACACTTCGAAATGTCAGTGCCCGTATCGAATGTAATGCAACCTCGATATCTCCGATACAGGTCAGGGGAACGGTCTCTTCCCTATACATCCGGTCAGTCTGTTCTGTTACCTGATCAATGGTTGCGAATGCAATTCCTCCGATGAGGATCAAAAAGAGGATTATGATGATATATCCTCCGATAATTTTTGTTCCGATCGAAAAATCCGTAAATTTCATCATGATCTATGTCCTTTCCATGAATAAGGTTCAACCTTTTTTCTGAAATAGTCAGGGAAGAATGTTTAGGCAGGAGGAACGAAAATTTGGCAGTCCTCGAACTATCAGAGTCCGGAAATTTCAGTTGCTCCTCTATTGAGACGTCCGTGTTCGCAATTGGTTATTGGTACTTGTAATATAAATGCGTATACGTTCTTTCTTCTCAAGTGCTGAGCAGATATTCTCTCGTACACGAAAGATGAGGGATTCAGGTTCTTACTATTTTGGGAATGTACCATACCAATAATCTGAACCCCAGGGTTTTCTGATACGTCGGCACTGATATGGCATGTATCTGCCACATTCCTGCTTTCTTATGCGATAACCATCCTGGGATCTTTTAGGATGGCAGAACCTCGCAATATAATGAGTGGTTCTTTCGTTATCCCTATCAGATAATCGGTTCCTATGGCAGAGAGGTGAGGCAGTGGTGGCAGGATTTCATCTCTGTTGATAGTTCTGATCCCGATGATCTGATCGGTGAGCAGACCAAATTCCATGTCTACCGAACAGAGTACAATTATTCGGTTAAAGTCAGTAATTCCTGCTTTTGGCAGATCAAAAAACTCTTTTAAGTCAACGATCGAGAGGATCGATCCCCGGTAATTCATCACACCCCTGATAAAATTGGGTAGTCCGGGAATCCCGGTTATCCTGGTTACTATCGCAACCTCCCGTATGGTATTCATCTCAATGGCATATCGTTCAGAAGAGAGGAGGAACTCAAGAACGGATAGTGTCTCATGGGATGCAGTGCTTTCGGTCACCGCTTTTGCAGCTTCTTCTGCCCTTCTAGCGAGAATCTGATCCCGTTGCCGCGAGATTTCCGGATATCCATCCGGTAAAAGGATGGCGTTATTGGTTTTTTTTGCAGTATTGATTTTTTTCTTCGTTGCTGGTGTCATTGTGCCTCCATCATTGCGCAAACCATCTCACGAAGCCTGGCAACGGGTATTCCGTCCGTCTCTGCAGCTATCTCTGTCTCCTCCATCCGGTCCATGATGGAGAGTATCTCTGCAAGGTGCCGGGATGCATCTTCCCTTCTCCCCTGTTCTTTGTATAATGCACTGATCATGAGGTGTGCCGGGATGAAGTTTCTGTCAGCATACAGGCTCTGCCTCAAGGTCCGGAATGCGGATTTTATATCTCCATTCTGCTCGTACATGGTCGCTTTGAGATAGTGGACACGGGGTTGTATCGGAGTGCTCAATAAGATTCGGTCACATACTGCAAGCCCTTCATCTGTCCGTTTTGTTTGCACGTAGATATCAACAAGCCTTGTGAGTGCATCAATACGGGTTGGATCATCAGTAAGGATCTCGGTAAAAAACATCTCTGCCGCTTTTGTGTCCCCGCGTGAAAGACTGATAAGGGCTTGTTCGTAAGGATCCCCGCTGCCTTGTTCCGCTATTGTATCCTGCTTCTTTTGGTGAAGTTCTCCTGTGGGATCTCTCGCAGCAGACCTGGCTTGTATCGGTTTTGTCTGAATTTGATTTGGTATGTCTCGGTGAGGGCGTTTTTTTAAGAGATCTCGTGATGGTTTGAATTCTGTAACAGTCGTTTCTATTGATCCCATTCGTGTTCCTGTGACAGAATGGTTCTGCGCGAGAAAAGAATCTGGTTTTACATACAGATAGACTCCGCTCACCCATACCTGTGTAAACCCAGAGAATAGTGTTTCTGATAACTCCTGTGGACTGACAACGAGTACCCCTTCTTTATGAAGTGATGCATTCAAAAGATCAACAACACGAGCAGCTTTGTCTTCTCTTAAGTACATAAGGACATTCCTGCAGAGTAAGAGGTCGACAGACTCCCGGGTCACGATGCTGCTCATCATCTTCTCATCTACCAGGTTTACTCTCTGAAAGGTTACCATCCTCTGTATCTCCTCGGTAACTGTTGCAGTGGTATCTTTATTCTTTTTGATATACCGGTCAATATCTACCGGAGCTTCCTCCCGAAATGACCATGATGAGTATCTCCCGGTTTTCGCCTGCTCTAAAACTCTTGTGTTGATATCAGTTGCAAGGATCTGGATGTCCCAGGTTCTTAAATCAGATAGGATGCTGTGAATGATTATTGCGATAGAGTACGGCTCTTCACCACTGCTGCAGGCTGCTGACCAGATTCGTATCCTATGCCCGTTTTCTCTTTTTCTTGCGATTATGCCGGGCAGTATCGTATTTTTTAAGGCGAGATGAAGTTTCTTGTCACGAAAGAAATAGGTCTCTTTGGTCGTCAGATGATGAATAAATGTCTCATCATTGCAGGGTTTTTCTAGTAAGTATGAGAGATACCGGCCGCATTCCTCCCTGGTATGTACCTGTTTTTCTTTACAGGACAAAAGAACAATTCTTTTAAGATCAGATAACTTATCGTCTGTAAATGCAATGCCGCAATGCTCTGTAATACTCGTGGCAAGATCAGAAAGGTACTGGTCAGAAAGAAATGCATCTGCATTCATGATGGTGTTACATCTGCCAGTGCACGGGTTACCGTCTCTTCTTCAGACTCAGATAAGAACCGTTCGGGATCTGGAATGAGGATGATGCCGTCTTTTATTGTGATGCAACTGGCAAATCCATTTTTTTCTCTGTCTGGCAGATTTAAAAGATTAATCTCGTCTTTACAGACAAAAACCCCGATAACAGCATCTGCCATGAGTGCCACGGTTCGGTCTCCTGCGTGAGTTACAATAAGGACATCGGTTGTTAACGTTCTGTCTGCCAGGTTCATCTTTCGTCGTATCGAGTAGACTGGTAGAACCTGACCATGAAGATTGATTATCCCGAGGACGCAATGAGGAAGGTCAGGAACTGATGTGACTTTTACGGTTCTGATGACGTGGGAGACTGACTCAGTTGGGAGGGCATACTTCTGTTCTTCAACCACAAAGACGAGAAGGCTTGTCATTCTGATATAGAGTACTTGTTTTTTTATAGATATAGGATTGCTAACCCTGATTGAGGAGGGGCCCAATTCTTTGATACATCTGTAAAGGTAATTTTTTGTTTATTCTATCAATTGTTTTCGTTTCCTTTTTTAAACCTGCGCTCGTGCTGTTTTTTTTCCAGGAAGTGATACCTGCGTATACGGGAAGAAGAGATATCCCGGGAGCAGTAGAAAGGGATATCTCCTGCAATGCAAAAACGGTCATTCTGCAGAATTATTGGGCATACGTTTTTGCAGACATTTCCCTGGATAGATCTTGAATACTTTGTCCTTTCACGTATCATTTGATGGTTCCTAATTCAAAAATTCGGTTCGATATTTCCCTTTTGAATAAACAGGAGATACCGTATGGCTGACACCTGCGATAGAGTAGAAAAACAAACAAAAAAAACTGTTCTGGTTGTTGAGGACAGTAAGACCCAGGCAGAGCGGCTGGTTTTTTTTCTTCTTGATGCCGGGTATCAGATTATGGTGGCTGAGAACGGGGCAGAGGCTCTTGGGAAGATTGGCGAGTTTCGTCCCGATCTCATCCTGACCGATATCCTGATGCCGGTAATGGATGGATATGAGCTCTGCAGGGCCATCAAGACAAATCCTCAAACCCGTTCTATTACTGTCATTCTCCTGACTCAGTTAAATGATCCCATTGATGTAATCCATGGTCTTGAGTGCGAAGCTGACAATTTTATCATAAAACCATATGATGAGCAGTATTTGCTTAATCGAATCGAGGTAATCATTGCGAACCAATACCTGCAGGAGGGTCAGACCATGCAGATCGGCATTGAGATCATCTATGCCGGGAAGAAGTACTACATACCGTCGTCACGGTTTCAGATTCTTAATATCCTCCTCTCCACGTATCAGATTGCCGTTTTAAAAAACCAGAAGCTTCAGAGCGTAAAAGAGGAGTTACTCATCGCAAATGATCAGCTCTCACTCATTAACCGGGAACTTGGCGATAATATCAAGGAACTTGCCGAAGAAGTAGCTACCAGGAAAAAGATAGAAGAAGAACTCAGGCTGGCGTATAACAAGATACATCTTCTCAGTTCGGTTACCCGTCATGATATGTTTAACACCCTCACCGCTCTTTCCGGGTACCATGACATCGCCCGGAGTGAAGCGACCGATCCTGCTTTCCTCAGGTACTTACAGAAAGAAAAAGATCTTATCAGTGAGCTGACCCGACTATTTCATGAGAGCAGTCTTTTTTTAAAGAGTGCACATTCAGATATAAAATGGCGGTCATTGCCGATGATCATACGGGATATCATCAATACGTTCTCTGGATTAGGGATAACCTTTACTACGGATATTCCGGATATCCTTGTGTATTCTGATTGCCTTCTTGATCATGTCTTCTCAAATCTCATCGATAATGCGATTCGACATGGCAGGTCAGTCTCATCAGTGCTGATCCGGGCTGTCCCTTCTGACACTGGTGTAACCATCGAGATACAGGATGACGGAACAGGTATTAGGGAGAATGAACACGAATTGATTTTTAGTCGCGGATATGGGAAAAACACCGGTCTTGGTCTCTATCTTATCAGGGAGATTCTCAAGTTGTATCAGAGTACGATTTATGAAGCAGGTTCATCACAGGGTGCCCGTTTTGTCATTGATATGCCCTCAAAAATTATCAGGAACAGAAGAGATGCAGGATTATGAATTGTTCTTAAAATAACTGTTCTTTACGGTTACTGGTATCATGTGGCATGCTGATTTGCATGATTAGCAGGATTTATGTTCTTTTAAATTACTTCCCCGTGCGCAAAACGGAAGAAAGGAAAAAAAACGTTTTTATGTGGTATAAAGGAGCTTTCTTTGGGCGATTGCATCCCCGCAGACGACTGATATCGTATCCCCAAAGGATGCATTTATCGTTGGATCCCCGGAATCAAGGTACATCTTTCGTGTCAACTGTAACTTCGCAGGAGTTGCAATGACAATGAGATTCGATGGACCGGTTCTTGCAAGAACCCGTGGACTGATCTGCTGATTTCCCCGTCCGAGAATAAAGCCCTGGGAACCGATGGGACTGAGAATGATCTGGACCCGGGGATACGTCTCCATAAGTTTCAGGATATCTTCTTCAGAGAGATCCTGTTGTATGGTTTTTTTCTGATACAGTGCATCGATACCGAGGAGCGTGTTTTTCGTCTGTAGCCTCTCGGTAATAGCAGCAGTCGTCTCTCCGGCACCGATAAGATACAGGGTGTCATCCCGCATCAGTGATATGATAAACGATGCGATATCCTGCCGGGATCGCTGCTCGTTTCCGGGATCGAGCGAAATCTTCTCTCCGGGACAGTACATACTGATAAAAGGGATCTGCACGGTTGCATAGAGCCTGGGGTGCAAAATACCCTGCCGGTATGCATCTTCATCGATATCAAGGACTTCAGCATAACAGAGCGGCAGATTGGGAACGCTGCTTAGGATGGTTGCAGCGCTCGCAGGTGTGCTTGAAAAGACCCCTGAAAACATCTTAACACCGGCTGGGATCCCGAGAATGGGAGTGGTCTGCACTGCACAAGCGACATCTCGTGCCGTTCCATCCCCTCCACAGAAGAGAATCAGGTCTACTCCTTTCTCTTCCATCGACCGGCATGCCTCCTCTGTGTCCTTTCTGCTGCTTGGCGATGCCGGGGAACTCACAACAATGATATCCTCTGCACCGAATTGCCTGAGAACATCCGCTCCCATTGCACCCCCGGCTGTTACCCATGTTATCGGCAATAGGGGAAGATGGGAGAGGAAATCCCGTGCTTTTTCTGGCGAGACTGCTTGTGCACCCTTCCGTACTGCTTCGTCATACTTTCCGTCTGTCCCTTTGAGTCCTACTGCTCCTCCCATCCCGGCAACCGGGTTTATGAGAAAGCCGATACGGCTCATGTATTTCAGGAGACCTGTGGCAGGTTTGCCAGGGATTGTTTGATGAGTTCAGCAGGATATTCGTAATCAGGGAGATCCCCGGCAAAATACATCTCGTAACTGCTTAAGTCAAAGTGACCGTGACCACTGAAGTTAAAGAGAATAGTCTCCTCCTGTCCTGTCTTACGGCATTCCAATGCCTTATCAATGACGACCCTGATAGCATGGGCGGTCTCGGGTGCTGGTATGATTCCCTCTGATCTGGCAAAGGTAACAGCAGCCTCAAATGCTTCATTCTGGTGGCAGGATGTTGCCTGTATCAGGTTTTCAGCATGGAGTTTTGAGACGAGCGGAGCCATACCATGATACCGCAGACCTCCGGCATGAATCGAAGCAGGGATAAAGTCATGGCCGAGGGTATACATCTGCAGGATTGGCGTCAGTCCGGCAACGTCCCCGTAATCATACGCATACAGCCCCTTTGTCAGTGTCGGGCAGGCAGCAGGTTCAACCGCGATAATTGAGGTATCTTTCTTCTTTGTCAGGTTGTCCCTGACAAAGGGGAATGAGAGCCCGGCAAAGTTCGATCCGCCCCCTGCACATCCGACAACAACGGTGGCCTCATCTTCAGCTGCTTTCAGCTGTTCCTGGGCTTCCATCCCGATTATTGTCTGATGAAGGCATACGTGGTTTAAAACCGATCCCAATGCATAATTGGTATTGTCATGGGTAGCCGCATCCTCTACCGCTTCAGAGATGGCGATTCCAAGACTTCCGGGTGTATTTGGATCCTTTGCAAGAATTGCTCTTCCAGACTGTGTTTTTGGGGATGGAGAGGGGATACATTCTGCTCCCCAGGTCTGCATCATCATCTTCCGGTATGGTTTCTGGTCGTAACTACCCCGTACCATGTATACCGTGCAGTCAATATCAAAAAGTTCCGTTGCAAAAGAGAGGGCACTTCCCCACTGGCCTGCCCCGGTCTCAGTGGCTATCCGCTCAATCCCGGCCTTCATGTTGTAATATGCCTGGGCAATGGCAGTGTTTGGTTTATGGGATCCGGGCGGACTGACACCTTCGTATTTGTAGTAAATTTTGGCTGGAGTTTTTAACTTTTTCTCAAGCCGGTGTGCCCGGTACAGCGGACTCGGTCTCCATAATGTCAGGATGTCGCGAATCTCATCAGGAATGGAGATGTATTGTTCCTGGCTTACCTCCTGCATGATAAGATCCATGGGAAAGATGGGTGCAAGATCAGCAGGTCCTATCGGTTTTTTGGTCTGCGGATGGAGCGGAGGCTGTAACGGGGTCGGAAGGTCAGCCTGAATGTTGTACCATCTCTTTGGTATCTCATTCTCATCAAGGAGAAATTTCGTTTGCATGTATA
>CAZSDZ010000023.1:0-42251 GCA_964605795.1 uncultured Methanoregulaceae archaeon
GCATCAGGGATACAATCAATCGAAGGGATATAGGGTTTGATATCGAGGATAAAAGAGCCATCCACCGCATCAAGTCGGGTCACCTCTATCATCCCGCCTGCAACCTTCATGATTCGGGCAATACTGATAGCGATGGGATTTGGCCGGTCTGGCGACCGTACGGTAAAGACAGGCCGGGGACTGTTCCAGTCTGACCGTTGTACCATAAGACGGGTCCGGTCAGCCTTGTCCATCCAGTACAGAACATAAATGTGGGTGATACCTGCCATGGATCCAAGACCTTGTCGGTATGGAGGATATATCTCTAAAGTCATTACCTCTGACGACAGAGCTCCCTGACGGGGCGCATCACCTCTCTTTTTATACGGGGAATGAATCCTGCCTATGGGAGTAAGGCAGATCTCCAATGTTGTATCTTCGTCCATACCGTCTCCAGACGGGTGTTCCTGCAGTACAGATTTAATTCCTCAATAGTGTGATGACCCTGTACGATCGTGTCATTTTTCCCATATTCGTGCCTGATGCAATGAAACCTTCACCATCCCCGTGAATATTCAGAAAAACAGGGAATGCAGACAATTTTTCCGTCCTCAACCCGTGCCCGTGACTCAGAAACCATCTCGTTGCATCTGGCACATGCCACCGAACGGAACAGTCGTGCCTTCTCAGGGATATCCGCAGTGACATGCCGGTACGAGAAGATATCCCCGAGAGGTGCAGTGAGGAGATACGCGATCTTTTCCGCACGATTACAGGCGACTCTCTCTATCTCTTCCGGTGTTGCAGAACCTGCAAAGACACGTGTTACCATCTCCTGCATCATTCTGCTCTCCTTACTATCCTCTCTTGGGTGCGGGACTATTCGTATCGCATCGCTTTTGTTTCGCCGAATAAAGGTTTAGACCTGCTTCCCATAATCACGCAGGATAAGGTTTCCTTTTCCAATAGTACACCCGGTTACGTACTGAATCGCATCCAGGCCACAGGCATCGTTCTCAACGATTGCCACCAGTTCCTCATCCCCTGACCGGGATGTTGCCAGTTCGCGAAGGGCAAGTTCTGATACCCGGTATCCGGTTGCAAGACCAGGACAGCGGTGCCCATGAAAACGAACCACTTCATCAAATGCAGGCATCTCTCGAGTCATCGTTCCACCTAGGTACACCTCTATAGGTATAAGAGATCGTATCTGTTCATGAATGAAGCAGCCGGAAAAGGAAAGACTATCCTATTCCCTGATACCGTACCTGTTTTTCACGAATGAGCAATGGACTATAATGGGGTTGCTGTTCCGATTTTATCAGTGATAACAGAGCAGCCGCGAGAGATAGATACGTGCCCAGGCATACCCAACCAGACCACCGAGGATATCCCCGGTAACCACTCCCCACCAGACCCCGTGCTCACCAAACCCGAACCAGAACCCAAGAAGATACGCGCAGAGAACAATAAAGACAAGGTTCCTGAACAGATTTATGCAGAGGGATGTTGCCCCTTTTCCGACTCCCTGGAAGAGAGAACTGGACATGATCCCGGGAGGGACGAAGGGATAGAACAGGCACATGATACCGAGAAATATCGCTATTCCCGGAGCAAGATGAGCACTTTCCGGGGAATATGCAAATATAAGCGCCATCTGGTCTTTGAAAAGCCAGGTAATAGCGCTGATGCAGACAGAGATCACAACACCAAGGAGTATTGAGAATGTATGGATAACCGGGAGTTTCTCATAGGAACGCCCGCCATACGCTGCACCGGCGACAGAGATGACCGATGTTGAGATGGCAACAAGAGGAATGATGGCAAAATATACGATACGCCAGCCGGCAGTAAAGACAGCGACCGCATCAGTTCCTGAAACAGCAACCAGCATACCGTTTAGGATGATGGCAACAAGAGACATGAGCATAAACTCAAGACTCGCCGGGAATCCGACACTCAGGATGTCCCGGATCGTTTTTGTATCAACTTTCCTGGGATCGAGGGAGAAGGAGATGTAGGTATCTTTCTTCCCAAAAAACCAGTACAGGAGCACAATGGTGACCACAACGAGCGAGAGTATCATCCCCCATGCAGCTCCCGCGATACCAAGACCTGCCCCGTAAATGAGAAGGGGATCCAAAATAATGTTGAGAATGGCAGAGGCACCCATCACGTACATGGCTCTCTTGGTATCACCCTCGGCCCGCAGGATTGCATAGACAATATTGGTAAAGAGAACGAGGACAGTCCCAAGAAAGATAACCTTCCCGTATATGACAGCAAGGCTTATCGTCTGCCCTGCACCGAAAAGGAGCATTATCGGTTCAACCAAAATGAAGAGCGCGACGGTTAGAAAAAGGGAGAGGACGAGGGTTATGAGCATGGCATTCGTAGCCGCAAGATTCGCTCCTGCCCGGTCCCCTGCCCCAATCCTTCGCGATATCGTCGAGTTAACACCCGCCCCGATACCAACGCCAAGACCGATGAGAATCATGAAAAGCGGGGTAACGAACCCTACCGCAGCAAGGGCATCTGAACCAAGACCCGCAACCCAGATGGCATTCACCAGGTTGTAGGTTGACATGAGCAGCATGGCAACGATCATCGGCCCAGACAGTCGTAGGATTGCCTTTTTCGGATCCCCTCTCATCAGGATAACTCCCGAGGTCTCGATATCTGCGGGTGCCGGTTCAGGTATTGATAGACTGCTGCTCATTCTAATTACTCTTCTCCTCTCCCTGTGGGACTGTGGTATCTTCCTGTGTACAAGGAACCGTTATCACTTCGGTTTCTTACTATGGGTAGATGATATCGCTTATGCCTTTCTGTAAGAAAACCGGATGCTTAATCACATGCAGGGGCAGAAGAATTGCCTTTCAGGTCAATTTCCAATATACGATCAAGGTCACAGTTCAGTCTGCGAGAAAAAATCTCTAGTGCTCAATGACATCTTAATTTGAGTGAGGAAGGCATCAATTCTATATTGTATCCAAAATCTAAACTGACAATATAGACAAATTTAGAGTTATTATTAAACCAACGATCTCAATCAAATTATAAATTTAATTGACGACGATTACTAGTTAATTTATTGACAGGGTCTAACCCAAAATTTTAACAACCAATTCTGCCATAAAATGTTTAAGCAATCCAATATTTTCATTTGTTAAGTCTATGTCCGCGACTCATCGTGGTTTTCAAAGGAAAAAAATGCCACAGATTGAGATCATCAAAAAAACCTGTTTTGTCTGCGGTAGATCATCGAGACAACATAAAATTGCATCTTTACTGCTCCCCGGGACAGCAGGACCATCGGGGATAATGGAACTGGAAGGTCGCCCAAAGGAACTAACAGAATTCATTCTCCGAAGTCAATTAGAATTCTGTCCGCACTGTAGATATATTGCTGAAGACATCAGTGAAAAAACATCAATTACCAATGAATACCTGCAATCTCCTGAATATTGTAATCTCCTAAATCCGGAGATCCCATTTGCATCTTCCCTCTATTTACATGCTGCACAAATCCAGGAGAAAGAAAAAAACCTGGAAAAAAGTATAGAATATTATATCTCTGCCGCATGGTGTGCCGACAGCACAGTTACCTATGAATTTGCTGTTTCCTGTCGAAGGAAAGCCCTGTCCCTAATATTTGCAGAAAACAAAACATTCGCTGATATTCCTTCACAAAAATGGATTCCAATCCTTGATTTAATACGAAGGTGCGGAGATTTCGATCAAGTAATAACTCATTGTACCAATCTTTTACCTATTGCAGGACCTGCCCTACATCAGAAACTCGATTTTGAACTCTTATGCGCAAAAAAAGGTGACAGCGGACCACATACCAATCTTGAGGTTGGAAACAGTAATCAATGCGGGCCTGGGATTGAAAACACTAATGAGGAGTTTATCATCGATGGCAAACCCTATTCCATTGAAGTCAACTGTTTTGGCAACGGATGGAACTGGGTTGCAGAAACACGTACTCTTATCCTCTCTAATTACCATGGTACAGCTATTAATGCACCCGGAGATATCACCATCCGACTTGGTGAGATAGATAACCAGATAGACAGTTCCCACAGACCGGGTATTTACGTTCGTCATGGAAACCTGAAACTTCTGGGTGCTATGTTTTTAACTATTAACGGAGATGAAGGAGGTATTTTTGTCGAGTCAGGAACGCTTGAAATATCAGGTGTAATCCTTAAAATCCAGACAAAAAAGTACGGAATCTTTGCTTCTGGGACTATCTCCATCACAGGCAAGAGCGTAATTGACATCTGTTCAGAAACGATAGCAATCAAATCGATGCTAGGTGGATTGAATGTAATCCAGAAGTCGGTCCTGAAAATCTATGGGTTGAGTACAGGAATTGACCTTGCAGGGGATTTTAATAGTTTTGAAGGAATGAATCAGATAGAGAGCCCCAACGGATGCGGAATTATGAGCCGCAAAGGTTCTCTCACATTCACGGGCTGTACAAATGACTTCATCTGCGGGGATACCTGTATTTTTCTTGAAAACGGCATTCTCACTTTCAACAGAATGCAAGGTACTCTACATGGAACATCCTGTGTGCAGGTAAACGGTTCGTGCAATATTGTCGCAAGTATGATATATCTCTCAGGAGAGGAAAAAGGTCTTTTTGTTTCCGAAGATCTGGAAATATATTATTCCAAATGTGAATCATCCGGAAAAAACGCTATAAACGTGGGAGGAAACCTACAGATCTCGAATGTGAACATCTCTGCATCAGGAGAGGCTGCTTTATCCGTTGGAGGAGATATGAAATCTAACGGAGGGATTCTCAAGCTTGAAGGAGACACGGCAATGCAGATCTCAGGAAATGTAGAGATATCAGATGGTCTGATTATCGGGATTGGTAAGATCTGTGGCATCGTCGTGAATGGTTCCTATTTCCAAACAGGGGGTGATGTTTCCTTCACCGGGGAGGCATTGGATGGTATGCGGATTTCCGGAAAAGAGATGACAATTACTGAAGGAGGATCCCTCACGGCATCAGGACGGAAAAGTGGACTGGATGTGGCTGGAGATTTACTACTAAATAATGTTGTTCTCCTGTCGGCTTCCGGTAATATTGGAATTTCTGTCGGTAAATCACTGGTAATCGAATATGGGAATCTGAAGATTGCAGGTGAGGATATCGGTCTCTCCATGAGAAATGGGAATTTTACTATTGGTACGACGGTAACTGTTATCATAACCGGTAATGTGGGCATATATTCAACAAAAAATATTGGAATTCATGGAGGTTCTCTCCAGGTTACCGGGGAGTTCGGCGGAATTGTTTTGGAGAGCGGCAATCTGATAATTACCGATGGGGCAATAGAGATTTCCGGAGATGAGTATGGAATACTGCTCCAGTCAGGGTCAATGGATGTCAGGGGTGGGATAATCACAATTACCAATTCCCGGATGATGGATTCAGGAGGCTTTGGTATTGCTGTTGAGAAGGGAAACCTTGATTTAGGAAGTTTATTGACGATTAAAGGTGTAAGTTATGCGATTTCAGTGCCTTGTGGGGATATTTCCATGAAACGTGGAAAGATCGAGGCATATGGTTTCCGGGCTGGTGTTATGGGAAAATCCCTGACATTAAAGGATGCGATACTAACTGCCTATGGGAAGACCGAGGGCGCCGTTATTCTTACACAACAAGGACCTTGGAATGATAAGGGAGTAATATTTTTTACAGAAAAATCTGCGAAGGCAGTAACAACGGAAGTGTATTCCGGCCAGAAGTTTGTCCATATCTTTACTGTTCATCTCCCTGATGTTTCAGGAGATATGGTTTGAATGCATCTATTTCAGTATAAGGTAGCGCCTTTATAAGCAACCACCTGTTCTCACACTTTTCGTAAAAAATTCACGTTTTTCACGATCGCCATTTCCAATAGATTTATTAGATTCGCAGCAAATTGGTCTTCCATATCATTCAAGCCCGTGAAAAACTTAAAATAGGAAAAGGGAGGTGAATATTCATCCCTCGAGGTGAGTTGATAGATATCGCCAAAAGGACTGATTTTAGTGAACGACTGAGGTATTCCATTCGGTTACCTTTCTCATGACGCTACTTACGTATCGGAGTTTCCATTGCGTACCTACAATTCGCGAGTTATGGCAGCACTAAGTACGATTGACTGGCAAAGATGGATTTGATAATTCTGAAATCCTCAAATGTCAGATTTTTTATACACGATCCGATGAATCATATGTTGCTTGCCTGAAAGCGGTTGTTTGTTGAACGATGACGAAATTGGAGGCCAAATTTTCGTGGAATTTAAAAGGAAAAATGGAGCAATTTGATACTGTATTTATCCAGGATAATACCCTTGTTCGACTTCATAAGAAGTTACTGCCAGATTTCCTTCGGTCCATATCAGAAAACCATAAAAAGCAGCGGGTATTAAGCATCAGTACTCTTCAATGCGGTCGCACACGGTCCAAGCAGCATTTCTGTGTAGCCAGAGAGGACTCATGATATTAATATATTAAGAAATTATAAAATGCGCTATCTTTATTTAGATATTTTTTTACGCAACTCCTATTTATAAGGAGTCACTTATTAGACCGATTCAAATTGAACAGTATTTTGGATTTTTCTGTTAACTACGGCTAATTTAGGGTAGTACCTTAAACAGGAACATGAGTGAAGTGTAATGTTTACGTTCTGGAGAGGGAGTTCCCATGTAGATGATGCAGTCGAACGAATCCGATAGATAAGGATCATGTGTGGACCCAGATCTGTATTATCTTTCTCTGATTTTAATTTACAGACCTTAAACCGGTTTTCGAATCTCTTTTTATTTGGATTATTTTATGTTTGTGTAATAATATCAATATATATTAGAAAAAAAAAAGGATCAAAAAATTAATATGATATTTGGTCATACGATAATTATGAGTCGTAAATCAGGACTTGGAATCTTATGTTCACTTCTTCTACTGATTTCTCTGGTAGGAGTTTGTATGGCTGCTGATGAAGCTACTGAAGAAACACCTGTTTATTTAACATTTGTTCAGGGAGGAGCAAATTCCATCACAGACGATGAAAATGGGATGAAAGTGATAACCGTTGAAGATGTTATTCCATATGCTGATTTCTCAGCAGATGACGAAAATGCTTTGTTGCCGATAGATACAATTTCCTCATTAACGGTTCCTCTGAAAGCCGCAATGGTATCGTATGGTCCTGATGGCAAATCAGTATCTATAGTAGAAATATCAAAAATATCGTTTTCTGAAGGAAACGAAGTTTTAACTCTAGAAGCAACCCCTCTGAAGTTTTACGAGGGAGATATGCTGCAATCATTTGCCAGTGAACAGACAGAACTTGGAACCGCAGGCAATACCGAGAAAACTGGCATCTATTTTGAAGTGACAGATACTCAGTTGGAGAATATTTGGGGAATTGACATTTGTGCCAATTTCTGGATTGTTAGTGTGTGTATATAATTACACACGTACCCTTTTTTCTTTTTTTCTCTTGACGCAAACCCTCGGATTAGTACGTGGCCCCCATCAGGAACGGTAACTCAGTTATATCGAGATACTGGTACTATTTTCGTAAACCACACGTCAATAGCATCATTTGTATTCATTTCTGTATGTTTATTATTCATAATCAGTTGTACAATCAGAATACAATTGCCAGAGGTACACAATTGGTCTCTTTTTTGCTCAATAGACCAGCAAACAAATATTTGAGATGACTTTTTCTTTATGCTTAAGATTACATTCATTCTCTTGGGAGTATGCAGACAGGAATGTACCGAGATATCATAACCGGTTGTGCCAGAACTTTGGAATTTTTTTCTGAAGAATGATAGTAGGTATGTTTTTTTCCTATAGAAAGGAATTGTGTTGAGAATTCGTAATGAATTACTCAGGAACACTCTCTCCAAAAAATACCGAAACAGGAGTATGTAGTGAAAACGAGTTATTATTATTGACAATGCTCGGGTGAGAGGAACGGACCTCACGGAACGTCTCTTTATACAGTTCACTAACTGATAGCGAATTATCTGACTTTCTGAGTATGGAAATTAAGTTGTTAGAAAATTCATCAGAGATCCAGTTCGAGAGATCAGAATCATAGGTATCTGATTTTGAGGTTTCATCTTTTTCTGAAGCAGTCATGATGAGCACACCCGGAGTGGTAACCTCTGCTGCTGTTGCTTTACTGAAACAGGATTCAAGAATAACGAGCATACGCCCGAATTTCTTATTTTGTCTCATTTTGTTAATTATTGAGGATAATTCATATGATGAGATCCTCTCTTCTCCATTACCTAGTATGAGTTGACCCCCTTCTGCTCCATGTGATGCGAAATATACCAGAACTGTTGCATTTTCATCTGAACCTAGAACCGGATTCTTTGAAAAAGTATTGGTACCGGTCAGGATATCCTCGATCGTCTGTTTATTCACTAGAGAGCCGGTATAATCAGGAATGGCTGTATTTCGAACCTCTTCTACATCCGGGATGTGATAGACCTCACCGGGTTTTGAATTCCGGGGGTGAAACGGAATATCATCATATACGAGAAGGATGATATGATCATCGGGAACTCCGTGCTCTTTTACCAACTGATACATAGTCAGGGCATCAGCCTGGTGGCGATAATTTATCCAGTCTTCTGTCAATCCGCCGATAACTGCCCAGAATTCTCCCTCCACAGAGGTAGTTTTCTCCTGACCCATGGTCTCTGATGACTGAACCGGTAATTCATCTGAAGAATGTTCCTGTTTCTCGAGGGACTGGAAAAAAACAGGATCTTCATATACAAATTCGTCTTTTACCAGGTATGTCTGATACCAGGGTGTCTTTCGGTCAGTTCCCTCCGAAGCAAAGGTTAACAGTCCGGTTGCCCCAGTCATAACTGGAACATTGCCCTTTTGAATTATCTTAAAAGCAGATTGGATTCCGAATTTTGTTCTGGGGGTTATCATTCCATTTTCATTCAACAGAATCGTATTGGCTGCGTCCATTGGTGATTTTGAAGGATTTGCATTAAACCGGCACATGATTTCTGCAGAAACCAGAAGTGCATCATACACTTCAGGAACAAAATACGAGGATTCTTTTCCTGAAAATTCAGTAAATCCATCAACAAAATCTGAATCAGGAGATGGAGACATCAAAAGCAGAGTATCATCCGGGAGTGGTACCGATATCGAAGATGTGTGTATAACTTTTCCTAAACCTCCAAGCAGGACATCAATCATTAAAGCCTCGGATTTTTCTTCTATATACCCATATTTGTTTACATTTGGCTGGATGAGATATAGATGACTGGAGGAGTTGCCATTTTTCAGGGTGGTTAAAACGGTCTGGATATCAAGGCTTGATCCTGTGTCCACGAATATGATATAATCGGGATTTGATTCATCAATCTTGCTGATATCAGATGCGATCTCATCAGAACTGGAATATTCGATGCATTCTGTCAGGTTAATTCCGGTTTCGATAGCCCAGAACGGTATCCAGTCATAAAAGGTCTTCCCTTCGGTTGTATTTGGACTGAGTAGGGCAACCGATTGAGCCTGATGAGCTGACAAATGTTGCATTATAGCTGAAGTAATGTCCCGATCATTTGTGGTTGTTCTCCAGACGTTACCAGTACCGGCAAAAGCCCGGAATATTTCATCTGAAGAGGCTGATGGAGACACAAGGACTTTTTGGTTTCTAATAAAAAGATCTGATATTTCAAAGAGTTCATCAGATAAAAATGGTCCAATAACTACGCTAATCCGGGGATCTAATGCCAGTTCTTTTGCATATGTCTGGAGGTTTCCGCTCATGGTATCCCGGCAGATAAGTCTGACCGGTCTTCCTTCAATACCACCACCGGAGTTTATCTGATCTACTCCGTAATTTAAGGCATCAAGCAGTGGCAGGCCCGTAATTCCGGTAAGCGGGAGGAGAACTCCGATATATACAGGTTCACCTGTGGGGACTATGCTTTCACCCGATACCGAGGGTATCATATAAAGAAAGAAAATTAGTGAAAATACGAGGAATTTTTTTTCCATAAGCAATGTGTCATCTCACCATGGTCTGATTCCTTCAAGGATCACAATAAAACATCTGAACAGGATGTAACCTGGAACCGACGATATAATCGAAAATTTATCACAGATTTCATATTTTGTAATAATCCGGTCATATCGGATAATTGCACTATCATATAAATATCGGTTTTTCACAGTATAATGTCTTCTAATTATTGGATTGAAAGAAAGATTATTCCAAGGCATTTTATCAGTCTCATTATCAAGCATAAGGAGGACTTAATCAAAAAAGCGTGGACATTATCGATACCTATACCATTTTTTATCATTTCTGGAAAATTTCAAATGGTATTCCACGATGATAAAACCGATTTTTCCGCTTCTATGCATAAAAATATGACCATTGACAACAGATGGAATAACAACAGAAATCTATGGTGTCCAATAGATGAAAAGAATGATTTTATCGTCAACTACTATTAATACCAGTTTGATAATCCTGATTTTAATCGCATCTCCGGTATATGCTGATGTGAATAAATCATTTACCTGTGGTGTTATTCTTCCACTAACTGGAGAATTTCAAATCCTTGGAACAGAGGTCATGCACGGTATTGAATGTGCTGTGGATCGGATAAATACACAAGGGGGAGTAAACGGATATACCTTTGAGCTTGTACAAGCAGATGATATGAGTGATCCTGATAAAGCATCATCTTTGTTTGCCGATATGAAAGAGAAGGGTATTCCCGTGGTAATCGGATCAGTCACTACTGATCTCACAATTCCGATGGCAAAACAGACAAAACCGGATCCCAATATAACCACGGTGCTTATTTCTCCCCGGGCGAATGGAAATGATTTGTATGGGATATCACCCGGATTTTACCAAGTACATTCCCCTGTTTTTTATCTTGGAGAAGTTGTAGCGGGCTGGTTAGCATACACAGCAGACCGTGTAGCGTTAGTGTATATTGACGATTCCTATGGGCATTCTATGTGTGATACCATTACATCAAACCTGGAAAATTCTTCTTCAGTACTTATTTCGGCAGAAATTCCAATCATTCATGATGATCCCGGATATCAGCAGACAATCAGTATGATCCTGGACAATATATCTGATACGGTGGTATTTATTGGAACTGATCCTGATGTAATCCCTATCCTCATCGCTCTTAATGACGCTGGGTTTGATGGCCAGGTAATACTGACCGAGTCCACCCTATTAGAAACTCTTGAGATTGACAACACTCCTAATATCGCTGAAAAATTTTCTCTTTTTACAATAAATACCTATACTACTCTTGTCCCTGGAAAAAATACCGAACAGTTCGTGGCTGAATATCAGGAGAAGTACGGTAAGAGTCCGGAGGGAAGTGTTGCCGGATACGGGTATGACTCTGTGATGGTAATATATGAAGCACTCCTGCATGAAAAACAGACCGAAAATGTTACTGCAGCATCCCTGATGAAAGGGTTGGACAAAATAATGTATTACGGGGTTACTGGACCGAAAACATTTGATGCGAAAAACGCAGTAAGTCCGACTACAGACAGGTATATCTATTATGATGATACTTTTTCCCTTCTCTCTCAATCAATCCTTTAATTAAATAGATCTCAAACCATGGATTAGTGTAACACTTTATCAGTACCTGGCAATCGAAATAATCACTTCTTTTGTAATGAAACGGCATTGGTTTATAAATCTGATAACGACAGATTTTCTGATCTGATCCCAAGGAGACGAAATCTACACGAATTTTTACACGGTATCATATTTTTTCTCTGATCGGAAGTTCCAGTATGTTAATAAGCGCAGCAATAGTTCTTGTATAACTATCTTTTCAGTGATTACAGGCCCATTTATTCTTCGATTTCTCTTTAATGAGTGTTCCATATGAAATAATTGGTACTTCATAAAGGTATCGAAATCATGCCTATCTGATTAAAATCGAGTTAGCAGACTACTGAAGATGTTGTTGCAAATCATCTCCAGCAAGCTAAATATACGCTATATTTTTTTTGGGGGATCTTGCGAAACTCCTATCAGATATTTCGCCACATCCCATAAACCAAAGGATCCAACCTACAGAATACTGATGAAAGAACCAGGTGGTTGTAAAAGAGATCTCATTCCGCTCTTTTGATTTAAATAAAACAAGAACGATTCTGTAATCAGACGAGATGCAGAGAGAGAGCCTGCAATCGTCACCAATACAGGAGGTGAGATCAAAGAGAGAAAAATCACTCTGTAACCATCATACCCGCTGCTGACAGAGTTTTCGATGCAACACAATAACCGATAGACCCAACCGTTCATCACCGATACCATCTTTCAATATTCTGTCAGCCGGCACCAATACAAATCAGTAATCCACCCTCCCCAAAATCACCCCTCTTTTCGTATTCAAAAAAAGTGAAGCGGAATATGCTACTCATGCCTGAGTGCTTCTATCGGGTTTAGGTTTGATGCTTTCCATGCAGGATAGAGACCGGAAACAACACTCGTAACGATACCAAAGGCCATACCATACGGAATATATACCAGACTGGAGGGTTCAAAGAGATAACTGGTCTCCTCAAGCATGATGAGTATCGCAACATACCCTCCGACAAACGAGAGCACCCCGCCTATCAGGCTCCCGCCCAGACCAAGGAGCAGGGACTCATAGATAAATATCTTCCGTACCTCGCCCCGCAGGGTTCCAATCGACCTGAGAATTCCTATCTCCTTGTACCGCTCCATCACCGACATCATCATCACGTTAAAGATGGACACTCCGGCAACGAGCAGGGATATTCCCCCGATTGCCATGGTAAAGATAGAAATACGTCCAAATGTCTCAAGTATCGTCTCAAGGATTGCACGGGTATCATACACATCAACAGTCGTCTCACGCCGGTTGAGCTGGGCCTCAATGGCAGCCTTTGTCGACTCAATATGCGAGAGATCCCTGACTTTTACGATGACATTGTCATACCCTTCTTTCTGATAGTAATTCCTGTACCATTGATCAGAAAAGACCAGGCCATAATCAGGATTGATATCAAATCCCATTCCCCGTTCATCAAGAATACCCGTCACCCTGACACCGGTCTCCTCTTCGCCGATAAGAATCCGGGATCCAACGATAAGATCATACTCCTCGGCAAGTTTTTTTCCTGCCATCACTCCGGATGAACCCCTGATATACTGGCCTTCAAGCTTATCAAGCATCAGCGGGATATCTTTTGGATCGAGCCCGTACAATGCAGCAGCCCCAATCTCACGCCCCACCTTGATCCGCTCCCCGCCTGAGTATACCGGAATAACATCGGCATTACCTGCAGCCCTTCGTATCTGCTCCAGTTCGCGTTCGGTAATCTTGGAATTTCCCGGTGATGATCCCATTCCATAATAGCCGACATGAGGACTGACAACAATCGAATCTCCTACATCTGATAGTGATTCAGAGACCGACAGAGTAAGACTGTTTCCGAGGATTCCCATCGATGTAATCGCAACAACCCCGATGATAATCCCGATTGCTGCAAGAAGAGAACGTAACCAGTGGATTCGCAGGTTCCTGATCGCGAGATTAAGAAACATACGCTGTTGCATTATGCAACTCCTGATATCCTTCCATCCACGATATGAATCGTCCGGTTCGCATACACCGCGAGGGAGGGATCGTGGGTTACCATAATAACGGTCTTGTTCTGGTGCGTACAGAGCCGTGATAACAGTTCCATGATTGCATTCCCTGTCTTTGAATCAAGATTCCCGGTTGGTTCATCACAGAGTAAAATCTCGGGATCATTGACCAGCGCCCGGGCAATAGCAACCCGTTGCTGCTGACCACCTGACAGTTCATTCGGGCGGTGATTATCCAGGTGTGACTCTAACGCAACCGATCGTAACACATCCAGGCACCGGTCATCACAATCAGCTGACCCGGTCTTGAGTAAAAGGGGATACTCTACATTCTCACGGGCCGTCAACAGGGGAATGAGATTAAACTGCTGAAAGATAAACCCGATATGATCCCTTCTGAGCTTTGTCAGATCATCATCGCTCATGTTTGTCGTCTCGATGCCATTGATGAGAATCTCACCTGAATCGGGAACATCAAGACAACCGAGCATATGTAAGAGTGTTGATTTTCCTGATCCTGACGGACCCATGATAGCAATAAACTCTCCCCTCCTGACCGATCCCGATACATCAGCAAGAGCGGCCACATTCTCACCCAGCAGATGGTAGACCTTTGTAATGTTGCGAAATACAATGACCGGATCGTCTGAATCAGACACAAAAATCTTATCTCCTGAACCGGGTATAATAAATTACACCGCCAACCAGAGCCAGAACGAAGATAACAACCACGAATATCATCGGAGATAAATCCTCCTTCGGAACTGATTCTGATTCCGGAAGACTCTTAACATTCACTTCAGTAGTTCGTACCTGATCATTGCCGTCATCATCTTTGTATGATATCACGACCGTGACATTGGTAGCATCAGGGGGAGTCGTAAAGGTTACCTCAAACCCGGCAAAATCATCAGGTTTTAACGCTCCCACTGCATACAGGCGGTAGGGTATTGTCGGTACTGCCGGTTCATCGGTTGTAATAACCACGCCATTTGCATTCTCAAGACCAGAGTTGGTTACATCACCAGAGAGACGGTAATATTCACCGGTATCCTCGAGGATAATATTTGAGAGTACTGGTTCTGCCCGTGTCTTGGACTGCCCAAGAACAACAGGGATGGCATAACTCTCCTCATGCTCATTCACTCCGTTCTGGTATAGGACTGAGAAGACAAGGTTTTCTTCAGATCCCGGAGTAAACGTGAAGGGAACATCAACTGAGGTATCAGGCTCGAGAACCCCGACAAAGTAACTTGAGGGCATCACCTCGTGACCCTGGCCAGCCGGCACGATGGTAACACCGGTAACCTTGTTATCACGGGGGTTTCCAACATGAAGAGTCAGTTTCTCCTTCTTTCCGATACGAAATGAATCCGGCTTGTCAAGGATGGCAACGGTTGGTGCCCGGTCCTGAACCCGGACCTGGAAGGGATTTCGTAAGTATCCTGCATCACGAAAATCAAGGGAGAACACAGGATTAAAGATACCCTCCTTCCCGTCAGCCTGGATGGTAAAGATAAATTTCATCGCATTTCCGGCACCAATCGAACCAACAACATCGTACTGACTACTGGTCGTCTTAATCGTGCTGTCACGAAGCCGGGCAGTAGAGATAGGGACACCCTCGTTCCCTGAGTTGGTTACCTCGATAGTAACGGTACCCGTATCCCACGGCATCAACACTTCCGGGTCAAGGGTCACAGAAGAGACAAAAACCTGTGCTGAAGCCTTTACCGCGGCGGGATCCTGTTCTGCACAACCCGGATATACCGATACCATGCACAGGAGCAGGAACGAAATCGGGATCAGGGACATGATCTGTCGTTTATTCATGATGGAAACCATCCCATTGATGTGCCGAGTGAATAGACCAAAAACAGCGCATATAAAACAGCAGGAACTCCCCCACAAATAACAGTCTGTTTTGCTGAAAGGGCCTTTCCTGCCTGTAATCCAAATATCCACTGGTTTGCACACCACAAAAGACAGATCAGGGTTATCAGCGAGGAGAGCAGTGAATATTGAATAAATGCCGGATCTTTCAGCATATTCTCTGTGGCTTTCTCAACAATGCTCTGTATCTCATCGGCATTCGTCATCGTGGTCAGGTGAAACGATCCTATCTCAACCATGGGGATCAAATAAAATCCTATGATCATGGTGAGACAGAACGCAATAATGAGAGGAATCATCCCGTAACCACAGATCTGAAGAACCCTCGTAAACGAGTAACCGGATCGTACATACCGTGCAATGAGATACATGACTCCCCCGAGAATAAGCCACGTGACATAGATGGAGATAAATCCTGTTATTCCGGCAGCAACCATCATCACCGTAGTAATTGCCCCGGACATCCCTGAGAAGAGATCCCCCATGATCCCGGTCATCTGGTAAGCGCTGACAGCGGTACAGAGTCCGCCCACAGCGAGGATGAGGGCAGGTATCAACAGCGAGGCCTCTCTTTCCCAAATTCTCGAAAAGAAATCAGTTGGATTTGTTACATACGTATGAAGTGACGGATTCATTGCTTTCAGTCCTGATACCATTTTTGTTGGTCAGGTAACTATAAAACACCCATTCCTTTAAAAGTGATACAAATTTAAAGAGAGAATCGAAAAGGACCATATCGACATCATCCTGTTCAGGGAGTAAAATTAATAGAAAGAAAGTAGGGGTAGCACAGAAACATGAGGATACCGCAGTGTATCATTTTCTATCCAGATTGATTGTGCGTTATTACCGGTTAGAGGACTTTTTTCCTGACCAGAACAAAAAATCCACAGATGACGAGGATTAACGAGAGTACCATCACCTCGATGAATGCAAGCGGATCATCCTGGAACGGAAGGCGGACATTCATCCCGTACATACTGGTGATAAAGGTTGGTATCATTAAAAGCATGGTTACACTCGTGAGAAGTTTCATCACGACATTCACGTTGTTATTGATGACAGATGCAAAGGCATCCATCATACCGGTGAGGATACTGGTATAGATATTCGCCATCTCAAGACCCTGTTTATTCTCAATAACCGCCTCCTCATAGAGATCTTCCTCATACTCGGCAGAAATATCAAGTGCTGCGATATAGGGAAACTTCTCAAACATCAGTGAATTCGTCCGGAGCGACGTGGTAAAATAGACGAGACTCTTCTGCAGGGAGAAGAGATTGATGAGTTGTTCGTTCTTTGTTGATCGGTGTAACTCATTCTCCATCTTGTTGGTAAGACGGTTAATCTCCTTTAAATAGCGAAGGAAACGCAGTGCTGAACGGTAACAGAGTTGGAGGACAAACCGGGTTCGGAGGTGGGTATCAAAATTTCTAACCCATCCATTCAAAAATTCCTGGATAACGTCAACCTCAGTCAGGGAGACGGTAATTATCATATCAGGGGTGAGTATGATTCCGATAGGCAGGGTAATAAACGGGATAGCCGAACCTTCCGGTTCACGTTTAGGTGAGCGCAACAGGATAAGAGTATTACTCTCTTCAACCTCGACACGTGCCCGTTCATCGAGATCGAGTGGATCCGTGATGAAATCAAGCGGCATGCCAAACCGATCGATAAGGGTAGCAATCTCTTTTTCTGTTGGATTAACAACCCTGACCCAGCATCCCTCTCGATAATCCCCGATCTCAGACAGACCGTCCTCAGTTGAGATATGAATAAATATCATGAATTCGACTCCTGTCTGAAACCTGAGTACCCGCTTTGGTTGCGTGTTTATTCTATAGAGATACCGGGAAGTATCATCTTTAAATGACCTGTCTCTCCAACGAATAACACGGGAAAAGGCTGCCCTGTCCCGGCGGTTCTCCTGCCCGTCAGGAGTGTACCGGTTATCCCTGTATAATATGTAGTATGGGAACAGTTATAAAAAAAACGAGACTCTCTCCTTTGGATTACAAAAAAAGTCTTCACTCATTTTTTTCAAAGATAAAACCCAAAAAAATGGATCTTAAGAGACGATGCCGGCAATCCTATCCATGGCGATTCGTAACTGATCCATGGATGCGGCATAACTCATCCGGATCCAACCAGGAGTATTGAATGCAACACCAGGGGTGACCGCAACGTATGCCTTTGATAGCCATTCGCCGGCTACTTTTTCATCATCACCTTCGACTTTGATATAGGCATAAAATGCACCATCGGCAGGAGCATAGGGAAGATCCATATCCATAAGGGAGTTTAGGACGAGCGAACGTCTTCGTTCAAACTCACATCGCATCTCCTCGACACAGGCCTGTGAACCGGTAAGGGCAGCAACACCACCATACATCGCAAATGTTGTCGGATGGCTGATGGTATGCTGCTGGACTATATTCATCAGGTTTAATATCGGTTTTGGGGCGATCGCGTATCCGAGACGCCAGCCGGTCATTGCGTATGCCTTTGAGAAACCATTGATGGTAATCGTTCTCTCATCCATTCCCGGGAACATCCCAAGTGAATAATGTGTCTGTCCGTAGATCAGTTTCTCATAGATCTCATCAGACAATGCATAGAGATCATGATCCAGGCATATATCAGCAATCAGTTTTAAGGATGCCCGTTCAAGAACAGAACCGGAAGGATTTGAGGGACTGTTCACGATTATCATCTTAGTTTTATCGGTAACCGCTTCTAACAGCGTATCATCCGGCTGAAACGTCTTTTTCTCAAGGGGATGGTGAACGGGTCTCCCTCCTGCAAGGAGAACACAGGGTTCGTAACTGACCCACGAGGGATCAAGGATAATCACCTCATCACCAGGATTAAGAACCGCTTCGCATGCCTCATAGATGGCATCCTTTGCACCACAGGTCACGATCACGTTGTCAGGCGAACAGGGAAAACCTCCTTCAGCCTCGGTTTTATATGCAATCGCACTGAGGAGTTCAGGTATCCCCCTTCCAGGTGCATAATGTGTTTTTCCTGACCTGAGAGCATCTACTGCAGCATCAATAATATGAGATGGGGTATCAAAATCAGGTTCTCCAATAGACAAGCTGATAACATCAATGCCGGAAGCAGCCATGAGACGAGCTTTTTCAGTAATCTCAATGGTTGCTGAAGGGGGTATCTGTCTGATCTTATCAGCAAGAGGTTTCATGACAATCGCTGATACATCTTTACTGCTGATTCAACCGCACGCCTGGCATAATCAATCCGCTCAGTTGCCTCCATCCGGGTCATTCCAGGCCCTGATATCCCCAGTGCAACCGGTTTCCCATACTCAAGAGAGAGATCGATGATCTTTCGTGCGGCATGCTGAACAACAATCTCATCATGCTGGGTTGAACCCTCTATCACACATCCGATGGTGACAACCGCATCAACATTCTTCTTGGTAAGCATGTATTTTATGGCTAACGGCATGTCATACGCACCGGGAACATAGATCCGTTCCATAACCTCTGCTCCGAGGAATTTTGCATGTTCCTCTGCTTCTATCTCCATCATGTACGTGATATCACGATTAAATTCAGAAACAACAAATCCCAGTTTTATCGCCATGAGACTAACCTAGGTACTTCTATATCCTGACTATCACAAAAAGCATCCTTTCTCATCTCAATGAAAGAGAGAAAAAAAAGAAATGCCTGACCACAGAGAGTATGACCCCTCTAAAAGGGACAGATATATGAGGGAGAATCACCTACCATCAGGGAAGGTGATAAAATGCCGGAATTTGGCAATCCGTTTGCGGGATGCGCGTTAAATAGGCGACTGACAGAACAGGAATTAATCCGTGCGGTCAGGTTCATGATTGCAGCAGAGTATGAGGCAATTCAGTTGTATATGCAGCTGGCCGAATCAACTGACAACGAACTCGCAAGAAAGGTGCTTATTGATATTGCAGATGAAGAGCGGGTTCATGCCGGAGAGTTTATGAGGTTGCTCTTTGCTCTTGCCCCTGATGAAGAAGGATACTATCACGAGGGCGCAGGTGAAGTTGAAGAACTGATGGAAGAGAAGTAAAAGAGAGTACGAAAGAGATATCACGACAATAATGCATCACATTACTGCCGTGCAGAGCCGGCATCAGGAAACCCCTGTCTCTGACCGGTTCCAGCCTCACGCTCCAGGGTTCCGGGGCGCATCAGCTTGATAACATTCTGGGCATGTTCACGGGTTCTCTGTTCTGCAAGCCATGCCAGCTCGGTATCAGAACCCGCTTCATCCTCATGAACAAAAACCTCGATAATATGTTTATTTGTCAGAAGCTGACAGCTTATTAACCCCTGTGATGCTTCATGCGCACAGATGCGATCCTTCTCTTTTCCACCCGGCATCCCAAGAGCCATGCAGATATCACACCCATACTCTTCTATCAGTTTTTTACAGGCAACAGGAAGATCCTTTATTCCCGGGACGGTATACCGCTCAAGTGAGACGCTCGCATGTTTTTTCAGTTCATCTATTGCGATTTTACCCATATTAACACGGGAAAAAGTGGTATCTGCAATCCCCACTCTCATCCCAGAACCTCAGCCGCAGCAGCAACACCGTGGCCCTCGGGATTGTACCCCAGTTTCTGCAATGCATGCTCGGTTATTGCAAGGGTTGCCAGAATTTCAGGAGCACTAACCGCTCCCATATGACCGATCCGGAATATCACATCCTTGAGATGGTCCTGGCCACCTGCAATCTGGACCCCCAGTTTCTTGATGATTCCCCTAAATTCCTTGTCCTTTACCCCGTCAGGCAAGTTTACTGCGGTTACGGTTTGAGAGTAGTGATGAAGGGCATCGGTCTTGGGATAGAGAGAAAGACCCCAGGCCTCTGCAGCGGCCCTTACCGATTCTGCCATACGATGATGACGTGCAATCCGGGCATCCACTCCTTCTTCCTCTATCATGAGACAGGCTTCCCGAAGTCCCAAAAAGAGGGGTACCGCCGGCGTGTAGGGGGTTTCCATCGGACGTTTCATGGCGCTTTTGTTGTATGCCTCAAGATCAAGATAATATGGCGCGGTATCGGTTCGGCGATCCCAGGCTCGTTTCGAGACCGAAAGGGCAGAGAGACCGGCAGGAGCGGCCAGACACTTCTGGGATCCCACGATGGCAACATCCACCCCCCACTCGTCAACCTTGACCGTATCCCCGCCAATGGAAGTCACTCCGTCCATAATAAAGAGGGCATCATGTTTCCTGCACAATGATCCGACTTCCTTTGCCGGATTAAGGATCCCTGCAGAGGTCTCATTATGAACCATAGTGACAATCTCACATCCGCCATCGAGTTCCTGTTGTAATCGCTCGAGTTGCAGGGGAGTACCCCACTCTGATATTACCGGTACCGCTTGTCCATACCGTTTCCCGATATCAAACAGGCGCTCTCCAAACTTCCCGTTCACCAGGTGAGCAATCTTCTTTCCCTGGCCAAAGTTGGCGATGGCAGCCTCCATTGCAGCAGTCCCGGAACCTGATAGAACGAGGGGATCATTCTTTGTCTGAAAGACCGATCGAAGTACCCGCACGATATCGGCATATGCCTCTCCAAATTCAGGCCCACGGTGATTTATCGCCTGTCTTGCCATTGCAGCCCGTACCCGCTCAGATAACGGGACCGGACCGGGCAGCATCAGCAGTATCTCCTGTTCCATTCTCAATCAGCTTAGGCTATTAGCATTCATGCCAGATTATACTCGTGGGTATCGTATGGTTGATGTGAGTATCATCTGTGGTTCAGATTCTGACAGTGCAGTTGCACAAAAGGTCAGGGATACACTTGAGAAAAATTCAATATCTTTTGAAGACCGGGTTCTCTCGGCACACCGTGATCCTGAAGAACTTGATGGTTACGTAAAAAATTCAGATGCATCTATCTTTATCTGTATTGCAGGCCTTTCCGCAGCTCTTCCCGGAGTTGTTGCTGCAAAGACCACGCGACCGGTTATCGGAGTACCGGTAAGCGGGGGACTGTTAGGCGGTCTTGATGCTCTTCTCTCGATCGTCCAGATGCCAAAAGGAGTCCCGGTGGCGTGTGTCGGCGTTGACAACGGGCAAAATGCAGCACTCCTGGCAATCAGGATCTTATCTCTGGAAAAAAGGATGATATAGGAACAGGTGTGGATAATCAGAAATGAAAGTTCCTTAAAAACCCCTCTATCCTGACGTATCCAACCCAGAGGGAGTCTAACATTTAAGGAGAAAAAAAGTTAATACCGGTTAAATTCACGGCGTGGCTTGGGAGGACGTGCTTCATCGATTCGAAGAGTCCTTCCCTCAAAAACGGTCTCATTGAGCGCTTCCATCGCTTTTTCTGCTTCTTCGACTGAGCTCATCTCAACAAAGCCAAACCCTTTCTGTCCAATGATCCTGACATCAACCACTTCGCCATAATCTTCAAAAAGAGTCTTTAGTTGAGACTCATTTACCGAGTATGTCAGGTTCCCGACATACAGTTTCTTTCCCTGCATAAGATTCACTAATACATTTTCCGCAGCTTGAATACACGACATTCATCGGTCTTTACTCAATCAGGAGGAAAATAGCGCAATACTAATCTATCAGGCAATGGACCTGATTAATCAGGTCAGGCATACTATTTTGTCCATTCTGCGTTACTAAGTAGTGATCCTTTCTTCTTTTGAACTTTTCGGATTAAATATTTATATATTTTTTAGGAGAAACGATGATCCCCATAACAAGAACACAAAAATCGAAAACTCTGGATAAAATCAGGTAACGGAGTCAATCTCCACGAAATGTTCTATAATGACTCAAATATCAGGAGACACGGTTTCCTGCGATATATGCACATAAGCGGGTATCGCTTGGATAATTAAGATCCGATTTGAGAGTAAAAAGGATAACTAAGAGGAAATCAGGGGAAAATCTCACGAATCATCTTTACCGCGCACAGATCTCCGCACATCGAACAGGTATCTTCTCCCGGATCCCGGTCATGAATCGCCCGTGCAACCTCAGGGAAAAGAGCTGTGGCAAATTGAGCCTCCCAATCAAGATTATGTCGCATCTCACCCATCAGGAGTTCCTGCATCTTCGCCTTGCGGCTACCCTGAACCAGATCGCCAATATGGGCAGCGATAACAGACGCACGGGTTCCTTCAATGATATCTTCCACTCTGGGCAGAGCAAGGTGTTCACTGGGTGAGACCATACAGAGGAAATTAGCCCCATACATGCAGGCAACAGAACCCCCGATGGCACCCACAAGATGATCGTACCCGGGAGCAATATCGGTAATGAGAGGCCCTAACAAATACAGGGGGGCATCATTAGTAAGCTCCTTTATCATCCTCACATTGTATCCAATCTGTTCAAGGGGAATATGCCCGGGTCCTTCAATCATCCGCTGAACCCCTGCTTTTAAGGCACGTTTGGCAAGACGACCGAGATGTAAGTACTCAACAGATTTTGCCAGTCTCTCTGCATCGTCCTGGCAACCCGGGCGCATCCCGTCACCAAGACTTAAAACAACATCATATTCACCAAGGATCTCAAGCAGATAATCAAACTCTGACCAGAGCGGGTTTTCTATCCCTTGTGATGCCATCATGGCGATGTGGAACGCTCCCCCCCGGGATACCACCCCCATGGTCCGTGGATCCTCGTGGAGTGACTGGAACACATCGGTATTCACCCCGCAGTGAAGGGTCAGAAAATCAACACCCTGGTTGCAATGCTCCCTGATTACCCGAAAGAGGAGATCTGCCTCGAGATCTGCAGCATTGCCAGCCCTTCGTACCGCTTCATAGACAGGGACGGTACCGATGACTGTATCCAACCGAAGCAGTTCTTTTCGCATTCCCAAGAGATCCCCTCCGGTAGAGAGATCCATGAGACTATCAGCGCCATTGACAAGAGCTGCCTCTGCTTTTTGCATCTCAAGAACAGGATCACAGAGCTGATTACTGGTCCCGATATTGACATTGACCTTGACCTGGCAGATATCACCAATTCCGATGACCTTGTGTTTGCGTCTGGTGTTGTTGGGAATTACCAGCCTGCCGGTAATAATGTGCTCTGCTGCTTTTCCCGGATCGAGACCCTCCAGCAGGGCAACATTCTCAACCTCAGGCGGGATATTGTGCCTGCAGTGGTTGATAAGGGTATCCATACCGGTACTTGTTTGTGAGCAGCCGGTTAATAGAGTACCATGAGTACCACAAAGGTCAGGCTCCTCCCAGGAGATGGTTTTTATGCCAATGCATACCTGGCAGGACCCGTTCTCTTTGATGCCGGTGTAACTCCCGTCTCAATCGAACCATACCGGACCGGGATAACCCATATCATTATTACCCATGCCCATTTTGACCATATTGTCTACCTTGCGCACCTCGTCCAATACACCGGGGCACAGGTATGTATCCATGCTCAGGACGCAGAGGGATTAATCAGTGACCGTGAAAGTCTTGCAATGAATTTCGGGGGTCATGCTCCTAAAATCCAGGCTGACCGGATCATACATGACGGAGATACCATCGAGGGATGGACCGTATTACATACTCCAGGCCATACGAAAGGAAGCATCTGCCTGTATGATCCGGAATCACAGGCGCTTATCAGTGGAGATACCGTCTTTTCAGACGGTGCCTTCGGGAGGTATGATTTTGCTGGCGGCAGCAGGGAAGCATTAACAGAATCACTGGAACGTTTGAGCTCAATACCGGTAGAAGGGCTTTATCCCGGCCATGGCCTTCCGGTAATATCAGGTGGCTCCCGTCATATCAGTGCTGCCCTTCAGATGATACGACGGTTTGGATAAAAAAAACCGTGATACAATCACAAGATGGAGGTCATACGGACGGGAGGATGAATCCCAGGAAGATCCCATAATAATCGTCATGAATGAAAAAAACGTCTGGATGATATGTCTTTTGAGACCATTTATCCACATGGCATTTATCTATAGATACATACAGTGCTCTCTTTTTATATCCTAACTGATATACCACTAACACATTGAATGGAGGTGCATGATGATTAAGGTAGCAATTAACGGGTACGGAACGATTGGAAAGCGTGTCGCAGATGCAGTCAGCCTTCAGCCGGACATGAAGATTATCGGAGTCTCTAAGACAAGACCGAATGCCGAGGCGTATATTGCAAAGGAAAGAGGTTATCCCCTGTATATCGCAGACATCTCTAAAAAACAGGCGTTTGTTGATGCAGGGATAACAGTTGCCGGTAGCATTGATGAGATGATTCAGTGCGCCGATCTTGTCGTTGACGCAACCCCCGGAGGCGTCGGTATCAAGAATCGGGAACTGTACGAAAAACATAACGTCAAGGCAATATGGCAGGGCGGTGAGGACCACGAGGTGGCAGGTTTTTCCTTTAACGCCTCATGTAATTACAAGGAGGCACGCAACCGGCAGTTTATTCGGGTAGTCTCATGTAATACCACAGGATTGTGCCGAATAATCCATGCTGTTGAAGAACGGTTCGGGGTTGTTAAAGTCCGTGCTGTTATGGTCAGAAGAGGCGCAGATCCGCATGTTATAAAAAAAGGACCCATTGATTCGGTAGTTTTAGATCCGGTAAGCATCCCAAGCCACCACGGACCGGATGTAAACTCCGTGCTTCCCCATATCCCCATCGTTACCATGGCGATGATCGTTCCCACAACCCAGATGCATATGCACGCTCTTACCATCGAACTTGCACAAGATGCCACGAGGGAAGAGATCCTTGATATCATAAAGGTCCATCCACGCCTCGGCCTGGTCAAGAAGACAACAGGAATTGTCAGCACCGCGGAACTAAAAGAATTCGTTATGGACATGAACCGTCCCCGGTCAGATCTCTGGGAGAACGGTATTTATGAGGGATCCGTCTCTGTTGTCGGGCGTGAACTCTTCCTGTTCCAGGCCATTCACCAGGAAGCAGATGTTGTTGTTGAGAATGTAGATGCGATCAGGGCAATGGCAGGAGATGTTTTAGATGGCGCAACATCGATTGCGATAACCAACAATGCTCTCGGATTCGTCGCACTGTAAGAGATCACCCAATCATTAACTCCTTTTCTTTCCAACCTGTGATAATGGATCCCTATTTACTGGCTACTCGCAATATCGTAGAGGCGGTCACCGATGACGAATTGCGATCCCTTTTACAGAAACCACACAAAAAAGTCTATGCCGGGTATGAACCAAGCGGTGAGATTCATCTCGGCCACCTGGTAACAATTAATAAACTGATTGATCTGCACGATGCAGGTTTTGAGGTTATCGTTCTTCTCGCTGATCTCCATGCATTCCTGAACCGGAAAGGGACAATGGAGGAGGTTTTAAAGATTGCAAACTATAATCGCCGTTGTTTTGAGGGGCTTGGCCTGACTGATGTAACCTATGTTCTTGGATCCCGGATGCAACTCTCAGAGGAGTACCAGATGCTTGTTCATGAACTTTCACAGGTTATCACGCTCAACCGTGCAAAGAGAAGCATGGATGAAGTGGGACGGATGATGGAGGCGCCAACCGTTTCACAGATGATATACCCGATAATGCAGATGGCAGATATCGCAGTACTACAGGTTGATGCCGCAGTTGGCGGTATCGACCAGCGTAAGATCCACATGCTGGCTCGTGAATACCTTCCACCAAAGGGATACCCATCACCGGTCTGCATCCACCTTCCCATTATAAACGGGCTTGATGGAAAGAAGATGTCCTCTTCATCAGGTAATTATATATCAGTCGCAGACACTCAGGAAGAGATTGATAAAAAGATGAAACGGGCCTTTTGTCCCCCTGAGATAAAAGATAACCCGGTGCTTCAGATCCTGCAGTACCACATCTTCCCACGGATCGATGAGGTCACCATCACGAGACCGGAGAAGTTTGGTGGAAACAGGACCTGCTCTTCCTATGAAGAGATTGAGAAAGCATATGCAGACGGGGAGATACATCCTGCTGATCTGAAATCTACCGTTTCACGGTATTTATCAGAGATACTCTCACCGGTACGGGATCACTTAAGTGGATAATCGGGTTGATATCGTGGAAAAACAGGAGTATACAGAACGTATCGACCGGTTGATCGATGAGAAACGTGCACGGATAAAGGATATTGATCAACTGAAAGTCAGGGGAGATGTCTTTGATGAGAATACGCTGCATGCCCTGTATAAACTATCGCTAAAGAACTGGATAACTGCAGTCGGAGGACCGATATCCACGGGAAAAGAAGCAAACGTGTTCCTTGCAGAACGTAATGAAGCATTGGTAGCGATAAAGATCTATCTTATCAGGACCGCAAATTTCAAACGGATGCAGGAGTACATTGCAGGGGATCGGCGATTCCATGGGACGAAAAAAACCAGAAAGGAACTCATCTTTACCTGGACCAGAAAAGAGTTCTCTAATCTGAAGCGGGCAAAAAAGGCAGGTATCAGTGTACCTGAACCTCTGGTGTTTGACCGCAATATCCTCGTGATGGAGTTTTTGGGAAAAGGTGAAGAACCGTACCCGCAACTCAGAAATGCAGTCTTACAAGAACCGCAACAGATCTATGAAGAGATTATCTCACAGGTTACCGTCCTGTACCAGAGTGCTCAACTGGTTCACGGGGATCTTTCTGAGTATAACATCCTGTATGGTGACAAGACATATCTCATCGATGTGGGCCAGGCAGTAACAACGGAGCACCCTGCTGCTCATTCATTCCTTGTCCGTGACCTGGAGAACGTCACCAGGTTCTTTGCTGATATCTGTGCAACAGATGATGTACCTGATCTGTTCAGAACCATTACCGGCATACCTATGATGAGACGGGAAAACAAACAAGACAGGAGAGAATAATGAAACAGGAGACACGAATTACAACAGAAAGAATCGGCGTCCTTATCGGGAAACAAGGGCAGGTAAAGCGGGAGATAGAGGAGCGAACCAGTACCACGATACAGGTTGACAGCGATAAGGGTCTTGTTACAATTGAAGGTGAAGATGCAGACCAATTCATAAGAGGGGTAGAGACGATAAAAGCAATATCCCGCGGTTTCTCACCAGAACGTGCCTTCTGCCTGCTTGAAGATGAAGACCTGTACTTAGAGATCATCAACCTGGGAGATATCGCAGACAATCCGAACCAACTCGAACGAATTAGGGGCAGAATTATTGGGAAGAACGGGTTTGCACGGACCCAGATCGAGGATCTGACACGGACATCTCTCTCGGTATATGGAAAGACCGTTGCCATCATTGGAACCTTTGACCAGATAAAAACAACAAAGGAAGCAATAGAGATGCTTATTACCGGAGCCCCTCACGAAGCTGTCTTTTCGTTTCTTGAGAAGAAACGTCGCGAGGCAAAACGGGATATGCTGGGTTATTATTATTAATGCTCACGCCATGAAAGCCGATAAAAATATTCTACAAAGGATATTTCATATCCTGTTCCCTATCAATGATAACTGATAAAAGCCTCAATTCCTGAAATTTTAAAATCCATGGATCTCGCCTCCTTATCCCTGCCAAAACCTCTTGTTGATGCGTATGCTGCAAAAGGGATACACACGCTCTACCCGCCACAGATAACCTGCATCGAGCAGGGTCTCCTTACCGGGAATAATCTGCTGATATCGATCCCTACCGCGAGCGGAAAAACACTCATTGCCGAGATGGCAATGCATCAACAGATTACACGCGGGGGAAAATGTCTTTATATCGTCCCGCTTCGGGCACTCGCATCTGAAAAATTTGAGGATTTTTCACACAAGGGAGTGCAGATTGGTGTTGCCACCGGTGATCTTGACCGGACTGATCCCTACCTTGGATCCTATGACATCATCGTAGCTACCAGTGAGAAGGTTGATTCACTCTTAAGAAACAAGAGTCCCTGGTTATCCCTAATAACCTGTCTTGTTCTCGACGAGGTCCACCTGATTGATGCTGAGAGACGTGGGGCAACTCTTGAGATGGTCATCACCAAGATGCGCTATCAAAATCCGGCGATACAGGTCATCGCCCTCTCTGCAACCATCGGAAACCCGCAACAACTGGCAGACTGGATGGATGCAACCCTCGTTTCGAGTACCTGGCGGCCCGTGGATTTACGGCAGGGAGTCTATCTGGATGGAACCATACAGTATCCTGATACCACTCACAACCTGCCTCAAAAGACGAAACATGATGATCTCAATCTCTGTCTTGACACCATCACAGAAGGAGGCCAGTGTCTTGTATTTGTATCCTCGAGACGTAACGCAGAAGGATTTGCCAAACGTGCTGCAAAGGCACTCTCCTGCACCAGCCCGGATACCCGTGCACTCGCCGGGCGCCTGGTTCCTCTGAAAGAAAAAGACGCTGAGAATACACTTGCATCCTGTGTTGCAGAGGGGGTTGCATTTCATCATGCCGGGCTGAAACGGGAAGAACGATCTATTGTCGAGGAGGGGTTCCGGAAGGGATTCATCCAGGTTCTTTCAGCTACACCCACCCTTGCTGCCGGGATGAATCTCCCGGCACGACGCGTTATTATCAGGGATTATCTCAGATTTACCTCAGGAATCGGGATGGTGCCTATCCCGGTCATGGAATATCACCAGATGGCCGGACGGGCAGGAAGACCGCACCTTGATCCATATGGTGAAGCGATTCTTATTGCAAAGGATAAAGCAGCGATAGAAGATCTCTTTGAGTTCTTTATCAATGCACCCCCTGAGAAGATTGAATCACAGTCAGGAGATGAAGGCGCATTATGCACACACATCCTCTCACTCATCGCAACCGGATTCGTTCATACTAGAGAGGAAATCTCTGCGTTTATGGAAAAAACATTCTATGGATTCCTGCATCCGGAATCCAGGACCATGAACCGGATCCTTGAGAATATTATCACCTTCCTGTTACAATCAGAGATGGTTACCAGGGATGAGACGCATCTCAGAGCAACACCGTACGGATCTCTTGTCTCCCGCCTCTATATCGACCCCCGGGGTGCCCATCTGCTGACCTCACATTTACGCACGTTACAGGACTGGTCAGATATCGGTATCCTGCATCTGGTCTGTTATACACCTGATATGCCAAATCTGTATATCAAATCAAAGGATGCACATATGCTCAATAATTTCCTGTACAGCAGGGCTGACGAACTGGTCATCGATGTTCCATACACGCTTGAGGAGGAGGAACAGTACCTGAGAGGCCTTAAATCCGCCCTTCTTCTCAATGACTGGACCATGGAACTCTCAGATGCCATGCTCGAGGAACGGTACGGGGTGGGAGCAGGCGATATCTATAATTTAATTGATTCAGGAAAATGGTTGTTACACGTTACAGAAAGACTCGCACGTGAGATTGCCCCGACCTGGGCGCCCAGGGTCACCGAGCTCGAGACCCGGGTCAGGTATGGAGTACATGCAGATCTTCTGCCTCTGGTGCACATCCGGAATATTGGCCGGGTTCGTGCACGCCGCCTCTTTAACCAGGGATATACAAACAGAGAGACCATACAAAAGGCAGGAAAGAGTGCGGTTGCCCGTATTGTCGGGGAGAAGATTGCAGATCAGATATTTGAGGAACTGAAAATTCCACGGAATCAAAAGGATGAGACAGGATCTGATAATCAGAGAGGGAGAGGTATTGCATTCTCACCAGAGAGACTTGAGGATCTTCCCGGCATTGGTCCTGCCCTTGCAAAAAAACTTCGTGACAATGGATACAACACACCAAATGAGGTTCTTCTCGCAGAAGAATCACATATTGCTGAGATCGTCGGAGCAAAAAGGGCATCAGCCATCTTTGCGATCCTGCAGAACAAGAAACCAACACTCATAGCGAGAGAATCAGAAGATCAGGATAACTCTCAAAAAAATGTGGTCCCTGGCCAACAGCTGCTCAACATTACGTAACATGATATCAGATGACTTTTCCATACAGCAGGTTGCATTTTTTGTCTCTTCCGTAGAATCGTTTCTGCAGATCCTTCATGATATCGCAGAGCAGTACAATGTGACCATCGTCTGTCTGAACCGGAATGCCATGGCTGGCAGGAAGCATGTCATATCAGCCCTCTCCCATGCCATCCGTTCCTTTCAGGAAAAAAACAACATCGCACGAACCCTTGAGGTTGAGGTGTTACTCTATGCTGCTGGAACAAGACAGACCAGTTGTACAAAGCCTTTCGGCATTCAGACAGGATCCAACGAGGCATATCTCTGTATGTACCCTAAAAACGAGGAGGCAGTGAGGGCACTGACACCCCATATGCAGGATAAAGAAGACGAGGACTGGGATTGTATACCAGAAGAGAAAATGCAGATCCTGCAGGAACTCTTCTCGATTCCTGATGAGGAACTACAAACCGTGGGAAACGACCGGATACAGGAACTGGTATGTGAACGGGTGGCTCTGCTTGAGGTGTTCAAGTAGACCGGTCTTATCTTTCGGCATGGGTGAGGATATGGCGAATTTCAGGGATAATTATCTCACTGACGGCAAGGGTTACCGCTCCTGTTGATCCGGGTATACAGAATACTGCCTTTTTATCGATAATTCCTGCAAGCGCCCTTGATAAAACCGTTCGTGTCCCGATATCAGCAAAACTCTTCATCCTGAAGATCTCACCAAACCCGTCCAGGCGTTTGGAAAAGAGTGGTTCAACCGCTTCAATGGTACAGTCATCGTGCGTAATACCGGTCCCGCCATTGAGAATAACACAGTTGCAGGTTAAAAGTGCCTCCGCGAGAGCGCTCCTGATAGAGGAGATATCATCAGGAATGACTGCATACCACCCAACCGTGATTCCTTCCTCTGCAAGAAGATCCCGTATCTTTGAACCGCTCGTATCTCTTGCTTTCGTACGGGTGGTTGAGACGGTGATAACTGCTGCAGTGACCGGTACATCACTGACATGCGAATGAGGAATCATGGCAGATAATACGCCTCGTACAATTCCCGCTTTAAACCAGGAAATTTCAGAGGATAACTAACTGACAATGAAGAATCATGATTTTGTAAGCTGATGATAATTTTTGTCACCCCTGCCAATTCCCTTGTAGATAAATCCGGCATCTATGAGCGCATCCGGATCAAATACATTTCTTCCGTCAACCAGTACCGGATTTTTAGATACTCTTTCCATTACATAATCCGGGTATAATGATCTGTACATACGATGGCTGGTGAAAAGAACTACCACATCAGCATTCTTCAAAACTGCATCCAAATCACGACTAATGATGATTCCTGGGTAATGAAAAACCAAAGGATCATGAACACGGACTTCTGCCCCTGCCTCGTTACATAACCGGTAATATTCCTCTGCAGGAGTATTTCTTGCATCATCAGTATCGGGTAGGAACGCCCAGCCAAGAAGTGCAATAACTGCCCCTTGTAAGGTTTTTTCTGCACGAAAAAGACCTTCGCGGGTCAGAAATACCATATGCTTCGGCATGAAATCATTGATATCCCGCGCCAGGGTAAAGAGAGATTCTTTTCCTTGTGGGTAATCAAGTCCTGCGACTGGTGCAGACACTACCCCGCGTTCCAGGTGATAGGTGTCCTTTGTCAGACAGTGTCCACCCACCCCAGCTCCAGGCCAGAGCATAGCCCGTGTTATTCCTTCACCTTTCAAGGAATCAACACCGGCCCTGACATCATAGAAGTTGATCCCCATCGCTTCACAATAGAGTGCGAGCTGGTTTGCGGCTGCAATCTGGAGATCCCGCAATGTATTCTCTGCAGTCTTTGTTACCTCTGCAGCAGTCGCAGACATGGGAATGATAGATCCGGTTGAGAGAACAGGAGAATAGAGTTCCATCGCACGGCGTGTACTGACCGGGTCGATGCCACCCACGATCCGATCATGCTCCCTGATATTTGCAAGAAGTCTTCCAACCATCACCCGTTCCGGGGCATGGGCAAGGCAGAAATCTTCTCCGGCAGTAAGACCTGATTCTTCTAAAAGGATCGAGCAGGCAACGCCAGTGGTTGTACCGGGGGTTATCGTAGATTCTAAGACAACAAGGGCTCCCGGGGTCAGGTAGCGGCCGGCAACCCTGATGCCTTCAAAAAGCGCAGAAAAATCAGGTTCAAGATCCTCATGATCCAGAAACGGAGTCTGGATAGCAAGCGTGATTGCATCACATTCTTTGAGTCTGGAAAAATCAGATGTACACTCGAATTTTCCTTGAGAAACTACCCGTGAGAGGAGATCAGAAAGACCCGGCTCCTCCCCTTTGAGAGGAGAGATGCCCTGATTTAACATCTCAATCTTATATCCTGAACTGGGAGAATCCCGCTGAAAACCATACACCTTTGTATAGGCAGGAACATCTGCAAAAAGCAGTGCAGACGGGATCCCGACATACCCCATCCCGATAACACCGATAACCCGGATCGGGCCGCGTCTGTCGATTTTTTCTGGTAAATTGTCAGTCATAGAAATTTCTGTTTTATCTCTTCACAGACGGCTACATTCTGTATCGCCTGATCCGGGGTTATCGGAAATGGGATATCCTGCCTGATACACCTGATAAATGTTGCAAGTTCTGACTTGAGGGGTTCCCGCTGGCTCACCAGTACCTTCTCAACGATGTTCTCCTGCACATACCGCTGATCTTCAATCGAATACTGTTCCGGTTTGCGGTACACATACACTTCCTGGGTCATGAAATCACCTTCTATGGTCATGTCCTCCTGTTCGATATGAATCAGCCGGATCTTCTTTGATGCTTTCCGGCTTGCTGAAAGGTAGACCGGGACTCCGTCAAACCCGAAGAGTGCTGTTGCTATATCAGCATTGCCCATACTCTGAAGGGTATAGCAGGGATAAAAGAGGGAATGAAGCATAATATCAATATCATGGATCATCAGATCTTCAACAACTGAACTCCCGGTAACACGCGAAGATGCAGGATTATGTCGTTTGAACTCCACGTAAAGCGGGTCCTTGGTTATCTTCTGGATCTCAGCAACGATTGGGTTAAACCGTTCAATATGCCCGATACCAATAATCAGATCTGTGGGGAGGATCTCCCGAAGCGCCATCCCTTCCTCTGAAGAGAGACAAATCGGTTTTTCGATAAGCAGATGAATCCCCCTCTCCAACGCGGTTTTGGCAGTCTTGAAGTGCAGGGGGGTTGGAACACAGAGACTGACTGCCTCAACGTTCTTGAGCAGTTCTTCCATCGAACCTGCAAGTGTTGCATCATTCTTCTCTGCAACATCCCTGGCAAGCTGAGTATTGAGATCAAAGACGGTAACACTATGAACCTCTTTTAACTCTGAGTAGACCCTGACATGGTTCATCCCCATCGTACCGACACCAATGACTCCGACATCCATATTAGTTCACCTCTAAAATACAGGAACAGATCGTTTCGCAATCATCTGCGGTAATACCCGGATGCACCGGAAGGCTCAGGATATGATCTGACAACCACTCTGACACAGGGCACGGTCCGTTCATACCTTTTTCATAGAGAGGTTGCCGGTGAACGGGAAGGGGATAATGAACGGCAGAACCGATACCGTTTTGGTCGAGATATTCAACCAGTGCATCCCGGTGCAGGGGGTAGTCATCCAGAACAAGGATTGCGTACTGATGATACACATGGGTTGAGCCGTCCTGACACACAGGGGTCACGATTCCCGGAATATTGAGACGATTGCAGTATATCTCTGCATTTTTCTGCCGTACCTTGTTCATGCTCTCAAGTTTTGTCAGTTGCACCCGCCCGATTGCAGCATTCATATTGGTCATCCGGTAATTATACCCAAGAATGGTATGAAGATATCTCTCTTTCTGCCCATGATTAATGATTCGCCTGCACCGCTCGATAAACCCGCTATCCGTGCCGGTGATCATGCCTCCCTCACCGGTAGTCATGTTCTTTGTCGGATAAAACGAGAAACATCCGGCATCCCCATATGATCCAACCTTCTTTCCATGATATTCTGCCCCGTGTGCCTGTGCACAGTCCTCGATGAAAGACAGGGAATGATCCTCACATATCTGCGAAAGCGCATGAATATCACATGCCTGACCAAAGAGGTGTACCCCGATTATTCCTTTCGTCTGAGAAGAGACCGATTCCATCACAGAATCGGGATCAAGGGTGAATGTTTTTTTGTGTACATCTGCCATCACCGGTGTTGCTCCGCACATACTTACCGCAGTAGCCGTGGCAATAAAAGTAAAAGAGGGGACAATGACCTCGTCTTTCGGTTTCACCCCAAGGGCGAGCAGGGCAGCATGAAGAGCTGACGTACCGGACGAGGTTGCAACGGCAGAAGAATGATTGATATATCTGCCAAACTCTTCTTCAAATCGGGAGACAACCTCTCCGCTTGCTATCATCTTTGACCGTAATACTGCGATTACAGCATCTTCTTCCTCTTTCCCGATACAGGGAGCAGCAACCGGGATCATCGGGCAATCATCTCCTCGCTCCATCAGGAAGATCCGTGATCCGTGCCGGGGAACCGATTGCCATCGTGTAATCTGGAACGTCTTTCGTGACCACCGAGCCTGCCGCTACCAGTGCCCCTTTTCCGATCCTCACACCCGGAAGGATCGTTACCTGTGCACCAACCGATGCACCCGCCATCACCTCGGGACCCTGCAGAGTGGCATGACTGGGAGGATACTTATCATTGGTCAGGACTGCGTGCGGGCCGATAAAGACATCATCATGAATGGTTGTGTTGGTCGGGAGATACACGAGACTCTGAAGACTTACATTACTCCCGATAGTACAGCAGCCCTCAATAATTACACCGGTTCCGAGCGAGACATGATCTCCCATCGTGGTATGTTCCCGCACGAGTACCTGGTGACCGGTGGTAAGATGATCCCCTGCTGTGACATCGGCATACAGGATGGTTCCACAACGAAGTATCGCATCATCCCCGATAGTTACCCCGATAAATCCTTCCTTCCCAAAAAGAGAAAGGGAGGGAAATCCGATTGTAACGGGTTCAAAGATGATACTGTTCTTTCCGATTACATTGATTCCATACTCAATCATTCACTCATATCCATCCTTGTATCCCTGACAGTAGGGTACAGATTTCTTTTTCATTAGTAATAGTATCAGTGTGAAGACAGAACCGTGGCATAGTACTCTTCCACCTGCTCTGCAATCGTATCCCATTCATGACGATAGCAGAAATCCCTTCTCTCATCTGCATATACCTCTGACGTATCACCCTTCTGCAGGCATGTACTAATAGCATCTGCCACAGATTCGGGAGATATATCACAAACAACCCCGTTCCAGGGACGAACCAGATCCTGTGCCGCATTCCTGGGATGATTCGAGGTTACAAAAAAAAGGTTGCAGAGTATCGCTTCGATTCCGACAATACCAAATCCCTCCCGCTCTGAAGGGAGGACACATACCCGGGAGGATTTCATATACGAGATCACCTCTGCGTGATCTGCAACGAATCCTGGCATCAGTACATGGGATGATAGACCAAGATTCATGACCTGACTTTTTACCGCTTCCATCATCGGACCGTCTCCGATAAAAACCGCACAAAGGTCTGGAATCTTTTCTTTTAACCTTTCAATTGCAGATACCACGATCTCGGGGTGTTTCTGTGGAATGAATCTTCCAACAAAGATGATATGGGATCGGATAGGTGAGGCAGGAATTTCTGCAATTGATGAACTGTCTGTACCACACGGAATCAGAACAGGAAAAACCGATAATCCAGTTTGCAGCATCGCATCCCTGATGGTCGTTGCGTCAACGAGGATAGTGGGTGAGAGAGAGAGGCAGAGCCTCTCAATGAGCTTCCCCATGATTCCTGCCCGTCCGATATAGTCGTACCAGTAATCACCCCAGAATTCATGCCAGACAATAACAAGCGGAATCCTCCGTATCAGGGAGATAAAAGCCGCAGAGAAGCAGGAAAAATAAGGGAAGTTCTGGCATTCAAGAATATCTACCCGTTTTTGTAAGAGGGGGAAGAAGAGGCGTAGGGCATACCATATTGCAGGGAGAATCTTTCTCCTTCCGTCAGTATAGAGAGGATACGAAGGCATCACCCCGTGAATGACAAGACCATCCCTTTGTATGGTATCCGGCCCGTCCCAGTACTTCATTCCGAAAAGATGAACTTCATGACCCTTTCTCACCAGGCGTATCCCTATCTCAAATATCCTCTTCTCTACGCCCCCGATTGTCTCTGGAAAGACAGCATCATACACAAACCCAATCTTCATGGATCATGCCCGTTTCATATCTTCTTTGAGAAGCATCATACTGATGAGGATGGTTGAAAAAAGAATCTGCAGACCGATGGCGATACCGCATAGTGATATTATCGCGGTGGTAACTTCGTTTAAGGTCCCGAACTCGGCATGTACCCAACGAAAGATAACCTGGATGCCGGAAAGAAACCCGACTACGATAAAGAGGATACTGATTCCAAGGAGAAGTTCCAGGCTATGATAATCAATAAGTCTCCCGATGATACCACAACGGGTATCGTATCCCTGGGATATGGCAAACATCTTCATCGCCATACCGGTCATCACACACTGAACGCCACCAGTCAGAAAAATCCCGGCCAGAATGAGAGAATGAAGCGGATAATCCTCGATATTGCCGGCAAAAAGGAGGGAGATCATTATCATGGCACCTAATAAAACAAATAAACCCCCGGGAACGAGGAGATAGGGAAGGGGGCGAAGAAGGATGATAAACCTGATATGTCTCCATCCATCAGCAAAACTATGAAGCTTTGACGGGCCAGCCCGTGGATAATAGGTGATTGGTATCTCACAAACACGTATCTTTTTTCTGGCTGCCTCTATCATCATCTCAGATGCAAACTCCATGCCACCGGTATGAAGGGATAGTCGGAAGAGAGCATCCCTGCTGATAGCCCGGTACCCGCTATGAGTATCAGAATAGCGGGTATGAAACGTTTTATTGAGCAGATACGTCAGGAGCGGGTTTCCGATATACTGATGCAAACGTGGCATGGCCCCCGGAAGAATGGTACCTGACAGGCGCGAACCGATAACCATATCCGCCTCTCCCTGTCTGATAGGTGTGATAAGGCTGACCAGTGACGAGAAATCATACGTATTATCAGCATCACCAATGACGATAATCTCTCCTTTGGCTGCTGCAAACCCGGCAAGATACGCATTCCCGTACCCCTTGTAGTCAGGATGAATGACAGTTGCACCCAACCCTTTTGCGATGAGGGGAGTATTGTCTGTCGATGAGTCAACAACGAGTATCTCACCTGCTATCCCACACGCAGAGAATACATCCTTTATCTTTCGGATGCAGATCCCGATAGTCTCTTCTTCGTTGAGAGCGGGAAGGATTACCGAGACATCGCACGTATTGTTCATGATATTTGGGAGATAACAATCAGGGATTGGGACAACTCAGACAGGATAGGATGTACGAAAAGCAATATTATGAAAAGTGTTTGTGCACAGACTATATAGTATAACTCCTGATGCTCATGATAAAAAAAGACATTTTTTTCCATAACCGGTTGTTACTCCCCACCATCATTATCCTAATAATGATTCTAGGCCTCTGGCTCCGTCTTGCATCGATGCCCTTTGTCCTTGAGAGTGAGATACCAAAGCTGATCTTTATGGATAGCTGGTATAATATGCGCCAGATAGAGCAGATGGTTGTTCAGTTTCCCGGATATGCCTGGTATGACCCCATGACAAATTACCCGTTCGGTAAGATTACCGGGTGGGGGCCACTCTTTCCGATGATATGCAGTGTTATCTGTATCCTGACCGGATCTCTTACCCGGCCTGATATCATGATTACTGCATCCCTTATACCTCCGCTTCTTGGAATCTGCATGATACCGGTCCTTTTTTTCATTGGCAAAACCGTCTCTGATATCAAAACCGGTCTTTTTTCAGCGTTTATTATTGCCATTCTCTCAGGAGAGTGCATGTACCGGTCATTCTTTGGGTATGTGGATCACCAGGTTACCGAAGTGCTCTTCTCAAGCCTGTTTGTTTTGGCTTATATCAGTATGCTCATGGTATGCCAGAAAAAACCGATAGAAACCCTCTCTTTTTCAGGGATACAACACATATTACTCCCCTCAATCCTTGCCGGATTCCTGTACTTCCTCGCAATCATGAACAGTACCACAACGGTACTCTTTGGACTTCTCATCGCATTCTTTACCCTCGTATGGATGATAGTCTCCCACTGGATCCACGAAGAACGCCTTGATTTTGTAATTGGGAATTGTATCACATTTGGTCTCTTCTCTATTCTCTTCTTCTTTTTTGGGATCCATGAAGAGGGTTTTTCACTGCATTACTATACACAGGCCCATATCGTAGCAGCCCTTATCATTATTGCAGAAACGATCTTTCTTTATCTGATATCGCGGGGAACGAGAAAACAGCCCTTCTTCATCTTCGCGGGAGTCCTCGTAGGACTCTCTATTGTTGGCTCTTTTCTCTTTGCCTTCCTGCTCCCCGGTCTGTTCAACCAGTTCTCGTTATCAGCCAGGATCTTCTTCCTGCTAAACTATGACTATATGGACATCCATATCAATGAGATGGGGGCATGGGGACTTGACAGGGCAATAACCTCATTTCATCTCACCCTGGTTTTATTTGTTGGGGGCATTCTCGTTCTTCTGGCCAGGATAAAAGACCGGATATCTGCCGGATATCTCTTCATTCTTCTCTGGGGAATCCTGATGGTTCTCGCAACGATGATGCATGTGCGATATGAGTACTATGCAGCAGTCCCGGTCTGTCTGTTTTCAGGGTTGTTCCTCTCATGGATCATTGGTGCCGACAATCAGGAAAAAAATCAGGCAAAACAGAAAAGAACACTGACTGTTGCGTTTCTCAATAAAAAGATTCGGTATGGAATTGTCACAGTCATCCTCGTTATCGTACTGATTCTCTCAGTCCAGACAATTTACAAGGTGGCAGAGCAGGATCTCGCCGTCATATCCATCAATGATGACTGGGTGGATGCACTCACCTGGTTTGAAAATAATTCTCCAGATACCGGAGTAGATTATACCCGTATTTACGATAGAGAGACTTTCATATACCCAGAGGAATCCTACGGTGTCTTCTCCTGGTGGGATTACGGACACTGGATTACATTCCTATCAAAACGAATCCCTCTCACGAATCCATTTCAGAAGAGTGCAGACCATGCAGCAACATACTTCACCAGGACCAGTGAAATAGAGGGTGAATCGTATATTGTGGGTTATGGGGGAAGGTATGTTATCACCGATTACCGGACTGCAACAGGTCTCTTCCCAGGGGTTGTGGACTGGGCATACATAAACGAGCAGAATGAAGATTACCAGAAGATCCTGTATCTTGAGAAAGAGCCAGGGGTATTTCAGCCGATTACCCACCTACGCCAGCCCTTTTATGAGTCTATCCTTATACGACTGCACTTCTTTGATGGATCGTATACACCGGGGCAGGGCGGACTCTATGTAGAACATGCAGATATGGCAGTGAGTTCTTCAATTCTGCCGGTAATTACAAAATCAGTAAACATCGGACCAGAGGCAGTCTCCGAGATAAAGGAGAAAGCAAAGAATCCGGAATCTGCAATGCCGGGTACGATCTTCTCGATAATCTACCCCCGACCAATAGAAGATGTCTCAGCGCTTACCCACTATCGGCTCATCTATGAATCCCCAACCAGTCCCGAATCTTCAGGAAAATCCTGGGATGTAAAACAGGTAAAGATATTCCAGCATGTCGACGGGTACGAGATTAAAGGAGAGGGAACCATAGAATTACCACTTATCAGCAACCAGGGACGAAGTTTTAAGTATGTACAGAAGAGTGCTGATGGACGTTTCATTGTTCCGTACTCAACAAAGGACAATCCATATCAGGTTCACGCAACCGGACCATACCGGATACTTGAAACGGGAGAGACCTTTGAGGTGTCTGAACGGGATATTCACCCCATCCCGTAATCCTTTATGAAATGGTAAAGTGGGTAGTTTTCATTCCGAATTATCAGAGAAGTGATCTGATCCCTTTCCTTCCAGATTTTTCATTGATAACTGATGAGAACAGATGCCAAACTGTGCAAAACTCAATCCCCACCTGCTCTTTTTGATACAAGAAAACCCATAGATTAATGCAATACGGTGACTATCCAATACTAACGAGTACGCGTATGGTAAAGATTGAACAAGAAGAAGCGATTCGCAAGGGAGTTGCTGCATGGGAAGAATGGAAAGCTGCAAATCCAAAAGTTCGCCCTGATTTACGGCGTGCAAACCTTTCAGGATTATCGCTTGAAGGGATCAACCTCAACGGTGCCCGCCTCCAGGAAGCAGACCTGGAATTTTGCAACCTAAAACGAGCAAATTTCGCCGGTGCCGATCTGACTCGCGCAAACCTGCAGGGAACAGATCTCACTGAGGCAATATTTATCAACGCAAACTTAACCGGAGCACGTCTAACGAATGCACTTATGACAAGGACAGACATGAGGGGTGCAGACCTTACTGGTGCTGATGTCAGGAATGTTCGAAGGGATCGTGTTGGGAAATTAAAATATTAGAGATTACTTTTCTTATCTCATCCCAAAATAAATTTTCACCTGCCGGTATTTCGTTTTGATAGAGACCCGAATTGAGTTACAATGAGTGAAAAAAGGGATTCAGAACGAGTTTTCTGATCTCATTTCCCTTTTTTCCCGATCGACTCTTTCCGGCGGGATCTGAGATAGAGTTCATGAAGAACCATTATCACAATCACGATAATGATTACTTCCTTGATATGCAAGGGAATATAACCAACGTAAGGAACTTTTACAAACGCTTTTCCGATTATCCAGTCTGATTTTACTGGTTCAAGGGGACCCCCAAGACCCCGGTAATCACTCCACCCGATCTGATCTATGGTTGGATTATTATCGCCCTTTGTTATATATCCCCCATGCTGGGTAGTATACAGTGCTTTTTTCCCTCCAATGGTGACCGGAATCTGTTCTTCAGAATCAGCATAGAAAAGTGCCCGGTGAATAATCGGATGAAGATCGGTATTTCCGTTGGGACGATAGATAATGACATCTCCCTCAAGAGTAAATTTTTCCTTACCAGTCGGTTGATCCGAAAGGTAATGAGAGAGATTTCCATACCTGCTCTCAAGGGTTCCAAAACGATCCGGTGCAACAACGAGCACAAGATCACCGACATTCATATTGGGAACCATACTCTCTGACTCGATAGTGACGACTGCAGGCCAGGTACCACATACCAGTAATAACAGGGCAACCACCGCTCCGACAGTGAGCAAGACGAATAGTATCTCCCTAACAAAGGCTATTTTTGGATCTTCGCTCAGCCGGAATGCCTGTATCTTTTCGATTAATGATATATCTCGATCTGAATCAACCATAAAACCAGAATAGGTATGCACCCATCAGATTAATAACCAGTATAGTCACTCATTAATCAGTACACACAGGGCAATCCATATAAAACAGGCAATTCCTAAGCATACAACGATAAATAACGCACAAAACAGGCTCCGCCGATTAAGGTGAGATCTAAAAGCTGATTAAAACAGATGCAATACGAATAGAGAGAATAGAATCTTACTATCAGAACAATAGCAGCGAGGGAGTTTTCCCGAGAACTCTCGTATCTCAGTACAGGCTC
>CAZSDZ010000024.1:0-42242 GCA_964605795.1 uncultured Methanoregulaceae archaeon
TCGACGGGGAACTCACCCATGAAATGGCTGCCGACGTCTCGGGAGGCAATGGCGGCTCCGGTGGAGATGGTGGGGACGATATGTTAATTGGTGGTGAAGCAGGCAATGGCGGAGCAGGCGGCGCCGGTGGAGCAGGCGGCAACGTCGTTCTGACGGCTGAAGGGGTCAGTGGCACAACTACACTCACAGCAGATGGCGGAGCAGGAGGTATCGGTGGAAGCGGGGGTGTCGGCGGAGATGGTGGTAAAAGCGGGAACGGCGGTTCCGGTGGAGCTGCTGGTGCCGGTGGTGAGATTGACCTGTTAATAGATGATATTGCCGCTACCATCAATGCAACGGCAAATGGTGGAACCGGAGGATCGGGCGGTATGGCAGGACAACGTAATGGTGATTTGACAACAGCTGTAGGCACTGGTGGTTCCGGAGGTAAGGGAGGTCTTGGCGGAACAATTATTGCCATCAGCCCGACAACAGTGACATCTGACGGTACATTTAACGGGAAAGCCACTGGCGGTGCCGGTGGAGATGGCGGTAGTGCATTTAACTATCTGACTGAGGAATGGGATCCCGTCGAGATCTCTCCGGACACCATAGGAAACTCAGGCTCGGCTGGCAGCGGTGGAGCAGGCGGCTGGATCCAGTTTGTAAACAAGGGTAACCTTGACGGATCGATGACTATTGATGTATCTGGCGGTAACGGTGGAACTGGAGGCATGTTTGCAGCGACCGGAACAGCCGGATCCGGCGGTGCCGGCGGTCTTGGAGGGTTGGGTCAGGTCTGGACCGAAGACCTGACTGAAGAGATCACAATAACCTCAAATGGTGGAGCCGGAGGTACCGGTGGCTGGGGTGGTGCCCCCTCATATTTAGAATGGGAGGGTGAATATGGATGGTGGCTGTTGGATGAAAGTCATGGTGGAAGTGATGGTGGCGCCGGAGGTACCGGTGGAGATGCCGGGGTCTCAAATATCATTCTTTCCGGTGATATGAAGGCCGATGCAACGCTCACCTCCACCGGCGGAAACGGCGGAGATGGTGGAGAAACAGGTAACGGCGGAGTCGGTGGTGCCGGTGGTAAGGGGGGTTCAGTCCTTGTCTTTGCCAATGATATCGGGACCGTTGATACCGCAAAGACCCCGGGACTGATTGGAGATACTATTGATCTGACCGTGGATGTCAGCAGTGGTGATGGAGGGGACGGTGGCGGTGGCTGGTATAGTCATGATAAATATGGTGGTGATGGGGGTTCCAGCACACCATATCCCGGGGGTACCCGGACCACGTACAGCGACATCAGGATGCAGTTTACCGGTGACGTGTTATCAGATGCCAGAATCACAGCTAAAGCCATCGGCGGTGATGGCGGTGATGCCGGTAAACCACACACATATGAGGCTGCCAAGGGTGGTGATGGAGGAGATGGTGGCCATATCTACATGTGGGCAGACGATATAGCCCAGGATGCAGAGGTGACACTTGATATCAGCGGTGGTGCCGGCGGTAATGGGGGCACTGGCGGGAATGGAGGCAATGCTCCCACGGAAACCATTTATGTCTCTGCCGATACCATCAGCGGGACAGTGGATGCCACTGCTGCCGGTGGAGCTGTAGGTGGAGGGGGCGGGAGTACGGCAGGTACCGGTGGCCGTGTGTATGTCGATGGCACCATTACCGGCGGGGGAGCAGTAAATATTCACGGTGCGTCAACCACGGCTCCCCCGGCGGTTATCCCGTCACCCCCGATAGCCCCGACGGCCCCGACAAGCTTTAATTCGGTGGAACGTTTCTCCTTTATCCCGCCTAATCCTAATCTCAGTCCTACAGAGCGGATAGCAGCGACCATCCTGCAGCTGCAGGACATGGGATTTATCATCAACCCTGACGACGGACTAAAGGTCATCGTCAAAGATATTACCTATTACATCATTCCTGCGATCGATCCCAATAATCAAGATGTATGGCTGATATTTGACGAAAATGGTAATCTTGTCGGCCAGCTTGATGCCCTTGAAAATCTTGAAAATGTCCTGGATCCCGAGACCCAGGCAATGGTCGAGGAGCTTGGCAACTTTGTCAGGGAGATAAAGACTGTTGATCCTGCTGAGGTTGGAGCTTGGGTGGAGCAGACCTCCCGGCTGGTGCAGGAGGAGAAAAACCGGGCCCTAGAGGCAGCGAAAGTTCTCGACGCTCCTGCTACTGTCACTCAATTTGTGACAAAGGCCATATCATCGACTTCTGACAGGCCGGTCGTCGCAGGCTGGAACTGCCCTGCCGGTTATTCTCCTGAACAGATTGAGGTGCAGTTAAAAGAGGACTTCATGAAGAATTATCTCCTTGTCATGGAGGCACGGTACTCTTTGGAATCCCATCCCGGTATTCTAAAGAATACGGATGCCGGGGTTGGACAGCAGGCAACCTGGATGGTAACCAGTGCAAAACTGATGCAGGACGGACAGTCTGCGATGGAGGCGAATTATGACACCCTTAAGGGACATGCATCCAAGGAAGCAAAACCCTGGTCTTTTGACGAGATGGTCGAGTACCGTGACAGGGATGCAGCAGCGGTTACTGTGCAGAGCGATTCCGCCGCCCTTTCCAGGGTCACCGCACCGGATCTTGATGTCGCAGCAGCGGGAGCAGAGCAGCTCTCGTTATGCCAGGATGTGAATCTGAAAGCAACGACCATTCTTATCTCATCCGGAATCTTTACTGACGATGCCTTAAAAGTTGCAAAAGCCGGTTATGACGCAAGTGTCCCGTCATTTAAACTGGATGAATACGTGGATGCCCGGCGCCGGACCGGGTAAATACCGGAAAAAGAGTATAATGACCGTGATGGTTAGCAAAGGAAACAATCAGATCCGATTTTAGGAGGAGGGATCAGATTCTATCACCCATTTTCTCAAATTATTGAACATATCTCTGAAATGTCTATGATATCTCACGGGTAAGGAGAACTGATCTATCCTGCAGTAGTATGGGGAATAAACTGGTGAACCATGGATGCGTAACCTCCCTCATGGTTCACCTGACTAGTTACAAAGACCTTTGGTTTTTGATAGATATGGGGTGTTTCTTCTAAAGGGAGGATCTGAATAGTAACAACCAATCATTGCTTTCCCAGGGTGCATCCTCATGCAGCCTTTCCTATTTCCTAATACGATAATGTGGTCTTATGGGAGAATTCTCATTCTGATCCTGTCATTTTCCAGAACTGAAAAATGACCTTCCCAGTCATCACGTGAACTGATGACATGCGGATACGTACTCTGCCATATCCGGTGGAGTCATCTGATGGATGCGTAGCACTATTATTCCCACCGAAGGATATACCCTTTCCTTGATGCCAAGTTCTTCAAAGTCTCGAAAAATGTCAGAATGACACGTTTATCCTGATATGCACGCTGCATTACCTCAATATCTGAGATACCTGGTGCATCTTTTTGTATCCATCGGATATTATACCCCTTATTCTCTAGCATTCACAACGATTGAAAATGGTACATTTTCATCAGCCAGAATTTTCATCCGGTGATCTTACTCCTTTTATCGGTGCAGTAAACCCGTTCTGAACGAACAATCTCCTGTGCATACCTGATGCATGTGAGTACGTCCTCATGGGATAGTCCTGGATATTCCTCTAATATTGAGGATTCATCCCATCCCGATGCAAGAAGGTCAAGAACCAGATCCACCGATATCCGTGTTCCCCGAATAATTGGTTTACCTGTAAGAATTGAAGCGTCAAGGATATCCTTGAATCTTTTTCCATAATGAAAGATAGGGGTGGGCAAGAGTATATGTGTTTTGCTTTTTAGGTTCTCACCTTCTTCTCCTCCTTATCCGGAAAAGATCATTCATAACTCTCAACATAGGTCTGGAAATCCCCACTTGTGTCGGAATAAAATACCCGATTCTCACTGTTGAAATAATATCACGTGTTGCGGCCTCGATCCCGAGACAAAGGCAATGGTTGAAGATCTCCGGGCATTTTGTCCTGGAAGTTCTCTTCTCTGACTACTGGCGTCTCTATGTGAGTCAGCTGCCTGAAGCGGTATTCTCCCAGGTGAATGAGAACTTTTACCGGACGACTTTTTTTGAGCTCTACAACCGCTATCTCTCGATTAGGTTTACCTGGAATGTTGAACGGTCATACCCAAAGGGCCGGACTCTTATGGGTCATTGAGTATACATACTTCTCGAATACGAAATGGGTCTGGATGAAAACGTCTTTTCCGGAGTTCACCGTCCGGGAAGAAGAAACGTTGCAGACTTGGGGGTATGCTCCCGGGCGAAGGCATGAGTATCCGGAGGCTGATATAAGGTTATTTGTGATATTGCATCGGGAATCAGGGATTTTTGGTGTTTGAGGTGAGATAGGTGAGTTCTTCTGATGAGTATTAGGTCTTGGCCCGGATTAACCAGTATATCTGTTCATGTCATAGGTAGAATGGTTACTAAATACTCTGGAGACGAATGAAACAATACAGGGAGAGAGGGATGGACAAGCGTATACCGTATGGGATAATGAACTATGCCGAGATAATTCAGAAGAAGGGATATTTCATCGATAAAACAGGATATATTGAGCGTCTTGAGGGTGTGCAAAACCCTGTCTTCCTTCGTCCCCGTCGGTTTGGAAAGTCTCTGTTCTGCTCGATGCTGCAGTATTACTATGATATCTGTGAGGCTCATCGGTTTTTGGAGCTGTTCGGGCATACCTGGATAGGGCAGAACCCAACGGAATCACATAATCAGTATATTGTCCTGAAATTCGATTTTTCTGTTATTTTAGTATCAGATGATCTCAAAGAGACAGAGTCTGCATTTAACCGGCATTGCACCGGCCGTATTCTCGAGACCTGGTACTCCTATCCTGACTTTATGCAGTCTGCTCCTACATTGGCCCCTGATGAAAAAGCCTCAATTGCACTCTCTCTCTGGCTTGGCTATCTGCAGAAAACCGGTTCCCCCCAGGTGTATGTATCATTGATGAGTATGACAATTTTGTCAACCAGTATATCACGAGTCACCAGGATCATCTCTATGAGGAGATCACGAAAGGGGATAGTTTTCTCCGGACCTTCTTTAAGGTTCTTAAAGAGGGACGACAGACCGGTGCTGTTGCAAATGTATTCATCACCGGTGTGCTTCCCATTGCTATTGATGATCTGACTTCGAGTTATAATATTGCTTCATTTATCACATTGGATCCGTGCTTTGAGCATATGCTTGGCTTTACCCAGGCCGAAGTGACTGAGCTGGTCGATACAATATATCAGGATTTTCACATGGATCCTCCTACACGGGGTGAGGTGAATGACCTGATAAGGAATCAGTATAATGGGTACCATTTTGTGAAACCCGATACTGAAGCGTTGTATAACCCGACCATGCTCATGTACTTTCTCCGCCAGCTCAGTGAGCACAAAACTATTCCTGACGATCTCTTTGACCTGAATATGAGGACTGACCTCATCTGGATACGAAGACTGACAAGGGGTGATGAGAAGATTACCCGTGAGCTCGTCTGTCAGCTGACAACTAATGAATCAATTCCTTTTAACCGGAAGGCACTTGTCTCCCAGTTTAACCTGCATGAACTCTTCGAACCTGCTTTTTATCCGGTTTCACTCTTTTACCTTGGTCTTCTCACCCGCAAGGATGAGTTTGATATGAAGGTTCCGAATCTCTCGATGAAAGAGATCGCTGTGGAGTACTTTAATGAGGTTTTCCGAATTGATCCCGGGCAGGAGAGATATAAGGAGATGATGCAGTCATTTGTTAGTAAACCAGATCTGACAGTTCTCTTCGCTGACTACTGGCGTCTCTACGTGAGTCAGCTGCCTGAAGCAGTATTCTCCCAGGTGAATGAGAACTTTTACCGGACGACTTTTTTTGAGCTCTGCAGCCGCTATCTCTCGACCTGGTTTACCTGGAATGTTGAACGGTCATACCCGAAGGGCCGGACTGATCTTGAGTTTGTTGGTAAGTTTAATGAGAAGTTTGCCGGACTCAGATGGGTCATTGAGTTTAAGTATTTCTCGAATACGCAATGGGCAGGGATGAAAACGTCTCTTCCGGAGTTTACCGTCCGGGAAGAAGATACGCTGCAGATTCGGGGGTATGCTCTAGGATTAAGGCATGAGTATCCGGAGGCTGATATAAGGTTATTTGTGATATATTGCATCGGGAATCAGGAATTTTTGGTATTTGAGGTGAGATAGGTGAGGGTCGAACCTGGTAGGAACAGATAGTATGAGAGACCCCCTTGAAGATCTCGATCTCGGAGTTCCTTTTGATCTGGTAAAAAACCGGTTAATCCAGATGTACAAAGGGAGAGGGAAACGGGCGATATCTCTGATGAATATGGGAGCAGTCAGCAGGAAGGGGAGAGATAGGTATCTGGTCCATGATAGGGGGAGGGATTATGTGGTCTGTGAAGATACCTGCACCTGTCCGGACTATGAGCAGAACGAAGGCACCTGTGCTCATATCATCGCGGTTGAGCTGGTAAAGTCGGAGAATCCGCCTTTTGATCAGTATGATACTGAAGATGAAGCATGGGATGCGTATTACTTTGAGACATTTGGCAGGTGATGTAAATCAGCACATTTTTTCTGTATATAAGCGTGGTCACTCATAAAGGTCATATGATATTGCTCTTTTTCATTTGATTATCACATACAAAATAATATCGACATGCCCAGTGAAATGGCGTGTCGAAAATAAAAAGAGATATAAAAAACCCCGGCCCTTTACGACATAATCCAACTCGTGGATTTGGTTTACCAGAAACGATACCGAATCAGTACGGATTTTTTTTAATTGACCTTGTTTTGATAATGGTTTTATTACTGGCAAAGGGTTTTCTTTCTCACAAAACCAGGGAAGCCTCTATGAGAACATTGTAGCAGTATTACTCAAGGAACAGGAATTACTGGGGAGAATTCACCTTTTTACTGGAAAAATGCAGAACAGGAGGAGGTGGATTTTGTTATCCAAAAGAACAGGAAAGTGATATTACTCATCCAGGTATGCACAACAATTACTGATGAGAGAACCAAATCACGTGAAATTCGTGCACTTCTCAAAGCTTCTCGGGATGTACAATGCGAAAATCTCCTCATGCTCACTCTTTTAAAGGAGGGGGAATCCACAGAAGAATGGTTTGGAATACAAGGTACAATCAGGTACATACCCCTGTGGAAATGGCTCCTTACAAGAGAACTCCGAAAAACAGATGGTAACGAATAGCGATATCACCCTGGGATTGTTTCGTCTGTCCGTTCCTGCCTTCTCGTTCCTGCCGGAATCATTTCCCAGAGTCTAAATAGAAATAGCCTGATACATTCTGTTCATCATGTACAGGTCTCTTGTTTTCATAACAGTCCTTCTCCTCCTGTCAGGAGTATCTCTTGTTTCGGCAACAGAAGAGATAACGATCGGTGCTCTTATCCCCAGAACCGGTGATGCCGCATCAGTGGGACCGGGCATTGAGGCGGCAATCGGGCTTGCCATATCCGATTTAAATGAGAGTTACAGAAAAGCCGGGCTCGATGTAACTGCATCGGTACAAAAAGCAGACATTGACGGAGCGAAAGAGACTGCAGCGAGTGCAACAGAAGATCTGATTGCACGGGGTGCAGCGATCATCGTTGGTCCGCCGACCTCGGGAGAGGTGGAGGGAATGCTCCCCATCCTGATTGAGAAGAGTGTGATATCAGTAAATCCTTCGACATCGGTCTCATTATCCATCCCCGGTGATCCGGTAATCCGCCTCTGTCCTGACGATGCACAGATGCTTGATGCAGTTGTCATGTATGAATCGTCCCTTGACGGGTATGAGTTGAAAAAGTTCGTGATTATTGCACGGGATGATCCGTATGGTAGGACGTTGTCAGACGGTTTACAAAAACGCCTCCCGGTATCTGGTGTAGTCTATTACAACCCGGACACAGATGATTTTACCAAACCATTAAACGAACTGGATACACTCGTGACTCCTCTTGTAAAAGAAGCAGGGGAAGGGAATGTTATCGTCTTTGCCCTCTCGTACAATGAGATTACCTCTATTCTGGCAGAGGCAGCCGGGTATCCCTCCCTCCTGCAGGCATCATGGCAGGCATCTGACGGGGTAGCATTAAACCCTGATATAGTCGGGAATGAGATTGTTGCACGGTTTGCATCAGCGACTGGACTCGTAGCACTCCAGTATAACAGTGCCCAGCCCTCTGATTCGAAATACTGGAGGGTGTATGACACGATACAGGCTGCAACCGGGAATGACAAACCGACCATCTACGAGATCCTGGCGTACGATCAGACGCTCTTTGCTGCATGGATAATCCAGAACGATCCCAAGAACCTGGATGAGATGCTCTATCTTGCTGATAATTACGGGGAATACTCGTATGGAGCGACCGGATGGCTGAAGTTAAACGGGAACGGGGACCGGGAGTACGGGGATTATTACTTCTACCAGGTCAAAGAGGGTGATGATGGATCGTTCTTCTGGGTTCCAGTCACGGTGTACATGGATGAGACGAACATGGTCGTTCCCCTTGCATCGGTTACCAATCCGTTCATGGACCATTACGGATAAAATCAACCTCTTTTGTGGATCCGGCCTGGTTCGTCAGGGGAGAGGTTCAGGTCCCGGGCGATTTGATATTTACCTATCCAATCATCAGGCGGGTTTTTGCGCCTCTTACTGAGAACGAAATCCGTCATGGAGAGAAGGTTACGGTGATCCGATATCCTGGTAAGATACGGGGGAAGGATTTTGTCATCATCTGCCAGGATGACGGGATGAGTATAGCTCCCGGGGATAAAGAGAGGATAATTGAACACGGGTAGGGAACGCACACAGGGCCTGGTCTTTATCCTGCCCGGGAAATCCTCGGGATATCCGTCCGATCTATCTGCGAATGTAATCAATCTGGTCAGAAAGCACGGTTTGAGATTGTTGTTCCCGCGGAGTCATGGAAGGGAACCAGAAAAGAAGCATAATCTTAGAAAGTTCCTGTTTATATGGAAAAGGGATTGGAACAAAGGAACAATCCGGTATCGTTGTTGGTATCACGAAGGGATTCAGGTTATTTTCGTGAATCAGTCCTTTGGTACCCTGATGGGAGCCGGTGCACCGATGAATAATGACACTTCAGGTAGTGGTATCAGGTATCATCCCGGTCATCATGAATTTTTTGATATATCGAGCATAATGGGGTTAGCGATACCCCTGATCCCTGACAACCACAGGATTATAATCTAAGAGGACAAATTGTAAATTCAATTCTCAATTTGTCCACGCAAGCCCACGATGATACCCCGAACAGCAGGGAAAAAAAATACTCGCCCTGGCAGCCGGATTTCCCGCAGTTGCAGTGACCGGTCCCCGGCAGTCAGGAAAGACCACTCTGGTCAGGATGCTTTTTCCTGATAAACCCTACACACTTCTGGAAGATCCCGATACACGGAGGTTTGCAGAGGAAGATCCGAGAAGTTTTCTCGGCCAGTTTGGGAAAGAAGGTGCCGTCATTGATGAAATTCAGCACGTACCTTCCCTCTTTTCATATCTGCAGGGAATTCTGGACACGGATCCAACTCCGGGCAGATTCATACTCACCGGTTCACAGAACTTCCTTATGATGGACAGGATCTCCCAGTCTCTTGCAGGAAGGGTAGGTATCATCAGGCTATTGCCCCTCTCACTTGAAGAACTGAATTCATCAGGGATTCATGCTGACAATTACGAATACTATCTGCACGGGGGTTTTTATCCCCGGGTTTACCATAGTGCAATTGATCCGACCGATTATTATGCAGCGTACGTGCAGACCTATCTTGAACGCGATTTACGGCAACTCAGACAGGTACACAATCTCTCTGCATTCCAGACATTTTTACGGATGTGTGCGTACCGGGTCGGGCAGATTGTCAATTTCTCATCTCTTGGGAATGATTGCGGAATCAGTCATAACACTGCAAAAGACTGGTTGTCTCTGCTTGAGACCTGTTGTATTGTCTTTTTAGTGCGAACACATCACACCAATTATAATAAACGTCTTGTGCAGATGCCCAAACTCTATTTTACCGACCCCGGCCTTGCCTCGTACCTTATCGGGATAAAAACACCTGAGGAGATAATCAGTCATCCGATGAAGGGAGGACTGTTTGAGTCTCTGATAATTGGTGAATTTCTGAAGTACCGTTACAATAGGGGACTTGAATCGAACCTCTACTTCTGGCGGGATAAAACCGGTCATGAGATAGACTGTATTATTGAACAGTCAGGGACCATACCAATCCCGGTCGAGATCAAAGCAGGACGGACCATCGGGGGAGATTTTTTAAAAAATATCACCTACTGGAATAATCTGTCCGGCCAGGTGCCTGATCGCTCATTTGTTGTGTATGGAGGAGAGATTCTACAGACCCGGGAAGCAGGACGGGTGATCCCGTACTCACGGCTTGATGCCGTGATGGAGTATTTGTAGTTATTGAGACAAAAATGAAAATGTACACGGGAAGGGAAGGAATAATCCGGATCGTGGAATATGAGTTATCAGAATTCGTCTTGTGTTACGTTTTTTTCAGGGAACCAGTCAGAAAGCAGGATTGTCTTGGTATACAATCAGGGAACCGAAACAGGAGGGTATTTTTAATAGAGACAGAAAGGATGGAATGTTTTGGGCATCAGGGTGTGATTGTTTCCGCTTATTTGGTGTTTTCTTAATTGGAAAGGTACACGATCATGAACCTTTCCAGTTAAGAATTATCTTTTTGACGGATCCAAGGAAGAATCATTACTGACTCCAGTTGATTATTAATTGATAACATCTGGTTGATGGTATCTGCATTGGCGATTGCATCTCCAAATAGATGATAGAACAGAAAAAATAGTAGATGAGAAACTGGTTACAATTCGTCATCATCAGATTCATCTTCGCCATAGGTATCAGGATCAAACCTGCCTCCTTCGTATTCGCAGACGCCGGAGCGGGGAGAGTTGGTGATGGGAAGCAGGTAACATTCATCAAGATCTTCATCTGATGAGCATGCTATGCAGAGCAGTTTACCATCATCCCATTCTGTGTAGTGGTATGCTGCCGGTGACTTGCATTCATCGCAGAAGAGCTCAGTTTTGTCATTTATTCCGAGAACAACGAGATCATCTCCAACCAGGTCACAGGGCATAATATCACTGACCTTTACCCGTAACTCGGTTGTTGAGCCGTAGTCGTACAGGTATCTGCATCTCATTCCCGGTACCAGGACATCTTTTAGCGGAGTATTCATGGACTCAGTTTCTCCGTAATCATCATCCAGGTCTTCTCCCAGCCTGTTGATGGAGTATTCAACGCCGCCAATAATAAATGAACTTAAGTGACCACAGCACTCAACCCAGACATCTCTGATTACCATATCCAGGTCTGCGAGTGTCGCTTGAGGGTCTGCAAGAATTGCAAGCCAGTAGGGGGAGGCGTAGGGTGTGTCGATGAGAATGAGGTATTTCTCACTACTGCCCGGTTCTCCGTGTTTCTTCTTCAGGTGGGAGATGACGGTCCGTTTTGTCACTGGTTCCTTGCATATGCGGCATATCCCGGGAGTGGGTACCTGTTTTCCCATACCTGATAATGATCGTAAGGGGTTTGAGTATTATGGTGGTATTGAGGCTGTTGGATAAAGGATATAAATTAATAGATTCTTCTATAAATCAATTAGAGCACGTCTCATCGATTATTAATGCAATAATGCGTCTCAAGAAGCATTCTCTCTTCTTTTTTTTTCTCAACAAAGGATCTTTTATCTAAGTCCCTACCATACAATACCATACCTCGCTTTACGGTTTGCCAGGATTCCCGGGTTTTAATCTTTTCTTCACCGGTGTGGTCAAAAAAAGCATGCCCGGTCACGGTTTACCATACAGAAAGGGAATACCTGGGATGAGCGGATCTTTGTAGAGAGGAAACCGTCAGGGGGGCGAGTGGTATGATACCGATTCCTGATATTCTGAAAGAGAAAGGACGGAAATATAATAATATTGTTATCGGATGCAACCTCATCGATTGCGAGGACTAAAGGTGGATACTACTTGTGTAACAGAGCAAGAAAGGAAATATTATGAACAATGTGGGGTATATTGGGTATTTATCCCACCTCCCATCTCTCAATATCTCTGGTATCAGGATTAAAGACGATCCCAATCTCATGAACCGGCAAAGTACCGGAGCGATATTTTTCTGCATATCTCCTGTCCTTTATCTGGATAAGCGGACTTTTTTCACCGCTTTTGTCAATACCGAGTACTTTAAATTCAAATACCCAAATCCCGGTCTTTGTCCTGACTGTCAAATCGATCCGGCCTTTGTTCGTGGTGTCTTCAGGGATAACCTCATACCCAAGACTGGCAAAACAGGTGTATATAACACTGGCATAGAATCCTTCAAAATGAGATATCTGATTCTTCCGGTAATTATCATGAGGTATTGAGGCGAAGAAACCATGCAGGATATCCCGTAACTGGTCAGTGTCAGCCAATTCAATGCCTTTGCGAATCTCTTGCAGAGAGCCCTGTTCATTCTCATCTCTGAGCAGGATGAGGATCTGACGGCAGAACGCCTCCCTGACTTCCCGGTTTGGAAACCCAAGTGTATACCAGGTTCCTTCATCCGGATTACTGACAAAAGACTGAATCGTCAGGTAGCCAGCCTGGAAGAGAAGGGTTTCTATCCTGATATGCTCGGGATCAAATGATCCAAGGAGTTCATCGACGGCTTTGAGTCCGTCATACTCTGCTGGTAACCGCGGCTGGGTCTGCCAGAGTTTCATCAGAAATGTTGGTGTTCCGGTCTCAAACCAGTATGGGCGAAATACTCCTTTATCAAATAGCAGGAGTATATCAAATGGATTGTACACGGCATCCCCTGTCCAGGAATACCCATTATACCACTCTTTTACTTCATCAGTATCAAAAGCATCTAAGCGGTCCGAGAATACCCTTTCTAGATCAATCTGCGTATAGCCACAGATTGCTGAATATCTACCGTCTATGGTGATATCATTTAAGTTATTGAGATCTGAGAATATTCCTGCCTTTGCGAATTTCGAAACGCCGGTCATAAAGACAAAACTGAGATACGGATCAAGGGGCTTGATTGCCCCATAAAAGTCTTTAAGATGATCCCGCATCTCAATTGCAATGAGCGGATGATTGATAGTGTCCTAGAATTGGTTTATCGTATTCATCCACGAGGATAACCACTTTCCTGCCGGTAATTTGTGATATTTTTGGTATCAGCGAAAGTAATCGATCCCCGGGAGATCCGCTGGTTTTCCCGGTCTTATACTGCTCTTCCCATTCATCCAGGATACGGGTAAGGCGGCTGGTGAGATCAGACACATTCCGGAGTGATCCCCCAGCAAAGTCGATGCGCAGAACTGGTTCTATCCGGGTAAAATCCCATCCAGCCTCATCGGTATCAAGGTAAAGCCCGGAGAAAAGTTCACGTTTTCCCGAAAAAGCACAGTCAAGGGTATCTACTAAAAGAGATTTTCCAAATCGGCGGGGACGAGATAAGAAGTAATAAGATCCGTTTTTTACTAACGCTGAAATGAACGGAGTTTTATCTACATATGCATATCCTTCGGTTCTGATCTTCACAAATGACTGAATGCCGGTGGGTAGTCGCAAAGGTTGCATATAAGAATGTAATAACTAATATTTTTCCAGGGGATATAAATGTGGCTTTGAGCCGACTATATGCGGTATCTTATTCAGCCACCTTTGAATAAAAAACTCTGAATTGACTCCCTTTCTTAAATAACCTTCAATAGGCAGAAGATTCTAAGTGGTAAAGGCGCAAACAATTATTCAGATCACGATAGGGAAGAGTGATGAGAAAGAGAACCAGGTCGGTTTTTCTCATCCCACGGGATGAAATGGCGATTCGCGTCAATAGCATCAAGGTCTCGTTCGAGTGATCGCATTCGCTGCTCAGTGATAAAGGTGAAAACCTCGTGGCCGGTTGGCCGTGCCCGGCAGGATATACAGAGGAGGAACGGCTCGTGCAGTATAAGGAAGACTACATGAAGAACTACCTTGTCGTCATGGAAGCACTCCTTGCAGAGAGTCTCGATCCGGATGCATCCGAGCCTGATACCGGTGCCGGGCAACTGACTGCCTGGGCGGCAACGATATCCAAGTACATCCAGACCAGCCGGGCGGCTCTCGAAGTGAACTACAATACTCTCCTCTCTCATGCCGACGGCACCCCCTGGGGGTACAACGAGATGCAGGTCTACCGTGACAACGAGGCCGCCTATAATCCGGTGGAGGCAGATCTCGCGGCATTAGAAAGCCTTTCCGGAGTCTCGGGCGGGCTCTCTGAGGCAGGAGAAGCAATCATCACGAGTGCTGATATCACCGGGGTGCCGGCTCTCATGCAGCTCATCTCAACCGGCAGGTTCCCTGACAATGCCTTTACGCTTGCTGCTGCAGCATTTGAGAGGGAGTGCCCCGGTATAATCTTTCGGACTACTTGAACGAACGGTGCCGGGATTATTATACATGACAGTATTTTTTGGAGATGAAATACCGCTTCAACTCCTGTTTCTTTTCATTCTCCGTATTAAAACAATACGATAATCACACAGTAAATTTATATGGTGTATATTGGCAGGTGATTATGAAAATTGTAAATATCAGGCTGGGACATAATTCCTAGATTTATCCTGAACACGATGCTCGAGCACTCCATCCCACATTACCAAACCTTATCCCCCAATGTTCATATCATTATACTTACCACATGTTGGGCCCCAGCTAAATCCTTCACGAGAATCAAACTGTGAAAAAAAATCTATCATTCTCTTGTTTCTGCCACGAAGACGTCAAAAAATTGACTGATTCGAGATTCCGGACCTGCTCGATAGGTACATGGCTGCAGATCACTCCGAGGTTGTGTCCAATTGCATGAAGTATGCACTCTCCTTTCACCTTTTTCTTCCCTCGATGACTCAATTGTATCCAGCGTTTATTCACTTTTAAATTTCCAAACGGTGCTTCTGCCCCAGTTATTCGCTTGGCATATTCCTTCTTCCCCTTGGGAGTTGCCAACCTTGCTCTCATCTCATCTTTCAGCTCTTCCTGAGGATGCCGTGTGATTGAGCGATGTGATGCTTTTGAACAACTTAAATGGATTGGACACCATGAGCAATTACCACGATACAGTCGTAAAGGTTGGTTTTTGCTATCTTTCTGTATCCTGACAAAAATCATTCTCCTTCCGGCAGGACAGGTATACCGGTCGTTTTCACGGTCATACCAAAATCGCGACTTCGGGTAATATTTGGGCCTCCCATGAGTCTCAATAAAATGCATGGAATCCGGAATCAGGCCCCATAATCCATTATCCTTCAGATATGCATAATTCTCAAAGGTGGCATATCCAGGATCAGCACTGACAACTGTTGGTGCATTGGAAATATTCTTTATTACCTGTTCAACCATCGGAATGAGCTGATGATGTTCGGTTTCTTCGGTCGTGAGATCAACAGCAACGATTTATTGGTCGTATCATCCACCGCTGTCTGTAAATTATATGCTGCAAGACAGGACTGTTTACCTTTAATCAGATGTGCATCCTTATCGGTGAGATTTATCCGCTTTTCACCGGATGCAACAAGATGATTATATACTGATGCAAGTTCCTCAATCTTCCTCATAAAATCAGGATCATTTGCACATTCCTGGGGTATGGTGAAAGGAGAGATGTTGCCAAATAGCTCGTCCTCTTCGTTATCTGTCTTTTTCGCTTTGTCAAGGAGCTTCTTTATCCTGCTCTGGAGCTGCTCCCTAGTAAAGGATTTCTTTGAAGATGCGTTTGCTTTGATTTTTGTGCCATCAAAGGCGATATGGTTCAGACTGATTAAACCGAGATCCTGGCAGATCGTAACGATCTGTTCAAAAAGCGGGACTAGTTCAGCAAAGAATCGGGTTCGAAAACGGCTAATGGTTCGATAGGTTGGTTTCTGCATCGCGGCAAGATACATGTAGGCAGTGTCGGTGTGAAGTTTGTTTTCTATCTCTCTGCTACTGAATACACCCTGAAAGGTGGCATAAAAGAGTACTTTACAAGCATTTGAGGATCAAAGGCGTTTTGTCCAGTGGTCGTGTCATATGTATTGTAAAGATTAGTGAGATCCATTTTGTCGACAACAGCACTGATAATCCGGGCATTGTGGTCTGCCGGGATAACCTCTTCAAGAGAGAGCGGAAGGAGAAAGGTCTGTCCCTGATGGTATGGTTTAAAACCCTCTTTCTGAACCATAATAACTTCACCAGAACCTTTGATCGAAGATTCCTGCATATATATTAGTCCTTTATCCAATAAAGTACTTTTGCAGAGTTATGTCCCGGCCTGAGATCAGGAATTTTTTCGCTTAACAATCCGTTTCCACCTTCTCCTGTGATATTGAGATCAGAGTTTGAAACAGGGAAAAAAAGAATTTTCAGGGAATTTTCTTCACTTCTGTTACTGGTACGAGACATCGGTAACATAAAAGTCAGGGTTTGCATAGGTGAAAAATCCAAATGTGCTCCAGTTGCTCCCGGTTATGGAGTCGTCTGTTGCTCTGAGGATGAGTTCTCCATCAAGATACACTGAAATCTGATCCCCGATTGCTTCCATACGGAGGGTATACCATTTCCCCATTTCAAAGCTGTTACTGTTCTCATCAAGCACATACCGCGTGCCATCAACAAATTTTTCTAATCTCTGGAAAGGGCCTCCATTTCCTGAATCCTGGACTGTTATAAACCGGTAGTAGTTATTTTCATCGACAAACCGTATCATCTCACCCCATCCGTCATTATCATCAGATGCGACCTCTGCCTCGGTGATGAGATCCGGTTGATTAATACCGGCAGCGATAGCCATCGTTCCGGTCCAGTAGTCATACTCGTGATCTGACCGGTAACAGTTTGTCGTCTGCGTCAGTTTCAGGTCGTCTGTCGTGATCCAGTTGGATGGACCAGAGCTGAGGTACGGTTCATCGATCACGTACCAGCCAAGACCTGTTGCGCTCTCAAAGGGTCCGAGATCGTGTGCTGATGCGAGAGGAACAAGACCAATACCAAGTATCACAAGGACACCCGCCAGTTGTTGGATATGGGTATTCATAAAATCACCTGGGAAATTGTACGCGGTTATAGTATGTATAAATTATGTATATAGGTATTAAAAATTATATATATTTGTATGGATTTTTTGACAGATCCACACTTATACCAGGATAATGAACATTACCTTGAAATTCAATTAAGAATAATCAGAAATAGTAAATAACTGCCTTGCTACTAATTTTTGAATTCGTATCATCTTCAGGTTTTCCTGTTCCTGTGATGATTTTATTGTGTATGATGGTTGATTTTATTACTGAGCATAATAACCGGTATCTGGTTATTAAAATCCCGGCGATCGCCTTTGGATTATCAAACCGGTTTCTCCCGGCATCACGTTCCCAGTCTTACAAAGAACACGAGTGCACTTAACAGGTCTCTGTCTGCAGTGGAACCGGTACCGTTTATTGCCGATATAATCGAGGATGACAACGGAAGTGTCTTGTTTCCGATGGTCATAGCCTGATGAGAGATTGCGATGAAGAATAAAGGACAGATGCTGTATGAGAATTGATACACCTATTCAGGTGGTTTTGGCTCTGCCGATTCTCCCTGCCAGACGAATAAAGATTTTGGCTGTGAGGAATCCTATTGGTTAAATCCCGCTAATCGTTGCGAAAAACGGAAAATCAGGCTGAGATAAAATTACGTCTTAAAAATCCTGTTATCTAATACTATTGTAAAGGGAAGTTCAAATTGAGTTTTTTTTGTGCCGCTCTATGGTTGTGTCACAGCCTGAAATTACCCATTATTCAAGGCCCTGTTATGTCCTTTAATTTTTCCCTGACCGCAGAGGCTTCCTTCTCCTTTCCAAGAGCGGTATATGCATCTGCGAGAACCGGGTATACCTCTGCTTCCGGTTTCTCATCCATCTTCAGAAGCTTTTCACAGATACCGACAGCCCGTTTTCCATATCCTGATCTTGCCATGAACCGGGCCGACACAAGCATTGCATCAGCCTTCGGATATCCTGACCTGACTGCCTGATCGATACAATGTAATCCTCTTTTTATATCCTGGTTTTGTATCTGAACTATCCCCTTGAGGAGCCAGACCTGTCTGTCCATTCGATTCGACTCAAAAAATGGGATAAGGCGGGAGAAGAAATCAACCTCATATTGTTGTATCGCGTAACCAAAAAGTCTCATCGAATGAGAATACGAATCCAACTCTTCCTGATTCAAAAGAAGCAGGGTGAGTGCCTCATCATACTGTTCCTCGTCCATGAGCTCGACAAGCTTCAGATCAAGCAGATCTTCTCTGGGAATAATACCTTCAGGGATTGTGGCTGCATAGGCAGATGCATCTTTTTTCCGATCCTGCTGAATCAGGGATTCAAATATCTTCTTTTGAAGGATGAAGTTTTTTGGATTATCGGCAATCAGTTGTTCTATCAGTTCTTCCCCGTCTGTATCCAATTCATCATTCAGAAACAGGCACATCGTTGTGATAATCGGGTCATCATTGCCGGGTGTAAGGGTGCGTAGTTCGGCCAATAACCCGTTCTCAAACTTTTTATGAAAAAGGAGTCCTTCGGTAATCTTTTTGGCGATATGCATGCCGGTTTCATGGCAGGACAGGGTATCAAGGGCATTCTTGGCATTTTCTATCTCCTTTGGATCGGTAATCAATCCTTTTCCTTTCATCAGTTTTTTCGTCTGGCTGATAGCCCCGGAACAGAACGCCGCTGCATGAGAGAAGAGTGGATAAATACTATCCATACCGTCCTTTTTTCCGGCAAGGGTTATCATCCTGATGCTGTTCTCTGCATATCGTGCCATATCTGAAATCAGTGCCATGACCTCCTCGATAAGACCATCGGTGACCTCGTATTTTAAAAGGAGTTCGATCCCGAGGATATGTTCCTTAAACGAGAGATCACGCAGGATAGAATCGCTCTCATCAGCAGGGAATAATAGATTACTGCCCATTGTAACGGATTTTTCCCGTTTTTTCTGCCTGAGTTCATCCCACCTCCTGATAAAATCGAAAGAATCATCCATCAGTCCTGATGCCAGCAGAGCACACCGCTCCCTGATCGGTTGCGTTTGGGTATTTTGTGAGAGCAAACACCAAAGTTCATCAGTAGCTTCCTTCTTTTCATTACATTTCTCATAATATCGGGCTCTTCGAATCATAAAGACGGGATTACCACTCGCGAATATGCTCTGATGAAGGACACATATCGCTTCTTCCATCTCTCCTATCGCAGAGTAGAGGTTTTCTAAGGAGAGTATCAGATCGAGATTATCGCAGTCATCCTCAAGAAATCCGGTTAGATCTTCAATTGCCGTTTTTATCTCTTTTTTCTTCAGGAAACCGGCACTGATATCATAACCCTGTGAGAGGTATTGTACCATCTTTGGGGAGGAGTACACAGATGAGAGTTGAGTCATTGTTGAATTAATGGGAGTATCAGGTAATGAGTATTTGGTCTCTTACCCCAAAAGAGGGAAACCTTCTGAGAAGAGATGGTCATTATTTCTGATATCAAACAACGATTCCTTCATCAGTTGCACCTCCTTGTTCTCCTTATTCCATAGCAGTATGGAATCAATTGCATCGATGCATAATCGTTACAAGAGAAGAGATCTCCCGGTAACTCAGAAACTGCCTGAATATTCATTCAAATAGCATCCGCTGAATTATCAGACAGATACATGACCTCAAGGGTATCTGAAAGATAATTCCCTTATTCTTGATTTTAATCGATTTATGGTATTTTTATATCCGGAGTGGCATGGTTCTCTTATGAAGCACGACAACGGCGATGGTAAGAATGAATGTGAACAGCAATAACACTCCGAAATCAACAAAAACCGGAAAGAAACCTTCTCCGGTGTAGGAAAACCGGGCAATATCGGTAAAGTAGGTGAGGGGTGATATAAGGGCTATCATCTGGCCCGGTACTGGCAACTGGTCTATCGGAATAAAGATCCCGGAGACAAAAATGAGGGGGAATTTTATCAGGGTGGATAGGAGCATGATGTTTTGTGGAACTGCAGTTGGCGGGACTGACATGAGGATTCCAATAGCAGAGAAACAGAGGGCTCCAAGAATAATCGCAGAGAGCAGAAGTGCCCAGTGTATGGCCATGGCTCCCATCACAAGACCGATACCGAGTGCTATGGTGGTTATCACGATGCCAAAGAGGGATGATGCAATCATATCCCCGAATATGATTGATTCCGGAGCAACCGGGCAGGAGATAAGCCGTTCAAGGGTTCTTGCCTGTCCTTCCCAGGGAAATATCACCGGGGATACGGCGGTTGCCGTAAAAAAAAGGGTCATCCCTAAAAGCCCGGCGATAAGAAATGAGACCGGGAGCGGTTTATTTCCCATGAGGAATGCAAGGTACAGGAAAATCGGCATTAAAACACCTGAAATAAGCACCGGCGGTTTGTAATAATAAATCCTGATATCCTTCTTTGCAATCGCCCAGGTCCGACGAGCCTGTTCCTGTATCCCCCGGACATTCATGATGACACTCCACCGGTTAACTGCAAAAATACCTGATCAAGTGTCGGCTTTATGGTGTTTAAAGATACAATCGGGAGGTTCTCACGTTCACACAAGGATACGAGAGATCGGATCGTTATGTCCTGGTTATCTGCCGCTATTATCCATTTATCTGCTTTTTTGGTGACCTGGGTGATGCCGGGAAGATGTACGAGTTTTTCTTCTGAAAGAATCCCATCCACGCTTATCTCTATCTGATACATCTGCCCGATGGTATGTTTCAATTTTTCAGGGGAATCGATTGCTATCAAATCTCCTGATTTAATTATGCCAACCCGGTGACAGAGAGTATTTGCTTCATCCATGTTATGAGTGGTAAGAAATATGGTAACGCCACGGCTGTTCATCTCCCGGAGCATCGAGAGGATTGTTTGTGTACTTGCGACATCAAGCCCGCTTGTCGGTTCATCCAGAAAAAGCAGTTCTGGTTCGTGGATCAGTGCCATGGCAAGAATAAGGCGTTGTTTCATCCCTTTTGAGAACGATTTCACCTTTTTTTCTGCATGCTCAGATAAACCGAAAACAGAAAGGAGGGTTTTTGACTTTTCAGTCACCGTGTTATGAGATAATCCATACAGTTCTCCCATAAACATCAGGTTCTGCCATGCCGTGAGATCAGGATATGCATTTGATGTCTCCGGAACAACCCCGAATAACTGCTTCGCAGCAACCGGTGACTGCATCATAGTATGCCCTAATATTACAATTCCCCCGGTATCGGGTTCTATCACTCCGGTCAGCATCCTGCTGGTTGTTGTTTTTCCTGCTCCGTTTGGGCCCAGGAAACCAAATATCTCTCCTTTCCGTACAGAAAAAGAGATATGATTCACTGCAGTAACCTGCCCATACGTCTTTTTCAGGTTAGAGACGGTAATTACGTCAGTCATAAAAAAAAATGTCGGGTGTCAGTACGGTAATCCCTTCGTCTCTGCTGATAAGGCCTGATAAATGACGTTACTTCCATGCCAACACCCGTTCGGGAAGAATTTTCTTTCTATTTTTCCGGCATGATAGGGAGATATCGTTATGTTTCGTCTGGAAAAACCACATGGATATGCACGTCCTGTTCTCCGATACTATGGATATCATACTATCTAAATGGTAATACCGGTATCTCCGGGATCCTGCAACCCGGTCTGCACTGGTGATGATAAAACCGGTCTTTTAGAATGATTCCTTTCCGGGCGTGTCAATTTCCGTAGGTCCTGCTGCCCATAAACCGGCAGTAGTTTTTTGTTCACGGTATCTCATTCTCCAATGAAAATCCGGGAGAGAGAGCCTGAAGCGAAAAAAGGGTATTCGTGGTAAATTTACTTTCCGAAGATCTTTTTGAGCGATCCCATAACCCCCGCAGGTCCGCCTGCCTGCGAGAGGAGCTGGCCGGCAAGGGCTGCAGCTTCGGGGTTTGACTGCATGGCCATCTTTGACTGTTCACCAAGGAGGCTTGAAAGACCGGCCTTGTCCACGCTTCCCCCCATCGTCTTCCCGAGCTGCCCGATGATAATCGGTGTTGCAATCTCGAGAACCTTTTTCACAACTGCCGGGGGGAGTCCGGTTTTTTGTGCGATCGCATTGGATATCGTGCCCATCTGGCTTCCCAGAAGGGAGGAGACCATGTTCGATCCGCCTGATGAACCAGAACCGCCAAGGAATCCGGCAATGTTGTCCATGGGATTGTCTCCCCCCATCTGCCCGAGCATCTGGGTGATCATGTCTGCCCCCCCTGCTGTCGAACTCTTATCTGAAAGTGCACCCATGATCATGGGAACTCCCATCTCGAGAGCAGACTTTACCTTCGTCTCGTCCCCGCCAACAGAACTGCTGATCGAAGAGAGGTTCTCTGGTGTCAGTACTGCCTGCATTACGTTCTCAACCATTGAGTCCATGGTTCTACCTTGTGTTTCAAAGTTTTAATGGTTTCGGATAATGCCGGTTCCCGGATCCTCGAACAATTTTTTCCCGAGCTGACAGACTGCTTCTCTCGCCGGTGATCCGGCCGGTACCAGCGAGACCGGATCTCCGGCACGATCAGCAGCATCGATCCCGGGGTCGAACGGAACAGAAAAGAACGCATCAGGTTGTGGTATTCCAGGTTCGGCACGGTTGATAACGAGAACGATCCGGTCACCAGCCATCCCGAGATCCATTGCCAGGCCTTTTATCCGGTCAGCCGTTCTCCTTCCCCTTACCCCCGGGTCTGACACGACCAGCAGGAGATCCGGGATCCCAATCGTTCCCCGTGAGATATGCTCCATTCCGGCCTCGTTATCGACAATGATAGAGCGGTACTCACGCAAAAGATTCTGCATGGCAGTTGTTAAGAGATCGTTTGCAAAACAGTAGCAACCCGTCCCTTCAGGCCTTCCCATGGCTATCAGATCAAAACCCCTGCTCTCAACAAGAGTCTTTCGAAACCGCAACGCAATATAATCAGCCCGTGTCATTCCCGCAGGAATAGACCGGGTAAATGCTTCTTCACGCATGGAACCGAGCGTCTCGGTTACGGTGACACCAAGGGCCTCGTGCAGATTCGCATTGGGATCTGCATCAACCGCAAGGATAGGCTCGATGCCCTGTTCAATCAGGCATTGGATCAGAAGGGAAGCAATCGTTGTCTTACCAGTCCCTCCTTTTCCGGCAATACCGATAGTTACCGGCGTCATAATGCCCGGACCCTTCCGGTAATCTCTGCTACGGTCTTTGTGATTGCAACCGATGAGGGAATGTCAGCAAGACGTAATCCACAGGACGGGGTTATCATCGCCTGGGCATCAAAGATATCCTCATGAATATACTCTGATAACGCTGTTCGTATCGCACGGTATCGCTCAAAAAGAGACGAAGTACTCTCCTGTTTATATTTATCAACCTCTGCCGGCACAATTCCCCAGGCAACCACCCCTCCCTGTTCCAGGTATGAAACGATTGCGTCTTTATAGAGGAGGAACTCAGTCGCATAGGCATAGGCATCAAACGAGATACAGGATGGCCCAAGCGAGATGAGAAAACCCCAGTCGGTATTTGAACAGCAGTGAAACCCGATTCCCCCCTGAATGAGGCTGGAAAAATCCTCAAATGATGCCTCAACCATTCCGTTGTCAACCTGCATCACCGAGGAACCAAGGGCGGCAAAGTACGGTTCATCGATGATGACAAGCGTATCAGGTGTGCCGGTCTTCTCGATAAGCGACTCGTACCACCGGGCACGGAGGGCAAGCATCTTTGAGAGCATATCAAAATACTGGGCATCGTATGCTATCGGCCTGCGATCGCCGTCAGTTATCGTCAGACCGAACGTGACCGGCCCGGTTACCTGCACCTTGGTGCATAAAACCCCGGAGAGATCCCTGCCTGCAAGTTCATAATACCCGCCGGCATATCCATCGTGCGAGGGGGCATGATTCTGGTAGTTCCCCTCCATGAAATCCTGGTAAATCTGCTCCATTGCCTCTGAGAAATCAATTGAACGGTCCAGGTGCAGGGAATTTCCCTTAAGCACTCCGCCGGGGAGGTACTCGGCATCTCTTATGATGATGGCCTCATAAGGGGTTCGTGCCGGTAGAGTCGGGGCTGTCGGGTACTCAGGCTGATGGTTAAGAACCAGATCACAGGCCTCTTTGGGATCGGTATGGGGAAGTGAACCGACCCCGCTAGATGCCGAATTAGGGGAAGGGATCGTGCGAATCATGGATTTCCCACCCGTATCCGGCATCGCTGCAGTGCACGCTCTACCATGGGAAAGAGAGAGAGGTCGGTGTGGGGAAGAAACGCACTGCGGGTGTACTCATCCATAAAGGATGGGGTGGCGTTGAGTTCGATATATCCAATCTTTTCAGCAATTTCATTGAGCAGTTTCCGTTTTTTTCTGTCCAGTAAAGCCATGTTTGCCCCCTCTGCAGCACCATTTCCCAGATTTTTTATCTGGTCAATGGATACCTCAGGGATAAGACCGATGGTTGTTGCATGGTCTTTATTGATGTAATTACCAAATCCCCCGGCAAAATAGATAGTCCTGATATCAGTTCGTGTTATCCCTGCTACGTTCATGAGCACGGTGCAGGCAGCAAGCGTCGAGGCTTTGCTCATAATAAGGTTCTTGATATCATTCTCGGTAATAACAATGTCCTTGTTAATTCCTGTCTTTTCCTTCCATACAAGGACATATTCAGGATAATAGGGACCGGATCTTATACGGGGATGGGGTATCGCGGTATTTATCCTGCCGTTCCGGTCGATGACACAGGCTTTGAGTAGTTCAGCAAGGATATCAATAAGGCCGGATCCGCAGATCCCTAAGGGAGTACTGGTATTAATGGTTGAGAATGCCGGCTCCAGGGTTACCGGATCGATACTGACCTTCTCGATGGCTCCCGGGTTTGCCCGCATCCCAAAGAGGACTTCACCTCCTTCAAGTGCCGGACCTGCTGCACCGGCACAGGCAAAGATCCAGTCATTATTACCTAAAACTACCTCGTAGTTGGTTCCGATATCAATCATAAGTGATATGTCTGATGACTCGGTCATCCCACTGGCAAGGATATCAGCGATAATGTCACCCCCGATAAAGTCACTCACCGCAGGAAAGATGAAGATGCCTCCGTTTGGTCTGACCGAGAGCCCGATCCGGGAAGCAGACGTTGAGAGTGCCCGGCGTACGACCGGTACATACGGTTCGTGGATCATGTACGAGGGATCAATCCCCATCAGAATATGGGTCATGATGGTATTGCCGGCAATAACGACTTCATAGATATCATCAATGTCCACCCCGGCAGCATTCGCAGCGGTCTGAATCGCGGTATTTATTGACTCGGCAGCAAGCGCCTGAAGCTTGGGAAACCCGCCTTTTTTCCCGTAATTGACCCGGGAAAGGATATCCTCGCCACAACTGATCTGGCTGTTGTAGTTCGATGTCACCCCCATGACCTGACCGGTTGTCAGATCACGCAAAAACACGACGATGGTGGTTGTCCCGAGATCGACCGCAGCTCCATACATCTTCTTTCTCGTATCTCCTTTCTCGATATGGATAAGACGGTATCCTCCGGGAACAAGAGCGATGGTTGCAGTAACGTTCCACCCGCTCTCCCGGGTCACCGAAGGGATACGGCGGAGAAGTTCTAAAGGGGCATAAATTCGTTTGTCTACCGGTCCGCCTGCCTCATGAACTCCGTCAAGCAGGCGATCAAGGTCAGATATCGGGTTATCCAGGGTAGGAGGTTTTAACTGCAGATGATACTTCCACACAGACGGGTTGAGATCAACGGTATGGCCAAGGGTATCGATCAGAATCTGCTGGGACTGGATGAGGGTCTGTTCCGGGACGAACACCTGACAGTCATCGATGACATATGTCCTGCAGGCGAGACAGGCCCCGTTCTGTAACTCTTCGGTAGTAAAGAACTCTTCATATCTCTGATTGTCAAATTCTGCCCTTCCTGACTTAAGAAACATAACGCATTTCCCACATTTTCCAATCCCGCCACAGACAACATTGACCGGCAGACCTGCTTTCCGGGCTGCTGAAAGGATAGAATCTCCTTTTTGTATCTCAACCTTCTGAAATCCCGGTACAAAGGTAACGGTGGGCATCGCCTACTTCCACTCCTCAGTTAAGAACCGTCCGATATCGGCAGCATCCCTGGGTCCGACAACAACCTTCCATCCGGTAGCATCCTCTATCTTTCCTGAAAGGGGAGACGCATATCCTGGAATGATAAGTTTCTTCTCATTCACTTCGTCTGCAAGACTGGTCTTTGTTATCCATTCTGCCACAACCGACTCGTTTAATTTCCCTGCTGCAACCGAGGTGAGCACTGACATCCCTTCAGTCTCAACAATGAGCAGGAAACAGGGAACCCGGGCCGCTTCAAGGTACCCCTGCAGGGTAAAGAAAGTGAGCGAGAAGTTCACGGTCATAAATACCGGGGAGTCGCGTCCCGGATTGCCGATACGATACAGTCCGGGAGTCATCTGGATCGGTTTTTGCGGGTCAGTGTAGATATTCTGGCGCAGGACGAGAGCAGTTGTCATCTCTGCCACCGGGAGCGGGGGAGTGATTAGAACCGAGGCAAATTTGACGATTCCTGTCACGATATTGTCAGGAACCGATCCTCTGCAGTCAAAAAGGAGCGGAAAACCGAGTTCCGGTGCTGTCCGTGCAAGAGCCAGGCTCCGGACAAGCGTTGCACGGCTGAGGTATTCCCCGCTGTCAGCCCCGGTGATATCAAGAACAATCTTTTTTACTCCCAAATCCATGCACTCTTTTGATAATGCGCCGATCTTTTCCAGAGTAGGTGCCGATACCACGAGCGGAGCATCGTATCTCTTTGCAAGATCACAGAGTTTTTGGTAATTGTGCTCTGTTGCTGCACAGATAAGCGGGTTATAATTCCCGCAGATTGCAAGGCATGCCTGGAGGATATCCGGATCCTCACATAGTAATACCAGAGGGATGTCCCCGCCTTCATTGGCTCTAGTGACTGCGGTTACCGACTGCTGCAGGGAATCTGACCCGAGATCAATTGCCAGTCCGTTCACCTGCAGGTCAACCCCGATTCGTGTGATTCTCTCCTCCCGTATCCGTGCTGCAAGGGCCGTTATCTCTTCTGCCGGTGCCGTATCCGGTACCTGGTAGATAATTGCCGGTTCGTGATAGAAGGTCTTGTCATGGCGGTAAAATACGGTCTCTTCACCGACAGTTATCATCCTGCTTCCCATCCCGATGGTAATTTTTGCTATCGGGGCCCCGGTCTGGGATGAGAGGGCGGCTTTTGCTTCATCATCGAGGTACGGACAGGAGGCGGGATCTGCTTTTCCCTGGGCCAGCTTCATGGCAAACGAGAGACAGGTCTGTTCCCCGCACTCCTTGCAGTTCTTCTTAGGCAGCAGTTTATAGATCTCGAGTGGTTTAAGCGCCATCAGACACCTCCCTGCGGGATCCCTCCCAAAGGGCATCAATCGCAGTTCGCAACGGCTGAACCGTTCCGGGGTGTCGTACCACAAGGATTGCTGCTCCTGCAATTGCAGATGCAACAGCCGTTGCCCGTTCCCATGATACTGCGATCTCAGAGGGACTATCAGACTCCCGTATCTCTTTCACGGTCAGGCTGTCAGCAGGAGCGGATACAATCGGCATCGCAAGATCGTCGTCACCTTTCAGAGCAGCAAACCGGATCCGTTCCATGGTTGAGTAGGTATACTCAAACCCGTAACCCAGAGCACCGGTATAGGGATCGATGATGATGCGGTTATCAGGAATGCCGGTCTCACGAAGCAGGATGTTTAACTGCTTGGCAAGATTGACATCGATAGGTGTCTGGGCAATGATGATGTGGTCATATGCCATCGCTGCGGCAGCAACGCTCCGGTACCGGTCTGCTTCGGCGGTTCCAAGCACGAGACGTTCTCCCTGTCCTGCCTCACCACACCTGACATAGACCTCTGAGTCAATGGCAGGATCTGCACTTCCTTCAATGATGAGGGGAAGCGTGGTTGCTGCAAGAACCGACTCCACCGTTGCAGAGATTGATGCAAAATCAGAGAAATTCGGTTTTCGGGTAGAGGTGAGATTAAGCCTGATACAGTCAGGTTTTAAGGTTTTCTCTCCATATGCAGCCCACGATGCCGGATCTGATATCCCTTGTGGCATGGCATCCCTGACTACCTGCGGCCAGATAACGGTATCATCACAGATCTCATATGCTATTAATGGCTTTTTCCCTGATCGGTTCATAAAAGGGAGGCCGTTATCACCTCCGATCTCGTATGATACCGATCTGGTCCCTCCTTCCTGTTTTGTTGCACCAATCGTAACGGTCTGTATCGATCCGGACCAGTTTTGAGGTAGGATATAGGTCATTTGTCCTCCTAGAAGAGAGATGGCATCGATAATGCCGGATGACTGACTGACTCAAGATAGGTGAGAAGTTCATCAAGAGTGACAGCATCGGTCTCGTCTGCTATTATTGAGAAGAGGGTATCAAACCCCTTTTCGTGAAAGGATGCACCCATCTTTACCCGTATCTCTTCTTTAAGGTGAGCGGGCATCCAGACAACCCGTTGTATTCCCCCTTCAGCCTGTAAGAACCGGTCACTCGTGAGATAACTCTTTGAGATCCCGATAAATCCCGGGGTCTGGGCACCTCCTCCAATCGTTCCTGCAAGCGTGGAGAACGTCATCCCACAAGGAGTATCCCCTCTGAATTCACGGGTTACCACCATTACCCCGTTTGTCTCAGGGAGTATCATGGCAATCGCCTCAAAACACCCGCAACAGGTCATCGGTGCGTCCATGATACTGTACAATACGCACCGCTGTATCTCGCCATGGGAGGCTTTTTTAACAAACCGGTTCACCCCTTCATACTCTCCTGATTCAGCTGACAGGAGGGTGCCTTTCTCAACCGGCTGGTTGGCTCCAGACGGTGAGATCTCGTACGCGGTCTTGCCGTCAAGCCAGGTGATGGCACCACAGAGTGCCGGCCGTTCCGGGGTTATGATACAGACATGGTTTGGTGCAAAGGTCTGGCAGAGGATGCAGGAGTAGTACAGCGATACGTCTTCATCTTTTAAGCCGGCGATGCGTTCATCACGCGTTTTATAAATCGCCTCTGCATCCTCTAATGCCCGGGTGACTGCATCCTTATCGGTGATGAGAGTGACCTGCACGGCTTCCAGAAGGGACTCAAAATCCATCCTGAACTTGGCAGCAAGTAACTTCCCCAGATCGGTTATTTTAAGATTGTTTGCAACTGCTTCTTTTGTGATCCTCACCCAGATGAGATCACGTTGGGCAACATGCCAGGATCCCTCGCCGTAATTGATGAAATTATGGATTCTTCGTTCCAGGACCGGTTCATAATCACTCTTCATCTGCTTCCCGGCAACCTCGATAATGATGCCAAGCGGCACAGCACTCCCTTCAGTTAACTGGTCAACATCAGGTCCGATAAGGGTGACTTTGCCATCGGTTACCTCACCATGGGGCCGGGTGACCAGCAGTTCAAAGGCAGGTGACCGTCCCCCCCCGAACTCAACAAACATCTCCTCTTTTCTGATGCTTTTCCCTTCAAAGGCAGGAGAACAGGCCATGGGAATCGGGATGGCAGTAACCCTGACCGTTATCCCCCGCTGTTCCATGCCGGTTGATACGGCGGTCTGGGGAAGAGAGAGCAGCCATTCCCCTCCTTCATACCCACCCACCTGGATGATCGGGATGTTGAGGATACGCAGAGCGTCAGCAAATGCTATCTCTTCATCAGAAAGGGAAGGAAACACAATGACAAAGGCTTTTGCACGATCTGCGGCATAGGAGATCAGCCGGCTGACATCTCCGGGAGGGACCCCGCCAAACATCATGGCAACTCTCGCAAGGATGTCTGCGAAATGAACTCCCTTTATCGAAGTTGCTCCCAGAGGAATAAGGCGGAGGGAGAGATCAACCTTCACTCCTGAGTCCGTAAGCACCGTAATGACCGGTCCTGAAAGAAACGTGAGCATCAGTTTTTCCTGCAGTTCCCGGCATATGGCAGCGGCGGTATCAGCTGATTGCGGAGTACCCAGTATCAGGCAGAGCCCGAGAATGCTTCCGTCAACGAGAGAGTATCCCAGTTTTCTGATGAGGGCATCTTCGATAAAACCGGTGTAGCCGGTTGCTTCCGTCATCTCCCGTTCCTGCTCTGCAACCATTATCTCAGCACCGATAAGCGTATTTTTGCCTGACTCTTCATAGGCTGCCCGGGCTGCATCGGCGGTATGCACCTCCCTGCCGGTTACTGCGTAGGTTATAGGAAGATGATACGCAGTCTCAGGAAAGGTTAGATCCCCGGTTAATGCCGAGATCGTTTCTGATATTTTATCTCTTCCCCTGATAATTGCAGACGGAATTTCAGTCATCATTTCACCCTTGGTGTTACTCAGCTCTTACATCATTAATGGATTATGGTTTCTTCTGCATGACAAAAGAGAGCACGGGCACCGGCATTTGCACCTGTTTCCGCCCTGATAAACGGATTGCATCCGTTATGGGCAGAGGAGGGCCAATGAGAGCCAAATTTTTCAAAGTGAAACGATTATACGATATCTCCCTCTCTCATTACGCTATCTGGTGAGTCTTTTTTTTTCTCTCCTATTTGGTAAACTCAGGTGGTTCGTCTACCCTGTTATCCCAGAAGAATCGGATAGGTACGTATTCTGATAAAACCCGTAGTGTTTCTTTCATCTATTCCCTGTCAATCTCCTGCCTGACTGCTTCTTTCATCCTGCTCTCAATGATTCCGGAAAGGGTATCAAACCTGGGGTTTATCGCAACTCTGGCACCATCATTGGAGAGATCATAGATTGCCAGTCCCGGGGTAAAATTATCATTGAGGGCTTCGGTTAATTCCCGGTATACTGCCAAATCAAGGTTTTTTACTACCGATGCGATGACAACACCCGGCCCGAGATTGGACTGATCACAATCAACACCGATAATCTTGAGATCAGGCAGTTCTTTTGCTGCTGATATCGCTCCAAGTCCGGATTCTCCTGCCACGGTAAAGATGATATCAGTCCCGTTCCGGTACATATCCCTGGCAATCGCTGCCCCCTTCTCCGGCTGACGGTATCCTTGATTATCATCGGCAATGTAGGTAATATTCACGAGAACGCGAGGATCTTCATCTGCAGCACCCTGTACGAATCCGTTGGTAAAGCTATCGATCACGAGGGCCTTTCTCCCGGCGATTATTCCTACCTGTCCGGTCTTTGTCTGGTCTGCAGCAAGTCTTCCGGCAAGATAACTGGCCCCATACATGGAGAACGAGACGGTTTTGATGCGGGGAAGCGATATCGGGTCTGCATCAATCACGATAACCGGAATATCGGGGTACTGTTCTGCTACGTGCTCTGCATACTCTGCCAGGTAAGATCCGAGCATCACGACCGCACCGGCCCTCTTTCCGGTTATCGGATTTTGTACCGGATCAGGCTCTTTTCCGGTATCCCCGGTGAATATCTCATGAACTGACAGGTTCAGATCATCCCTGGCTCGCAGAATACCAAGATATGCCTGGTCGGTAAATCCAAAATCTCCCTTTGCTCCATTGTAGACAAAAGATACTTCTGTCCTTGGATCTTTGATTGCATCCGGACAGAAAGACTGGTTTTGCATCGGTAACAACAGCGTATTCTGGTTAATTTCCTCTCCGGTATATCCGGGGATGTAGGATTCAGCGAGAAATTCTCCTTCCTCTACTCTCCAGTGAACATACCAGGTTTTTATGGGATCTGTTCCGGTTGCCGTGTCATAATCAAGCGGTCCTGATGCACCAGAGAGGTCAGGGAGATATCCTGCCCTGATGAGCCTGACTGCCTGTGCCGTTCCCTGATCATCCCAGGAAGGTATCAGGTCCCTTCCCTGTAATACTGATACGATTGCTGTTTTTGGGTCTTCTGAATGTTTTGTTTCCAGCCTTGCGAGGGTTGCTATCCCTATCACGAGGGCATCCCTGGCAGGAGCTGCATAATCGGACGGCATTCTTCCAAACGCTTTCTGATAGGCTACAAAAAATCCGGTTTTTTTATCAGCCGTCGGACTAACCCCCTCTGCACCTTCTGCAGATTCGCCGGCAGTGGTGAGAAATGTCTCTGAACGTGCAGCATCGGTAAAGAACAACCGAACGGTACTGTTTTGGGTATGAGTAAGACAGGCCGCCTCTGCAGCGATCGATCCCCTTGCGGCAACAATCAGGTAATCAGGATTTTGTGAGAGAATATCGGCAAGCAGATCTGAGAGATTCTCTTCCCCGGCATAAGCCACGGATCCAGAAAAGGCAACGTTTGATTTTTTGGCACAATACTCTGCCCAGTCTGCGAATGTCCTCCCGTAGGTATTGTTTTCATACAAAAGAGCAACCGATTCTGCTCCCCGCCTGCCAAGCAGGTCCATGATGAGCTGAGTCTGAATCAGGTCCCCGCTCGTTGTCCGCCAGATATATCCCGATCTTCCAAACCTGTCAGAAATCTCTTCTGATGTGGCAGACGGAGTAATTAGGAGCTTTTTTGCAGCAATAAAATCGGGGGCTATCGAAAAGACCTCATCACTTGTTGCAGGACCGATGACAACCCGTATACCGGGATCGTCAAGCATTGTTCGGGCAGCATCCTTTATCGGAGCCGTACTGGTATCTTTACACACGAGTTCAACATCCAATCCCTCCTTTCCCAATCCGGCCACGGTCCAGTTCAGGGTCTCATAAAAGTCCATGGCACTGTCCCCTGATGCAGGAAGGAGCACCCCTATCCGGTATGTCCCGGTCTGTGGATACTCTGTCCCGGTTTTATCACCGCTTCCATTACAAGAAAGGAGTACTATCGAGATTGTGAAGAATATCATTACTATGTGAGAAATAAAGCGTTTTGTCTGCATTGGAATTTCAGTCTTTTTTTTCTTTTATAAATGAGTTGCTTTTTGGTGTGAGGGAATATCTGACGTGACCGGGAATTATTTTTATATATTGGAATAGTTTTATAAAATAACAAACATAAAATTCATTTCGATAATTACCTCACAGGGCCTGGAATTTGCCCTGAATATGAAACGAGTGCCTCTTAATTGTATTTTGCATCACTGCCGGGTTTAGATAGGTTTTTTGGAAGGCCAGAAATTCGATTCCTGTTGCAATTGATCAGGAAGAGGGTATTTGCACTTCACACAACCACAGCATGAGTCATGGGAGACAATACCCGGTGTCTAACGGAATTAGGGGTCTGTTCAGATTTTTTCTGCGAAATTCACGAATATGGGAAACCTACCGGTCTTTCCTGATGATTGCGATACAAATTATCTCTTCATGGTACTGTTCTTTCTCAATGCAAGCCTTCAAATCCGGATGTGAATTCTCCCCTGATCCGATTAAAAAACCGTGAAACATTCCTAAAGGGGTCTCGGAATGCTCTAATAGCAGGAAAACGTACCTGTTTCTGGGTCACCCATGAAGAGAATAGAAAAATTCGAATCATCAAACAACCATTTCATGGTTGTTGCCGGTATTATCCTGGTATTCTGCCTGATTAGTGTCAGCGTCTCTGCAGCAGAACAGGAGAAGACACCACTGGATCGTTCGGTCCTGTATGCAAAGATCTACTCTGATCCGGGAACATCAGAAGATATGAAATCTGCATTGCAGCAGATCATGGATGAGCAGAAGGCAGGAAACACGGATCAGGCAGATACCCTCTTTAAAGAGGCTGTCTTGAAAGAGATGAATACAATCGGTTCAGATACGACTAATCCGGGGTATCAGTTTATGAATGCCCTGCAGACGTATCTTGCATCCGGTTCAGAGGAAAGTCTCAATGATGCGCTCTGGCAATTAAAAGAATACCGGGATAATGCTGATAATAAAGATGATGCCCGCCAGTCCATGGCTCTTTATCTTGATGCCCTTATCAATGAGCAGATGGGTCGTCCCGACCAGATAAGCAACGCTCTTGTGTATTCATTCAAGAATGATCCGACCAACTCTGAATTATTCTTTGCCGTCAGTTCCTTCCTTAAAGAGAATTTCTCTGAAACTGCCGAACAGACGATATCAGCCTTGATAACCGAGACCGGGTACACCGGTCCCCTGGAAAAGACGGAAGTACTTGATGAACAGCAGGAAGAGGAAGATATCCAGGATACTGAAGAAGAAACCGAAGATGAGAACGATTCCGATGGTGGATCAGAAGGAGATGATTCAGGAGGAGATAACAGCGTTGGCGATTCATCAGAGTGAACCGGGTAATCAAAGAATCATTGCATTTTTTATCTAAAATCCCTTTTTCTGCCGGAATCTGATTACGTTAAGAATGCGTACTCCTTCTGGGTAAAGCCGGGGCTAATCAGTAAATTTCGATTTTTGGATTTTAATTGAGAATGATTGATCTGCAACACAAAACAATTCATTTCTCTTGAGTAGATCTGATATAAGTTCTTCATATCGATAGAAAATTCGAAAAATCACCTTTTCGCTACGTCCACAAAACCAGCCTTTCGTCCGGTAAAGTCCCCGGATATCGCCTGTGGGATGAGTCTGGATCTGGGAGAGCAGAGGACTGGTCTCCCTTCCCCATTCCCGGATGAGAATGGTTTCATATCGTCATCCCGCCGTACCAGTACTGTGAATCCTGAACTCTTCATTGCCATCTTCTCTGCAGTTATCCTCTTTCTCTATGGAATAGAGCAGTTCTCCCATGAGATCAGGCATGTGGCAGGGAGCCGGTTCAGGGAGTTGATACAACGATATACCCGGACCCGTGTGCATGGAGCATTCCTTGGGGCAGGGATCACGGCGATCGTCCAGTCAAGCACAGCGGTTGCGGTAATCACCGTCGGCCTCGTCAACGCTGGTACCTTATCCTACATCAGTTCACTTGGGATCCTCTTCGGGGCAAATATCGGAACAACCGTAACCAGTCAGCTGGTAGCGTTGAAACTTACTGCATTTGCCCCGGTTTTTATCATCGCCGGGTTTCTCTTAAGTATTGCAGGAAGATCCTACAAACCCTTTGGAAAACCTCTTTTTTACTTCGGACTGGTTTTTTTTAGTCTGAACCTTGTTGCTTCGGTGATAGCCCCGTACCAGGATGATCCGGCTCTTATTGCACTGTTTACAACCGCAGATAACGCTGCAGTTGCCATTCTAATTGGATTTCTCATCACCACTCTTTTTCAGTCGAGTTCGGTCACCACCGGCCTTGTGGTAACCCTGGCTGCCGGGGGTCTCTTAACTCCGTACCAGGCAATTCCGATTATTCTTGGGGCTACCATCGGTACCACAACAACCAGTCTTTTCGTCTCACTGCGGATGAATACCGTTGCAAAACGAACCGCTACGTCACAGTTTCTGTTCAATCTCTTCGGGGTTTTAATCTTTCTTCCGTTCCTCGGTCAGTTTGAGGCATTTATAACTGGCATCGATACCTCGGCAGCCGAACAGGTGGCTCTTGCTCATCTCATCTTTAATGCATCAACCTCAATTCTCTTTCTCATCCTCCTGGGTCCCTTCTCACGGCTCATGCTCTTTCTCATCCCTTCAACCGAATCAGAGATTGTTATCAGACCGGAATTTCTGTCAAAGGTTCTTCCTGCTTCCAATCAGGAAGCGCTTGATCTGATTCGAAAGGAGATTGGCAGTCTTGTTACCCATGCTGCCGAGATGATGAATATTGCTGCAGCACTACATGAAAAAGACAGGAAGGGATGCCGGCGGATTGCACAGATGCATGATTACTGCACGTATGTAGGCAGTATGATCCAGGATGCAATTCTTTCCATCTCGCACCGTGAACTGACCCGGTCTGAGGCCTATACAATTGCTGTCTACTCGCGGATTACTGATCTCGGAACACATCTTGCTGACCGGATCTTCACCCTCTCAAAGAAGAGGATGAAGATCCATGAGAAGAACCTGGCCTTCTCACCTGAGTCTTTCGCAGGTTACGGGGTGATAACAGCACTCCTCTACCAGAACCTGAATGAACTTTCTGTGATGTTTCCGTGTATTGATGATGCAATGAATAAGCGGATGAGGAATAATGATGAGCGGTTCAGACTTGAACTCAACCGGCTTTACCAGGAGTATATCAGGGGTATGATTAACGGGAGAAATCCTGCAGGAAGTGTTTATTCTGAGATCCTTTCATCAGGAGAGGAAGTTTCAGCGACAACCCGGGAGATCAGAAAGACATGGAGACTTCTGACAAAAATGCCGATCGAAGGAAGTCAGCAATCAGATTTTTCAACAAATGAAGAATCTTTATGATTATTATCAGGAGAGAAGGGTCAGATCTCAAAAATCGGTTTTTCCTCTTTTTTATTCGTGACTCCGCACTTCCCCAAAGCGGCCACGGATTTCCGGCTGAAAACCCTTCCCGGTGAATACAGAAAAAAGAGCTCACGCTAAACCTGGCATTTGAAACACATTTGAACTGTTTAGGGATTAGGGGGTATTCAGCAATTTTTACAAGAATTTGGGATTAAACCTGACCAGTTTTAATAGTTGCGGCAAATCGTTTGCTTTATCCGGATCTCTAGTCTCTATCCTGATCAAGCCCTTTAGAGAGACTACTGCATACATATCCAGGATCCAAATAACAGTGTCAGATGTCGGTCTTATCAATGGGCGTTTACATCACAACCGGGTTTGTAAAGGTTTCAAGGAATATCCGAAATTCGATTCCTGTTGCAATTGATCAGGAAGAGGGTATTTGCACTTCACACAACCACAGCATGAGTCATGGGACACATTACCCGGTGTCAAACGAAATGAGAGGCACGTTCAGATTTTTTTGTGGGGCGGGCAGTGTCATAAAACCATCGTGGTTTTTTATGTACAGAAAATTACTCCAATGATATTGGATACTAGTGATCATTATGAATGGATGATATTATTCAATGGGAATGGACATTTTTATCAGGGACGAAGCGTACCGTATAGAGGATATGATTCTCTCAGATGAACTCATAAAAATTGTGAGATCCCAGAGAAAAAATCTGGATATCCGGGATGTGGGGACATTAAGGCAGGATCTCGTAAAGATAAAGCCGGAAAAAAACTTTGCCATTGTTATATCCGGGATCAGGAGATGTGGTAAGAGTACTCTTCTCCTTCAGTCAATGAACAAAGAAGGGAACTATCATTATCTGAATTTTGAAGACCCCCGCCTGACTGATTTCACTGTTAAGGAGATTGAGACTCTCGAAGAAGCTTTTGTACACCTTCATGGTGAGAATGATCTGTATTATTTTGATGAAATACAGAATCTGACCGGATGGGAAGGATATGTCAGGTATCTCCTTGAGATGAATAAACAGGTCATAATTACCGGCTCAAATGTATCACTTCTCAGTCAGGAACTCGGAACCAAGCTTACCGGAAGAACCATACGATTAGAGTTGTTCCCTTTTTCATATCAGGAGTATCTTCACTATACCGGCCTTTATGATTCAGAAGAGTCATTTCGGGCATATCTCGTTACCGGTGGTTTTCCTGAATATATCAGGACCGGTCTGTATGAGGTGTTGCAAAACCTCCTTGTGGATATTATTGCACGGGATATTGTTATTCGCTATAATCTTAAAAATCCGGGTCTCATTACTGAAATTGCAGTCTATCTTTTAGGGAATATTTCCTGTGAATTTTCCTATTCAAAATTGCAAAAAGTCTTTTCTGCCATTGGATCAGTAACGACCATTGCTTCGTATATCCATTATCTTGAAGATGCATACCTCCTCTTTACTCTCCCGCGATTCAGTTATTCTCAAAAAAGCCGGCAAATAAATCCTAAAAAGATATATGGTATCGACAATGGCCTCATTAATGTAAATACAACCGGTTTTTCTGATGATTATGGCCGCCTGCTCGAAAACTATGTCTTTTTATCCCTTCGTAAAAAATACGGTGAGATTTTTTATTTCAGGGAAAGAAGGGAATGCGATTTTATCATCAAGGAGAAGACAAAGATAACCAAAGCAATACAAGTATGTTTTCTGGTTAATAACCAGAATAAAGACCGCGAGATACAAGGGCTTTTAGAGGCTATGCATATGTTTGATCTCGATGAAGGGTATATTCTGACAGAAAAGCAGGAGGACACACTTACTGTAGAAGGGAAAAGGATAACTCTGATTCCCGCCCGGAAGTATCTCCCATAAGATTTTCTCCTCTTTCTGTGCGAACGAGCAAGGGCCCAGCTGACTTGGGTATTTAAAGGCGTTATTGAGAAAGAGAGAGATGATCCGGAATCACAGCGGTTCTTTCTTTTTGTCTGCGACACAATAGAAAACATCGTGTCCACCGGAAAAATACCGGTCTGTAACGGTTTTATTAAAAAAACGATCTCTCTGTTTCCCGTTTTAATCCCAAAAACCAGATAATTGTGCTGCTCGACCAACAGGAGTGTGCATAAGGTTTCTGTTGTGGAATTTTTTAAAAAAAGAAGATCAGATGATCTTATTCCCGGCGTCCGGTCCGGGTGAACATAAAAAAACATCAGAGATCTTCATGACAAGGAGGCTTTTTGCCGGGGCTTTTGGCATTTTTTTCCTGACAGTCTCTTTCATCTTCTCAAATTCAGGACCATCGGTCTTTACCTCGACCGTACCTTTTATCTGGAAGCAGCCTTTTGTCTCGGGACCATAGACATAGATGGAGATCTTAGGATTTTCCGTGACATTGGCACGTGTCTTCTTCATGAAGTTGTCTGCAATCCAGATCGTCTCGTCATTAACGAGTTCTACAAAAGCGATGGGAACCACATTCGGCCATCCGTCTTTTGAGGCCGTGGCAACCGGGAAGTTCTTTATCGTTGTCATGGCCTGTTTTATCTCATCGGTCAGTGCTACCATACAATCACCGTGTAGCATGGTATGAGACTGCACTATTTAAGAGTACGGGTGAAGCAGATGTGCATCCCCGGTCTGCCATAACCTTTGTTTCGTTTCTATGGAGACCATCTTGTCATGGTACAATCTCTTCTGCTGTTTCCCAGTATTCGTTCGAGGTGAAAGTCGGTTTGCAAAACCAAATAGTTAAAAATGTTTATCTATATGTATTGCAAACTTTACATTATCGCCTCTCACTCCCTGAATCACGGAATTTTAGAAAAACCATTCCCGGTGATACCAGGGGATGAAACCGATCCGATACAGTTTTTTCTGGAAAGAACGCCGGATCGGTGCCGGAATAAAGAACATCCGTGGAAGAATAGTATGAAGAGACAATTATTGAGATCATTACCGGGATCCCCGGCCTTTGCAGGATTGGTTCTGTGTATCATGCTTGCTGCCTGCATTGGTTATGGTGCCGCTGCAGGTATCGCTGATACCGGGGCTGTAAGCAGCAGTACAGAGATGACTGAAAAACCTGATTACGAGACGCTTTTTTCTGACGATATCGTGCATGAGATTACCATAACCATCGATCCCGCTGACTGGGAGATAATGCAGGAGGATCTGGCAACCATTTCCACTGGAATGGGTGGGTTTGAGCATAATACCGAATCTTTAAGTGGTGACGAACCGGCAGATACTCCCGGATCCATGAAATTTCCTGATTTGGGAAACAGAACAAACCAGTCTGGTCTGATGGCTCCGGGAGCAGGGATGCATGGAATGGGTGATACCGACCCGGTATATGTACCGGCAACCATTGCTACCAAGGGAGTAATTCTGGATCACGTGGGAATCCGGTACAAGGGGTGTAATTCGCTTCAGGGTGCTATCCGGGAGAACTCTGGGAAGATATCCTTAAAACTTGATATGGACCGGTTCGAGGATGAGTATCCGGAGACGGGCAACCAGACCTTACTCGGGTTTTCTGAATTAAATCTGCAGTCAAATTATAACGATGACTCACTTATCCGGGAGAAGATTGTGCCCGAGATATTTACCGCTGCAGGGGTTGTTGCCCCTGATAGTGCCTTTTACCGGGTGTATCTTGATCATGGTGACGGCCTTTTGTATCTCGGTCTTTATACCCTGGTCGAGGCCGTGGAAGATACCCTTATTGCGACACAATTCGCTGACGGGTCAGGAAACCTGTACAAGCCGGAAGAACGCGGTGCTACCTTTGAGGAGGGGACTCTTGATACCTCGTGCTTTGAGAAAAAGACTAACAAGAAAGAGGATGACTACTCTGATATCACCCGTCTGTATGAGATCCTTCACTCTGATAAGCGACTGACAGATCCTGAGAACTGGAGGGAAGAACTACAATCAGTGTTTTTAGTGTCAGAGTTTATCTCATGGCTTGCAACCAATACCATTATCCAGAACTGGGATACCTACGGGGGGAACTGCAGGAATTTTTACCTGTATCACGATCCCGGTACCGGGAAGCTGGTCTGGATACCATGGGATAACAATTATGCCCTGATGGATGGAATGCCTTCCCCGGGTGGAGATGATATGCAGGAAAAACCTGGATTTTTTGGGAATGAGACACGTGGATTCCCCGGATTTCCAGACAGAGATCCAGGTCTTTGGGAGAAAGGGATGCCGGTACCCCCGGGTATGCTTGGGAATACAACCGGATTTTCCCCCCCCGACAGAGACGGGATGCAGAACGGTCCCGGGAAAGGGATGGGAGAACCCCTCTCACTCTCTCTCGATGAGGTCGGTGAGGAGTGGCCGCTTATCCGGTTCCTCATGGATGATCCGGTATACCGGGCAGAATATGATGCTGCCTTACAGCGGGTGACAGAAACCGCCTTTAACCCGGAAACGCTCATATCGAAGTATACAGCCTACCATGATCTGATACAACCGTACGTGACCGGAGCTTCTGGTGAAGAGGCAGGATACTCCTATCTTGATTCACCGGAAGACTTCGATGCTGCCCTTGCCGAACTCGTGTCCCATGCAGAATCACGGTACAAGGCAGTTTTTGAGTACCTGGAAACGACGGGGGTCTCCCCGTGATGGCTGATACGGTACCGGGGGACCGGGGTCTTTCAGATGTTCCTGGAAATAACCGTATGGCTGACCGGGATGCAATCCTTGAGAGGTTTTTGCCGATCTCTTTATCTGATCTGCATGATGCCACGCTCATGGAACGAAAAGAGCAGAAGTTCCTTCTGACCTATGGCGAGGCACTCTATCTACTGGAGAACCTGGAAGGTGAGGCCCGGATTCTTGAGATAGAGGGAAAGCGGGTGGGACTCTATGAGACCATGTATTATGATACCTGGGATTATTCGCTCTACCGTGATCATCACAACGGGAAAAAGAACCGGTATAAACTGCGGACCCGTCATTATCTCGTATCAGATCTCTTATTTTTCGAGGTGAAACAGAAGAAGAATACCGGTGAGACGAAGAAGGAACGAATCGGGATTAAGAGGCCGCTTATCCTGATTGATGAGCAGATCCGATCCTTTCTCTCTTCCCATGTTCCCTGCCTGCCTGAAGAGTTGCAGCCGGTGATTCGAAATACCTATGAACGGGTAACCCTGGTATTTCCCGAGACCCGGGAACGGGTTACCTTTGATTTCGCATTGTCATACGAACATGACGGGCATGGTATCGTGTTACCTGACGTGGTCATTACCGAGATAAAGACCGCCGGAAAAATCACGCATTCACCGGTCAGCCGTCTTGCGAGGGGACTTCATAAGAGACCGACGGGTTTTTCCAAGTACTGCATCGGTATTTCTCTCCTCTGTCCGGAAGTAAAGAAGAACCGCTTTAAACCAAAAATTAACCGTATCATGGCCATGACAGGGGGGAGCATGGTCACATGGTGATCGATTCCGTACTTCTGCTCTTTGCAGGGTTTGTGATAAATGCAGTCTCTGCATTCCTCATTGTCAGGGGTATCTATTACCAGAAGAGGAGGGACGGGAGTTTCATCTTCACGTTTCTCGTCTTTAACACGGTTATCTACTTTGTGATGCATCTTTTCACGAGTATTGAACTCTCAATCGGTGTCGGGTTCGGTCTTTTTGCACTCTTCTCAGTGCTGCGGTACCGGACCGAGACGGTTCCAATCAGGGAGATGACCTATCTCTT
>CAZSDZ010000025.1:0-38820 GCA_964605795.1 uncultured Methanoregulaceae archaeon
TAAAAAACCTCTATTTGTATGGAAGCTGTCAATAACCTCCTAAAAGAGTTTTTTGAATTCTTAAAAGAGTATAAAGTCGTTGCCCTTGCTGTCGGGTTTATCATGGGTATCGCAGCGACTGATCTGGTCAAGTCGCTCGTTGATAATGTCATCATGCCGTTTGTAACGATTCTTACCCCGGGCGGGGATTGGAAGACGGCAACACTTGACCTTGGTCCGGTTCATATCGGAGTCGGTCCCTTTGCCGCGGAGTGTCTGAACTTTATCATCATTGCATTTGTTGTCTTTATGATAGCAAAGATCGTTATGAAAGAAGAGAAAGTCAGCAAGAAATAAGATCAAAAAAACGTTCCTTTTTTGGAATATAACCGGAAAAGGACGGAATACGATATTAAAACCAGTATTATACAGGTTTAAGCGGGAAGTCAAAGAGCAGAGAGAATTTTTCCCATACAGTCGTGCCTTCAATAACCGGTAGTTACTAAAATTTCCGCACCTGAATAATCAGGTACAGGATATCTGATGATACGTGAGGAGATAGAACAGATCAGGGAGGCAGAAGAGCAGGCACTGGTACGTATCAGAACTGCTGAAAAAATGAGCATTGACCGGGTTACTGAGGCAAAACGGAAGGTGCAGGATCTTGTGCAGGAAAAAGAGAAAGAGGCCCGGGCGGTGGTGAGCAGGATGTGGGATGAGATGGAAAGGGAAGTGGAGATTGAAGCATCCACACTCCTCGCAGAAGCACACAGGAAACGGGATGCAGTCATATCAGGGATGGAACCTCTCATCCCAGGAGCCACGGCCCTTATTGTTCAAAAGATTCTTGGAGAAACTGATGTTCTTTCCGGAACCGATGAGTAAAGCCATTATCGGAGTTCACGTCCTGCAGTTTGAATCATGTATCGCAGCCCTGCATGAAGCAGGTATCATCGAGATAACTGATATCAGAGAGAAGGGAGAGGAAACAGGGAACCTGGCCCGAAATAATCCTGACCCGGTCACACTCTCCCGCCTGATTACAACACAGGTCCATATCAGTCAGATTCGGGATAAAATGCTTTCTTTCGTTCAGGAAAAAGAAGGGATTATTACCAGCCTGTTATCTCCCGAAAAAAAGACGCCCCTGCCTGCACGATCAGGCCTCATCTCCAAAACCTGTGACATAGCAGAAGATTTTATTGGCGATACCAGTGATTTTCTGAATCGGTATAACGATTATCAGAGTACTCTTGATCGGATTGATGAACTGACAGAGACCATCAGGATACTCACGCTTCTGCTCAAAGAGGATATCAACCCGGATTACCTTGTATCATCCCCATTTTGTGAGATTATCGCAGGAACCATTCAATTAAAAGACCTTTCTTTTTTCCAGGAACTCATCAGATCAAAAATTCAATCAGGATTGATTACTGCCACTTCAGAAGAGGGCGACCAGATCCTCGTGGTGGTTTGTGCGGGTGCCCATGAACATGAGGTACTGCAGGGACTCCTGCGTCCTCCTCTTTTTCAGAGAATTGTTCCCCAAAAAGACCTGTCAGGGAAACCGTCCCGCCTGTTACCTGAGAAGAGAGAAGAATTAGCCCTTACAATCACCCGAAAAGAAGAACAATATGACCATCTGTCTCTCATGGGAAAAGAGAGGCTGCCGGAAGTCCAGGCACTCCATGAAGAATTAACTCTGCAGAGGGCACGCCTGGAGATGACACGAAGAAGTAGCATAACCCGGGACGTCGTCTTTATCGAGGGTTTTTTCGCGGAAAAAAACCGGAAATTACTCAATACCATCCTGCAGAGACATGCAGGTGACCAGTACCTGATACGGATAAAGGAGCCTGACACGACTGATACCATCCCGGTACAGTATAACAATCCAAAATGGCTCAAGCCCTTTGAGTTCTTGACAACCATGTACGCACCGCCCCGTTATAACGAGATCGATCCCACTCCCTTCATCGCCCCGGTCTTCCTCCTCTTCTTCGGGTTGATGCTCGGAGATGCCGGGTACGGTCTTGTTCTCCTTGTAATCGGTACTCTTCTTTACCGGGGAATAGGGCAGCAGAACCGATCCGTCGGCGATATGTGTATCGTGCTCATCGGATGTGCCGTCGCAAGTATCATCTGCGGAATCCTTGAAGGAGGCTGGTTTGGGGATATTCTTCCCCGGTTCTTCGGGATAACTCCTCCCCTTGTCCTTCTTGATCCCATGCGTTCACCGATCCAGTTCTTCCAGCTCGCACTTGTTATCGGCATTATCCATATTAATCTCGGATTAATCCTCGGATTGTTGCAGAATTACCGGAAAAAGAGGATAGGTCTTGCTATCCGGGATCAGGGGATATGGTTTATTATCCAGCCGGCTGCCGCAATCCTGCTCATCCAGTTCTTTGGATGGAGAAGCATTCCGTCATGGATAACGTTGCTTTCAGGGATTGTGCTGCTTTTCTCAATTGGCATACTCCTCTTCGGAAAAGGACCGATGGCTTTCTTTGACCTTACCGGATTCCTCGGCGACTGGCTCTCATATGTACGTATTCTGGCCCTGGCACTTGCTACGGGCGGTATTGCCATGGCTATCAATTTACTCGCACAAATGATTGCTGATATTCACCCGCTGCTCCTCATACCGGCTATTATCTTTCTCGTTCTTGGTCAGACCTTTAACCTGGTTATTCAGGCTTTAGGAGGATTTATTCACGCTTTAAGACTCCATTATATTGAATTTTTCGGCAAATTTTACAGCGGGGGAGGAAAACTATTTCACCCCTTCAAGGCAGAACGGATATATACGACAGTCCCACAGGACGAGGAATTATCATGCTAGGAACAGGTGCTGCGCTCATGGCTCTTGGAGCCGGAATATCGGTTGGATGCTGCGCAGTTGGCGCAGGTATTGGTGTTGGAATTACCGGTGCTGCTGCATCAGGGGTAATAGCAGAACGTCCTGATAAATTCGGGATGGCCATCGTATTTACCGCCATTCCACAGACCCAGGGGATATATGGTCTTTTAATCGCCATACTCATCCTCCAGGCAGGAGGATTTTTTAGTGGTAGTGCATCAGAGATCCCGATTCAGGTAGGTCTTGTTGCGATCGGTGCCGGGATTGCTACAGGACTAGCAGGTTTTTCTGCTATCGGCCAGGGCATCGCTGCAGCATCAGGAATTGCAAACGCATCAGAAAAACCTGAGATATTTGGTAAAGGGATAGTCTTCTCATCCATCTGTGAGACACAGGCGATATATGGTCTGCTCATCTCAGTCCTCATCCTCTCGCTCACCGGGGTATTATCAGGAGATTACTCGGTAGAGATGCCGGTTGCAATTGGTGTTGTCGGTGCAGGATTTGCCGTAGGTCTTGCAGGTTTCTCAGGAATCGGTCAGGGTATCACCAGTGCAGGTGCCATATCTGCAGTTGCGCACGATCCCAATTCCCTTGGCAGAAGTCTTGTTTTTGCTGCCATGTCTGAGACATTTGCCATCTTTGGACTGTTAATTGCCATACTTATCCTCTTCGGACTCGGGTTGTTCCAGGTGAGCTGATATCGGGTAGAAATTATGGGATTAGATGCCATTATTGCCAGGATTCATGACGATGCACAGGCAGAGGTGTCCCGGATACGGGCTCAGGCAGAACAAGAGGCGAAAAAAATAGAGACGAAGGGAGCTCGTGAGGCAGAACAGGCGTACCAGGCGATCATATCTCTCGCATCGCGTGATATCAGGCAGAAGAGGGCCCAACTCAGATCACGGACATTAATTGAGGCACGAACAATTATCAGGCAGGAGAAAGAAGACCAGATAAACCGATGTTTTGTACAGGCAATCCAGGAACTCGAAACCATCCGTGAAAAAGAAAAGTACCGGGCAGTATTATTACGGTTAATCACCGATGGTATCTCTTCGGTTCACTCTGATTCGTATATTATCACGGTAGACGAACGCGATCGAGAAATAACCAGTGAGATCCTCACGGTATTAAAAAAAGAAACAAACGAGGTCTCTATCTCCTCCGGTCCCATCAAGACGGCAGGGGGTGCCCTTATTGCAGGATCGCATGGCGTTATGGTTAATAACACGTTTGAAGCACGCCTTGCCCGGTATGAGAAGAAACTCCTGTACCAGGTTGCCCGTATCCTTCTCGAGAAGGAGCCAGGCATCGTATGAATGATCTCCTCTCCCTTTTCGGGCAGTTCCAGGAAGGGAGTGTCCTTTTTGCCGTTTTTCCCCTCATCATACTGCTTGTTATCGGAACCTGTTTCTTTGTTTTTGCAGGGCTTTCCGGCTTTCTTCCAACTATCCTTACCATTGCAGGTTCCGCCTATCCGGTTGCACGGGCAAAAACAATCGGCACTCCGTATATCCAGGAGGGGATTCTGGACAACCTTCTTGATTCAGGAACAATTGAGGAGACTCTCGCAAAGATAGAGACGTCCGGTTTTTTATCCCAGAAATCATTTGAAGAGATGAGACATAACCCTGAGATCGTCCTTGAAAGAAATGAGATAGAACGGTTTTTGGCATTTATGTCCTCAGTTCCATCAGATTTTAAACCATTCTTTACCAGTTATCAACAGTTGTATGAGATACGGATGATAAAGAGAATGATACGAATGCTCTCGTATGGCAGGGATGCTGATATAACCAAGGAGAAGGTACTCGCGGTAGGGGTACTCACGCCCGATATCATCGATGGGATGATAGAGAGCCCGGGTCTGCAGGACAGCCTGCACCTCCTGTCACAGACACCGTACCAGTTTCTTCTTTCCTTTCCCCTTCTGGCTTATCATGAACAGAAATCCCTTATCGCTTTTGATATTGCCCTGGATCAGTTCTGGGCAGATGATCTGTACGCATCCTGCACACGGATACGATCCACACTGGTAACCCCTTTTCTTGAATTTACGCGGATATTAGCAGATCTTACCAATATCAGGACGTTGATCCGGGGAAAACACGCAGGCCTTTCCACCTCCTTCATCTCGTCCTGTACCCTCTCTATGGGAAAAAGTATTCCACAATGGAGAGTTACCCAATTAAATGAACTGATGAGTGTCCCAGACCTCGTACGGGAACTTGGCAGTACGGAGTACGGACCATATCTCGAGCCTGTCCTTACCCGATACCCGGATCCGGGCAGCCTTACCGGGTTTGATCTGGCTCTGGATCAGATCCTTGTAAATACGCTCGAGCGAATATCCCTGGTATATTACTTTACCGGCGGACCACTGATCCGATTCATGCTCGCAAAAGAGTATGAATATCGGAACCTGAGGATAATCATCAATGGTATCATGGAAAAAGGAGACCGGGAGACCATAAAAAATCTCCTCGTTTCAGATATCGTGACAGGATAAAGGTGACGAAATGAGAGTAGCAGTTATCGGAAAACGGGATGCAGCACTTGGATTCTCTCTTGCAGGGGTCAGGGATATATTCTGGGTTACAACCCAAAGCCAGGCAGAAGCGGCGTTTCTTAAATGTTCCGGGGATCCGATGATCGGAGTTATCCTTATCGATACAAAGACTTCTTCCTGTCTCGCAGAACTGATACAAAGAGGTCGCCGGGCACGTCGCCTGTTCCCGGTTATCATCACCATCCCGGGAGGGAGATCTGATACAGCAGGCATAGTACAGGATACAAAAAGGGGACTGACTGAATGTACGCTCAAGGAATAATAACACGGGTAATTGGACCGGTCGTGGAGGCTTCCGGTATGGGCGGGAGTACGATGTATGAATCGGTACGGGTAGGGGATGAGGCACTTATCGGCGAGATAATCATCCTGCAGGAAGATATAGCAACGATCCAGGTCTACGAAGAGACAAGCGGGATAACACCCGGACAACCGGTACAGCGGACAGGACAACAACTCTCGGTAGAACTGGGGCCCGGCCTTCTCGGGACCATATATGACGGCATACAGAGACCACTTACGGTTATTAGAGGTGTTTCAGGGGACATGATCAGGCGGGGATCGACAGCACCCGCTCTTGACCGGAACCGCAGATGGACGTTTACTCCTCTTGTCAGACCCGGTGATACGGTAAATCCCGGAGACCGGCTTGGCAGTGTGACAGAGAGTACATCGGTCATCCATTACATTCTGGTACCCCTCGAATGTACCGGTTCTGTCCTTATAATTGCACAAGAGGGAGATTATACCATAGAGGAAGTGGTTGCCACAATAGAGACTGATAATGGTACCATGGAAGTATCCATGGTAAGGCGCTCACCGGTCAGGGAACCGCGTCCGATACAGAGAAGACGTGACCCGAACGAACCCTTAATAACCGGACAACGAATTATTGATACCCTTTTTCCGCTCGTAAAAGGAGGAACTGCTGCCATTCCAGGACCATTTGGATCTGGCAAGACTGTTGTGCAGCAACAACTTGCAAAATGGGTTAATGCTGATATCATCGTCTACATCGGATGCGGAGAAAGAGGAAACGAGATGGCAGATGTCCTTGACCAGTTCCCCCATCTCCATGACCCAAGGACCGGACAACCCCTGATAAACCGGATGGTTCTCATTGCAAATACAAGCAACATGCCGGTTGCAGCTCGTGAGGCATCCATCTACACCGGTATCACGATTGCCGAGTACTACCGGGATATGGGATATGATGTGGCGGTGATGGCAGACTCCACATCACGATGGGCAGAAGCAATGCGTGAGATATCGGGACGGCTTGAAGAGATGCCAGGAGAAGAGGGGTACCCTGCCTACCTGAGCTCACGGCTGGCAGAATTTTACGAACGTGCGGGTCTTGCAGAGCCGCTTGGGAGACATGAAAAACTCGGCTCGGTCTCGATCATCGGGGCGGTATCCCCGCCAGGGGGAGATTTCTCTGAGCCGGTAACCCAGAATACCCTCCGGATAGTAAAAGTATTCTGGGCTCTTGATGCGGAACTTGCCTATCAGCGACATTTTCCTGCGATAGACTGGCTGATGTCATATTCCTTATACTCGCACACGGTCGATTCCTGGTGGGAAGAACAGATAGGAGAGGGATGGTCCAAGAAAAAGCAGGAGATGATGGAGATCCTGCAGAAAGAAAATGAGATCCAGGAGATAATACGACTCGTCGGTCCTGAAACCCTTCCCGAGGAGGATAAACTTGCACTGATAGAGGCAGAGATAATACGGGAGTCGTACCTGATGCAGTTTGCGTTTCACCCGGTTGATACCTTCTGTAGCCCTAAAAAACAATCCCTCATGCTCTCTGCCATTTTCGCGTTCTTTACCTGGGCACGTGAGGCGGTAAAAGCCGGGGTTCCTGCATCTGATATCAGGTCATCACCGGTCTTTCCCCTCCTCTCGCGGATGGGCCCGGTACCTCCAGATGAAGAAGAAACTCTCTTTTCTACGCTATTTGCCGCAATAAAAGAGCCGTGTAGACCTGTTGGAGGGAACTGATGGATCCCCACGCACGTATCTATTCAACCGTATCAAAGGTTGTCGGACCCATCATCGTGGTAGATGGCGTCAGGGGTGTTGCGTATGGGGAGGTTGTTGAGATCACGATGCCATCAGGCAGAAAACGCCTTGGTCAGGTACTCGAGACCGAGTCCACGAGAGCAGTGGTACAGGTCTTTGGAGGAACACGGGATCTTGATACCGATCGCACATCGGTCAGGTTTACCGGTGAGGTAATGACCATCGCTCTTTCGCCTGATATCCTCGGGAGGGTTTTTAACGGTATCGCCGAGCCGATTGACGGGGGGAAGGAGGTCATTCCAGAAGAGATACGTGACATCTATGGTTCACCGATAAACCCGACATCACGCGAGCCCCCCCATGATCCCATCCAGACCGGCATCTCGGTCATTGACGGGTTAAACACCCTAGTCAGAGGTCAGAAATTACCGATATTTAGTGGAGCGGGTCTGCCCCATAACCAGCTCGCTGCACAGATCGCACGACAGTCAAAGGTTACCGGCCAGGAAGAGTCATTTGCCGTGATCTTTGCAGCGATGGGAATTACCTATGAGGAATCTTCGTTCTTTATCAGGGACTTTACCGATACCGGAGCACTGGAACGGGCAGTTCTGTTCCTCAACCTTGCTGATGATCCGGCAATTGAGCGGATCATCACTCCCCGGCTTGCTCTAACTACCGCAGAGTACCTGGCCTTTGAGAAAGGGATGCATGTCCTCGTTATCATGACCGATATGACCAATTATTGCGAGGCCTTACGAGAGATTGCAGCAGCCCGTGAAGAGGTACCAGGGCGACGGGGATACCCGGGGTATATGTATACCGATCTTGCGAGCATCTATGAAAGGGCGGGCAGAATCACGGGAAAGACCGGTTCTATCACCCAGATCCCGATCTTAAGCATGCCTGATGACGATATTACCCACCCGGTACCGGATCTGACCGGCTATATTACCGAAGGGCAGATCGTTCTCTCCCGCGACCTGCACCGGAGAGGCATTTATCCCCCCATCGATATCCTTCCCTGTCTTTCCCGGCTGATGCAGGGAGGGATCGGGGAGGGACTGACACGAGAGGATCACGCTGATGTAAAGAACCAGGTTTACTCGGCATATGCACTGGGTATAAGGCTCCGGGGCCTGGTTGCCGTGATGGGAAATGAGGGACTTACGCCTCTTGAAAATGAATATATTAAGTTCGCTGACCTTTTTGAAGACCAGTTTATCAGGCAGGATCATCATGAGGAGAGAACCATTGCAGAGACCCTGGACCGTGCCTGGGAACTCCTTGCAATTTTCCCACAGGATGAATTAAAACGGATAGATCCAAGCTTTATCAAACGGTACAGCAGACAAGGACAGGATACTCCCGATGACTAACGCGATCTCAACTATCAAACCCACGAGGATCGAACTGCTCAGGCTACGGCGGCGTGAGATTATCGCAAAAAAAGGGAGGGATATCCTTCAGGAGAAACTTGATGCCCTGACAATCCTGTATGAAGAGAAGAAAGCAGAACGGATTGCATCAGAGAAGGAGGTAAAAAGAGTATCTGCTCTTGCATATGATGCACTTGTAAATGCAGGAATGATGTGCGGATTTGAGAACCTCTGGGAGATATCATATGCAGCAGGTTCACTGCCAGACATTACCATGGATACCGTCCGGATTGCCGGGGTAAAGGTACCAAAAATCCATTATATCGTGCCATTTCCAGGAGAACGGGACTATAGTTTTATCGGAACATCAGGGGCTGCCGATGAAGCGGTCGAGAAATTTAAAGAACTCCTCTCGATATGTATCAGGCATGCCGAGATATACGGCACGGAACAGAGTCTTATTTTCGAGATATCGAGCTGCCGAAGGAGGGTAAATGCATTAACCGGAATTGTCATCCCCTCTCTTGCAAAGACCGGACGATATATTGAGATGCATCTCGAAGAGAGGGAACGTGAAGATCTCTTCAGAAGAAAGAGGACGAAACAACTCATCCTCCACAAGGAGCAGGGAAAACAGGATATTAAAACGGTTTAACTGATATCTTTTAAGAAAAGCACCGGACGGTTTGTCTGTTCAGCAAGGCTGCAGGTTACACATCCTGTTAGTAACTCAGTTATTCTGTTTTTGCCTGACGGAATGGCACACACAAGCGATACATCTTCTGATTCAGCATACTGCAGAAGGGCAGATACGGGATCTCCTGATACTACGATACCCCGGGCAGTAATCCCTCTCTTTAAAACGCGTGTACACAACGCATCGATCTTCTGCTGAAGGGATGCCATTTTTCCCTCATTCTGATGTGAAAACCGGTGCTGCGCCATGACATGGACAAGGATAATCTCTCCTATCCCGGGGATGGATGTGACCTTGTTGAGGGCTTTTTCAGACAGGGATGAGAAGTCTACCGGGAAGAGGACTTTTGAGAGGAGCATCGGGCAGTATAACTCGTACCGTTCGTCAACAAGTCCTTCTATCATCCGGTGATGAAGAATGAGCTGATTCACCGGGCAGTGATGGATGACACCGAATGGAATACTCCCTAAATGAACCCCCCTGCCAAATCCGCCTCCTCCTGCGTTCATTACAATAAGAGTGACATTCTCCCGCTGTGCAGTTGCACAGATACACTCAGATACCGTTCCTGAAGAGAGATACTCAATACATGAAAAAACCCGGGCTCCGAGTCTTCCAAGTGTCTCTTCTCCTGCTTTCAGGTGCTTCTTCGCGTTCTCTTCCTGAGAGCCGATTACCGTTGGGGAGGATATTTTGGTAAGATCAAGGACATGGAGTAAGATGATCTCTTTGATAGCAGGAAACCCCCCGATACAGTCCATCGCACGGCGGGTATGGTTGGAGAAATCGGTTGGAAAGAGTATTCTGGTAAACATAGGGGAGATCCATGTATCTTACGTTTCGTTTGTATAGACCTTAGAATCCGAACTATAAAAAACACGGTATAACCCTGATGGATGCAATGAACCTTTAAAACAGACGATACTCTTCTCATCCTTTATTTTTCAGAAGAACCCTGTTTTTATCAGCTAACCCATTGGGAATAACACGAGGTTCAAAGAATAGGAAAATGATTGTTAACAGTTACAAAATGCCTTTTTATGTGGTTTTGATGAACTCTTCACAGTATAGAGGCCGTTCCCATGATGATTATTGTTACTCTGTTCTGCATCCTCCCTGATGCGGTATGGATCCAGAATGACAGATAGAGGATAACTCCCCGGGGATGTAATATCCGGGACGGTGTAGGCCAGTTCATGCACCCCTGTTTCTCCTGAACCGGGAGGTTGAATGGTTGCCCTTACCGGGATTAAAACCCGCGATCCGAGCATAACAAGAACCGGTATCGGGCTGCCTGAACAGCTGTTTCCACCCTTGTTACTGACGGTAATACGCGGTCGTATCGTATCACCCGGAGTAATCCATACCTGGTTGCCGGCAAGAACTAACCCATCCACCTGGTAATCAGGGAGGGGATCAGTATTACCGGTCCCACCCTGTTCTGACATGATGGTGCTTACGGAAGAGATACCTCCGGGAGATACACCCTTTGGGATCGATACCGGGTACAACTGAGATAGCCTGCTCTTCGTTAGTATATCTGAGGCTGATTCAGTTACTCCCGAGAGAAAGCAGGTGTAATTTCCTGCTGGCAATGAAGAGGGAACGGCTGCAGTAATATGAAAGGATTTCGAATCATGTCCCATAGTATCAGGGAGAAGGGTCCAGGTAAGCAGGTCGATTGCAGGATCCGTGCCTGCCGGTTCCAACCCTGATACCAGGTATAATCCGATGTATGAAGAGCGGGTAAACGGGGAGGGGTACTCATCTGCAAGGATAGATACCTCAATTGTCCCATCCCGTATGGATGCATCCTGAATCGGGAATATAACCGTTTCTTTAGCAGTAACCGGGTGCACCGCGATACCCGGGATGACGAAAAGAAGGAGGAGGAAAAAGATCAAAATCCGGTTCATCTGCATTACTTGTCTGCGAAGGAAGTAATATATATCGGGAACCGATGGAAAGAGAGCTCTTCATGGGGCATGCAGGTAAGACGAAACAACCATGCGATCTATATAATTCCCATGCATACCTGTTCTGCATGGCACGTATTCTTACCGAAAGGGATGAGACTATCTTTAAAAAACTCGCACCCGAGTACTCAGGAGAGTCCTGTACATCATCAGGGATACCGTATCGTTCTATCCTGCCACCGGTTGCAAACCATTACGCTCTTGGACCTGATGACTTCCGTGCACGGATAGCATCCCTCTCATCAGAAGATCTCACGTATCTCTGTGAACTGATAATGACAGGAGAAGAGAGTCTTTCATGCCTCCCTGCCGAGTTTTTCAGCGCCCTGCATGACCGTGTGCGGGAGACTCTTGGTGAAAAGAAGGGGCATCTCATTGCCTCGATCTATGCAGCAGGGTTATCGTGTCAGACCGGTTGCTGATCTTTAATTCGGGGTCTCTTTTGCATGAAAAACTCTACCTTCACGGTATAAAAGTAGTAGAATTATCGGTTTTTCATTTGTCATGTTTGAGGCTCTGCCTCATGGGGGTTTTGTAGTTTTGTTATGGTACTTCTCTTATGGTACTGTACGAAAAATAAAACGAAAAGCCCGAACCGGGCTATTTTTTCATGCTTGGGATGATGCCGGGCAACACCGCCGGACAAGCAGGAGAACACCAAGAACAATCGCCGATATCGGAAGACCGATAATAATCGGATCAACATTCTGCCAGGGCATCGGAAGGACCGCATCTACGCCAAATAACGCCTTTGATACTCCAAGAACCGATGATTCCTTGACATGCACAAGAGCAGTCCAGAGGAACCACGAGATAGCTCCAGATAGCAGACTGATTAACGCTGCCGTAGTCCATGGTTTTTTGCTGTAAATTGCATAGAGAAATGCCGGGATAAATGCGGCTGCACAGAGCCCCATAAACATGACCGTCGCCCGTGCGATGATACTGCCGGGGAGGAGATAGGCGACAATCGTGGAAACGATGATCATGATGATAGTTCCGACCTGGATTCCCCGCATCGAGGGATGAAGGGTGGTATGGCGGGAGAAGAGATCAAACCCGATAGTCGTTCCCATGGTATGGATCAGGGATGAAAGTGTTGACATCGCTGCTGCAAGGAGGGTCAGCATAAAGATGACAACAAAATAGTCAGGCATTGCAGCATTGATATAGAGGGGAATGACAGAATCAACGTTCCCGCCGGCTGCCTCCAGTGCCAGTTGTCCGCTCTGCTCCATGAAGTACACATTGGTGAGGGGACCAACGGTAAAGGCAACACCAAGCATCATCAGGATAAACGGACCCCCTACCATGATAGCCCGGCGTATCGACCTGTCGTCCTGAACCGTCATGAACCGGACTGCAAGCTGTGGCTGAGCCAGCACACCAATCCCGACACCAAGGACCATGGTTGTGATCATCGTGAGCCATATTGGGGATAAGAATTCAGGCATGGAAGCCCAGCCGGTCATACCCCCGGCTGCAAGTGCTGCCGGTACCATGGATGAGAGGTTATCAAGTGCGGTATTTGCAACAGTTACTCCACCAAGCAGGGAGTAGGTAAGAATCAGCAGAATTGCCATACCGACAAACATGATGGCACCCTGGAACGCATCGGTATACATCACCGCAATCAGTCCCCCAAACAGGACATATGCTGCAACAACGACTGCAAATGCAAGGAGTGATACATCATACGGAAGTTCCAGTGTTGTTTCAATAAACCTGGCACCACCGATCAACACAGCCGCAGTATACAGCGGCATGGACACGATGATGATAAAACCACTAATCTTCTGCATGAATGGAGATTTAAAGCACTTACCAAAGAGATCAGGGAAGGTAAATGCACCCAGTTCCTGACCCCGGCGACGGGTAGGCCGCCCGAATACGATAAATGCAACAAGGATACCGACACCGATACAAAAAACGGTCAGCCATACGAGCCCCATTCCGAGCTGGGCAGAGATGCCACCGAACCCTACGATGGCCGAGGTACTGATAAAGGTGGCACCGTAACTGAGTGCAAGAATGACCGGATGACTTTTTCTCCCCGCGAGCATATAGTCCTCGCTTCCGGCGGTCTTTTTGTACCCATAGTAGCCAAGCGCTAACACGATTACCAGATAAACAAGGGTCACGATGGCAAAGATACCGGTATTAACTGCCATTATCTTCACCTTTATCATGTGATTTACTGAATAATCCGTACAGGATACAGACAATCGTTAAGCCTATCGCAAGAACATAGCCAACCCAAATTCCAGGATCTGTAATTCCAAACATAGAATGAACCTCTCGGTAATTCATCATGACCGTTCCATGGGAATCTCTGACTGGTATCAGAGGTTCCCTATCTAAAGTGAAAATAAAAGAAAAATCTCCCAGGCAGTGCAAGAAAGGATGAAATCGCCGTATTATGATTGCTCAGGAGAGGGGTCTTCATGAAATACCTATAGAGATGTACTGACCATTTATATTTAATGATACCGATTCTTTTTTCTGCCACATATAAGTGTTATTTCTCTGTGATGGCCCTAAATCGCATCGTATCCCGGCCAGTCAGAGTTCAGGTGAGAGATACTCGGTGCAGCATCATTCGTTCCTTCCATTATTGATGAACACATGATGTCCGGTTTTTTTCATGTCTCCCCTCTCACGATCAGATATGCTGGCACAGCCCATATCTCATGCCGATTGGTACCGGTTTCTCGGTACGAGAGAAGAACCATTACCTGATAGCATTTACTGCCTCGTCCACGGAATCGTATGAGGAGATAACCGTTAAGAACCCTGATAATTCAAATACCTGCCTGACCGTTCCGGATAGGGAAGAAAGAGCACATCTTCCTCTTACTTTCTGTAATGCCTTTGCGGTCTTGATAATTACCCTGAGTCCTGAACTGGAGATGTAAGGAACAAACGAGAAATCAATGACAATGCGATGCATACCCTGGGATATCCCTTCCATTACCGTTGCATCCAGATCGGTCGAACTGTCATTATCAATCCGGCCCTCTGGTGCGAATATCCAGACATCATGATAGCATACGATATCGATAGAAAGTGTTTTTTCTCCCACCTCCTTTCGCATGGAGTGGAAAAAAGCTGCATCATCCATATCTCTCACCGCTTCTTTACAAACGTAATGATATTGGTATCCTCATCTCGCCGGTAGGTAAACGCGTCCATCATCTCTCGTATCAGATGTATCCCGAGCCCTCCGATCGGCCGATCCTCAAGATCTCCTTTCGTATCAGGATCTGCAACCATTGTCGGATCAAATGCCTGTGCTTTATCTGAAAGGATGAGGGTGATCTCTTTTTCACTCACCAGACAGCGAACCGCTATCCATCCGGTTCCCTGATACCCATGCAGAAACGTATTTGTCAGAGCTTCCTCACAGGATAACTGTATCTGCTGACTGGTGTGTGATTCAATGAAGGCTGCTTCCAATGCCTCCCGTACTGCGGTAACGACCGTTGCAACCAGTTCCTCACCCCCGAAGAGTTCCGCCTTGTATACCTCTTTCATCTCAATCATCTCCCTTTGCCTTTAGTACCATAATGGTAATATCATCAAATTGCGGTTCATCTTTACAAAATTTTGACAATTCCTCTTCTATCTGGTGGATAATCTGGTATGAAGTCAGATCTCTGGATGCACTGACCACTGAAGTCAACCGCTCCAGACCGAACTGCTCTTCGTTCCTGTTAATTGCCTCGGTTACCCCGTCGGTATAAAATACCACAATATCTCCGGGGTGCAGATCCACCTCATCCTGTCCGTATTCAGTACCGGGCATCACACCGAGTGCCATTCCGTTCTGGCGTAAGGAATCAAACAAACCGGTCTTTCTCCGGTAAACAAGAGGGGGATTGTGACCCGCATTGGTATAAACCATCCGCTCTCCCATCCTGTCTAAAATACCGTAAAAGACGGTAACAAACATCCCTGAATCAGACTCATGGGCGATGAGATCATTTGCATCACGCATGGTCTCAGCGGTTCCCGGATACCACACCGCGGTAGATCTGACCGTTATCTTTGAGAGAGCCATAAAGAGGGCTGCAGGAATACTCTTTCCAGAGACGTCTGCAATGATTAATCCGTGTTTTTGGTTTCCAAACGGAATGATATCATAAAAATCTCCGCCTATCTCCCTGGCCGGAAGGGAGAAGGTCGCAAGATCATACCCGGTTATCGGAGGAATATCCTTTGGAAGAAACTGCTGCTGGATCTCTTTTGCAATCTTTAACTCTGCCCGTTTCCGATCCAGTTCACTTTTATACCGATCCCGTTCACCCCGGGTCCGGACCTCCTCTATTCGGTTCTCTGCAATCTTTGCAAAGATACCCATCCCGAGGGCATTAAAGAATACAAGAGGCCCGGCAACCTGCGAGACGATAGTAACTGCAGTATCCATGTCGCTATTAAGACACAAAACCAGTATCAGGTGGAAACATTCGAATAATGCTGCAAAGAGCACTGCCCACCTGACACTGATCATCTGTCTCTTATGAAGCAGGTAAATCGCACCTCCGGCAAACCCTGACACGCTTGTAGCAATAGTACAGGGAATCGCGGTAAACCCGCCGAGACTGAGCCGGTAGACGGCACCGATAATACCAGCAGCACCACCAACGACCGGACCGCAGGTTATTCCCGCAACAAGGGGTCCGAGATCCCTGATATTGACCGGGGCACCGAGAATCGCAAACCCAGACATGGTACCATAGATTGAAAGACCTCCAAAGATGAGAATAAGGACACCATAATCGGTAATAGACCCTTTTCCTTCATGGACGGTTATAAAAGACTTTGTCCTCGTGATAAAATAGGCCACAACGATAATGACACAGAGCATCTCGAAGAGATGCAGCCATAAATCTCCGGTCAGGATAGATGACATAATGGATCTCAAAAGAGATCAGGCCTTGAGTGCGTCTTCAACCGTATCAGAGATAACAAAGATTCGTGTAAAACCGGCCAGATCAAAGACCTCATAAACAAAGGGCTTTAATTCACACAGGATAAGTGAGCCTCCCGTATTCTTTAACTGCTTTAATGCAGAGATAAAAACCCTCAACCCGGAACTGCTGATATACTCAACCTGGGAAAAGTTCACGACGATCTTCTTCTCTCCTGACTCTATTATCTCTTTCATCGCATCAGAGACTTCAGACGAACCGGTTGTATCTATTCTGCCGGCAATACGGACCACTACTGCCCCTTCTTTCCCTTCCTTCTCAATTTTCATACTATCTCCTGGTGTACTATTGATTTATGATGATAATACCAGATATGATTGTGGGTAGAGACCTCTTGAGTCCCCGGAGAAGTAAAACGTAAACTGCTAAACCAAAACTGCCGGGATCGAGGATTTCAAAGAGAACTCTAACCCGTATCAGGAAACGGTCAGGAGAAGAGCCGGTACTCTCCGGTATTATGAGAGGTGCCAAGGGTTTTTGTATCCGGCTCCGGTTCCATACTTTTAACATGCTCCCCCTCGTATGTACCCGTATGAAGATAATCGGCGTGCTGTTTACCTTCGCCCTTCTTGCCTGTCTGGTAAGCCAGGTTTCCGGATATATTATCCAGATTGATTGTCCATCACAAATACAGCGGGGAATTCCACTCGGGGTTACCGGGACAACAACATTTCCCCAGTCTGCATCATTTGACCTTGTTGTATACCGGTCAGAGCGGGTTGCCACAGAACTGGCACGACAAACCATCATCACAACTCCGTCCCGTGAGTTCAAAGCGGTTTTTTCTACCACAGATATGGAACATGGCCAGCATAAAGTCGAGGTTGCAAAGGTTTCCTATAATAATCAGGCGTATGCCAACTCACAACTGGGAACAGCATCTGTTCTCTACAAAATATTCAAGGTAATCGACAGGTCTGATTCCCTCCATATTGCATCACCATCATCTCAACCCCTTGACCAGGCTCTGCTGGTATCAGGGTACATCAGTAATTATGGCAGTAATGTCGTTGAGATTCGTGTATTTGGACCTGAAACCTACTCCTACGGCCCTGAATCAGCAATAACACAAAAAGATCCCTTTACTGATAATGGATTCTTCTCATTCCAGGTTCCTGTTTCATCCCCAGGAGAATATTATGTATCACTCTCAGATGCCCGGGGATTTGTGGCAGAAATACCGTTTTACGTGACTGATTCAGCAAAAGCAGTCTCACCCCTGCCTGCGGTCACACCGGTCGTCCCTCACATACCAGTTCCTCCAGAAGGTGACGACGGAACCAATGTCACGATTGGAAGCCCGGATACGCCATTGCTTCCACAAGGTTCATCCCCACCACCCACACCGGCCCCGGTATCACTCCTCATCCCTGTGATTGCAATCGGGATGGGTATCCTCTCACAGAGAGGAAAGAAGAAAAAATAAATCTGTTTTCCTGATTTTTTAAAAGACAAAAAACAGGATTTAGCTGACACGAATCGTACATACCTGGCCGATGGTCTCCTCGTAAGAGGGAAAACCGGGATCCACAAGCAGGAGGGGCCAGGCAGGAAGATCCACATCACCATACATATCCGGAATATACTGGGGAAGTTCTTTTCCATTCATTCGGAAAGCCAAAAGATATCCGGAATTATCTGCGAATTTTTCATAGGGTATCGTCACCTGATACCCATCCATTGCGGTAATGGAAACATCCTGTACCGGTACATCAGGAGAAACAACCTTCTGTAAAAGATATGAAACTGGCAGACCTGAAAAATCCATATCCTGATACGAAAAATCACGAGCATCTTCCTCTTTGAGAATCCCGGTTAAATCATCTGCAGTAAATTCCTGTGTCTTTTCCGGACCTTCAACGGTGAGTGTGTAGGATCGATCCTCTGATGCAGCAATCGTATCAAGTGCTCCGATTGTCACACTATCATCCAACAATTCCGGACCCATAAGAATAAGAGGCCAGGCAGAAACAGGATCTCCGGAGAGACTGGAGATCACATCTGGCAAGGGGTTTTCATCTTTCCAATACGCAACAAAGTAATCATCATTATGATAGATAACCGCATATGGTATGGTTACCGTATCATTATCTTTTGCAGTCAGATGCACCATGTACATAGCACCCAGCTTGTGATCTGAATCTACAAGTTCCAGCAGGCGCCAGAGAGGATAGCCACGGTATGTATTCTCGTTATACGTGCGCTCGACAGTAATGTCTCCTGTTTTTTCATCCATCAATTCAAACAGTTCTGTCTCGGTAAAAGAGAGCGTATCATCTGGCCCGACCAGGGTGATCGTCCATTCATCACCGGTAACAGGAGAGACTCCCCAAAAAAATACACAGAAAAGAAGAGTGCCGAGGAGGACAGACCGAATTCCCAGTATATATGTCTCTGATGTCATCAGAGAGGATCTCACCTCTTTATATTTATAATAAACGGGGGGTCGTATTCAGTCGTAAAGGAGGGGAATCTTTGAATGGACTCCAATATAAGGTCTTTTATCTCACGAGAGGGGGATTTTGGAGAGATATTCGAGCAGATCATCCCGTACTTCTGCATCTTTAAGAGAGAAATCAATAATCGCCTTGAGATAGCCTATTTTATCACCGGTATCATACCGTTTTCCAGAGAATGAGTATGCATAAACCGGCTCAGAGGAACAGAGAGCCTTGATTGCATCAGTCAGCTGGATCTCACCTCCAATACCCCTTCCAGTCTGTTTCAGAAAATCAAAGATTGCAGGAGTAAAGATATACCTCCCGATCGCTCCAATCGATGATGGAGCATCTGCCGGGTTTGGTTTTTCAATGATATCCAGAAGGCATGAGATGGTATCATCTACCTTTCTCCCGTTAATAATCCCATAACTGCTTATCTTTTCAGGGGGAACCGTCTCAACTGCGATCACCGAGCTCTGATAGTGGTCATACACATCCATGAGCTGCCGGGTGCAGGGAGTATCGTGTATGATGATATCATCTCCTAAAAGCACAGCAAATGGTTCATTCCCGACATGTTTCTCGCTGCGAAGGACGGCATCGCCAAGGCCGAGCGGTTCTTTCTGACGGACGTAATGAATATCAGCGAGCGAAGATATCTCCTGAATAGTCGTTAATGCACGCTGATTCCCGGCATTTCTGAGATGCATCTCAAGTTCCGGTGAATCATCAAAATAGTCCTCAATCGCACGCTTCCCCCTCCCGGTGATAAGGATGATATCCTCGATGCCTGACTGGATTGCTTCCAGTACAACATACGAGATAATAGGCCGGTCTATTAAGGGAAGCATCTCTTTCGGCATCGCCTTGGTTGCCGGTAAAAATCGGGTTCCCAGACCGGCAACAGGAATAACTGCTTTTTTTACAGGAATCACCAGCAGACCCCCTCGACACCGGGACCGGTCACCATGTGTCTTCCATCAATGATTATCTGCCGCTTCATGAGAGAAAATTCTTCTGAAAGGGTACAAAATTCCGGCCACTCTGTCATTATTAATGCTCCATCAGCACCGGACAGAGCTGCTGCTGCTGTCATGCAGTACTCGATATCAGGAAATACCTGGCTCATCGCTGTTGCAGCCATCGGATCATAGGCGGTAACATACGCACCGGCATCTTTGAGCAGCTGTATTGCAGGAATTGCACGTGATTCCCTGATATCATCGGTATTGTCCTTAAATGCAAGTCCGAGGACTGCGATCCTTTTGCCTGCCAGATCACCGCATCGCTCCTGTAAGAGCCGTATCATGCGACCCGGCTGACTGTCATTGACCGCAAGAACTGCCTTTAAGATGATGGGATCGACACCGGCAGCTGCTGCGAGATGTACCAGTGCCATGACATCCTTTGGAAAACAGGAGCCCCCAAATCCTGCCCCGGCATTCAGAAAAAGCGGACCTATCCGGGAATCAAGCCCGACCGCAGCCATAACTTCATATACATCAAGCCCCAGTTGTTTGCAGATGTTGCCGATCTCATTTGAGAACGAGATCTTTGTTGCTAAAAATGCATTTGATGTGTACTTGATCATCTCGGCAGCAACAAGTGAGGTCCGGATTTGTGGCACATCAAATGATTCATAGAGGGATGCCATGCGGCAGTATGCATCATCACTATCAGCACCAAGCACAATCCGGTCCGGGTTGAGAAAATCGCGTACTGCACGACCTTCACGGAGAAACTCGGGATTCATTCCAAAACCAATCTCTCCCTCGGCTTTCCCGCTTGCAGCAAGGACTGCTGGTTTTACAATATACTCAACGGTACCAGGGGGAACGGTACTCTTTACCACAAGTACCTGGTATTTCCTGCTTTCCTGCATCCGTCTGCCGGCTTCGGTTGCAGCCTGCCGGATATACGAGAGATCTGCACTCCCATCCGCTCCTTCCGGCGTACCTACACAGACATAGATGAGATCTGCATCGGGTACACTATCGTAGGTTTCACTCGCAGAGAGTGTTACCCCTACACAGTCTTTCAGGATCTCTTGAAGTCCCTCCTCATAGATTGGGGGTTCTTTTCGGTTGATGGCTGCAACCTTCGTTGGATCACAGTCAATTATCGTCACTTCCGTGTTACGGGATGCAAGACATGCACCAGTAACCAGACCGACATATCCCCCTCCGATGACAGATACACGCATGATATGCATCTATATCTGGTTCTTATACCCCTTATTATCTTTCTTATGTCTGCATACCCATCTATCCGGCTCTCATCATTTTTTTGACCACGGCAATGAGGCATACAAACCTTTCAGAAAAGAAGATAAGAGATCATGATTCTTTCTATCTCCCGGGATTGAAAGATCCCTTTATCAGGAGATACCGGTAAGACTTAATGCTGGGATAATGGTATAGCCATATTCCTGATGAGAAGGCAGAACGTTCGGATTTGATTCAGTACCCTTTCCACTCCATCATCCTCTCTGAAACCGTACGTAATGTCCTTTGAAAAAACTCAAACGTACTCTTTCATTCGGAAAACCCCGTTCCCCTGTTATCAACGGTTATGCCAGAAAATAAATCAGCAGCACTCCGTCTCCCTCATATTGTCGCCCTTTATGTCGGTGCAGTACTCGGATGCGGCATCCTTATCCTTCCGGGACTCACCGCAGACATTGCAGGTCCGGGCTGTCTCATCTCCTGGGTTCTCATGAGTGTCATCTCCGTTCCCCTTGCCCTGACCATGGGATTCCTTGCACAAAAGTACCCAAACGACGGAGGGGTTTCCTGGTTCGTCCGTATTGCTTTTAATGAGCAGGCCGGATCCCTCATCGGTTGGTTTTTTCTCATCTCAACCATCATTGGTGTCCCGGTCCTTGCTTTGACCGGGGCAGGGTACATCGCAGCAGCATTCGGATTTCCTGAACTGGTTCGTATCGGGATTGCTGGCGGAGTAATACTCCTTGGTCTTCTCCTCAATTACCTTGGAATGAAATTATCCGGTCAGATACAGGTTATTGTTGTGGTAACAACCATCGGAATCCTCCTTGGTTCGTTCCTTGGCAGTCTCCAGGCAATTGATCCAACAAACTACATCCCGGTTCTGCCTTTTGGGTGGATGAGTGTCGGGTATGCGACGACGCTGATATTCTGGAGTTTTATCGGGTGGGAAGCAGTCACCCATATCACCGAAGAGTTTCAGGATCCAAAACGCGATGTAGTCAGGGCAACACTCATCGCATCCGCAATAATCAGCACTCTTTATATTCTGACTGCATTCGCCGTTGTGGGTACCCATAGTTACGGACCCGGGCTCTCTCTTGTCTCATTACTCAGAGTAATCCAGTTATCGTTTGGAACCTACGGAGCAGTCTGTACAGGGTTTGCCGCGTTATTTGTCTGCATCGCACCTTCTATCACCTACATCGGGGCAGCATCACGCCTGGGATATTCACTCTCAAAAACCGGGTATGCACCACTATTCTTATCCCGGCAGTCAGATCGGTACCATACCCCTTTGGGGGGTATCATCTTTCTATTCATCTGCTTTTCTCTGATATTTTTGATATACGGAACCGGTCTGCTTTCGCTAACTACCCTCATTCAACTCCCAAACGCAACCTTTATTCTGACGTATATTGGGGGTTGTGCAGCAGGACTCATCCTGCTTCACGATAACCGGGTTGCCGGCATCATATGTAAAGTATCACTCGTGCTGACCGGGATTATCTTCTTTTTTGTATCCTATGCAATGATATTTCCGGTACTGATCACTATCTGTTGGTGGATTTATCTCAAGATAAAAATGAAATGATATTTTTTCACTCCAATGGACAGAACTTCAGATCTCTCTGATGAACCATGATAAGGGAGAAGAAAAAGAAAAGAGGGAACAGAGAGATGAATGAGCACATAATACTCTTATCCATTATCCCCTCCCTGTTTCATGAGAATCAGAGGTTTCTCTCCGGTATGATCCTTTCGGAACATGGATCTCAAATCGTGCGCCACTACCATCTCCTGTTTCAGTGATGGTAATACCCGTGAGAGAAAGGATATCTTTTACCAGGAAGAGTCCGAGACCGGTATTTTTCCCATATCCGCGTTTAAAAATCAGTTCCTTCTCATCGACAGGGATACCAACCCCGTTATCTTCCCAGACAACAATAAGGTCATCGGCAGATTCATGAGCAGATACCCGGATCTCATGTACCCGCTCACCATGCCTGAGTGAATTGTCCAGAAGGTTTGAGAAAACCTTCCCGAGCATCGGATCAGCATAGATCCAGAAATTTTTGAGATCCCTGATAATGGTAAGTGAATGAACCGGGGATAAAGGTATAACTGTATCCAGAGCAATCCACTGTGGTTCCTGGGAGCCGAGGTTCTGGTAAACCCGGGTAAACATGATATGAGAGTTGATCTCTTCATTTGCTCTCCGTATTCTGGCAAGATAATCTGACAGGATCGGATCAGTACATTCCACCTCTGCAATATCAAGAAACCCGGATATGACTGAAGTCTGGTTTAAAATATCATGCCTGGTTATGGTAGTAAGCAGGGTTATCTGCCGGTTTGCCTGGCGAAGAGCTTCCTCAATTCGTTTCAGGTCGGTTATATCCTGGTTTGCCCCGTGGGTCTTGATTGTTCTTCCATCTGCATCCTTGGTAACCCTGATACGTACACATATGTTTCTTACCTCCCCATCCCTGCGGATAATCCGATGCTCCACGTAAGAGACGTAATCAGGATCAGTTGTCTCCAATGCTTTTTTGTCTCTATCGCAACCAGGTCTGAGTCTCCCGGATACAGGAACTCTCGTGTATATACCTCTACCGGCATCAAAGTCCCTCCTTCCTTCAAAGCAGTAGTTCCATAGAGTGCATAGAACCGGTCATCAAATGAGAACATCCCTGAATCGACATCATACTCCCAGTTGACAATTTTTGCCAGATCCATCGCCTCGGCAAGTTTTGACTGGCTCTCTTTGAGAACCTGCTCAATCCGTTCCCGTTCGATCTCAGCTGCCGCTTTTACTGCGACGATATCGATGATATCCCTGATTGCAGGAGATGGTTTGATGGGATCCAAAAAGAACATACACAGAATTCCGATACTTTGATCCTGTGAATTTTTGAGAGATGCCCCGATAAACCCACGGATTTTATTCTTCTGGATATCGGAATTAAGAGGGAAGAGATCTGCCACATTATCTTCGCATATAAAAAACCCTTTCTCTAAAACATCGGCGTACGGAGTTCCTTTGAAGGGACACACGAGTGAACGGATCTCCTGTCCGAATGACTGCATAAAAAGAACTTTTACCGTTTTTTGATCCGGCTGCAGCTCGCCTACCATGGCAATATCAGCGCATAACCAGGAACTGATACTTTCAATAATCTTCTGGAAGGATTGTATCCCGGTTGTTCCAACCATGCTCCTGACCAGTGTCTCGAATGCAGCCTGGGTGGTTTTGCGTTCGGTAATATCCTGGATAGATGAGAGTAGGATTGGTTTTCCGCCTATCATCAGGGATGATGATGAGAACTGGCAGATCCGAATCTCTCCTGATGAAGATCTGACCGGGATCTCCATACCTGATACTTGCCGGTGGTCCCGGAGTACCCGTACGATCTGATGATATATCTCAACATCGGGAAATAAGCCCAGAGTCTCAGATGTACTGCCGACAACTTCATCCCGGGAATAACCGGTACTGCTGATGAATGCCTCATTCACATCGATAAAAACACCATCAACCGCAGAGACCAGGGTGAGAGCGATCGGACTGTGCTTAAATATGGCAGCCATATTCTGTTCAGACAAAAAAAGAGCATCTAAAGCCTTTTTCTGTTCTGTTATCTCATGGATGGAAAGAAAAACCGCAGGTACGCCGCGATATCGAATCTTTTTTCCCGTAATCTCTATCCAGATCATCCGCTTATCCCGGGTTACTACCTCAAAGACCTCATGAAAATCATCCGCTCCTGACTCTACACGTCTCAGTCCATTGACGAATACTTGAGAACCTGCAGGCAGAACAAAAGAGAAAAGATCGGTGGTCCCTACCAGGTCCGCACCCTCTTTGAAGGAGAGGATATCCCCAACCCGCGGATTTGCAAAGAGGGTCTTCCCGGTAAAATCAGCAATAATGATGCCGTCAAGTGACTGCTCAACAAGGGTTCGGAACTTCTCCTCACTCTCCTGTAACTCCCTCTCCATCTTTTTCTGTGCAGACAAATCAATTACTATTCCACGAATCCCTGCTACCTTACCATTATGGTAAAAAATAGAAGGATAAATGCGAATGGGGAAGGTGGATCCATCCTTTCGCATGGCAAGATATATTACCGGCTCATACGGGATCCCGTTTAATAACATCTGGAAATTGTCCCTGATAATCTGATGAGAGGATGGGTGGATACATGAAAGGGCCGATATCCCATCACTGATATCCTGCAGGGTGATACCAATAAGGGCACGTCCAAACTCATTAAGGTAGGTTATGTTCATATTCGGATCCACCTCAAAGATCATCTGAGGTAGTATCTGGGCAATCGAGCGGTACTTCTCCTCCCTCTCCCGTAATTCATCATCAGCCAGCTTTTGTTCGGTAATATCCCGTAACGAGGTAAGGATCATCTGAGAGTCCTGATATGGGATCTTTCGCCCAAGGCTTTCCACCCAGATCTCCCGTTTTTTTGCCGTAACCAGTTTATAAGAAGAGAGGTACCCATCCATCCCCTGCTCGATCGTATGCATATCGGATGTTACTGTTCTGATAGAATCGGGGTGAATGTATTCCATGATACTCTTCCTGCCGATAACCGTATCAAAATCTTCTTCATCTATCATGGAAAGTCCGGTCTGGTTGATAAACTGGATGATACCATCAAAACCAACAATAAGGAGACAATCACGGGAGTAGGTGACAACATTGCGAAACTTCTTCTCACTATCCATGAGTTCCTGTTGAGCCGTCTTGAGATCGGTGATATCACGGATTGACTCTATTGCACCGATAATTTCGCCTGCCTCATCATAGAGAGGGCATGCTTTTATGAGTGTTCTTCTCAAAGACCCTTTTTTCGGGTTGATATCCACTTCGGCAGTGATAGTAGATCCGATGCGGGTTACTGTTGAATAGTACGGTGATTTGTTCTCACCTTGTTCAAGAATCAGGTCAATACAAAGGGGACGTCGGTACCCATAGAATGGAATCGCATATTCGTGGTCCCCTTTTCCAAGAATCTCAACCGAATATACACCCGTCATCTCTTCAATGGCCCGGTTCCATGCGATAACTTTCCCGGATTTGTCGATGGCAAAGGTAGCATCGGGAAGGAAGTTAATGATATCAGAAAGACGCTTTTCAGACTCACAGAATAGCTTTTCAGCCTCCTTTCTTCGTACTGCCTGTCTGATCTTGTGGGCCAGTTCAGCGAACTGGGCTTGCGGATCTCCTCCTTTCTGCAGATAAAAGTCGGCACCATTGTTTATTGCCTCAATGACAACCTCCTCGCGACCCCGCCCGGTAAAGAGAATAAAGGGAATGTCCCCGAACTGTTCCCGTACTCTCTTAAGAAACGCTATTCCGTCCATATACGGCATCATGTAATCAGCGACAATCGCATCCACATGTTCCTTTTCTAGAAAAGAGAGACCTTCCTGTGCAGACTCCACGGTGGTAACAAAAAAATCCCCTGATTCCTCAAGAAAGATCTTGCCAACGAGAAGGAGAGATGCCTCGTCATCAACATACAGGACTGATATCAGTTCAACCACCCGTGAAGATCTTTTTTAAGATAAGTGTTATTCGTTATTCTTCTTGGTAAATCTATGGACAAGAGACCCGTTACCGGATCATCAGGCAGCAAAAATGCGTCTTTATTGATGGGAGTGATTGTATCTGCAGTAACTTTTAAAAAATTCCAAATTGACCACAAGAATACAATCAGACTGAAAATTTTGAGGGAAATCAGGATCGAATGAAAAGTCTGAATTCAAGATATCAGAGTAATTTTGTCTCTTCTATCGGTTTTGGAACCTTCACAACCAGAACGCGGAGGGTGTCACTACTCTCATTTATCCAGCGGTGCGGTATCCTGGCCGGACTCTCAATCAGTGTATCTTTTCTGCATACTGCCCGTTCCTCTCCAATCTCAACAACTCCAGAACCATCTAAAACATAAAAGAAGACATCAACCGGGGTGATATGTTTCTTTAACGATTCCCCGGGTTGCAAGGTAATGACAACCGCCAGAGCATTTTGTGTATCATACACCATTCTTGCATCCACATGATGGGGATTTGGCCCCGGGGAGACCCCTGCAACTTCAGTAATTTTCATCTTTTTACACCTTCTCTAAGGGGATATACGGGAGAAGTGAAAGCAGTTCCGATCGAAGTCGTTTCATACCGGTGCGTTCCATAAACCGGGCTGTCCTTTCACGGGGTTTCGCATTTCCACGATAATATTCCAGGAGTCGGACAACACAGTCAACGGTGTCATCAGCAGAAAGATTCCAGGCAATGAGATCACCTATCCTGGGTTTCGTTCCTCCATTGCCACCAAAGGAGATGATCCAGCCATGGATGGTAGCGATAATACCGACATCCCGGATCTGGCTTTCGCTGCAGCACCGCTGGCAGCCGGAGACACCAATCTTGACCTTTGCTGGAAAAGAGATACCGGAAACCCTTTCTTCGATAATTCCGGCAAGACCAATCGAGTCCTGGGATCCATACCTGCACATCCCGGTACCAAGACAGGCCTGGACAAACTTCACACAGGGCCCGGTATCTGGTGCCGCCAGTGAACCGAGGTCAGCAAACACAGAAGGGAGATCAGGTGGAAAGATGCCTGCAAGGATTATCCGTTGTCCTGATGTAAGCTTGATGACAGGTATGGCGTATTTTCTTGCAACTGTCGATACGCGTTCAAGATCCGCAGGAGTAACGATTCCAGCGGGATTCCCTACCATGATGGCATAGGTCTTTGTGTCCCGCTGAAGGATGGCACCCGATGTTGTTTCACTCATAATCTCCCTATTGCGGTATTCACAAAAAAGTTCTCCTCCTTCCCGGTTTTCCCTTTTAACTCTAATTAGGCACTTATCGCTTTTCTTTTAATATCTGAAGCAAAAAATCGCACATTGAGCAAAATCAATTGAGAGATATGTCATTGGCAACACTACCAACCAGTCCTGCGATGAGGAGTATCCGGTTCCCCAGGTAGGGGTTACACATCAAAGAAGGACCTCCGGATATTTCTGCTCTTTCAGATTGATCTTTTTATTTTCCTTGTATTGAGTATGAGATAACTCCCTTGTTGCAGGTATCAGCACAACTGGCACAGAGGATACAGTCTGCATTCTCCATCTGGTTCTTCCTGACCATACCATGCACATCAAGGCCCATCGGGCATGCACGTGAACAGTCATTGCAGTCATTGCAGAGGTTTGCATCGGCATTCAGTTGCAAGGCAGGCCACCCAATGAGATTGCGAATCTTCCTGCCTGCAACCATTAATCCTGCAATCGGACAGAGGACATGACAAAAACCGCGTCTTCCGGTAAGGAAAGAAACGACGAAGATGAAAGCAAAGATGATACAGACGACCATCAGTACATCCATTGAAGAGACCGAGATCCCGTTTACCGTACCATAAAGGGGATCAATTCCCTTGATTCCCCCCGCTGAGAGAAAGGTAAATCCGATTGCAGCAAGCCAGAGAATTGTAATAACATACTTAATCCAGTTCTGCCAGCCCTCTTTTACCGTCTTTTTCATGACCGGAGCACATATCTCCTGCCATGCACCCATGGGACAGAGCCATCCGCACCAGATCCGCCCTGCAAAAAGAGATATGATAAAAAGTGCGATGAAAAGCAGCATACTGCCAGCGACTATCCCTTCTGCTGCTCCCATCATAATAACAATAGGAGAGACATAAAAGATCGTTACCGGAATAAGAAGGAACGAGACAATAAGGATAATAAATCGTATCTTCTGCCGGGATGTACCTGCAGATGGTTTTTCTTCTGCCATATATCACTATTACCTTTTATTCTATTAACGGGATTCGGTAGAGTAAGGTAATAATCGGGGTTTAACAACGAATTGTTAGTTTTTCATCTTTCCAAAGGTTGGATACATGCATTCATGTAATGGAAACAGTAAGAGATAAAGAAGAGAGATGGTATCGTTTACTCCGATAACTGAGGCAGATCTTCCCCTGGTAAAGAAGATCTATGATTACTATATCCTGAATACAACTGCAACATTTCATCACAAACCCCTCTCAATCGATGAGATACAGGAGTTTCTGTTTATCAATCATCCCAGATATATCTCGTTTATGATCCGGGAATCCGGACAAATAATTGGGTACTGTTTCATTACACGATTCAAAAACAGACCTGCGTATGACCGGACTGCTGAGATAAGTATCTATTTACAGCCGGAATGGAGAGGGAAGGGGATCGGAACAGTTACTCTGGCTTTTTTAGAGAGAACGGTAAAAAAATCCGGGATTCATGTGCTAATCATGACATTATCGGCAGAAAACGTTGCAAGCATTCATCTCTGTGAAAAAATGGGATATATCAGGGCAGCTCATCTCCCCCATGTCGGTGAGAAGTTCGGGAGAATTTTGGATGTATTTCTCTATGTAAAAGAGATGTGACATTTCCTGTTGCATGAGCAAAAACCTCCTCATTAAGATGCTACCGGTTTTCTTCTGATCTCCATAAGGCAGGTGAACAACACCACAAGGGGAGTGTTTTCACTTGATATCATCCTGAATCATCTCACTGCATTATCTCTTTAATGAGAAAACCAAGTTTGGAAAAACGAGAGGTGAACTGATCTCGGGATTAGAAAGATAAATTGCCCCTATTGCACGATTCCATATGAAAAATGAATTCTCGAGCAGACTGATTTACCCCCTCGCAGGATGGATCTCTAAAAAACCTAACTTTTTTCTTTTCCCCACTAATGCCACTAATTCTATATTACTCTCCTATTCAGTAGTTTTTAGAGCATATCTCTTTATTTTTTAGATTTTCTGGGAAATGATTATTCAGGGCCTGTTAGTTATTCCTTCTTCATCGTGCAGCCATACCAGAAAATCCAGACACGAACAGGTAATTTTTACCGATAAGTTTTTCATGTAATAAAATGATTATTCATTGGTTACTATGAGCGGAAAGTTTGAAGTGTACAAGGATAAAGCAGGAGAGTTTCGTTTCAGATTAAAAGCAGGTAACAACCAGGTAATCCTGACCGGAGAAGGTTACAAATCAAAAGCTGGATGCATGAAAGGGATTGAATCGATCCGTAAGAATGCTGCTGATGATTCCCGCTTTGAAGTGAAGAAAGATAAGGCAGAAAAGTTCCGTTTTACCCTAAAAGCTGCTAATGGAGAAGTTATCGGACAAAGTCAGGGTTATAAATCAGAGAATTCCTGCAGGAACGGTATCGAATCTGTAAAGAAGAACGCTGCAGATTCAGAAATAAAGGAACTGAAAGAATAATCAGATTGATAGTATCTTTTTACCTGAATTTTCAGAGAGATAACCTCATTCATCCCTGTTTTAACTCAGACGCTCATACAGGTTCAAACCCTGTCTGATGGATCCAGAATATTGTACTCCATCAATGGCTAATAGTAATTCCCCGAGGGATTGAGATATATTTTCAACCCAACAAAAAAGGTAAATAGAGTCCTGAACCGGGTTTATCCCAGAACAACTACTCGTGCAGATTTATATGTGATTGAATTCAGGTATCTGATTACTGATTATGAAAAATGCTGCATTCCGCTATTAAAAAAACCCTTATAAGAAGAAGATATCCAATGATACAGACTGAAAAACAGATATTGCAATTTTCAAATATAAAATTAACCGAAATTTCAGGTAACCAGAAAGAGTCTTCAGGAATTACTCTCAAATACCTGAACTAGCTGGATTGCACATGACATCTCTTGATATTGATAGCGTACACGGACTCTCATCTGATGAGGCTGCCCTCCGGATTCAGTCTTTTGGATATAATGAACTGCCCGGATCGGTCTCCCTTGGAATTCTGGGAGTAATCTGCGGGGTCATAAAAGAACCAATGTTCATTCTGCTTGTCGCAAGTGGTCTTATCTATTTTTTACTTGGGGATACGACCGAAAGCATCATGCTGATGAGTTTTGTCGTAGTCATCATCACAATCACCGTCTACCAGGAGAGAAAGACCGAGCAGGCACTTGAGTCACTCCGGAACCTCTCCAGTCCCAGGGCTCTCGTTATCAGGGATGGGGAACAGAAACGAATTGCCGGACGGGAGGTAGTTCCCGGGGATAAATTGATTCTTGCCGAGGGGGACCGGGTTCCCGCTGACGGGATTCTCCTCTCATCCAACAATATTCAGATAGATGAATCGCTTCTTACCGGGGAATCGGTACCGGTTCGAAAAGTTGTATGGACGAAAGATTCAAAGACAGAGCGACCGGGAGGGGATGATCAGCCCTATGTGTACTCAGGGACGATGGTAGTTCAGGGGCAGGGACTGGCAGAGGCTACACTGACGGGTGCAAAGACTGAGATGGGAAGAATCGGTTCGATCCTAAAGACAGTGGAGAGGGGAGAGAGCCGGCTTAAAGTAGAGATCGTGCATCTTGTCAGGTCTATTGCCATCATTGGCTTCTTCCTTTGTCTGATAATCGTTATCGTATACAGTGTGAGCAGGGGTAACTGGATCGAGGGACTGCTTGCAGGAATTACCCTTGCAATGGCGATCCTCCCGGAAGAATTCCCGGTCGTTCTGACCGTTTTCCTTGCACTCGGTGCGTGGAGAATCTCAAAGAAAAACGTACTGACCCGCCAGGTTCCGGCAATAGAAACACTGGGTTCTGCAACAGTATTATGTGTAGACAAGACCGGTACACTGACCCAGAACCGGATGACCGTTCATTCATTTTTTACAGGCGGGCAGATATGTGAACACGATGCCACGGGAGATAATTCGGTTCCGGATATATGTCACGAATTAGCAGAATTTGCCATTCTTGCCTGTAAAAAGGATCCATTTGATCCCATGGAGAAAGCATTAATCCAGCTCTCACAAGGGGATTTTGGAAAGACTGAACACATCCATACCGGCTGGGAACTGATCGTGGAATATCCGCTTTCTCCCAATCTCCTTGCGATGTCAAATGTGTGGCGATCGCCTGAGGGAAAGGATTATATTATCGCTACAAAGGGAGCTCCTGAAGCAATAGCCGATCTGTGTCATTTTGATGAGGAAAAACGGCAGTCACTAGCGATGGATGTCAACAGGATGGCAACATTAGGACTCCGGGTTCTGGGTGTGGCCAAGGCTTCATTTACCCTGCCGGTCCTGCCTGAAAAACAGCATGATTTTGTGTTTGAGTTCTTAGGACTGATAGGATTTGCTGACCCGGTCCGCCCGCAGGTAGCGGAAGCAGTACTGGAATGTTATACTGCAGGGATGCAGGTCATTATGATTACCGGGGACTATCCCCTCACAGCCCAAAATATCGGGCGACAGATCGGTCTTGACCATACTGACCAGTATATTACCGGTACTGAACTTGACAGGATGAGTGAGGATGAACTTCAGATACGTATCAGGACCACAAACCTCTTTGCACGGGCGGTTCCGGAACAGAAACTACGGATTGTCAATGCCCTTAAAGCCAACGGCGAAGTTGTTGCCATGACGGGTGATGGGGTTAACGATGCCCCGGCGTTAAAATGTGCAGATATCGGCATTGCAATGGGGGGCCGGGGAACTGATGTTGCCCGTGAATCTTCGTCACTTGTGCTTTTGGACGATAACTTCATCTCTATTGTCTCTGCGGTACGTCTGGGACGGAGAATCTTTGATAACCTGAAAAAGGCGATGGCATATATCATATCAGTCCATATCCCCATTGCAGGCATGTCACTGATTCCCGTTCTTCTCAATATGCCATTGATCCTGCTGCCCGTGCATATTGTTTTTCTTGAATTGGTTATTGATCCCGCCTGTTCTATCGTGTTTGAATCTGAAAAAGAAGAAAAAAACGTGATGACCCGCCCCCCAAGACAGAAAAATGAAGGCCTTTTCACAAAAAAGATCCTGATAATCAGTCTCCTCCAGGGATTTGTTGTATTAGCCTTAGTCTTTATCATGTACATGAATGCTGTAAGCAGGGGTTTTGGTGATGCAGAGGTACGGACTCTGACATTTACAACGATTGTTGTTGCAAATCTCTGTCTCATCCTTACAAACCGATCATGGTCTGAAACGATACTTACAACAATACGCTCTCCCAACAGGTCTATGGTCTGGGTGTTTGCTGGGACGATCACCGGATTAGTGCTGGTACTCTTCATTCCTGCTTTGATAGATCTCTTCCGGTTCGGTATGGTTCCTATTATTGATCTCATCATATGCGTAATCGTAGGTGTGATGAGTGTCATCTGGTTTGAGTGTTACAAATACTGGGACTCACGAAGGAATGATTAAGGCTGATTGGTGAATCATTGTGTCTCCTTTCATCACAACCAGAAGAGTGAAAGGGATTATATATTGTCCTTCTAGTAAAATACGACAATACAGGTTTTTTTCGGATATGGAAATGGTATTATGAATGCAATTATGGCAGAGGGGCTCAATAAGAGATTTGGAACAATAGAGGCAGTATCTGATCTCAGTCTCACTGTCGGCAAGGGAGAGATTTTTGGATTCCTTGGTCCGAACGGAGCTGGGAAAACAACCACCATCCGAATGCTCACCGGTGTCCTCACTCCAGACAGGGGTACAGTTCAGATCAATGGAATAGATATTGTTCGTCACCCGCTCGATGCCAAAATGCAGATGGGAGTTATCCCTGAGAGTAGTACGGTCTACGGTGACCTTACCACAGAACAGAACCTGCATCTGAGCGGTAAAATGTACGGTATGCCAAAAGCACTCCGCGAGGAGAAGATTCAACAGATCCTCACACAACTAAACCTCTATGATAAACGAAACGCTCTGGTCAGAACATTCTCAAAAGGGATGAAGCAAAGGGTAAGTATTGCCTGTGCCATCATTCACCAGCCCCGTGTTCTGTTCCTTGATGAACCAACCAGTGGTCTTGATGTTCAGAGCCGCAGGCTGGTTATAGAGACGATTCATCAGATGAACCGGCAGGGGAGTACAATCTTTCTTACTACGCACAACATAGAAGAGGCAAATACCCTTTGTCAGACGGTCTGCATCATAAACCAGGGGAGGATTGTTGCACAGGACAGTCCCGAACGGTTGAAAAAAATGTTTGATACGACACAATCGGTCGAGATCTCTTTTGACCGGAACGTTTCAGAGGACCTGTTCGCTGGGGAAGGGATTATTCGAGTAGAACCGTGTGGCGATAAATGGCGGATATTTACAGAGGATCCGGACAGGATTTTAGAATATATTATTGGGCGTGCTCGAGAGGGATCCTTACGAATTACTTCTCTCTCCACATCAGGTCCAAGTCTCGAAGAAGCGTTTGTGAATCTTACGGGGTGTGAATAATGCAGTTCCCACTCATGATACGTGGAATTTTTGTCATTACCGGAAAGAATATACGGTTGTATTACACGAAGCCCCCGGTTCTCATGTTCGGTGTTCTGTTTCCGCTCTTCATGTTCTTCGCGTTCTTTGTCGGTCGTCAGCTTGACCTCGGGACATTCTTTCCTGCGTTTCTTGCGATGATGGTGTTCTTCACTGCTTCATCTATAGGCCCACTGATTACCCCGTGGGAGAAACGGGAGAAGACATACGAACGGCTTCTTTCATACCCGGTGACACAGGATAGTATCATTCTCGGGGATATTACCGCAGGAGCAGTGTTTGGTCTCGGAATAAGTATGGGAATATGGGTAGCCAGCTCCCTTTTTTTCTTTGTACCGATACAAAACCCGGTATTGTTTGTTTTTGCATTTATCATCGGCACTCTCTCTTTTGCATCATTAGGAGTTTTACTTGCCTCACCGGCATCCAACAGCCCGCCTAATGTTATGATCTTCTCCAATCTGATACGATTTCCACTCATCTTTATTTCAGGGATCTTTATTCCATTGGATCAGATCCAGGGGGCAGGTCTGACCCTTGCATACTGTTCACCACTCACGTATCTCGTCGATCTTTTCCGTAGCGCCATGAGAGGAGAGTCAACCTTCTCGCCACTAACCGATCTTTGTGTGCTTATTGGCGTATCGGTTGGATTTATCCTTGTCGCACGGATCATCCAGAAACGAAACCTGATAAAGGGATTGTAATGAATAAAAACGAGAACAATACAAGAGCCCGTGTGTTTTAGGACAAACTTAAAAAGACATTCTGATGGATATGTCCAGAGAGAGATCTAACCAGGATTGACTTAACACGATTTTATGACCTTTAAATAACATATATGTAGAGAGATAACGTATCTTAAAGGTCAATACGATGATCCCAATTGAAAAATATTTAGGTCAAAAGCCAGTTACCGGAGTGATACTCTTATGTGCAATTTTGTTCCTTGTCAATGGAGTATTTGCAGAAGATACAACAGAGCCGTCAGCGAATATCTCTGACCCAAATATCGTTCATTTCTTTCACAGTCCGTACTGTGCAGAGTGCCATAAAGTACTGCCCTTTATTGAAGAATATGAATCTCAACACCCGGAAATACCAATACAATATCATGACATTGCCAGGAATAAAGAGGATATTCTTCTGTTTGAAACCTTTGAAAATATGCACCCTGATGAGACTATATCTGTCCCGGTAGTTTTTATCAGCAACCAGATCCTGATTGGAGAGGAGGAGATCTTTTCAGAGCTGGAGGATACGATTCAGGCTGTAGAGCAGGCAGGGACATCTGAAACCGGATTTGGCCTCCCTGAATCATCCGGAGAGATCACAATTAATCCCGTAATCCTCCTCCTGGCAGCTCTCGGAGAAGGTTTTAACCCCTGTGGTCTGCTGGTGCTTGCCCTGCTGCTCGTCTCCCTGATGGCATCGGATTCGAGAAAAACGATTCTTTATCTAGGTTCTGCATACATCATCGCATTCTTCATTGTCAGGGTACTGTCCGGGTTTGCAATCTTCTCGGTCATCCAGCTCCCGGGTGTTGCTCACTACTTCCTCATTGCAGCAGGAGTTATCGCTATCATCGCAGGATTATTCCAGATAAAAGATGGCCTGCAGAAAAAGAAACAAGCATTATTCTCAATCCCCCGGTCAAAGAAGAGTTCCATATCTAAATATCTGAAGAAGGCAAGTATCCCGGCAGGATTTATTCTCGGAGGCCTGACCGGACTGTATGGGATGGCCTGTACGGTGGGGATCTATATTTCAGTTCTTGGAATGATTTACCAGGATTTTGAACGGGGAGTTCTTTATCTTCTCGGATATAATCTCGTGGTTATCCTCCCGCTTATCGGAATCCTGCTTCTTGTACTCTTCGGACTCTCGCCAGAGAAATTGAATTCCTGGAGAGACGAGAGAAAAAGTCAGTTGCGACTGGCAATCGGGATCATCATGCTCGCTATGGGGATTATCATCCTAATCCCGGTTTTATGAGAGAGAAATTATCCTAACCTTTTTCTTAACAGTAATGGTTAATATTAAGGTCAGCATTATTCATATTCCAGCAGATCCCAAGCAATTCTGACTGAAAAGAGAAACATATTCAATTTAAAGTATCTCATCAAGAATCTCGACTGCTCCCTTCACGAGACCGGGACAGATCTTCTGTACCACTCCTCTCTTTCTCGCCTCCTCCTGTTCGGCTGGAATAGAAAGGTTAAACCCTAGAAGTGCAGGACATTCTATTGATCCGAACTCCGAGGTGAACCTCTGGACAAAATCTGTATCCAGGGCGTAACACTTCTCCTTTGCAGCAACCTCATCAGATTTGCCCATCCCATGTACCAGCCCTATTGCAAGGATCGCACCGCTTACTGCCCCGCAGATAGTGCCGGTTCTCCCGACTCCGGCCCCCAGACCGGTTGCAATCTTCCTGGCAAGATCTGGATCAAGTCCATATTCTTGTGCATAGACTGAAAAAACAGCCTGAGAACAGTTATATCCATTCTCAAAGAGGTCTGATGATTCAGTGATGTGATCAGATGCCATACATGAGGTTTTACTTACATTTGTTTATAGATCGTGGCCCGGTAAGAAAAAGACGCAAAAAATGGCTGTTTTTATCGTTCATAATAATCATTGCAAAAGAGGGAATTCTCACTGATTCTCGGGTGCCGTTTATGAAATACTGATGGTGATGAATCTTTTAAGAATGTGAAGAACAATTTCCTGAAAGAATAGACACGAGAGAGGGATGCTCCGGATACCATCTCGATTTCGTAACCCATTTATAAAAAAAATCCAGAATGGTTTGCTACCTTCATGACGAACACTGGTTCATAAAAGAACACCCGGGTATGGAGTTTACAGTGGTCACCGGGATCAAACCGGTTCATTTTTGAATACTCCGGTCATATCTCTCTTATATGCCCTGTCCTCAGCCTATCAAGGATTTAATTCATAAATTCACACTCAATCACTCTCAATATAAATCTCCGGATTATAACGAGACATCGGTCAGAAGGGAGTTTATCGACCCGTTTTTTAAAGCACTTGGCTGGGATATCGATAACGAAAAGAGCGGAAGATCATTGAGGAAGCCGTGAAATGAAAATCTATCTTGATGTCTGCTGTTTATGCAGGCTGTTTGATGATCAGTCCCAGTTCAGGATACGGATTGAGACTGAGGCAGTAGAGGAGATCCTGATGTTATGTAACGGTAGATTCAGCCTTGTTTCAAGTACTCCTATCATCTATGAGATCAATCAGATGAGTGATATCATGAGAGTACAGCATCTCAAGGGTATCCTTTTACGATCCCATAATTATATCAGGATTGATGATGATATCGTCTCACGGGCAAAAGAACTTGGATTGCTTGGCATCAAAAACCTTGATGCACTTCATATCTCCTGTGCAGAACGGGCCGAAGCAGTATTCCTGACCACTGATGATGGCATCATTAATACTCTGAAGCACCCAAATACTGATATCTCAATACGGATTGATAATCCTGTTCATTGGCTAAAGGAGGTGAATGAGTACTTATGAAGACAAAACCCATTGCACAGATACAACATGAAGGGATATCGGCTCTGATAAGAGAACTCGGGCCGGTGGATACTGCCCGGTTTATCAGGATATTCTATCCCGGTACTGGTGATTATACTACAGAGAGGCGGGATATGGAGAACAGGAGCATGGAGGAGCTGGTTGCTGACATGAAAAAAATTGAAGATGGGACTCAATAATCAGGCTTGTATGTATGTAGTGTAGGGCGGGCTTGACTATTTATTCAGGTCTCAAATAAGGGATCGTCGCAAAGCTGGTTCCTCACCTAATGATCACAGGATAAGTAAAAGGGACTTAACCGCCAACTTCGCTCAATCGGCAACTCAATCTCGCAGGCATCTCCCTGACCAGGAAAGAGGATCACCTTCACATCCTGCTTTTCATTCAGCATGTGGATTACAAATCGGGACTCCGCAATTGATGGATTATGGCGGAATTATTTTCCGGAAGCGGGCTTGACTTTTATAGACTTAGCTTAAATATATATTCGGAATTCCGCACAAGACTAAAAATGTGGATATATTTTCGAGTCAGCTACAAAATCCCCCTGTTCATTATATAAAGAGTGTAAAAATCACTGTACACAAATGTGTGATGTGCGGAGTCCCGAATAAAAAAAAAAGAAACGGGTTACTTGATCAGGATTAATAGGTCTTCGCAAAAATCAGTCCGATCAACGGATAACCAATGATCCCTGCGAGGATGTT
>CAZSDZ010000026.1:0-38780 GCA_964605795.1 uncultured Methanoregulaceae archaeon
GCCGGTTGCAGATCACCTCGTCTCCGGTGATCGTGTCTGTTACACAGTTTGCAATGATCGGATGGTAGCAGACGCCGTTGCAGCAACGCTCTTCAGATGAACAGGTTGCTTCACCGCAGAGGACGTCAGATAGGGCATAACCAGAGAGGCAAACGATTAAAATGATAGTAAGAATAGCCAGGGAGCGAGACGGTTTCATCTGTATACAGTATATTCAATTCATTAAGTTCTTTTCGATACCAACAGGAACAATACGCGGGGATAGGCCTCTTTTTTCCATTTACGAAAAAATAACCCGTGGTGGTAATTTCTGCATCAGAGATCTTTCTCTCCTGTTCCGAAACATTTTATGTGATATGACTGGTAATATAAATCAGGCATACTCAAAAATTCCATGAATCATTCTGGTTGGACAGTATAGCCTTAGGAAAGGTCAAATCATGAAGATAATACATCTTGTGCTGGTTTTACTCTGTTGTACCGGGGTAGGAATTGCGTACTCCTCGGCAACAACGGTTTACGATGAAAAGACAGTAATCAACGGTAATGTGGTCTCTCAGGTTCATTATGATGATGGAGATGCCAGTACACCGATTGGTGGGGACATGGGCTGGTATGTCTTCCACTGCCCGATGAATGGAGTAGAGATCTCTCTTGACCAGACCTATGTCGGGACCATTACCGATGGTGAACTGGCGACACCGGTATACACCACGGCAACTCCATACACCACCTATACGGCAACATACGAGGACTGCTCACAGATGGCAGAAGTGACCAATGATCTCCCCGGAGTTCCTGCAAAGGGCGAGACCTTAAATGTTTATGTTCCGATCCAGCCATCACCCTGCCCGACCGTTCCAACCCCGATAGGAGGGGATGAGGGCTGGTTTAACGTTCACTGCAACATCAATGGCGCCAGTGTGTTCTTTGACAATGATTACAAAGGCCAGACCGTTACCGGAGGATTATCTGTACCGATCTACCTTACCGGTACTCCGTACAACGCCATAACCGTGATGAAGAGCGGTTTCCAGACGGCGACAGATCCTATCCAGTATTATCCATCCAAAGGACAGTCCCTGGATGTATATATCACGTTGAACCGTGAAACCGGGACCGATGAACCGATTGTTGCTGCAGAAAACCCGGTTTAATCCTTATATCCCTTCATTTTTTAAAAGGTCAGTTTCTATCTTTTATTTTCGGGGATTTATATTGTACGTGCATATGAAAGAGTGATATCGTTCTATTTTGTCTGGAATCTAAAAAAGATGCATATGGAAATGTGATCTCCCCGGTGTGAATGTTCATGAAACCCAGGGAATCCTTCTGAAGAGTACTATATAGATGCACTTCCATACCTATGGTATGGTACAGCAGATACATTGTCTATTCGTATCTTTTATTCTCATTACCATCCTTTCTGCCGGGTGTACGACAGTAACCAGGGACGAAACATACTACGAAGCTGGTTCAATAAAGCAGGTTACCGTTCTCTCGGTAATGGATGGTGACACCATCCGTGTCCTTATGCCTGATGAAACAAAGGAAGTGGTTCGTCTTCTCGGTATTGATACTCCCGAGAAGGTAGCGGATGATAATCATCCTTTCGAGTATGGAACAATCGATGATCTCTCCTATCTTGCTCTCTGGGGAGAAGAGGCAGCACGGTTTACACGAGAGTCGATCGATAAAGAGACAATTCTTCTCGCCTCTGATACGGATGCACCGTCCCGCGATCAGTACGGGCGTCTGCTTGCCTACGTTCTCTATAAGGACGAGGATTTCAATGCCCTTCTGGTATCACGCGGATTGGCCCGTGTGTATGCGGCAGAGACCTTCTCACAAAAGCAGGAATACCTTGCCCTTGAGGATGCAGCGCGAAAAGGAGGTGTTGGTCTGTGGCAATACCGGAAAGATCAAGAGATGCCAGAGCAGCCTGCAGGTGTGTATATCCTTGATGTTATCTATGATGCCGCAGGTGATGATGAGACAAACCTGAATGGTGAGAGGATATGTATTGCAAATGCAGGTGAAACCCCTGTTGAGATCAAAGGATGGTATGTGCAGGAGTCTGGTGGTCTTGTGTACTCGTTTTCAGATGGCATTATTCCCGGGCATGGACGGGTAACGATCTCTACCGGTTCAGGAACTGACACCCTGATTGACCGGTACTGGAATCTGCATTCACCCGTCCTTGGTAATAGTGGTGACACGGTGATGCTCTATGACAGCAACGGGGTACTGGTAAGTTCATTTGGATGGTAATCGGATTAGATCATAACGTGTCTATCTCAGTAGTGATTGGGAAAAGGATGAATATCCTGCAATACCCCTCCTCTTCCGGCTCTTTCTGGTGATATCAGAAAATATCATGACTTTGTAAGGACGGTGATTACCCGTTCAACCCGCTGACCCTTGGGAGCATGGATAAAACAGTAGGGAATCCTGAGATCTTGGATGGTCTCATGGTATATGGCCAACCCGTTCCTTGATACCAGGGACCTGATATCAAGAGAATGCCTATTTCCATCCCGTGTTCGTATCCGGGGAAAGATAATTACCATTTTTCCGCCCTCTACAAGAACCGGTGATAATGCGGCAAGGTACTGGTCATATCTCCGGTTGAGATCAGCCCGGATAGTCTTTGCTTCTCCCGGTTCAGGATACCGGGTAAGTGCAGGTCCGAGGTACGGTTCGGTCACGATCGCCGGAATACTACCCGGAGGAAAGTGTGCTGCTGCCCGGGTTACATCAAGAGTAAAGACCTTATTTATGTCAAACAGGTTTAGTTTTTCTTTTTTTGCGATCCATGTAAGGTTGGTTCTCGCACCCGTAACACAGCTCTCGTCAATATCTGATCCGAGAGGCAGAAGACCGGAAAGGAGTGCTTCCTGAAGGATGATGCCGGTTCCACAGAAGGGATCATACAGAACGGTCCCTTTCGGAGCTCCGGCAAGGTTTACCATGGTCCGGGCGAGTGCTCCCCCTAGCCCGAGTTTTGACCGTGTATAGGGTCTTTTGGTATCCCGTTCTTCAAACCCGGTAACATCGATGGTATCTTTCAAAAATCCCACAATAAGGATTTTTTTTGATTGCCGTGTCATATGCCAGAGAATGCATTCAAATCCTTCCCACAGAATCTTCTTTGTCTGGATTTTTTGGGGCAGAACCGTATGTCCCTGGCACGTCTTTTTATCATCGTAGGCTCTGACCCGGTCAAGATCCTCCTGCGGGGGAATATACGTGCATTTTTTTATCCCCTGGTTTTTCAGGGCTTCCTTTATTGCTCCCTGGAACAGATTAAAATATTCTGTATCTCTCTCATTCATCTCATTATAGGCACTGATGCACCAATGACATTTATCAGCGACAGGGAGTGATCCCACCAGTTCATCAGCGATCGTGCTGATCTTTTCTCTATCCGTGACTGGATCTTCTGATTTTTCGATATATGCGAACGGTATGGCTGATTTGAGCAGAGATCCGGATTCTGATACCGCGATAATCTCCCGTGCGGCGGTGATACACCCGTAAGGGGAGATATCAATGAATGATCCGGTGTGTATGTCATTCTTTCCTCCCTCTTTTGTTCTGTTTCCTGCAATCCGGAGGGTCTGCAGTTCAGCAAAGGATAGGACCGGGTTTCTTCCAAAGATATATATTTGACTGGATGAGTCAGGAATCCGGTTATTTAGAGGTATTCTTTCGATTATCTCTTCTATCTGCATGAATTTTCCCTATTTTTACGAATATGCATACACAATACAATGGTCAGAAAAACAAAAAATGGTGAGTTACGAAAAAAGGTGATGATGAGAACCGATCACCTTACTTCTTCACAGAACCCGGAGCGCTCGTGACTATCTTCAATGACTCGATGAGTTCGGGTAGTATCTCGACAGGCATTCCCATAACCATCTCATTGTCAGCAATACCTGAAAACTTCCTGGATCCGTCACAACCAAGCGAGAAGTTTGCGTTACCGGTCAGGTACGTCTGGGCGGTTGCATCAGCACAGACAGACTGGATCCCGGAAAACGATGAATGGATCCTGCCGCCAAGGCGATACAGAAGTGCCTGTGCCAGTTTGAGCATAATCCGTGGTTCATCAATGATCATGACAATGGTTGGATCAAAGGGTGTTGTTTTTAGGGGAGCATACATCGTTGCATAGGTTTTTTGCGGCTCCAGCGCAGGAATGGATTTGAGTGTCCGCTTGCATGCCGGCCAGCTCTCGAACTTTCCGAGAGCATAGTAAAACTCACCTGAATCAAGCGATGGGGTGATCTCTTTCAGACCAAGTGCAAATCCGCCTCCCTGGCAGCTATGCTTGTCAGGGGGTGCATAAAAGATACGCCCTTCTTTCCGGGCAAGGTTTACCATCTGGCAGTGACGGGTCGCTTCATCGAGTTCCGCGACACCGGCAGGAATGTCATCGCTGTTCCTGACGATCTTAATGGCAACCGGGGAACCGTTCAGTGCGAGGAGATCCTGTAATGCAGCTTCTGCTGCTGCGTAATCAATGACCGTTCGAATCGTGTCCTTCATGGTGTTTCCTGTAAGCAATTATGACAATAGGTAATATAAGGGTTATTGACCGTTACAGATGTCTGAGCTTCTCATTACACTTGATAAAGAAGTTCTTTCCGGTATTAACGAAAATGGCAGGCTCTAATGCTTTTTTTACATCGATGACGGCCTCGTGATCTATCGGTATCGATACCTGTCCGTCGAGGACGAGTTTCACTGGTTTAGGGTTAATCAGTCTGATAGAGAGACGACGGTCAGAATGAATCAGGTGGGGACGGTTTGAGAGCATAAAGGGAGCAAGTGGTATCATTAAAAACCCCTCCACCCTGGGATCGAGGATAGGGCCGCCTGCGCTCATGGCATATGCGGTCGATCCGGTCGGGGTGCTGATGATAAGACCATCAGCACGGAACGATTCAGCAAGGACATCGTCGATGGTTACGAGCAACCTGAGCATCTTGGCCGGCCGGTCGGTGATGATAAGCGCTTCATTTAACGCGGTCCCTACACAGACTCCATCAATATAGATACTGATTCGCATCCTCTGTTCGGTCGACAGATCCCCCTGCATTGCCTCAAAGAACCCGGTTATCTCTTCGGGTTCGATGTCTGCCAAAAATCCCACCTCCCCGCAGTTTATTCCGAGAATTGGTACCTGTACTGGCATCTGCTGGATAGCGAGGAGAATGGTGCCGTCTCCACCGATAATAATGACGAGATCCGGTGGTTCTGATCGTGAGAAGAGAGGAGCCGGGTTATCGTCGTCTGGTGAACCAACCGGGAGTCTTCGGGTCGCGATCTCGGGCTTGTGTCCTTTTTGGGAGAGAGATTCTGCAAGGATGTGGGCATACGCTGTTGCACGTTCCTCGAGGATCCGTGGAATAATGAGGATCTTCATTTTTTCACCTGAGATGAGAGATTACGTCGGAATGGAGGATTCTGTTTGTTGCAATAAGGTTGCTCTTGATACTCACCACGTCAGGGAATGGTATGGGGTTTTTATCGGTATCGGTTACTTCCCCTCCTGCTTCCTGGCAGACAAGGACCCCTGCAGCGGCATCGGTTACCCTGAGCATTCCTCTGATATCGATAAAACCGTCGAGACGGCCCGCTGCAACATAGCAGAGTTCAAGGGCGATGGCACCAAACTGGCGTGAACGTCTGATTATCGAGGAGAGGTTCAGCAGATCTGCTCGTTGCTCTTTTAATCCGTACATACAGAGCGCACTGCTGCCGAGATCAGTAGTGGTAGAGACATGAATCCGGGTACCGTTCAGAAAGGCCCCTTTCCCCTTTTCGGCAGTAAATATCTCGTTATTGGCAAGATCCTTGACAAACGCTTTTACTATCTCTCCATTGAGAGCGTAGCTGATGGAAAGGGCATAAAAAGGAATTGTTGCCAGTGCATTGTAGGTTCCGTCAAGCGGGTCAAGAAAGATGGTTCCTGCAGGTCCGGGCATCGAAACGATTCCTGCCTCTTCACTGACAACCCGTGCGCAAAGCCGGTGTTTTTCTATCTGCTTTAATATGCAGGATTCAGCAATATCATCGATGACCTTGGTTGGAGTATTATCTGCCCCTGCTCGTAGTATCCGGTCTCCTTCCTGTGAGCCGATGAAAGGATGGATGCACCGGGAGACATCATCGGCAATCATGTTACAGCAGGTAAAAAAATCCATATTTTTAGTCCGTTTTTACTGAATTGACTGATGTATTTATGTGCAGGTATACAGATAAATATAACCAGTTTTTACGGATGTGACTAATGAAAGAGCAGACAGAAGTTGGCAAGTTAAAGGAAGGGAGATATATTCTCATTGAAGACGAGCCCTGTAAAATTCTTGCCATTGCAACCTCAAAACCAGGAAAACATGGAGCTGCAAAGGCACGGGTTGATGCGGTTGGTATTTTTGACGGGATGAAGCGGTCGATAGTACAGCCGGTCTCTGCAAAGACCTATGTGCCGGTTGTTGAGCGGAAAGCAGGACAGGTCATCTCGATCTCCGGGAACTCGGTTCAGTTGATGGATATGGGTGATTATTCCAACTTTGAGATAGCAATCTCTGAAGAATTGATGGGATCGATCGAGGTCGGAAAGGAGATTACTTATATCGAGTCAATGGGAAAGAAGAAGATCAGTACGTAGTTTTCCCCTTTACGGGGGGTTTCTTTTTTTATGATATCAGGTTTATTTCCTGTATTTGCTGATTCCAGTACAGATTATGACTCTGCCAGGTATGTTATCTGTGGGGTTCCGTACGATGGAACAACGTCTTTTAAGCCCGGCACCCGGTATGGTCCAAAGGTAATCAGGGAATTATCATGGAATTTCGAGTCCTGGATGGATGAGGCGGGTTGTGAGTTTGCTGATATCCCTCTCTGTGACTGCGGGGATCTTGAGGTTGGGGTCATCCCGTGCGAGGTTGTATCCGGGGTCAGGCAGGCAGTAGAAGATCTTGTTTGCGACGGAAAAGTACCGGTTCTTCTGGGAGGGGAGCATTCGGTCACCATCGGTGCGGTTCAGGCAGTACAGCCTGACTGGTACCTGGTCTGTGATGCTCACCTGGATTTACGGGAAGCGTTTCGCGGAACTCCCTATAACCATGCATGTACGACCCGGCGGATAATAGAGGAAGGGGTGCCAAACGTTGTGATTATTGGTGCACGGAGCGGAACTGCAGATCAGTACCAATATGCACGGGATCATGTGATGCTTTTTACTGCCGATCGTGTCAGGGAGATCGGTATCCTTCGCGTTATCGAGGAGATTACGAGTTTGGTTAACGGATCCCGGATCTATCTCTCGATAGATGCAGATGTGATTGACTGTTGTCTTACCCCGGGAGTGGGTACCCCTGAACCGTTCGGGCTCAACCCGCTGGATATACGGGAGGTTATCAGGGCTTTTGCTGCACAGACGGTTGCATTTGACTACATGGAAGTCTGTGATTCTGATAACGGGCAGACTGCCGCTGTTGCGGTCCAGTTAATCCGTGAATTTATCGTACGAAACTGGGTATCCCAAATACGGTGAGTCTCTCTCCTGCCTCTCTTTATGTTCTCAGTAGTATCGGGGCATCTAACTTCCAGATCCATCCGTCCTCTTTTCTGACCGGTATATCCTCAAAGGTTTTCTTCGTGGTTCCATCGGTATTCCATGTGATCTCAACCTTCAGTACTCCTTCATTGCCGCGGATAATAGTATCAGAAACCGTAAACCCGGAGAGGGTTACGTTCTGCAGGCGGTTGGTGACTGCTGCCCGGTAGAGTGCAAGCAGGCTGCATTCTTCTTTTGAAGAACAACTGACATCCCCGCTTTCACAATAGGGATCACGGAACGGGCAGCATTTTCCCTGTTCGTGTGCGTAATCGCATTGGATGTCGGTATATTCATCCCTGGCGGTTGTCGTGAGGAGGTCATACAGGCTTCTCGCATAGGCATCAGAGTTATAATCGGCATTGAACGCATTCTGGTACCGGGTGACAAGGTTTTTGATGAGTTCAGCCTCGGGAAGCACGGGAAGGGTGTCTAACTGCCAGACTCCGTTCACATCCCGGGTCCATGTTAGTGTTGCAGGCACGGTAATGGGATCTGTTCCGATGAGCCAGGTAATCTCTCCGGCAAGTGTCCCTTTATTTCCCTGAATCCATTCATCCCGTACCTGGAATGAGTCGATAACTGCCCCGTTCAGCCGGTCAGTAAGAAGGGTTACTGCATGTGCATTCTTTTTCCAGTTCTTTGTGTCAGGAGATCCCGGTGCTAATTTGCTTGTGATATTGGTGATATAGGTCTCTGGATACGGGTCCGCGTTTATGAGATCCTGGTACCGGGAAAACGCAGGATACAGGGCATTTGTCTTCTCTTTTGCATATCCCATTCCTGCATACGAACCGGTATTTGGATCCGGTACCATGACCTGTATCCGGTAGGAATTGATAAAGGAGGAGTCGATATCAAAGATAAAATCTCCCCCATTGTAGAACTTCTCTTTCCATGGACGGGGATCATTGAAGTTTTCAGCTTTACTTTCCCATAATTCCGGATTCAAACCCCCGGGGGGAGTAATGGTCCGAATAACTTCATGGGTAGTATTATCAAGGACGGTGATTGAAAAACGGGGAACAACCACTGAGAGTGATGCAACATCAGCACTGTCTTTTGGTTCTCTTAAAAGAGCCTCTTCTTTTGTCAGAGTCAGAGTATTTGATTCTATTTCAGCCTCGGTAAGACCCTTTGCCAGTCTGACGTCATAGACCAGCTCCCAGTAGCCGTACGGGATCGTAACCGGGTTTGAGATTCCGCCTGATTTCCCATCTATCTGGCTGTAGGTGAGCATTTTATGCACATCTGCCACATCCGTGGGATAGGGGCGGGGAGGGGTATATAGCTTGTCTGATTCCAGGTTCAGAGGGGTTTTTGACCGGTCCCAGGTAGGGACCGCGGTAGGAGTAGGTATTGGAGTTTCCGGCAATTCGAGAGGGATAAGTGCCAGTGAATCGGGCTCGGTGATATTTTGTGTTGTAAGGTTGAGTCCCGTAAGATTCTCTTCCTGGAATGTCGTCTCGTTCTCTGGTTGTACCTCGTCAGATATGTTGTTCCTTGGAAGAAACATCACCTCTTCTCCGGTTATCATCGGTTTTATAAATACTGCCATGAAGAGGACAACGATGATCGCGAGAGCTACCATGAAGATATCACGTTTCTCCATAGGAGTATGTACTACCGGGATGGATTTAAGGTATCCCGTGAGAAGGTATCATTCAGCCCGGAAAATTGAATATCAATGGCGATGCCAGGAAAGAGGAATTGAATGGGGATTATGACCATTCATCAAGGTATTTTTTCGGGACGAGGATTGTGATGGTATACTCCCGGAGTTCCTGACAGGTGACCATAAAATAGTAATACCGGTCACCCTCAAAGAATCTGACATCGCGGTAATCCGGCTCCTGTCCCGGCCTCCACGTAAGTGTTCTGACAAGACGGGTATCCACGACACGGTTATTCTCCCAGATCTCCTCCACGATATCAAGGATAAAGATAGGATCGGTCCCGTCAGGGACTGCCGAGAACGTGATCTCCCAGTAGGGGAATGGCATGAGGAACGTTCCGGTCTTACCATTGTACTTACTAATGATTGATGCAAACGGTACCATGGAGATAGCCGGCATCGGCATGTCAGGATCCGGCTGCCAGAGTGATCCCTGTGGTGAATACGTTCTCGTGGGGCTAACATCCGGAATGAATGGTTTTTCCGTGATAACCGGTTGTGGTGTAGGAGGGGCGGTCATCACTGGTGTGCCAGCCGGTACGGTCTCTACCGGGGACACAGGAGTAACAACAGGCGGTTCCGGGGATGAAGGGAGGAACACGACATCTTCACCGGTGAGAATGGGTTTTACCACGATGGCCAGGATCAGTACAACAATGATCCCTGCGATAATAACCAGATAATCCCCCCTTTCCATGATATGTACCTATCTCTCTCTTCATCTATAAGATACTGTTAGCTTTTGTTTTCCTACCCTGCTATCCTGTTTCGTTTCGGTGCTCTCCTGTGGTACTATCTTTTTTCGCGTACCTACTCCCGAATACTTATCGTGTAGTTTCACCCACTACTAGAGGTATAACCGAGGAGATACAAGATGTCAGATAATACAACCAAACCGTCAGATAATTGTGATTCAAACTGTTCCTCATGTTCTCACGGGGCCACCTGTGAGGATGCAGAAAAACGAAGCGGTCTTCCTCCCAAGGCTGCAATCGATGTCAGGCATGTTATCCTCGTTCTTTCCGGGAAAGGAGGGGTCGGCAAGTCGACGGTATCGGTGAACCTGGCCTATGCACTCTCGAACAAAGGGAGGCAGGTCGGACTCCTTGATCTTGATATCCATGGACCAAACATCCCGAAAATGCTCGGCATTGAGCAGCACCAGCTCCTTGCAGAGGATAATAAGATAGTCCCGGTCAGGGTCACCGGATCCCTGCAGGTAGTATCCATGGCATTTCTGCTTCCACAGCCTGATTCCCCGGTCATATGGCGGGGTGCAATGAAGAATACCGCAATAAGTCAGTTTTTAAACGAAACAAAATGGGGTTCTCTCGATTATCTGGTCGTGGATCTTCCTCCGGGAACCGGGGACGAGGCACTATCGATTGCACAACTGGCACCAAATGTTCGGGGTGCGGTTATCGTAACCACTCCTCAGGATGTCTCTACTCTCGACTCCACCAAGGCAATCTCTTTTGTCGAGAAGATCGGGCTTGAAGTTCTTGGTGTTATCGAGAATATGAGCGGGTTTGCCTGTCCTCACTGTGGAGAGATGATTGATCTCTTTGGATCCGGTGGTGGAGAACGGATTGCGCAGGCTCATAACGTTCCGTTCCTGGGAAGCATCCCAATCGATATCGAGATGCGAAAAGCCGGCGATGAGGGTCGTCCGTTTATTATCAGGAAGGGAGAGAAGACACCGTCCTGGATTGCAATCAATGATGTCATGGAGCGTCTGGTATCGGTTGTTGAAGGGTGAATATGGATTATTTTCGCATCCTCTCCGGAATTGAGGAGCCTCTCCCTGTTTACAATGATATTGTAACGTGCCTTAATGACATCTCCCTCTTCCCTGATCTCATCGAGCCTATCTATCGGAGCGCAATCCAGCTCTCTGATGAAGATCTGCTTCGTCTGAGGTTTGCCCTCTTACGGTTGCAGATGTATGCAGATATTAACCGGAACCAGGATCTTGACCGTGCGCAACAGATAAAGTACGTGGCAGAGATCCTACAGGAGACCCTGTTTGGAGAGATATTAATCACCATGCGTGAACAGGGCGAAGAGTAACTGGAAAGGAAAGCCTATTTTTTTCGATGAGTCCGAATACGTCTAACTTCCATCTTACCCTATGCCCTGCCCCTGGTGGCAGCATTGAAGAGATATGTACTATTCTCTCTTCCTTGCACCTTTCTATCGGCAGGATCCGGTTTGATGAGGATATCGACCCAGGGTACCTTTTTGTCTCGGTATCAGGATGCGAGGCGGCATATGAGTCATCCCTGGGGATGTTACAAGCGGCAGGGTACTGGATTATGCATGACCAGGAGCCGGTAATCATATCAATCGAGATATATCACGTTCCGGTCCACCCGGCAATTGTCTCGCTCCTCGGTAAAGTAAAGAAAGAGGGATTTCGTATTCTCTCTCTTGATGCCGATGATAGGGGAAAGGACCCATCCCGTTTTTGTGCAACCTGTATCTCGCCTTCTGTTTCTGTTGCAGAGGCATTTCGGTCCTGGGTGCTGGAACAGTTTCCCGGTGCCTTGTGTACGATATCAGATGATGATGCACATAAACGGGGATTTTATGATTCGTATGCCGCGTCAATCCGGGCGATTACTGATAATACTGCCCGCCCACCTGTCTACGATCTAATAAACCGGTTCTCTCATGCTTCGCAGTCCCTGACCTGGTTTTCGAGGGATTACCTGACAACGCTCAGACGGGCACTTGAGAATGGAGAAGAACTGCACAAGACCTGTAAAGATGCCTTTTTTGCAACTATACAGAAAATACCTGTTGCAGAGAATCTTACCCTTCATTGTTTTCAGCTTCCCTGTGGAGGCAATATTTTTCTTCTCGATTCCCCGCAGGAGCTGGTTATGGTCGATACCGGGTACGGACTGTATCACGATGATGTCATGCAGATGTTTGCAGCAATCGGGATTGATATCTCCCGGCTCACCCGCATTTTCATAACCCACGGTGATTCTGACCACTGCGGTGCGGCCGGGTATTTTTCCGTACCGGTATCTGCTCATGAGGGGACCGGGAAGGTTATTGCAACCCGGAACCGTGCTACGGGCTCTATTCACGAGGACTGGATTGTTCAGGAGGTGTATACCCTCATGATAAATCTCTTTGGCAGAATGCATCCAGGAGAATCCTTTCAGTTCTTTCCCCCTGCCGGTGATGAATACATCGAAGGGTTTGCTGTTCTTGATCGGATGCAGATTGGGGGTTGTGAATTTTTTATCCTGGAGAGCCATGGTGGCCACCAGCACGGGCTTATTTACCTGTACTCCCGTGATGCAGGGTTGCTTTTTACCTCAGATACCATCCTTAATCTTTCCGGTCTTACCGAAAGCAGGAGACAATATAATGGGTTTGCCGTGTATCTCGTCACCACGGTTAACGTGGATCCGGCCCTGGTAAAGACGGAACGGGCTGCGCTTACTGCCCTTGCCAGGAAGGCAGATGATCTCTGGCATAAAAAAACAGGTCATCCTTTGTATGTCGCCTGCGGTCACGGGCCGGTCTCGGTCGTTACTGATTCGGGTCTTGTCCGCACCGGAACAACCATGCAGTACACCCATGCGTCTGGTCGTTACTGATTGCTCTGACCCCTTCCTTTTATGGTAGTAGAAATCATCAAGAAGACCGGTATCGTATCTCTACACAGGATATGATTCACCGGGTACAGGATATGATGCGCCTGATGGCGCACGAGATAGAAGCAGTCAGTAAAACGATCTCTGATATGCAGGTTCAGTCCTTTGTTGACGAGATCCTTGCCTCAGGCCGGATATACGTGATGGGAGCAGGAAGATCCGGGCTCGTGGCAAAGGCGTTTGCGATGCGGCTGATGCACCTTGGACTGACCAGTTACGTGGTCGGTGAGACGATCACTCCGGCACTTCTGAAAGGAGACCTCGTGATTGTGCTCTCCGGTTCCGGACAGACCCGGACGATCGCAGAGATCGCAGAGACTGCCAAGAGTATTGGCGGCCGGGTTGCTCTTGTCACGTCAAATCCAGACTCTGCAATAGGAAAACTTGCTGATGCCACGGTAGTTATTGCGCAGCACAGGGAGGATGTCCCTGATGATTCGGTTAATTTTGACGTCCGGGAGATGCTTGGTGAACACCGGTCTTTTGCGCCGTTAGGGACATTCTTTGAGACTGCATCGATGACATTCTGTGATGCGGTCATCTCATACCTTATGGAGGAGAGAAAGATTGACGAGGCCGAGTTAAAAGGCAGGCATGCAAATATTGAGTAGTGATGTTGTATGGGATATGGATCGATAGCAAGCCGGGCAGAGCAGGTATCAGAATCACAGATCCGGAAGTTCTTCCAGGAGGCAAAACCGGGATCGGTGAGTCTCTCACTCGGACAGCCTGATTTTGTCACGCCGCTGCATATCAGGGAAGCTGCCATCGCAGCGATACAGGATGGAAAAACAGGATATACCTTCAACACCGGTCTTTTGGAGTTACGGGAGGCGATATGTGCCAGGCTTCGCACAGATAACAACCTTTCCTATGATCCGTCCCAGCTCGTTGTGACGGCGGGAGCAGGTGAGGCTATCTTTGTAGCAATGCAGGCACTGGTAAACCCTGGTGACCGGGTGCTTGTTCCAAACCCCGGTTTTGTCTCGTACCGGGAGTGTGTCACCCTTGCGGGGGGCATTCCTGATATGGTTCCCCTAAAGCGGGATCTGCATCTCGATGTTGACGCGGTACAGGAGCGTCTCTCCGGTGCCCGGATGATGGTTTTAAACTCTCCTGCCAACCCGACCGGGGTAGTCGAACAGAAAGAGTCGGTACGGGCAATAGTCGAGTACGCGGCAGATGCCGGGGTCTGCGTCCTTTCTGACGAGGTGTATGAGCATTTCGTGTACGGCGCCGAGACGGTGAGTGCCGCCCGGTTCTCTGAGGATGTGATAACCGTGAATGCAACGAGCAAGACGTATGCGATGACCGGCTGGAGGGCCGGATACCTTGCGGGGCCTGATTCGTACGTGCGGCAGTGTACAAAGATTCACCAGTACTGCCAGACCTGTGCCTGTTCCATCTCACAGTACGCAGCGCTTGCCGCGTATACCGGTGACCAGTCCTGTGTCACAGAGATGCGGGATGAGTATGCAGCACGGCGCGATATGCTCTGCCAGGGTCTGCAGGATCTCGGGTTCTCGTTTCCCATCCCGGAGGGTGCTTTTTATCTCTTTGTTCCGATGGATGCAGAAACCTTCTCCTCTATCATCGATCACGGGGTGGTGATAGTGCCCGGTGATGCGTTTGGCAGTGGTGGTGCCGGGTATGCACGGTTCAGTTATGCAGCATCACGCGATATCATACAGACTGCATTAAACAGGATAAAGGACGCAGTATAAGAAGGATGGAATCTGCAGCAATGGAAGCACTGATACGAAAACTCTCTGATGCCCACGGGGTGTCAGGTTTTGAAGAGAATATCAGGAATATTATCCGCGAAGAGCTTGCCGGGTTCGTGGACGATATTTATGAGGACCGGATGGGAAACCTCATCGCGACGCGGCGTGGGGGTGATTTCTCTGTGATGATCGCATCGCACATGGACGAGATCGGTCTCATGGTCCAGTATATCAACGATAAGGGATTTCTTTCGTTTGTCACCATCGGAGGATGGCATGAACCGATACTGCCGACTCGGCGGGTCGTGCTGCACGGGACAAAGGGACCGGTGACCGGTGTGCTCGGATCCAAGCCTCCGCACGTGATGAAGCCGGAAGACCGGAAGAAGCAGCCGGAATTAAAGGATATGTTCATCGATGTCGGCGCACGCTCTCCCGAGGAGGTGGCAGACCTGGGAATTGAGATAGGAACGCCGGTGACCCTTGATGTCACGGCCACCAGGCTTGCAAATGGCAGGCTTACCGGTAAGGCATTTGATAACCGGGTAGGGGTGGCGGTCCTTATCGAGCTCCTTCGTCGGATGGAGACCCCGCATACCGTGTACGGGGTGTTTACCGTGCAGGAGGAGGTAGGGCTGAAAGGTGCCAAGGTCGCTGCCTTCCGGTTAAAACCTGATATTGCTATTGCAACCGATGTGACGATCCCCGGCGATCATCCCGGAATCCAGATAAAGGATGCGACGGCAGAGCTCGGGAAGGGACCGGTGCTTTCTCTTGTGAATGCATCGGGCCGCGGTCTGATTGCAGACCCCCGGCTTGTTGCCTGGCTCCGGCATGCAGGTGATACAAACAAGATCCCGTACCAACTTGAGGTCGGGGATGGCGGGAATACCGATGCAACAATAATCCATCTTGAGCAGGGAGGGATCCCGAGTATCCCGGTATCGGTTCCAACCCGGTACATCCACTCCCCGGTTGAGATGATCGATCTTGCTGATGTGGAAGCGACGTTGCAGCTGCTTCTTGCAGCCATGCGGAAAAAACCCGGGTTTAAGAAGTAAATCTCTTTACTCTCGGTTTATATCAGAAGATCTGAAAGATTCCCTGGTCCCGGTATGGGTATCTTCACGGTGGGTTTGTTCTTCAATTTCTTTTTTTGTATCATCAGGAAGAATCGAATCTGCATAGGAAAAGATGTGGGGATAGAGTTCAATAACTGCATCTGCCATGTTCTGCCTCCCGAAATAATGCGGAGATCTGCCAAGCAGCCTGACCGGAATTACGTGAGAACCCGCTCGTTGCAGGGGAATAAGCGGACCTTCCCCATCACAGGTGAAAAAACCGGTGGGAGGTGCCGATTCGGGTAATGGTATCCCTGAGGGGATCAACCCTGACACCGCTTTACCGGTATCTCGGTTGACTTGTTCCTGAGGAGCAGGTCTGACCTGTTTTACCGCTTTCATAATCTCTTCCCTGTTTTTTCCTTTGATATACAGGAGAAGCCATGGATTATCATCCAGTGCCTCAGCAATAAAATACCATGCAGCTATCTTGTGAATACAGGTATCATGATGATCTCCACAGGTACAATAGCAATAAAAATCACGGTTAAGAGAGGGAATCAGTTCAATATTGTTACTCCTGAGTGTCTCAACAAAATGTTCGGTGAAATCCCCTGATACCAGTGCCCCGGTCAGTGATGCATCGGCTGCAATTGTTTCTGTCAGCAGGTCCCATTCCGGTTGCTTAAACCGGGATACCGTAAAATCCACATCGCGAATCGTATATCCTGAACAACAGATCCCAATCTTGATTCTGCCGGGTTCCAATACCAGTCTGGATGCCTCATTTGCACGTGCACAGGCAAGGCCCCGGGCCAGTCGTTTCTTCTCAGCGACAGACTCGAGTGCCCTGACAAACTCCCGTGCATACCATGATCTCCCAACCGGACCATCCTGTGCTTTAAGACGTATTTTTCTCTCAAGAGGAACATCATGGATGGATTTTATCCACCACCGGTTTTTTCTTCTCATGCATCCTCCCCGCAGGTAAAGAGACTGTCACGAAGTGAAACAATTTCTAAAAGTTCCTTTGTAGAGAGATTTGTCAGGCATTCATCAGTATGGGCAAGCACTTCCTGTGCCAGGGTCCGTTTCTCTTGGTTCATCAGATCTATCTGTTCTTCCAGAGTTCCTGCTGCAATCATCAGGTGAACCTGGACATTTCTCTGCTGACCGATACGGTATGTCCTGTCGGTTGCCTGGTCTTCAACAGCCGGATTCCACCACCGGTCAACATGAAACACGTGAGTTGCCCGTGTCAGGTTCAGACCCGTTCCCCCGGCTTTAAGGGAGATAACAAAGATTATCGGAGTGCTTGAGGCCTGGAACTCTTCTATCATCTGTTCCCTTCTTTTCCGTGGTGTCGAACCGGTCAGGAGAAGAACCGGTGTATCTACCTCTTTTTGTATCATCTCTGCCAGTTCTTCTGCAAAGGTTGCATACTGACTGAATATGAGTGCAGAGTCCCCTTCGGAAGCTACCTCATCTATCATCTCAAGGAGCCGGGTAACCTTCCCTGACCGTTCAGCCGAAATCGACGTATCCTTTGCAACACGTCCCGGATGGTTACAGATCTGTTTCAACCGTGTGATCGCAGCAAGGATTGCTCCTTTCCTTGCAATACCTTCGACACTATCCAGGTTCTGTGCCATATCCGAAACAACAGCCTGGTATAAGGCGGCCTGTTCGGTTGTAAGAGAACAATACACCCGGTTCTCCATCTTTTCGGGAAGATCAGCGATAACATGCTTGTCTGTCTTCATTCGCCTGAGTAAGAAAGGACGGATAAGAGACCTGAGTTCCTGTATCAGCTCCGGGTTTTTATCCTGTTCTATCGGGCGGGAAAACCGGTTCGTAAATACATTCTGTGATCCCAGATATCCAGGATTTAAAAAATCCATAATTGACCAGAGCTCGAGTAACCGGTTCTCTACCGGGGTGCCTGTCAGAGCAACCCTTCTCTCTCCGGACAGTGATCTCACTGCTTTTGTCTGGTTTGTAGAATGATTCTTGATATTCTGTGCCTCGTCAAGAATGATCGCAGACCAGGTAACGGTGTTCAGGTGATCAAGATCCCGTGCTGCAAGATGATAGGTCGTCAGGACCAGGTCATATGAGCTGACTACCTTCACAAAATCATCGCCTTTGCACCGGTCAGTCCCATGATGCACCCAGGACTTTAATGAGGGAGCAAACCGGTGTATCTCCCGCTCCCAGTTCCCGACAACCGACATCGGGCAGATAATGAGAGCCGGAGCCTGCGGTTTTTCTGTCTCCTTGAGATAGAGCAGCCAGGCAAGGGTCTGTGGTGTTTTTCCAAGTCCCATGTCATCGGCCAGACAGGCCCCCAATCCTCTCCGGGTGCACTGACAGAGGAAGGTAAACCCTTCTTCCTGATATGGCCTGAGTGTTCCATGAAACGTATGCGGGACAGGTATTGTCTGATTATTATCAGCCCTGATAAAATCCAGGAGATTAGAAACCCAGTCATCCTTTGCATGGATCGAGACGGGGACCTCAGTATCTTTCATTCCCATCAGGGAAAGACGCAGCAGATCGCCGGTTGTATTCCCACTCCTGCTATCGTGTCTGTTGAAATAATCCAGAGCACGCTGTATTGCTTCCGGGTTGCAGGATATCCATCTGCCTCCCAGCCTGACAAAGGGAGCGTTGTGTTTCACCGCTTCAAAGAATTCCTCTGGTGAATATGAATCATCACCGATTGCAATCCGATAATCAAATGATATGAGTTCCTGCAGCCCTATTTTTGCCTGAGTATGGACAGTATCGCGTCGTCTTGCATACAGTTCAATACGTGGTTTATCCGTAGTATCCGTCCACCAGGGCGGCAGGAGTACAATTACACCCCTCCTCCTGACACGTGCCAGGTCAGAACCTAAAAACGCTGCTGTCTCCTGCAGGGAAAGTCCCCCTCCGGTAGGATTCCTGCCGGATAAATGACTCCAAAAAACCGGTGATGATGAGGTCAGCTGTCCGATACCGGCAAGAAGCAGTTGTTTAAGATATGCTGCCTGGGGAAGTAATCCACTCTGACATTCAGGCAGATCCCAGATAATACCGGCTGGGATGATAAGAGAAGGGTCTGCTTCTGATCTTATATATAGACTGAAATCCCACGGTTCGGTCTCTCCTGCAGGTGGATCTTTGAGAATGATGCAGAATGAAAAAGCAGTAAACCTGCCAGAATCAGAGTAGGTCAGCCAGTCCTGCATCTCCTGCGAGAAGGTTCTCTCAAAGCCTTTTTCCTTTGCGGGATCTGTTGCCCCGGTAAGGTCAGTCATGAATTGCAGGGCATTTTGTGTCGGCTCATAAAAGGGGTCTTTCTCTTCTTTTAGCATATAACCGGTAAGGGCAGAGTGGATGATAACCCGCATCATCTCTGAGATGAGCTTGTGTACTCTCGCCTCAGGTTTTGGAAAATCGGGGTTCTTCGAGAGACGGGGGAGCGAGTATCTGCAGACCGGAGGCATCCGATGAGAAAAATCTGACACCCATGTCATATCTTCTGGAGAGAGGGCAGGAACCCATTTGGCATGATACCCGGAGTATGTCCGTTCTGCAGACGGTTTGAATCTTCCGTTCTGGATTAGCCGTACCGTGCTCTCTATCAGGACAAAGATGTAACGGAAGGAATCTCCTGCGATATACCGGTTTTCTGGACTTTTTGCGTCTTTGTAGATCTCAAAAAAAGTTACATACGGGCAGAAGAAAACCGGAACATACATCGGAACGAGGGGCAGCTTTTTTTCTTTGGGTGATCGCTTCTTTTTTGATGCGAGCTGAGAGGAAGGAGGAACGGTATCTCCAGCCGGGATATAGAGAATCCACCTGGTAGCCGTAAGGTCGTTATCGTCTCTAAAACAGTTCCTGATGAGATTTTTGAGGGAGGCATGGTCAAGGGCATACGGGTATTCGCCAGGCTTATCGGTACCCGCACCTTTTCTCCTGACCGGTGCAGGTGTTTCTGTCTGAAACTCGGCATATATCGCTACCCCTTCAGAAGACGGATGTATCAGGGCATGTAGGACGGGAAGTGACGGTTCTGATTCGGTTTCATCTCTGGTAACGTGGATTGGTGCTGGTCGTTTAGCGGTCACTCATGGCTCCTGAGATCTGATATAAGGTCTCCTTCATCTCACATAATGTGATTGTAGTGATCTCCTGAATGCCCCGGACCGGGCAGGAAACCTCTGGACCTTTATGCCTGAATTATCCTTTAATTCGCTCTATCTATCTTCAACCTTTTTAACCAGGATCAACCCTTCTTCTTCCAGCCACTCCGCTGCCCGTAGACGGCCCCGTTCATCCTTCCATCTATACCATTCTCTTTCGAGATCAGGATATTTTCTGATAAAATTCTTGAATCTCTGAAATGCTCCTGCGCCACTGATAGTTTCCCAGGCAAGGTCCCGGATTAAAGGCTCCTGTATGGTATCGATAAAAAGCTCCATATCTCTATACCCGTCCCGTGAATCAGTCCGGATTGGAAACAAGACATATCTCCCGGTCTCATCCTCATCCACCGCATCAAATATCTCCTGAATCTCTTCTCCATCCTCCAGGAACTCAGATACAAAGATTATCTCCTGTTCCTGCAGGTCCAGGATGTATTGTGAATCATAAGTACAGTGTTCAAGCATATCAGCGATATCATCAATTGAGAGGTAGTCAATCAGTTGATTCCTCTTTTCTGTCTCGTCCTGTGGTAACACCATATCTGGCCCTGACCGGTTGTTCTGAAAACAGGTACCCAAATCAGGATTATATAGGTTTGCGTCCGATCCATCGGTTGATATTCTTCAAGAAGGTAACTTTTTCAGATGAGACAGTTTGAGGATCTCTCATACGAAGCTCTCTATTTGTGGGTTGGACAAACGACTGCGTCACGAGGGAGATCCTATCAGAAGTCCGGGGAAGTGTCTTGTGTATACCAGATCTCTCTGGATACTATCTGTGGGTCTGTCCACGGGACGAAACTGTATCATACGATGGTATCAATACGAGAAATCATCTCCTCGAGATGTACCTGTCCGGTGGAGTCTGACTGCAAACATGGCGTTGCATTGGTGCTGGAGTATCTTGAAAGGGTAAAACGGGGCATTGCAGTATCCGGCCCTCCTGAAGATGAGTATACACGAAGATACCTTCCACTTCTTGATTCGGGACCGAAGGAACCTTTTCTCACTCCCTCTATTGTACAGAACCGAAAAAAAGAGATAACAGAGTATGTACGGTCGCTCTCAAAAGATGAGTTGATTGGAATCATCCTCTCCGGTCTGCAAGGGCATGATATTGCGGTGTACCTTGACTGGAGACAGAGAATTGAGAAGAGTTCATCGGAATTATCATTAGCAGCGGTTATTGCTGAGATCGAACGGGTGACATCTCAGAAGATTTCATACTCTGACTGGTACGGGATGGATGAGGAGGATGTACCTGATTATTCCGGTATCTATGAGAGTTTCTCAGCCCTGTTGGAAGCGAAACGATATCCTGACCTTATCAGTCCTGGTCTTACACTCATAAAAAAAGCAACTGCACAGGTTGAGATGGATGATACATCTGGATCTGTCAGTTCTCAAATTTCTGATTGCATGACGGTCGTTGCTCAAGCGCTTGCTCTCTCAGATCTTCCGGTTCACCAGAAGTTATTGTCTGCAATTGAGGTAACCCTGGCAGATGAGTACTCTCTGGCCGATGATATCCGGCGTTTTATCAAAGGTTCGCACCCGGAGTCGGAATGGTCAAAGGTTGCGGATAGTCTCCTCTTGAAAAACATAGGAGAGACAGAAAAGACCGGGTCTTTTTCAGATACTTTTCTGATGTCCTATACAGACTGGACTCTGATGGCACTTGAGCGGTCAGGAAGAGTTGATGAGGCGATTGCATTTGCACGGCGTCTTGCTGATGAACACAACCGCGATCAGTTATTCATCTCGCTCCTTATCAGGTTAAACAAAAAAAAGGAAGCGATTGAATGGATCCAGAAGGCCATGTATAAGAACCGCTTCAGTCCTCATGAATCAATCCGGCTTTTCGAAACACTGCGAAAGATACATGAAGAATCAGGTGACTGGCTGATGATCACCGCCCTGGATACTGAAGCCTTTATGAAAAATCCTACACTCAGTAGTTACAAAAAGATGATGGTTTCAGCGGCAAAAGCCGGAGTTGCAGGTTCCATCAGACCGTATATCCATGCCTACCTGAAGGATGGGACACTAGCTTCTTCTTTGGAAGAAGTAGGTATTATCCCGGGTCTGCTCCCTGAGACAGGGATTTTTATTGTCAGAAGATATGCAGAGATAAATCATCCGGTACGGGATCTCCTCCTTGAGATGGCTATCGATAGTACTGATCCCGATGAGGCAGTTCTCTGGTATATCCCGAATTCAGGCAGGGTCATCAGCAGTCCTGAAGACTGTCTGGATGATCGTATTGCTGATGTTATTCTTGAGAAATATCCTGAGAAGGCTATACTGATATGGAAACAACTGGCTGAATCGGTGATAAACCTGAAAAAACCAGGGTTATATCAGGTTGCAGTCAGGTTTCTTATGAAAGGAAAGGATGCTTCTCAAAAGATTGGCAAGTCTGGTGAATTCGATGAGTACATCCTTCACCTGAAGAATGAGCATGCAAAGAAACGAAGGTTCATTCAGGATCTGGCAATTCTTGAGGGGAAACGAATTATTGACGATCTCTGAATCATGTATGAAGTCTGAACTGCTGATGATCAGACTGTGATTACACTATGAGAAAAGATTGAATTACTATCCTATTGTAGCATGGTTGTTTCTTCCAGTACAAATACCATACCAGCAATACCCTGACCTCTCAGACAGGTGCTTCCTCCTGAATACGGGTGAAAAGAATCCTGACACTCCGGGAAACGTAACCGATGCATCAATAAGGCCATCGAACACCGTTCCCGATTTTCTTCGGTCAGGTGCAAGCATGCCCGAATCGCCATACTCACCCTCCCTGATAATGATGGTCCCGGGTATTTCATGGTCGGGGGGAGCAGGGGTATGTGGGATGAGTTATTCGTATCTCGTGGGACTTGACCCGGTGGGTCCGGATACCTTCTCCAGGTTGCTCTGGATGTGGAATGTCTGATAAAGACCGGGGATTCTGATTGAGTGCCGGACTTCTCATTCATGGGGAGTTACCTCAAAAACAACATAATTATCAGAGAAGAGGTTAAATTCATACTGGGAGGTATGAATTATGCCGACACGTACTCTTGGTGAAAAAGGCCAGGTTGTAATCCCAAAAAAAATCCGTGATTTTTTCAACTTGAGGCCTGGAGTTGATCTTGAATTTGATATAAAAGATGGAAGGATCATCATCACTCCCGTGGATTCAGATTCATTTCTCTCTGATTTCTGCTCGATAGTTAGGGATAAGTTGCATGAACCGGTGAGGTTTAAGGATATCTTTGAAGAAGAAATAGAAGAGAGGATGCATGATGATCTATCTTGATTCGAATATTTTTCTCTTCGCTTTACTCTATGACGAAAAAGTTTTTTCTGAAGCATTTTATGCAAAAGACCTGTTAAAGGGTATTATTGGTAAGAATATTCAGGCCTGCACATCAGTTCTCACCTGGGACGAAGTTGTATATGTTGTCAGAAAGAAAAGTGGATTGCGTGAATCTGTCCTGGCTGGAGAAAAATTACTGAGATTTCCTAATCTGAAACTAATCGGAACAGACCTGGAGGTGTTGACTATTGCCCAGACACTGCTTGATAATCACTCCGTTCGCCCGAGAGATGCTATCCATGCGGCGACTGCATTGTATTGTCAAGCCGATTATATGATATCAGAAGATTCTGACTTTGACAAAATTAATCACTGCAGACGCCTGTCACCTGAACACTACCTCACCGTGTGCAGATAACGTGCATTCCGCTTTATCAGTTGATTTCCGTTAATCTCATGTTGTTATCTGAGGGTCTTTCGTCTTTCTCACTCAATCCTGAGTAAGGGATCTCCTGTAACTTTCCCATCTCATTTTCTTAACCGACGAGATCACGAGGACGAACACGGCCTTTCACTGTTCCATCAAAATCGGCATCAAAACTAACAATCTGAAGTTTATATTTCTCAGCCAGGGTATACTGATATGCATCATCAAAATCGAGATGATTCTCATCCATTTTTTCGATGACAGAATAGATCTCTTCATATCTGACATGAAGGACATGGAGACCACATTTGATAATAAGATCATCAACAAATGCTTTGAATAATTCTTTTCGCTCCTTTCTTGCCAGTATTACTCCGATTGAGTGAAGAGAAAAATCACTGATAACACAATTTTTCATGGGGATTCTTTTTAATAAAAGAGCGTGCTTGACAGTAGAGAGGTGTGGTATGGGATTGCACCGATATTGAGAGAATCGTGTGAAGTGGGTTCGCAGATCTTTTTTTGAGTTGGTCAATGTCTTATGGGCTAAGGAAGCTGGGATGTGTTCTTCTGTGTGAAGTGGTCTTTTCCTATCACTATGAGATCATCGAATCATACCTTAATGATACTCTGTTCCTTCCTTCCTGATATTGGGTGTATGTGAGGGGAGACCACTATCATGTAGTAATAGGGATTCGCATGCAAGAAAAGACAAATCCGGTAATTACCGTATATGAACCATTCGCTGAAGTCTGGGATAGTAAATACCAGAGGATAGTATGAAATGTTCAATTTGTAAGCATGGGGCCTGCGAACCGGGTACCATTACTGTCATGTAAGCGAGGATCTACAATGGTGGTAATTAGACAGGTCCCAGGACTGGTTTGCATCACCTGTGGTGAAAAATACCCGAATGAAGAGATTACCCAATCCCGGTTTTTTTTACTGAATATGATGTCAGGGCTGGCTTTAAGGTGGATATCAGGGAGTACCAGGCTGCCTGTACATATCTATGAATAACCGATTGAGTGAAAGAGATACAAACAATGCCGAAGGTGGAAGGTATATGAGCCCATACGGCTACATCGTTACTTGCCAACCTATCTGAATTAACCAAGACTGATTATCATTTAATGATGTATACCGGATCCAGAAGAATTCTGCCTCTTCGGCCCCTTTTTAGAGATGTATACCGGGAGAAGATCGACTCTGATCGTCCCGGTGCGAACTCTGGGCTGGTTCATCATTACCTATAAATTCCCTATTGATCAATTCAGTACCAAGGAAGGGATATGGACGTATCTTCACCAGGATCCATAATAATCAGTTCAGAAGCATTTTCAAGACTGAAACGGTTACAATTAGAATTTGAAGAGGTTATTGAGACTATTGAGATTCTTAATACACCCGATTTAATGGAGCAGATTCAGCGTTCAAGAGAAGATGTTCTCGCCGGAAGAATTCACTCCATTTCCTGTCCAGATGATCTCGATAGTATCTGGGAATAGCATGCAGATAGAATACACCGATGGATTTAAGAAGTCTATAAAAAAAATTCGGGATAAAGGATTACAGGTAAAAATAAAAAAAATAGTTGAGAAGATCATTGAAAATCCAGACGTTGGTAAACCTTTACAGTATGAACTTGCAGGGATGAGGAGCGTGAGGATCCCTCCATTTAGGATATTATATGAATACACTGATGATCATCTGATCCTTCATACTTTTGAACATAGAGATTCGGTATATAAATAGATCCAGTAAATGGAGAGCCTGAAATACCCCTGCGGGATCCAATCACTCATGCACATACTCTTTCCTGGTTACTATTCAGTCATCACCACCTTAAATTCGTCCTCATCATCAAAAATTTCTGAAATTTTCTTAGCCTTGAGTAAAGGTTCCTCATCCTGACAGGCCATTTTTGTTTCTTCCTCCACTCGTTTCAGTTCCCTTAATATATAAGGATTGCAATATGCATGAATACAGGGATATTTGTGATATGAATCATAGAAACCATGAATCGCTATTCCAAAATAATGGGACAATACTCCAAGCGCTTTAATTCCTTCATGTTCACAACAACTAAATATCCTGTATCATGTCAGAAGGTTGGTTGAGGCTAAATGGAGCCAGCATTTTTTTAACCACATATTCCGGATCCTTAAACTTAATCGGGTGAAAAACTCTGCTAATATCTAAATCCCGCTCGATTCTGACGGCTAATCCGACACTCGTTGCTGCCGGGTGCCGGATAATAATCCGAATGCCAAGGGATCCCATTTCAGAATGGCAAAGTTGTTGAACAGGTCACACACCTCGTATTCAAACGGGACCAGACAGAGGAAACTCATGTTTGCACAGGTAAATCCGAATACACCGTTTTGGGCTTATTATGAATAGACTGAATGCCTGTGCCCAATCCGCAAAATCAGGACACTCTCCTGATATCGTGAATAAATAACTCTCCAATCACCAACGCGAAGTTTATACAGTCCTTTGAACTGACCTGTGAGTGGCTCTCCTGATTCCGGATTGCTGCTAAGTCTGGATTCTAACTCCCGGATAATTCGTTCTCTGGTAATGGTATCAATATTTTTCAGATCTCTAAGAACAGAACGTTTGTAGTTAATCTGAGATATCAAGAGCAATCCTTAGTTCCTGTGAGGTTATGATATCATCATCCGTATCCTGCCTACGGTCAAGTGCAATGAAGTAATCTGCATATTCTGAGATATACATCTCCATGGCCTTTCTGAAGAGATATCCTCTTGAGCGATCCAGAGTGTTCGCCAAATCATCAATCTGATCAGCAAGGGTATCCGGAACTCGTACGGTGATGCTTGTTGTCATTTTCGATTACAATGTAATCATCTGTATTAATGTGATTTATATGTATTCAACTATTATCAGTCCGTCCAATTTTTCGATCTCAATCGTAATGGAATTACGAATAGAAATCCGGTCTCAAAAGATCGTCTGCCCTTTCTGATACCAGAAATCCTCTCCCCTTCATGGCAAATTTCAACATTGCCATCGGAAACGATTATGAGCGAGAAGGGCAATACCTGATGTTATGATACAAAGACGCTCACGAGAACTGGGGATTGCACTCATCGTCCTTGCGATTCCTGCTCTTGTGTTTCTGGCCGTGCCTGTCGTTTCAGACGAGTATACTCTGATACCCGAAGGACCAGAGAGTGGTGTAACACTCTTTTCGGTCTTTGAGGGAGTTCCCCCTACTGGTGAGGTACTCGTCAGGGAGGTTCCGGTCGGGACAAAGTGTCTTGTCAAGCGTCCGTACGGGTACGTGGAGACCTATCCCGATGAGCATCATAATCTCTCGGTGATAACCTCGGCACTTGTTAAAGATGATGATGGTGCTGCCATCGTCACCGGCAGGATTCGGAATCTTGACGGCGAGCGTATTGATCTCATTGTACTCACGTTCACACTCTTTGACTCTGCAGGAAACCAGGTTACCAATGCCTATGCAACCCTTGATTACCTTGAACCAAAGGGGACCTGGAGCTTTATGACCGAACCGGTAGAGAGAAAGGATGTTGCATTCTACCGGTTTGCATCGGTCTTTACCGGGTCGTATTCAGGGCGATGATTCAGATTCTCCAAAAAGGATTGTGAATTACCGGAGAAAAAGTCATCCATAAGCGGTAATCCTGAAGGAAATTACGGATACTCTCCTTTTTTTTATTAACCCGGCCGTGTAACGCCGAAATTTTTTCAGTGTTACTGTTTTTCAGTGAGGTTTATAATCTATCGAATTCATTTCCATATATGGTGGGTTTAATGCACATTAGTAAAGTGTCAGGATTATTTCTTTTTATTCTTATCCTTTTCTGTATATCAGGAACAATCGGGGATGAAACGGTAAGTGACATTACAGCCGCAAGTCTTACGGCACCTGTTATATCATCAGTCACACCAGCTACTGGTGCTAATTCCGGGATGGTGTGGATCACGAACCTCGCAGGAGCTAACTTTTTAAAAGGTGCAACCGTAAAACTTACCCGGACCGGCCAGAGAGATATCCCGGGTATTGGCGTTAATGTCGTCTCACCCACAAGGATCACCTGCCTGTTTAACCTCGGCGGAGCTGCTACGGGATCGTGGGATCTGGTTGTAACAAACCCTGGGGCTCAGTCTGTTACTCTTTCGGAAGGATTTACCGTAACAGGCTCAAGACCGATAATAACCTCTTTTACTCCAAATGCAGGACCAAATACCAGAACTCTTCCTATGAGTATTATTGGAACTAACTTCAGGGATGGTGCAATGGTAACCCTGACAAACAAAACATTGACAATAACCGGGATACTTACCATGGTTAAACAGACACAGATAGGAACCGTGCTTCCGATAACCGGAGCTCCGCCATTTATCTGGGATCTAACGGTCAGAAACGCCGATGGAACCACAGTTACCATTCCTCGTGCATTCACCATTACAAATTCAATTCCTGAGATTATGACCGTCTCTCCGGCATCAGGAGATAATTCAGTAAATACAAACATTACGATTATCGGGACCGGATTTAGAAACGGAGTAAAGGCAACACTCAGCAATGGTAAAACAATCCTTACCGGTACCGGTCTTATCAGAACCGGAACAACCCGGATACAGTGTACTTTCCCAACAAAGGACAAACCCACGGGTCAGTACAGCCTTACAGTCTGCAATACAGATGGATTGTCAATAACAAAACCGGCAGCATTTTTGTTACAACAAAAAGGCTCATCTCCGATAATCACCTCATTTACCCCTACTTCCGGCTCAAATACAGAAAATGTGTTGTTTACTATTTCGGGAACCAACTTCAGGGCAGATGCAAAGGTGTATATCACCTACGGGGTTACCAATAAAACAGCTCTCTCTTCTGATGTCACGGCGAACCGGATAACCTGCACCCTGCCACTTAAGGGGATACCGATAGGGATCTATAATCTCATTGTCAAGAATACTGATGGATCAACAGCGACCGTCACCAATGCATTTACCGTAACTAATGCAGCACCAGTGATATCTTCGATAACCCCCGTATCAGGGTCAAATAATGCCAACCTGCCGGTTATTATTACGGGAAACAACTTCAGGGCAGGTGCAGAGGTGACAATCGCGAACAATATGGTTACAAAAACGGCTCTTTCGCCGACTGTGACCATGACTCAGATAGCCTGTACCCTTCCTATTGCAGGAATTCCAACCGGAATCTTCAATCTCACCGTCAGGAATACTGACGGAACAACCGCTTACCTCACGAACGCATTCACCGTGACGGGACCGGGACCGGTGATATCATCGGTTACTCCAATGTCAGGATATAATACCGGAACCGTCAGGACAACGATTACCGGGAATAAGTTCCAGGCAGGGGTAGCAGTTACTCTAAACCACGGAGAGACCACCATCCCCTGTTCCATTGAATCGGTAGCATCAACGAAGATCGTAGGATCCTTTGCATTGTCAGGAATACCGGCGGGAACGTATGATCTTACCGTCACAAACCCGGATGTAACAAGCGCAACCAGAATGAATGCATTTACGGTGCTCCAAACCGGTTCTGCACCAACGATAACCGGGATATCTCCGTCATCAGGGTTTAATACTGCTGATATGAAGGTTGCGATAACCGGAACCCTCTTTGACAGACCAACGGTAACGATCAGCAATGGAGATCTGACAAAGACTGCTCCTCTGGCTCCTGGAATGCCTCAGACCGACAGGATCGTGTATGTCATGCTTCCGATAAAAGGGATCCCTGGCGGATTGTACAGCATTATTGTCACAAATAATGATGGTGGAACTGCAACAGGGAAAGATATCTTCTGGGTAAGTGACCTGCTTTTTATGGTAGGTATGGGTCAGATCGCACCTGACAATGCGGGGCCAGGGGCAGCGAGCGCCGGAATTATCCTGGGAAGTTCAAATGGAGGATCATCAGCGGTCGTAAGTCCCGGCAGTGAGATTGTATAGTTCTGACGTTCTGAAGCCGTAATGGTCATTACCAAAGAAACCGGGAAGGTTATAATACACCCCCTATGACTTTTTTCGTGGTTTGTTCTTCCTTCAGTAGTTATGACAATTCCCCGGATTCTCACGAACGGTGAGAAAATTAATAAGGCGTTATTTGTCCTATCTGTCGTTTAGCATCTTCCCGGGTAATCCCTGGCCTGTCTCACTATTTCGTGAAGAGTCCCGGATGGTATTTCTCTGCCCGGGTGTACAGGGACTACAACCCTTCTTCCTGTATCAGGATGAAAGTAAATCTGATGACTTCCTTTTTTTCGATCACATACATACCCGGCATCTTTTGGATGGATAATACCTGATTTGTTTTAAGAGGTGGCAATCGGGTCATACGATCTAATTTTCAGGTGAGATTCAAGTATTCCCTCTTCTGTTGGTATCTCTTCCCCATGTGCCAAAAGGCTCTCTAGATACAGTTCAATTGCTTCATGAGCGTTATCGATAGCAGTATCTATGGTATCTCCCCATGAAATACATCCGGGAAGAATCGGGACGATGACAGTAGGTTCCTTCCGGTTCTCTTTTTAGGAAAACGCTATAGTGGAGATCTCTCATCCGGGTATCACCTGAATGCGTATATGTAATGATTGGAGTGTTAAAAAGTATTCTGACCCTTTCATCATGTCTGAAGGAACGATAACCCATTTTTCACTGCTTTCGGATTTTTATTCAGCCCATGGGGGGGTGGGGTCATCGAATACAATCATAATTCATCAGGACAGTCCTGGTAATTTTCTTCCTGGTAATTTATGTGTAAAGAAAAGAATAGTGATGAAGCAATATCCTCTGGTTCACAGAACAACTGCTTTCTCGATAACCACGTCTGTCTGCGGTTTGTCGTTCCTGCCAGTTTTGGTCTTCCCGATGGCATCAACGACTTCCATACCCTCGACAACCTTCCCAAAGACTGAGTGCTTGTCATCGAGGTAGTTGTTGTTCACGAGGTTGATGAAGAACTGGCTCCCGCCGGTATTGGGTCCTGCATTTGCCATTGAGATGGTTCCCCGGTTGTTCTTGTTGCCCTTCCCGAACTCGTCTTTGATGGTGTAGCCGGGCCCGCCGGTCCCGGTTCCTTTCGGGCATCCACCCTGGATCATGAAATTCGGAATGACCCGGTGAAAGATGATCCCGTTGTAAAAGCCTTTTTCTACGAGTTCCTTGAAATTTCCTGCCGTTATCGGCCGGTTGGCAAGGTCAAGTTCTATCACGATGCTGCCAAGGGTGGTCTTGAGCTGTACTTTCGTGCCAGTATTCGTCGTCATCTGCTTACTGGTTGGCGCGGCAACGTAATAATTCATTCTTTTTGCATGCATCTCGCAGAAGATCAACTGAATTTCCCATATGTCCGATATGATCCGGGGAGGTTTCCATCCCCCCTGTTTACGGGAAGATACCATACTATTTATAATAGTACAGGAATATGATCTTCTATATATCAATCTTAGATGCACCGATGGGGGATTACTTCCCGTAACAACCCTGTGTTGTTATAAGAGGTTCATTCTGTCTGGTGTATATAAAAACCGATGTACAAGGAGTGATTGAAGGAATGAAGAGAGGTATGATGAGGGATAAAAGGAAAATTGGTATTATTATTGCACTTGCCATCTTATGTATGCTGGTTGGCAGTGTGGATGCACATCCTGTCACGTTCACGGTAACTGAATTAGATGGCACCACTGCAATTCCGGGAGCTGTCATTGATATTTCCGGGGGGCCATTAACAACAGATGGATCTGGTGTGGCCACCGTTGACTTGGGAGATGGCACTTATGACTACTGTATAACAGAAGCAGGGCATGTACCATATTTTAATGCTGTTACCGTATCAGAAGCTGCAGTACCAGTCGATGTTTCCATGGATGTTGGAAATACTGTCACGTTCACGGTAACTGAAACAGATGGCACTACTCCGATTGTCGGAGCTGAAATTGTAATATTTAGTCAGACATTAACAACAGATGGATCTGGTGTGGCCACTATCAATCTGAATGATGGTGATTATTACTATCAGATTACAGAAGCAGGGCATGTACCATTTTCTAATGCTGTTACCATATCAGGAGCTGCAGTACCAGTCGATGTTTCCATGGATGTTGGAAATACTGTCACGTTCACGGTGACAGAACTAAATGGTATCACTCCAATTGCGGGAGCTGTCATTGGTATTTCCGGGGGGCCATTAACAACAGATGGATCTGGTGTGGCCACTATCAATTTGAATGATGGTGATTATTTTTATGATATTACAGAAGCAGGGCATGTACCATTTTATAGTTCTGTTATCATATCAGGAGCTCCGGTAGCCGTCGATGTTTCCATGGATGTTGGCAATACTGTCACGTTCACGGTTGATGATGGAACTAATCCCATTGCTGGTGCTTCAATATGGATATCTAGTCAGATATTAACTACCGATGCATTTGGTGTGGCCACCATCAATCTGAATGATGGTGATTATAGATACACTGTCCTGGCAGGTGGATATGCAATCCATTCTGATACAGTGACTGTATCCGGAGCAGCTGTACCTGTACCCATTACCCTGGTGACTGGTAATACTGTAACATTCACCGTTACTGAAAGCGGTGTTGGCACTCCAATCACAACAGCTTATATTTATTTATACGGTGTGGGGTGGTTTGTTGATGGAGTCGGTCAGCTCGTTATTGATCTGGAAGATGGGACGCATCCGTATGAGGTCACTGCAACAGGTTACAAGCTCGTTAGCGATTCAGTCACGGTAGCTGGAGCTTCTGTAGCCGTCCCGGTACCGATGGAATTAGCATACCTTGTTACGTTCACGGTTACTGAAATCGATGGTGTCACTCCCATTGCCGGTGCACAAATTGTAATAGACGGCCAGACATTAACAACCGATGTAGCAGGCCAGGCCACTATATACCTGGAAGATGGTGCCCATTCGTATACGGTCACTGTAGTAGGTTACAAGACCGTTAGCGATACCGTCACGGTAGATGGAGCTGCAGTAGATGAAGATGTGCTCATGGAATTAGCATACACTGTCACATTCATGGTTACTGAATTAGATGGTATCACCCCAATTGCCGGTGCAGAGATTGCAATAGACAGCCAGACATTAACAACCGATGTAGCCGGTCAGGCCACCATAGACCTGGAAAATGGTGCCCATCCGTATACTGTTACTGCAGCAGGTTACCAGATTGTCGATGATACTGTAACCGTCGCTAGCGGCCCGGAATCCGTCCCGGTAACCATGACCGAAGCTTCAGTAAATCCGAGTTTTACCGTCGGTAAGACCTGGGGAAATCTTACTGTGGATACGTTCTCCTTTACCAATACTTCTACAACAAACGATGTAATAGCCACTAGAACCTGGTACTTTGATTACAACGGTCCCAACAAGAATAATGTTGCATGGCAGAGTACATTAGAAAATCCAACTTATTCATACCCTATAGATGGCACTTTTGACGTAGTTCTGAATTTGACAGGAAGTGCTCCCGGATCGCAACCGGTATCAAGTGCAAGCACCCGCATCAATGTAACTCCGTTTGCACGATTTGATAGCAATCTTACTCATGTAGGAATCGGACAACCAATTCAGTTCACGAATAGAAGTAGTATTGGAAATGGAACTCATGCTGGTTACCTCTGGACATTCCCTGATGGTACCCCGGCAACATCTGTACTTCAAAACCCGATTGCCTCATTTTCCTCTTCGGGATCAAAGATCGTATCTATGAGAATCACAAACACTTCAACAAGTCTCTTCAATACAACATCCCAAACAATACAGGTTGCCGATTTACCACAGTTCAGTATCATAAGTACCACTCTGCTTGAAGGTGTTATGCCCTTGCCGGTCGAATTTGAAGCAGAAGTTACCGGAACAACGGTGGTAGATACCTGGGAATGGGAGTTTGCTGATGGGAGTCCTAATGTTACCGGGCCAAATACAACGCATCGTATTATAACACATGCGTATGATACACGACCCGACCCAGAACGTGAGTATACGGTTAATCTTACCGGGTCCAGCCTTACCTACAGAGGGGCAAACAAGACATTTTGCGAGACATTTAACATCAGAGAGAAAACTGCCCTCTCCGTTGACTTCAACTGGTCCCCCGGGTATCCTGGCGAAGCAACCGGAATTTACCCATTTACGGTAGAATTCGCTCCGATTGTTACCGGTGACGGGATCCTTGACTGTAACTGGACCTTTGGTGAAGGCCAGACTCCCCAGACCGGGAAAGGACCAACCGAGAACGTGACAAACATCTATGCCTATGATGCAGGGATAAGTTATCCCAAACATTACCAGGTCGATTTAAACGTCACATCTCTGTATTCCTCACCTGTTAACAAGACAAACTCGTCAGTCCACGTATTTGCCCCGGTTAAAGCAAACTTCACCTACTCCTACGAACCCGGTCTTGCACCGATAGATGTCGATTTCAGGGACGAATCAGAGGGTAATCCCTCGTCATGGAGCTGGAACTTCACCAGTGGCGTTCCCCCGACCTCTGACCAGCAACATCCGTTGGTCACCTTTGCCCAGGGAGGAACCTTCAAGGTCAACCTGACCGCCACCAATCCTCTCACTGGCAGCAGCGATTTCGTGGAGAAAGACGTCATTATCGAAGCAAAGACCGCTCCTGAAGCAAACTTCACCATGACCCCGGACCAGGGTATTTCTGAGGATACCCTGATCACCTTTGATGGAAGAACCTCGAAAGGCTCAGACCTTGCCTACTCCTGGGACTTTTACGATGGCAATAAGAAAACAGGGGTCAACACGACCACTCATAAGTATACCGCTCCCGGGACGTACTATCCATCACTCACGGTAACCAACGCATGGGGAGACCCCAGTCAAAAGCAAAAAGAAATAAAAATTGGCAGCCCGGTCAAAGCTAACTTCACGTATGAGATTGATAAGAATCCACAACCCGGCAATCAATGGACGATCAACTTCACAGACACCTCAACTGGGGATCCGGATGTCTGGAACTGGAAGTTTGGTGACGGCAGCCAAGGAGGCACGACACGAAATGTACAGCACACGTACTACCAGACCGGAACGTACCCGGTCAACCTGACCGTCGCAAACACCTATTATGACAGATCCAACACCACCACCCAGAATATCGTTATCAGTGATAAACCGATAGCACGGTTCTCTGCCTCAGAAACCCTCGGATCAATTCCGTTTACCGTTGAATTTATAGATAATTCGGTGGCTGGTTCAGGTATTCTTGATCGATGGCTTTGGGACTTTGGTGACAGACAGACCAGCCCTTCCCAGAGCCCTTCCCATACCTATACCACCGTAAAGAAAGAGGGATTCCCAGTTACCCTGACGGTATGGAATTCAAACGGTGACTTTGATGGATCTGCCATTACTTATATCTACACCTATGAACCGCTTGTGGCAAAGTTCAGTGCAGATCCATCAACCGGTGTCAAACCGCTTACCGTTCACTTCACCGACGAATCACTCGGGGATCCGGATCGGTGGCACTGGGACTTTGATGACGGAACTACTTATACCGATGGTCCGAACCCGCCTGATCATATCTTCCAGTTGGCACGCCAGTATACCGTTAACCTGACGGTGTACAAGGACAATCCCCTGGCCGGCCAGACTGGGACTGAGTCTATCGGCACGGAGTCAATATCCATTGAGAAGACGATCAGTAGCAGTGCTTTACGGGTCATCACGGTGACCGATGTTGCTTTGCCAGAGGTCTCGTTTAAGGCAACCAGTCCTATTTCCGGAACTGCACCGCTGACAGTCTCCTTCGAGGACACGACTGACCCGGCAAAATTCGATCCGATCGAGTGGCTCTGGGAGTTTGGTGACGGGGCGATGTCGACTGAGCAGAACCCGACCCATACCTACGAAAAGCCAGGCATGTACACGGTCGTTTTAAACGTCAAGAACGCAGCAGGAATCAGCAGGGCAGCAAACCCGGTCTTTATCGCTGTGACTGAGAGTGCCGTCTCTGTCTCGGCGTCCGGAGCATCTGATATGGCTGAAGATGTCCCGGCAGAGGGAACTGATTCAGAGCCCCTCACCGGTTCAGAGTCAGATATACCCGTGGAAGAGTAAAGAACTGATTATAATCTTTTTTTTGATTGAGTTTCGTTCAGCATTTATTGCTGATACTGAATCCAAGTTTTGATGGGATTGAAGTCTGGATAACCCTGTTACAGATTGCACCCCCTTCAAAAGACTCAAATGAATGAAGAAAATCTGAAAATAGCCTCGCTTTCGAGTTCAGGTAACGGAACCGGTAATCATTTCTTTATGGATTAAATCCGGGTTGATTCCCGCAGTTCGGGATGGCTTTATTCTTTAGAATACTTGTATATCGGGTATCTTATCGGACCGGTCTTACTATCCATCTCTCCTTTCAACCGGGGCGGCGACAGCAGACGGGAACAAAAAAGCGCATACCACAACAGGGGTAATATCAGGTTTCAACCGCAGGGGATGGAGTATGTAATCACTATATAAATATATCGGTTCAACGATCTGGTTTCGTGAACACAAAATGGGTGCCTGTCATAGAATCATTTATTTCCAGAATGGGGTAATAGAAAGATAGAAGCAGTAGACAGGAACCATCATCTGATGCAATTACGTAAACCTTTTAACGGATCTCTCGAATGAAAAGAAGCAATTCATCGTTGTTTCGAGGAATTTATGATGGTTCCTCATATGATTCTGTATTGACGGGGTACCACATATGAAGCATCTTTTTATTAAGCCGGATAGAAGAGGGGTATGGAACAGGTTTCTTTATCTTTTTTTGGGCATCGTTCTGATCAGTATTCTTTTGGGATTCGCAGTGACATCCCCAGTGATGGCAGATCTGCCGGAACTCTCTCCCGGTCTGCTGGTATCAGAACCGCCTCCTGCAATTCTGCCATCCGGGGGAGGTATTCAGTCCCAGAATGATATGCAGGCATTAGATCAGACGATTGGAACTCCTCGGCAGAGTACGCATGTTCAGGTGGGGATTATGCCTGGTGAGGTGATGGGAAGCATTTTGGAGCCTGATGCCAATCTGCCGGGCGGGGTTTCGGGTTTGGAAGAGATCTCTTCGCCGGTTGCTGTGGTGAATGAGGGGCAGAATAATACAACACATCATTATAATCAGCCTCTATTCCGTGATAATTCTCCAAAAATGGGAATTGATAATCGTAAACCCAATCCTTATTTATCTACACAACTGAATGAAAAATTATTAAATGCCAAAGCTGAGGCACTAGGCAGTTCTTTTGAAGAAATAAACGTATTAAAAACTAAAATAGAATCGTTTCCACCAAATTACGCTCCGCTATTACAATCTAAAGGAAATAGCAATTTATTGGTATTTATAATAGACTTTCCAGATGCACCTCATAAACCTTTTCAGACTCTGGAGGAGGCCCAAATAGGTTTTAATGGTCCAGGCACAACACCCGGCTATTATCCCCCAGTTGATAATTTAAAGAGTTTTTATCAACGTTCCTCATATAATCAATTAAACCTGACCGCTGATGTATATGGATGGTATCAAACAGAAGAAGAACGTTCATATTATGAGCAAATGGGCTGGAGTGGCTGGTCGGAAATTGCGCGTGAATGTCTTAATTACTATGATAGTGTTGTTGATTATCGAAAATATGATAATAATAATGATGGAATAATCGACGGAATTTATTTGATATATGCCGGTTCTCAAAAATCAGATTTTTGGTGGGGTTATTATGGGGGATTATCGTTACCTGATGAAACATGGGATGGGTTAAGTGTTCGTAGTGGGGTAATTTCATGGTATTCAAATGACGGAAATAGCCATTTTGAACCAATGGTTATTTGTCATGAGACGGGGCATCTTTTAGGTTTACCTGATTATTATGATTATGATGATTCAATAGGCCCAAAAGGGGGTCTTGGAGGATTTGATATGATGGATGGTAACTTTGTAGACCATAATTGTTTTTCTAAGTATCTTCTTGGTTGGATTCAACCAACAATAATTTCTGAGGGAAGTCATTCTACACATATCCTACCATCATCTGAATCGCCAGATACATTTATTGTCATGCCCGGAACATCATTAGACTCTTATTCTGAATATTATATGGTTCAAATCAGAAGTCCTTTATCTGGTAATGATCAAACTTGGGGTTGGTGGTCAAAAAAATGGATTCCCTGGAATGAACCAGGGGTCGTAATCTGGCATATTGATTCCAGTTTGAATGATTATGGAGATTTTCAGAATGATAATTCATATTCTGAACATAAATTAATCCGTTTAATGGAAGCAGACGGTTTAGAAGAGATAGAATCTGCTTATTCAAATTGGGATCCAGGGGATCTATATTATTCAGGTAGTGCTTTTAATCAATTTACTATACCCGATTCATCCAGATATGATGGAACTGATACCGGGATTCGTATTTTTGATATTAATTTTGGCAATGGGGGGTTCTTTTTAAACATTACTATTCAAAACTCCTTAACCATTGACACTATTGTTCCCTCTTCAGCAGCAAATACAAAACCCGTTGATATTACTATTACCGGTACGAACTTTGCTGTCTCTCCTAATACTGTCCGTCTCACCCGTTCTGGCCAGATTCCGATCATTGCCACGAACCTTGTCCGTGTCTCTTCCACCCAGATTAGGTGCACCCTTCCGATTACCGGTGCAGCATCCGGAGACTGGACCGTTGAACTGACTACAGGCGGTCAGACTGTATCTATGCCGAACGGGTTCCGGATTGTAACCCCTTCTTCTCCCTCACTCACTTCCATCTCTCCGTCAAGTGGAGTAAACACAGGTCCTATATCTGTCACTCTCACCGGTGCACGCTTTGCTGTCTCTCCAAATACCGTCCGTCTCACCCGTTCCGGCCAGAGCCCTATCATTGCTACGAACCTTGTCCGTGTCTCTTCCACCCAGATTAGGTGCACCCTTCCGATCACCGGTTCGGTATCCGGAGACTGGACCGTTGAACTGACTACAGGCGGTCAGACTGTATCTATGCCG
>CAZSDZ010000027.1:0-37530 GCA_964605795.1 uncultured Methanoregulaceae archaeon
AGCACAGGTAGATATTTGGGTCATTTATTTTTACAGCAGAATTCTGACACTACCGGAATCGTCCTGTATTCTCTCCGGGAGAGTATAGAATTTGTATGACGGTCGATAATGAAATGATGATAATTTTAGTGATAAGGATAGGTCAGCATAAGTTGTATACCGGAAATTTGAATCATGACTCTATTCTAAATATTGTACGAAACGTCAGATAATCAATAATCTCCTTTCCCTCTCCCCACCAGGGTATCGATACGATCTAAAGTGAGAACGAGATACCATTACCAGAACAATAAACTGCTATTTTCCTGGTTCAGCAAGATATCGATGCTCTGTCCATGAGCCAGTGATACTTCATCATTACTATCGTGGTTTTATGACATGATAGATCAAAGTGGAGAGTATGTGAGATTCTATCACGTTATCAGGGACGGGAAGTTCATTGATGAGGCTATCGGCATGATGGCTATTAACGGTTCATACAAGAACTCGGGGATCTTGACGGAGCGATAAAACTTTACAAAAACAGGAACATATATTCAGGGAAATCGGTAATGTGAATGGCCTTGCCATTTTACTTACAACCAGGCAATGATTTGAGACAGAAAGGATATACCCGGAGAGGTGATCTCAGTAACTGAAGCGTAGAACCTGGCAGCCGGGCATGGAAATACAGCACTCGTAGAGCAGATTAAGGTATTGATGGAGTAAAGAAAGAGTATTAGGGATTATCTGCTACTCATTGGAATCAGGATCCTGATTCTTTTAGGGGAATAAGCATATTCTTGAGCAGATGTTTTTGTATACCGAAATTATCATATACAAAACCGTTAGATACATTTTCAAACTAGCATTGGTTCAATTTCCAGGGTGATAACCATACGAACTACCTAAATCTCCCTCATTGCATCAGTAAATAGTTTTTAATATGAGTCTCACCTCCTTGAACGACTATTAAGAGAACAATTTAAGACAAAATCAATATGATAAAACGGATACCGTATATTCATGTTAGTGAAAGATTAATCAACTCATCAGATAATATTCAGAAACACATGGGATCGGATATCTTAACAAAAGATCAAATGCAAAGAACTCACTCTACGGAATGGATAACTATCTCATTAGATGAATACGAATCAATAACGCACTCATTAGAGATATTATCAGATTCAGATCTTATGGATCAGATAAACGAGATTAAAGAACAGGATGAAGGCAAAGATTTCGAAGAACTCGCAGAAGAGCTGGGTATTTAAAATCGTCTTTATGCCATAACGCTTCAATGTATACCGCACCTTCAACTCTGTTTATTGTATAGATATCCGATATCTATGTTCAAAGTATAACTCCCAATACCCATGTAGTCGGCCCTGAGGAGGTATTCCCAAATACATCAGGATATTGTTTAACTTGCGAATTTTAGTTGCAAATCGCTTTTGAATATCTATTGGTTGTCTTCGTAACCAGTCTTCAGCAGGCCTCTTAATAATAATACGGAAAGGGCTCATTACTTGTATTGATTTATGTGAAGGTAGAATATGAAAATATTCATCAAAAGAGAACGTATGCATATCAAAAATAGTTGCTGAGTAAGATTGATGATAAAAAAAACGTACCTATTCAGCTCATAAAAAATCACAGTAGGAATTTCATACCAGATCTACTCATTCTCAATTTAATTTCTAAATTAAATTCCATATTAATAAGATCTTCATAATAGAATACAAATAGGTAATTAACAAATGATAAATTCCATCATCGGTCATTCTGAATTGGATAACCGACAAACACCGGTAATCTTTCCTGAGGTTACCAAATATCATGGCAATCTTTTCGTTATTTTGTTGAAAAAGAGCAGAACATTACCCGATTAAAAGAAGATATCCATACCATTCAATCGGAAAAACAAGCCTTAACAACAATTCTTACCTCCTTTGAGAATTCCGTCTGTTGATGCTGCTGATCTTGTGGGGGAGCCGGTATCACTCGTCCCTACCGGTTCACCGGCAAAAGAGGCTGTCTGTGCCATGACCGGAAAGATCGTAACGATTCTTACCAGGTAAAAGAGTTAATCTGTTCCTGCGATACCTATCCCATGCATGAACCGTTTCCGTACCGGCACCGGTTACCTGTGAAAAGCGGATATTTGTTGGAAAGGACCGTGACGGTATCGAATAAAAAATTGCATACCTACGGATTATCCTAATCTTTTTAGAACGAGTCATCCAAAGACTGATCCGTCTGTATCGGAAAAAAGGGTTCAGATCAGATTAATTTCATGGATAAGGTTTGTCTGGCATTCCCTCCCACAGGGGAAGGGATAGGATCGGTATCTCCGGGGAAATACCTCATCGTGCGTTATTCCTTACTCTGTCTCTTTGTTCTCTTGTTTCTTTAAAAAATCCATACAGATATATGAGAAGATCGCCATGCCGATGGTGTTTCCGAGAATCATGGGTATCGCAATAGAACTGACAATCTCCACAGCCGCAGAGAACGGACTGACAAGTAAAAGGATAAGACCCATATGCATGCATTCCATGAGAAGGGCAAAGATGACTGCAGTCTGGATTCCACAGAACTGACGCTTGTACCGAAGATAGATGATCCCTGCAAACAGGCCGGCGAGGATGGTTGCAATCGAGCAGGGAACCGCAGTAACCCCTCCCATCGATAACCGGTGCAGACCTCCGATTAAGCCTGCACCAACACCGGCAAAAGGCCCTGCGATGAGACCTGCTATCATCGGGCCCATATCCCGGACATTGACGATTGCACCGAACACCTCAAATCCTGAATAGGTCAGAAAGATTGCGATAATACCGAATATAACAGCAATTATCAGAGTATTATACCATTTCTCTTTCAGGATACGAGGGTTGATGAGAATGTTAGACCGGATAACAATCATACTTACTACGATGATAACACAGGTCATCTGGATTAAATCGACCAGCATCTGAATGGTTGAAGCCATAAAAATCTCTTTATTATTTGCCTGATGTAAATATACGTCTTTTTCATAGGATTGGGATTTAGTAAGAATATACTAATGAAGAGATCGGGGCGTCCAAAAATCAGATGATGAGATCCTTATTATTTTTATCCATCAAAATATGGGAGGAATTGATTGTATCATTCTCATTCTGCGTAAAATTCAATTGATTCAATGTTTACTTACAAGATCACACGATTTTTAGAAGTACCTTAAACTGAGATGAAGAGGGATAATGAGTAGATGGCGTAAGGTTTGTAATGAGAAAAATTATGGACTGAGTAGTCACCTTTCCCCCGGGAAGTTCCCAGCACCGGAATGAGATGTTGCGTGAAACGCTCATTTCAAAAGAAGAGTTCTGCTGTTTTTCTTCTGAGAGAAGAACACGGACAACCTGTGCGTATGGTTGTTCAATCATGAAATCCTTAACCGGATACCAGATGAAAAGGGTATAGCTGATTCTTATTTAAGGTATGTGAAATACTATCATGAAAATAGTTGTCACATACCAGAGATTCAATTATCCTCCATTCAGGTTAATGTTCCTTTGTTTTTTAATCCCCTTTCTTTGGACCAATGTATCATGGAATAATTTGAGGTTTACGCGGAAACTCTGCCATTATTATATACTTTCCAAACTGATTCTATCGAATCGATCGTCATATCCTATCATCTGCTTTCTGTACCGATAACCCATGTTTTTTAGATACTATCTGAATTCACCAGATCCCTAAAGTTATAATTGAATCAATTAATCACAGGGAATTTCAATTTTTTCTGGTTTTTCCCATTGTAACGGGGTCCTGAAAAGATTCGCATATCTCCCGGTATTCAAAAAATCGTTTCCTTTTCATATTATTTAATCCATCATTCCTGATAACCTTGAGATCAATCATCGCAAGAAGCATCGGTATGTTTCTAACCGGTTCCCGGTCATATTCTTTGATATCTTCCGGTAACTGTTCATAAGGAACCAGGTAGGGAGTTTTCTTCTTCTCGTTATTCCGTTCTGCTCCATACATCCATCCGTCAGCAAGTCGGTCCTGGTTCCACCTTTCATGCTCGAGAGCAGCAAGAATTTCAACTTCTTCATCAGTAAAAGAGAAGAGTTCTTCATCCCAGTCGGTCAGAGGAACTATCCTGCAATGAATGGCGGTAATCTTTGTGAATATATGCCCTGCCTGACCCAGGTTTGCCTTTTGGTATGTTTCGTCAAGACGGGGCCAGGGTACCATTGCGGGGTCGTCGTCAGGATTTTTCCCCTCCTGGATCCGCCGTAACCGGTAGTCATCATAGATAACCCGGGCCAAAAGTCCCTGGAGTCCGTGTATGATCAGTTCATGAGAACACCGGCATGAAACAAGCGGAAACGCAAAGATATTCGAATATTCATAACATCCCTCCTGGAAGGTCTGAAACAGACAAGATATTCCTTCAAGGTACGTTGTTCTGACAATAATCGGTACGGTATATCCCTTAAGTACCGACTCTATCTGGAGAGCTGCTGAGAGGCCGAGGGAAGAATCATTGATGCAGATATATATCTGGTGAAATGTCTGGTTATTCTCAAAAAACAGGTATGAACCACGGGCAAACTCAGGTGAAGATATGGAATACGAAAGCGCTTCTATGGAACAACAGGTCTCTAAACTCGGGTGCCTGAACGTGATTAATCCGATAATATCGTCTGCATTCTTGTCAATGATCATCAGAAAAAACCGTTTTCCTGAGGACCCATATTGTTCCCTCCATCGTTTCGCGAGCTGTACAATGAGGGTTTCACCCATCCTGCCAACACCGATGACAAGAATCCTGAGATCCTCAGGAAGGATATCCTCTCCTCCCGGGGGAAACGCCTTCTGGATACAATATCCTCCAATCTGGTAGATGTTGAAAAATTCCCAATGGAAAGATGGATTATGATGCACTCCCATCTGTTGATTTCGCAGAACCGTGCAGAGGTTCTGGTCAACGATATGGGTATGGCAGGTACATGACGAATCGCGGGGATGGTTCTTGATGATATCATAGGCTTTGACTGCAATCTCGGCATTGATAGCATCACTGCCAGTTACCAGGAATATCCGTTCGGCTTCAGTGATTTTTGCCTTTTTAAGACATCTGATATCAGATGCATCCCCGATGATGGTAAATATCCCGTGTTCTTTACATTGGCTGAGATCCTTATTTTCCGGGTCAGATTCTATAACAACCACATTTTTTCCTTTTTTTCGATAATAAGAGACAATAACCGGGCCGAGATATCCCAGGCCGCATACAATGATATGCCCCTTAATAAAGCAGTTCAGCCAGAAGATTCTCAGGCAATCAATGAATATGATGAGAATGAGAAGGATAAAGGTTGTGGCAGCAACTGCCGGCGCTAAAAATCTGGCTATCTGAATCCAGATATTTGAGATAGCAGGTACTGAACCCGATTCAAGGACAAACAGCTGAAGTGAGATGTAGATAAGATCCAGGAATGAATATGAGATATTACTCTCCTGAAATGAGAGGGAAAGCCCGTAACAACTGATGATGACTGTCAGTATTCCAAGGAAAATAAGGAGGATCCATGAATATTCCTGAATATATTGCACAACCCGGTCTGTTGTATCAGCATATGATGTATCGTGAAAAACCTTCATTTATCAGTAGTGAGACTGAAAGATACATAAATCAACCACATTGGCCAATTTGGATGCACGATTTTGAATTCCTGTCAGACTTTAAACCCACACAATCCCCTCATAGCCAACCACCTACTTAGGTGCCGAACATATCTCTTCAATGGCATCACAGACCGTTTCGCACTGATCCATGGTGTTTAAACAGGAGAGACTGATCCTCACCGTTCCTTCCCCGTTGGTAAGACGATCATGAATCCAGGGAGCACAGTGAAGGCCGCTTCTCGTGATGATCCCGTACGCGTGTGCAAGCATGAACCCGATATCGTCAGGATCGGTTCCCGGTACCTGAAACGAGAGGATCGGAGTCATGGGATCTAAATGAAGTAACCGGATCTCATCGATATCCTGCAGTCTTTTAAGGATAAACCGGATCATCTGCAGGGTATTGCAAATGATGGTTTCCTGACCGGTATCCCGGATAAATTCTATCCCTGCCTGGAGTGATGCAATACCGATGAAGTTGGGAGTACCGGCCTCAAACCGGTGTGGCATCTCTCTCGGCTGGACCGGAGATCGGGAATCCATCCCGGTACCGCCCTGGCGAAGCGGAGTGATTAATTCAGGTCTTCGCAAAAAGAACCCTCCGGTCCCGGGAACTCCGAAGAGGTACTTATGCCCGGTAAAGACGAATGCATCACACGGAATACGGGAGAGATCCACCGGGACCTGTCCGGCACTCTGGGCCCCGTCAATGATGGTAAAGATATCCTGCTCAGAGAAGATACGGCATATCTCTTTGATATCCTGAACCGTTCCAATAACGTTTCCGGCATGGGAGATGATCCCAAGCTTGGTATCAGGGGTGATCGCCTCCTGCACCGCTTCAGGCAGAATAATCCCGCTCTTGTCAGGAGGAATCCGGGAGAGGGAGAGAATACCTGTTTCCTGCTCATATAAAAGCGGCCTGATGACTGAGTTGTGCTCAAACAGCGTTGTGACTGCAGAGAACTGCCCGGTTTTTTTGGCACAAAACCCATGGATGAGCATATTCAGGGCATCGGTTGCATTCGCGGTAAAGACGAACTGATCCGGGTCAGAAACATGGAACAGATCCGCGAGCGAAACCCGGGTATCGTACAGATAATCAGGGGTATCAGAAAGAGTGGTCCTTCCCTGCTCGAAGTACGGTCCCTGTGCTGCCAGTGATGCAGCCCTGATAACTGATTCCGGTTTCGGCCATGTCGTTGCGGCGTTATTGACGTATATTAACTCTTTTTTGACAGTATTGTTCAATGAGATCACCCCACACTAGAACCGATTCATCCTGTACAGGATTATAGACCTTCATTTATATCACTCATCGTATCCCTGTTGCCGTCATCCTGACTCTCGGTACAGAGAACGTATCCCTTTTTGCATAAAGACATTCATTCTGCACCGGTATCATCTATCCGTATCACAAAAAACCCTAACACGAGAATGTGCATCAACGGGATGATAGCAATCACCATCCCTGCAGAGAGATAAATATCATACCCGGTAACAGGTACTCAGATGTTTGGATTAATCACCGGTTCCTTTGAATTCCTGCTCCATCTTGATGATCATCTCCCGCTCCTCATATCCACGTATGGCGATATCATCTATAGTATCCTTTTTTGTACCATATTCTGTGAAACCGGTCTTGTCATTACTCCCTTCCTGCCCGGCGATTCACTCCTCTTTATCGCAGGGACCATCGCCGGTCTTGGAGGACTCAATATCGGTATTCTTCTGGTAAGTCTGTATGCTGCTGCAATACTCGGTGACTCAGTGAATTACTATATCGGCAGGCGTATCGGGGGAAAGATTATTGATATGAACCTTGTTTTTATCAGAAACGAGCATGTCGAGAAGACACAGGAATACTTCTCGAAATACGGACCGATAACCATTATTATCGCCCGGTTTGCACCCTTTATCAGGACACTCGCCCCGTTCTTTGCAGGGATGGGGAAGATGCAGTATCCCATCTTTCTCTTCTATAATGTTACCGGAGCCATCCTCTGGGTCAGCACGTTCCTTCTGGCAGGGTATTTCCTGATACATATCCCGGTTGTGCGGGATAATATGTCCCTGGTTGCATTCATCATCATCGTCATCTCTCTCTTCGCAGTCGGCTCCATTATTATCGAGGTTATCCGGTTCCTGAGATCTTCTATTACTCACAAACGGTAAGGAAATTCATACAATGACAGGTAAGGAAGAACCATTTCCTTTCTCATCAGGTATCATCGGAATATTATGGTCAGGTTTTGATAATGTCTCGATTTTCTCATAAAAGCCAATAACCAGGGAAATAATATGGAGATCATACAGATAAAGAGATCGAGACAGTGCACTGATGGATCCGTAATCTTTTCATGTATACTGAACGGGAAGATCGATGAAACTTTTATTGCTGCCCTGAAACGGATAGGGGAGCCAAAACTCAAAGTGCTTGGATCGATACAGATGATTACCTTCTCCTACGGGGGATGGTTAACAATAAAGGCGATGACAGGAGATACGATTCTGCACGTGAACTGCCGAAACGAAGATGAGGTGCGTGTAGTAGAGTGGATTCGATCAGTGGTTCAGGATTGTAGCAGGTAAAAAACCGGGATCCCCTGGATTTCATACCAGTACACCGGGAAGTCAGGGTAGTGTTTTTTAAAAGAGCGTACGATATCACCGTTTGTTTTACCCCGGCCATAAGAGTGTTTTTTATTCAGGCACTGATTTTCAGGCTCCGGTTTTGTTATTGTGCCGGAAATGTGGCATGAATAATGATCTACTGGTTGATTGATCTGTTTAGAATTCATATCATCATTTTTGGCTTTAATTGATTGGATCAATGAATTACCCTATGTCGGTGTTTCGATGATTAATGAACGGGAATGGGTATTGAGTACCCTGTTAATCATCTGGCGGGAATTCTTTTTTTTCGGTCACGATCTGATATTCATCCCCATTAGTGGTAATGACAATAGTGCCGTTACTATCAATGCGAAATAATTCTGCTCCTGTTTCCCTGATACGGTCGCAGGTTCCTCATGCCGGGTATCCTTCTTCATTATCTGATCCCACTGATATGACGGCAACTTCAGGTGGCACTTCAGCAAAAAATGGTTCTGAACCGGTTGCAGATGCACCATGATCTCTACGGGTAGTATCTATGAGGGAATAAAAACCGAGTAGGATTTGTAAAAATACACGTTCCTTCTGATAATCCCAAAAAAACTTCCATTAAAGAGAATGAAAAAGAGATTCAGATCAGTATTTTTATCTGCATTGGCATAAAACCAGTCTGTGAATCACACGCGTGGAATGGGTGTTTGATGTGACAAGGTATAATATACTCGTATGTGGAATGTTCCTCTCTGTTTTCCTGATTCTATTATCTTCCTGCTCTTTTGCTGATGCAAATGGCGGTATCAATACAACGGTTCTTCTGACAAATGATCGACATAGTCATCTCGAACCGTTTTCACAGGGCAATGACCGTGTTGGCGGAATCGCACCGTTTGCAGCAATGGTTCCTGCGTTTCAGAAAGACGCCGATTTATCCCTGTTGCTCTCGTCAGGTGACATCACTTCCGGAATCCTGTATAAAGAATTTGGCGGAAAACCGGAACTTACCTGTTACTCGATGATTGGCTATGATGCAGCCGTTCCAGGCAATCAGGAATTTACTTATGGTGAGACGTTATATGCAGATTCGCTGCAATATGCAGATTTTCCTGTCGTCTGTTCCAATCTAAAAACTGAAGATGAGAATCTGGCAGATAAGCTACAAGAGTCTGTCATCATTGAGAAGGGTGGGATTTCATATGGTCTTTTTGGGTTTGTACCGCCAAATCTTCATTATCTAACGAATATCAGCAACAAAACAATAGTATCAGCTGACGTTGAGATTATTGCAGAAAAAATAATCTCGGATTTAAGAGATCAGGGTGCGGATATCATTATCCTCCTCTCTCATATGGGAGTGGACAGGGACCGTTATCTGGCTGCTCATGTATCAGGAATTGATCTTATTGCAGGGGGGCATGATCATTATCTCATCAATGAAACGGTAGAGGGACCGGATGACTGGAAAACCATACTTATTCAAAATGGGTGTTACGGAGAATACCTCGGTCTTCTTGCGTTTCAGTACACGGGTAACGGAATGGTAAATTATACTTTTAACCGTATGACCGTGAACGGGACCGGAGACGAAGATCCTGCCATTGCAAAGATTGTGTCAGAAACACAGGCTGATTACCAGTCCCTGATGCAGGAACCGTATGGAGAAACTTCAGTTGATATCGATACCCGGAAAAGCACCGTCAGACGACAGGAAGCAAATTCAGGCAACTTGATCTCAGATGCCTACCGGGCAGCATCTCCCGGGGCATCGATAGGATTGGTTCAGGGCGGGGGCATCAGGGGCGATACGATCTATGATACGGGACCGCTGTTACTCGCTGATATCTATGAAATGCAGCCATATGAGAATGAACTCTTCGAGATACGCCTGTCCGGAGCCGATCTGAAACAGACCTTTGAGATTAGCGGAGCCGGGATTGCAACGCAAAATGAAGATCCCACACAGGGTGCACTTTTGCAGGTGAGCGGTCTGAAGGTTACGTACGATATGGCACGTACTCCGTTTATGGCAGAATATGATGAAAACGGAGATTTGATCTCGATCCGTAATAAGGGAGACCGGGTAACTGAACTGCTGGTTTTGACTGATACCGGATATCAGCCGGTAGTGGAGGATTCTCTCTATCCGTTAGTTACTTCTGCGTTCCTTGTCAATGGAGGAAACGGATATTTCACCTTCAAAAAGGCAGCTTCAGACGGGAAATATGATGTTGGGATTACTGATACTGAAGCATTGGCTGAGTACATCAGTAAAAACAGTCCGGTATCTCCGAAGACACAAGGAAGGATAATTGTGAATAACAGGATTACCTAATCCCCCTTTTAAACCGTGCAGTATCTAACCGGCGGTGACCGTTGTCTTTTGACCCAATCACCCTGCAGGTATGAGAACGATATTTGTCTCAATGGGGACAGGCGTATTTTTTTAAAAAAAGCTTATTCAGGATTTTAAATTCAGTCACCGGAACGGTTCCGGTAAAAAAGGAGTTCATCTTCGCGTTGCGTATCAATCAGGAAATATCTGTTTCATCCATGCTCCCTGACCGGTATCCTTTCAGATCCAATGTCACGTACCGAAACCCAAGAGTATGAAATGTATCCTCTATTGTTTCCCGGAGCCTCAATAGCTCTGCCATCTCATTGGGGAGAACCTCGATTCGTGCAATTACTCCGTGATGCCTGACCCGTACCTGGGAAAAACCTAAATTATTGAGAATATCCTCCCCTTTCTCTATCATCAGTAGTTTTTCGCCAGTAATCGCCTCACCATAGGGAATCCGGGAGTAGAGACAGGCAGAAGAGGGCAGGTTCCAGAATGAATATCCCTTCAATTGGGCAATTTCCCTGATATCATCCTTATTAATTCCTCCCATGATAAAGGGATGAATTACTCCACATGAGGTAAAGGCATTGATCCCGGGCCGGTTTTCGAAAAGATCTGATGTATTGGCACCATCAGCAATAAACCGGCAACCATACCGTATCCTCTCTGATTCAAGAACCGGGTAGTTCCCGAGTTTACATACCAAACACCGGTTCGTAGGATTCTCCTGCCGTAACTCATCAGATAACGGCACCCCGGGAACAGTTGTGAGAGGGAGGGATAATTCTTCTGCGATATGTCGTGCCGTATAGTATGCCCGTCCTGATAGTTCCGGTCCGGTTAACAAGACGCACTGAATCATATCATAACCAAGAACCTCGCAGGACAATGCAGCAAGGACAGAACTGTCAACCCCTCCTGAATAGGCGATAAGCAGAGGAGCATGAGCCTGAAGGATATTGCCAAGATCTGCTATCTTCTGCTCAATATCCATAATCCTTCAAACCTGATGATCCTTCATTGTTTCTTCTGTTCCTGTCACTCCAATCTCTTCCTCAAGGTGTGATATCTTCTCCCGTTCTGAGGTTGTTGCAGGCCGGAAGGGGATAACAGAGCAACAGCCGGGAACCTGCATGATAGAGAGCTGAAACGTTCCGATCTGCTTTGCAATCTGTATCGTCTCTTCCTTGTCAAACCCGATGAGAGGACGATATACCGGGATATGTACCGCATCATCAAGGACATAGAGATTATCAAGCGTCTGGGATGCCACCTGGGCAACCGATTCACCGGTAACGATACCTTTTGCTCCAACCTCTTGTGCGTACTCCTCTGCAATCCGGTACAGGTGCCGTTTACATAACACACAGCAATACTTCTCAAGATCCCGCTTCTGTAACTTCATCCGGGTTTCATAAACCCGGGTATCAGGAATGACGTTGAGTGTCAGATCCGGCTGGTACCTCTGGAGATGTGAGATAAGTAAGCGTGCTCTCTCTTCTGACCGGTCATCATGAAACGGGGCAATCTTTATGTACACCGGATAGAGGATACATCCCCGCTTCATCATCATATACATCGCTACCGGGGAGTCGATACCTCCGGAATGGAGTGCAACGAGCTTTCCTGATGCACCCTCCGGTACTCCTCCTGGACCATCAAAGACCTCATGGTACAGGTAACATACCTCGTCCCGTATCTCGATATGCAGTTCCAGATCCGGATTGGTTAAATCCACTGAGATATGGGGCCATTCTCTGCAGACCTGTGCACCGATCTCACGCGCAAGGTCCTGGGATGAGAAGGAGTGCTTCCCGGTCCGACGAACGCGAATGGCAAATGTCTGGTGGGATTGAATCGAAGCATCGTGTGCATAGGGGATCACCTGGTCTCTTACATCACAAAGAGCAACCATTCTGCAGGGTGAATACGAATACACCCCAAAGGTGTAACCAATCTGATCAGGATCCACCTCTCCGGATATCCAGATCCTGCCACGGGTTTTTGAGATAGAACAGAGAGGGAGCTTCCGCTTTAAGGATGATATGAGCAGGTTCTCCCATGTTCTCCTGACAGGTTCACTTTTTAGAAAGATCTCAGAGTACCGGACAAGCCAGATGTCAGCGTACATTACCATTTGTTTGTCTTATAACGATACCAATGTTGGTCTCTTTTATTTCATATTGTGGTATCGGTAAATGAAGGGTATCGTAACCCACAGGATGTTTCATCTCTTTTATATCAGGATTTGACTGAAAATTTATCAATTTGGGGGATATCGTAAAGCAGGCCATGTATCCTTACCATTCTCATCTGATCCATTGATTACCGATACGGTTCCGCATCAAACATCATCTGGTTGAGCTGAAGTATAACTGCAATGAACAGAGACGACCCGGAACGGATTACAGAAGATGATGACAAGACGATACTCACCGATCCTCCGTTTTATCTTCCTGAATTCGAAGAAGCATACCGGTACATTATCGATGACTACGACGTTTCCCCACGCGAACTAGCTATCTTTATTCCCTGCGCAATCAGGAAACCCTATAGCACGAGCCCCAGCCACCAGATCATCAGGAAGATAATATCAGATCTTCTGGAACCTTCCCAATATCATATCGTTATCTTTGGAACCTGCGGCATTCTTCCTGCAGAACTTGAGACCATGTATCCGTATGCCCACTACCGGTACATGCTTGGAAAGGTCAGGGATACCACCATACAGCAGGATTTTTTGAGGATAGAGACCGATAGAATTGCCGGATACCTGGAGAAGACAAAAACAGTGTATCACCATCGGATTGCATACTGTATCGGTCTCTTCAGGAGAGCATTCATCCAGGGATCTGAAAAATCAGACGTCCCCATCGATCTCATCCTCCCTTCGCAGGACACGATAGATACTATCATGGAACTTGACTGCCCTTTTCAGGAAGGAAGTCTCTCAATGGATGAGTATCTGGAGGAGTTTTACCAGGGCCTTGTAACGATAAAACAAACGTTGAACAGATAATACCGCCAGATTGATGGGAGCAAACAACTGAACCCCAATCAGAACTCTTTTTAATAATAGTGTAAAATATCGAGAGATCTACAAATATAGGCCAATTTTTTGGCATTTCATCTCATGCGCATATCTCTCTCACAATTGGATATATTTTATACAAAGAAGATCACATTGTTTCTAGGAGACGATTCCCAGCTATCTCCAATTGTGTGTGTATATCAAGAACACAGGATACATCGATAGGAGACATTCCTGCCAGACAAATAATTATGAATGAAAGGATATCCTCATATTGGCATTATACACCCTATCTATCACCGACACCGGTTTTCGTTAAAACCCCAGGTAAATCCCTGATAAGAGGTTCCTGGTTACTTAACTCAATCCATAACCGAAAGGATATTCAAATACGATTTCTTTAAAGAGGGGAGAAGATGATATCGATATTATTGGCTGATGATCAGGAAGAACTGCTGGATATCACAAAATTATTCCTGGAACGTGATGGAGAGATACAGGTTGATACCACTCCTTCTGCAACTATTGCTATCGAGATGCTTCGGAAGAAGAAGTACGATGCGATTGTTTCAGATTATGAGATGCCCACGATGGACGGGATTGAATTTCTCAAAACAATAAAGCGGGAACGAATGAAAAAACCGTTCATCATCTTTACCGGAAGAAGTCGTGAGGATATTGTTATTGAAGCATTAAATACCGGTGCTGATTTTTATCTGCAGAAAGGATCCGATCCAAAGGTTCAGTTTGCTGAGTTAAAGAACATGATAACACAGGCAGTAATGCGCAAACGCGTTGAAGAAGCCCTGTTACAGTCAGAGACCAACTACCGGACTCTTGTTGAGTGCACCGAAGATTCCATTTACATGGTTGACAGGCTCGGCAGATACCTCTTTATGAACACTCATCATCGAAACCGTCTCGATATCGAGAACAAGGATTACAAGACACTCATATATGATGACCTTCACACACCCGAAGATTCCGCGTACTTCATGAAACTCGTCTGTCAGGTCATCAAAGACGGGAAACCTGTCGTGAATGAGTACGAACAGAATGGGAGATGGTTTGTAAGAACCATTAGTCCGGTAAAAAACGAGATAATTGAACAGAATATTGCAGCAACCGTTGTATCAACCGAGATAACACAGATGAAACAACTCGAGAGGGCGTATGATACCATGGAAGCATTCTTTGAGACCCTGGTTGACTCAACCGAAGACTCCATTTACCTGGTGGATAAAGACTGCAATTATCTCTTTATGAACACTCATCACCAAAGGAGACTTGGGATCTCTGATGACTCCTACAAGGGGCGATCCTATAGAGATTACCATGATGAAGCAGATTCTTCCCAGTTCTCTTCCCAGATTGCACTTGTTTTACAACAAAAAGAGTCGGTCCGGAACCTGAATAAGTACAATGGTCACTGTTTTGTCAGGACGTTCAGCCCGGTGTATGACAAAAAATCAAGGGATATCATCGGCATTGTCGTGATATCAATCGACTCAAAGTACAAGTAAAAACCAAGATACGTCACCTCTTCATAAAAACCGGAACATAATTACATAGCCGGTTTTTATCAACAACTGCTGACAAAAAAGATATACGATAGAGAGAATGTCCTAACAATTCAAAATATTTTTTTAGATTCCCATGCAATTACAGATATGATTCGAAGAATTACCGCAAACATCTTGTGTGATCTCGCCGCTTTAATCTCGTTTATCCCCATGGTTGTATCGGGACTGGTACTGTATCTATACTGGCCTACGGGGAGCCGGGGATTTGCCGGGGGAAGAAATCCTTCTTTTGTTTCCGACGTTCTTGGTCTCTCACACGAGAATTGGGTTTTGATTCATGACTGGTCAAGTCTTTTCTTTGCGATTCTTGTCGTGATTCATCTCATCCTCCATTATCGGTTTCTCTGTTCGATGAAAAAACATATTCTTACCGCCAATGCAAAAAAGAAATAACCATTCCTCTCGGGATCCTATTCACTCGTAATCTTTCATTCAATTATCACCTGATTTTTTAATATTCATTATTTATTTAAGGAGAATTGAGATTCCTATTCCTTTCAGACACGTTTTTTCCGGCCTGTGATCTACACATAACTATATAGGTATAAGAGGTAATTTCTTGAATAAAAGAGAGAAACAGCGATCCAATCTGAACAAAAAACATGACTTGTATTCTTTGAGATTCTGACACGAAAAGACGTATAACCCCCAGAAGAAAAGCATGGTTAGAATCAGAAAGATACCTGTACGATCTGAATCGCTCTTTTTACGTATGAATCATTGTACGTGAAAAAGAGTATAAATATCCGAATTCCCGGATTGCCTGAAAAAATAAATGCATATTTCCTGAGTTTCAGGAAGGTTAATCTGACGTATCCTCCAATTGCATGTATAAGATACTGTTTGTTGATGATGAACCCTCGATTCTTGAGATAGGTAAACTCTTCCTAGAAGAGATAGGAGACTTTTCTGTTGATACCGTCCCGTCTGCTGTTGATGCATTAGAAATCCTCAAAACGTCATCATATGATGCCATCATTTCAGATTACCTGATGCCCGGGATGGATGCTCTCCGGTTTTTACATGAACTCCGATCAAAGGGAGATATCACCCCGTTTATTCTTCTTACCGGGAAGGGATGCGAAGAGATTGTCATCGATGCTTTTGAAGAGGGAGCAGACTATTACCTTCAGAAAGGAGATGATCCGGATATTCTCTTTCGACGCCTCAGTAACAAGATACATCAGATCATCGGTACCAGGCAGGCTGATGCTGCACTCCATGAGAGTGAAGAACGATTCAGACGGATTTTTGAGTCCTTTGAGGATCTTTACTTCCAGACCGATATGAACGGAACCATTATTCTCTTATCCCCGTCGGTATTCCGGATATCAGGATGGAAAGAAGAGGAACTGATGGGAAAGGAAGTAACCACTGTTTATCTGAATCCTCATGAAAGAAACCAATTTATCACAAAATTACTGAAATCAGGACATATTAAGGATTACGAATTACCACTGCTAAAAAAGGACGGTACTTCTGCCATTGCCTCTATCTCTGCCAATCTCCTCTATGATCCAGATGGCAATCCGTCAGGTATCTCAGGAACACTCCGGGATATCACATCGCAGAAAAAGACTGAGGAGACGTTACGAGAGACAAATTCGTTTCTTGAGAATCTGATAGCCAGTGCTAACGGACCTATCATTGTCTGGGATCCCGGGTTTCATATCACCCGGGTAAACCGTGCCTGTGAACTGTTGATAGGAAGAACTGCACCGGAAGTTATCGGAAAACCCCTCCATTTTCTCTTTCCGCCCTCAGATAAAGAACACCTGATCCGGCTGATAAAGACAACATCGGCAGGAGTCAGGTGGGAAACAGTAGAGATACCAATAATGCACAAGGATGGGGAGATAAGGACTGTTATATGGAATTCTTCAACCATTTATGAGCAGGATGGAAGAAAACCGATAGCAACCATCGCCCAGGGACAGGATATTACCGATAAAAAACATCTCGAAGAAGAGAAGGAAAAAGCGGTTGAACAGATCCAATACAATTTTGCCCAGCTCTCCATCTTAAACGATGGCATCAGAAATCCGCTTGCAGTGATTCTCGGATCCATTGAACTCTGTGATGATCCCGTCCTTATTAAACGGATTTCTGAACAGATACGCGAGATAGATGAGATGGTGAATCAGCTTGACAAACGCTGGATACATTCAGAGAAGATCCTCGACTACCTGCAGAAACATCACCAGATAACGATTGATACGTCTGTGAAATCACCGGAAAGTCCTCTCCTGCCAGCAGTTTATGCAGACGAGACCGTACCTCTTGTTGAGGAGATACAGGCCGAGTTGTATGCCATTCTTGACAGTATGGATGCCCTTGTGTATGTTTCCGATATCAATACCTATGATCTGTTGTACGTAAACCGGTATGGACGGGCACTCTATGGCAGTGTCATCGGGAAGAAATGCTACCAGAGTGTTCGTGATTCCCCAGACGGACCGTGCTCATTCTGTACAAATAAGCATCTGACCGACGGGCTCAGACCGACCGGGATATACCAATGGGAATATTATGATGAGCTACGGAACCGGTGGTATGACTGCCGTGATCAGGCTTTTTTATGGAGTGATGGCAGGCTTATCAGGCTTGAGATCGCAACAGATATCACCGGTAAGAAAGATATCGAGGAACTGCTGCAAACGAACAAAGAGAAATACCACTCAGTCTCAACGATGCTGCGCAGGATGTGTGATAACGTTCCGGATATGATATGGGCAAAAGATACCGGACTCCGTTATCTCTTCGCCAACCGGGCATTATCAGAGCAGTTTCTCTTTGCAAAGGATCTGAAGGAACCGTTTGGGAAGACCCAGGAGTATTTTATCGATCGGGAACGGAAAAAACACCCCGCTGATCCAAACTGGTATACGTTCGGAGATAATTGTTCTGATTCAGACCGGATAACGTTAGAATCAGGCACCAGCGGTCACTTTATAGAGTCAGGAATAATCAGAGGCGAGCACCATATCTTAACCGTCTATAAAACCCCGTTTTATGATGAGAATGGGAAGATGATTGGGATCGTAGGGTCTGCACGGGATATCACAAAGGAGAAGATGGCAGAGGACGCGTTGCGTATTGCAAACCAGAAACTGCACCTTCTTACCGCTCTTACCCGGCATGATATCTTAAACCAACTCCAGGCGATGCAGCTCTCCTTAGAACTTGCAATGGAGAGTGATGATCCTGATTCCATTGCCAGAAATCTCTCCCGGGCTTATGCTGCCGGCGAGCGGATAGAGAAGATCATCGTCTGGACCCGTGATTATGATGATCTCGGAGCAGTAACAAGTTCATGGGTTATGCTTAAAACAATCGCCCAGTCAGCGATAGATAAACAAAAGACCGGTCATGTAAAGATATACAACACCATACCTGATAATTTCTTTATCTACACGGATCCTACGATAAAAAAGATCTTCTCAACACTCTTTGAGAATGCACTCATCCATGGACAATCCCTATCGGTTATCAGAGTCTCTGCCGAGATTCGGGACCAGACCTGTATTATAATCTGTGAGGATGACGGGATAGGAATTATGCCTGGCAAGAAAGAAGAGATTTTTATCCATAATTATGGGAAAAATGCTGGTATCAGTCTTTTTCTGGCACGGGAAATTCTTGCTATCCATGGATTTTCCATTAAAGAGACCGGTATATCCGGGCAGGGTGCACGGTTCGAGATAACGGTTCCTGGATTCCGATTCAGACAGAATTCTGTAACAGAATAATTTCTTTGAATCAGTGTCTGTATCGACAGAGAAGAAGAACACGAGAGGATAAATTTTTTAATCTTCTCTCTAGATTCTGGTTTTACTCTTCTCATTTATGAAATCTTTTATACAGGAGAGAAACAGGGATGAGAGAGGATACCCGTCCTTTAATAAATTATAAATACTATTAATACTAACCTATGGTTACCATAGGAGGAATGCCTATGAGACGTGAAAAACCTGAGAGAAATAAAACTGATGTTATGCCGGTTACTCCTGGTTCTTCAATGGCAACCCGGAGATTTCCCGGTTTAATCGAACACGACTTTGATTCCCTGTTTGATGACTTACGGAGATCATTTGATCTTATGATGAGGCCCTACTTCCCGGTTGAACTCTCTCTCCGTCGTCCTGATATGGTTCCCATCAGGTACCCCCCTCTTGACTTTATCGATGGCGGTGACCACTATCTTATCAACATCGAACTTCCCGGTTTTACCAAGGAAGATGTTGACGTGCAGGTAACCCCGGAAGGGGTCACGGTTATCGCAAAGAAAGAAGAGGAGAAGGAAGAAGAGAAGAAGAATTATATTCATCGTGAACGCTCGTATCAAACCTATGAGCGTGCCATTCCGTTCCCTGAAGAAGTGGATCCCTCAAACGCACAAGGGACAATGAAAGAGGGGATCCTTGCGTTAAAGGTGATGAAAAAAGAGGTTCGTCCTGAAGAAAAGCCACGGAAACTGGAGTTACAATAACGCTCCCTCTTTTTGCCCTGCCTGGATACGAATAACTTTTCTCATTATCGGTTTTAAAGCAGGAATCCTGTCTTTTGCTACCCTGTCAGATTGGGATTCTTATTAATATCTGGTGTTGTATGAGTATAGATAGCAGATATTCTCAGATGCAGAGACTTCCCGAAAAAATGATGCTGATATGATCTGGATGGCATGTGTTTAAGAGGTCATATACCTAAATACTGTGCATGATGCCTTATTTTCATGCATTTTCAGCCCTCATAATCAGCATTATTCTGACTGTTTTTTTTATCACATCCCCGGTCTGTGCCACTACAGACAATACTCTTTCACTGATCAGCAGCAGTGAATCAACGGGTTACCCCTATGGATTATCTGATCAGGAAAACCTCACTCCAAACGAGACATCTTTTATCGGTACACAATCAACTCATCCGGATCTCCTACAGGAGAGAGACAATATCTATTCTTATCCAATCATCGAAACCGGACAGGATAGCTGTTACGATACCAAAAACCCGATTCCGGCACCAAACCCAAAAGAACCCTTCTTTGGCCAGGATGCCCAGCATACCGGCACGGTTTCGAAGTACCATATCAGTGCTGACGGGCTTTTGGTAACCGATGATGCCACACATTTGACCTGGCAACAATCTCCTGACTCCAACAGCGATGGCACCGTCACTCCTGATGACAAACTGACCTGGCCAGAGGCACAGGTCTACCCTGCCACACTGAATGCTCGTACATATGGAGGGTATTCTGACTGGAGGCTGCCGACAATCAAGGAACTCTACTCCCTTATCAGGTTTAGCGGAACCGATCCGAGCGGGCCTGAACAGACGGATCCGATACCCTTTATCGATACCGGTTTCTTCACCTTTGTCTATGGCGATAAAGCATTCGGGGAACGGATCATCGACTCCCAGTATGCCTCAAAAACGGTCTATAAAAGTGGCGGAGTCAATGGGGGAGAGAAGATATTCGGGGTGAATTTTGCTGACGGACGGATTAAGGGATACGATAGGTACGGTCCAGAGGGAAGAGAAAAGACTTTTTATGTTATCTGTGTCAGAGGAAACCCGGAATATGGTATAAATGATTTTTCAGACAATGAGGATGGAACCATAACCGATCATGCCACCGGGCGTATGTGGTCAGAGGCTGACAGTGGACTAGGTCTGAACTGGGAAGAGGCGCTTGCCTGGGTTGCTGACGCAAATGCAAAACAGTACCTTGGGTATTCTGACTGGAGACTGCCTGATGCAAAAGAGATGCAGAGTATCGCTGATTATACCCGATCCCCTGATTATACCGGTTCTGCTGCGATCGATCCGCTCTTCTCCTGCACAGCAATCACGAACGAGGCAGGGGAACTGGATTATCCCTGGTACTGGACCGGCACAACACATGTATCCTCTGACGGTACGGGAGGAAATGCCGTGTATATTGCGTTTGGCAGGGCACTTGGATTTTTAAACGGTCATTGGCAGGATGTTCATGGTGCCGGTGCCCAGCGCAGCGATCCCAAGACCGGGTCAGGATCGATGTATCCCCATGGTCATGGTCCACAAGGGGATGCAATTCGGATTGAGAATTTCGTTCGATTGGTACGGGATATCGTCCCACCCTCCTCTGACCCGGGTATAGAACCTGCCACCAGGATACCATCGGTACCTGCTCCTGTCAGGGATACCGGTTTTCAGCCCTTTATCACCAATATTTATCCTGAATCTGCCATGGGAGGCACCAGGATGCGTTTTACTCTGTATGGAGAGAACTTCTCTGACCCGGCAGGAGTTCAGCTCGACCATAATGGCAGGGTTATCCCGGCTGAAGAGGTTGTTGTCCAGAATGCAGAGAGTATCACCGGTAGCTTTTCTCTTCCCGCTGTGCAGGACACAACCGTATGGACGGTGGTTGTCAGGCATGGGAACAAGATAAGCAACAATGATATAACAATGAAGATAATTCCCGGGCCAAAACCGGTAAACCAGCCCGTGATGAGGACAGCATCCCGCCCTGAATTGGTTCACCCTGGCATACCGGTACCTCCCTCCCGGTCATCATGAATTTTCGGAAAACCAGGGGTTCAAAACAGACATAACCAGAATAATGCTCATAATACGATGATACCCATGAATACACCAGATATGAACTATGATGAGATCTGCATCCATCCGATCGGTATGGTCTGTAACGACCTGCAGTATCCCCCCCTGGTTGCAGATGAGAAAGGACTGACACACAATCACACCTGCCACTCCCCAATAATGGAGATGGCAACAAGACAAGACCGGATATCTGAGATCGTGATACGGGAAGATTTCGCTGAACTTCTTGACGGTCTCGAGGGATTCTCCCATGTTATCATGGTATACTGGGGAGACCGTATCTCAGACGATGGTCGCCGGTTACATAAAGTTCATCCCGCAGGTATGACTCAATTCCCGGTACAGGGTATCTTTGCCACCTGCAGCCCTGCACGACCAAATCCGATACTCATTACCGTTGTCAGGCTTCATACACGTGACAAAAACCGACTTTTCGTCTCGGACCTTGATGCTGTTGACAAAAGTCCTGTACTTGATATCAAACCGTTCGTACCGGCACAGATGCCCCAGGAAGATGTGACCATTCCCGAATGGATGAGAATGGTAATGGAAGAATTTCGTCACTGAAAAGATATGACCAGAGGGTATCATGGGTTATGGGTGGCAGGTTTTGAGACAAACTGTGTATAGGCAAACCAGTTGCCATAATATGCTTCTATGGTAAATCCTGCCTGCTCAGTCAGGTTACAAACTTTTTCATTCTTCATGTAATGGGGATCGCGGACCGTCTCTTCGATAAGCAGGATGCCACCGGGTTTCAGGCAGCGGTAGAGCTCCTGTAATGCTTTTTCCTTATCAGGTATCTCTCCGAGAACGGTAATCAATACGGCACTATCAAAAGTATTCTCAGGTAGCAGTCCTTCTCCTATCGCTCCCAGAAGGTACGTGATATTTGCACAGTTATTCTTCTTAGCCCGTTCCTGGACTTCCTCTAACATCTCTTCCTGGAGATCCAGTGCGGTCACCTTCCCCGTCTCTCCGACTGCTTTAGAAAGGGGTATCGTTAGCCTTCCCGGCCCGCAGCCAGCGTCAAGGACGGTCATGCCTGGCAGCACCTTTAGATGATTCAGTGTTCTTTTTGTTCTTGTACTGATGCTTTTTCCGGATCGTGGATCAAGCATCCACATAAGCCCTGCAGGACAGGGACGGGATCGGCTTTTTGATACCCATACCAGTACAAGAACGAGCAGAACAGAGAGAATGATAATAATGAAAAAAGAATAATCCATAGGTAAGTATCCACTGTAATCAGGGAAAAAGATAATCATGGTCAGGTTAAAGGGCTTCACCGGTTCATAAACCCTTATTGATCAAAAGACAAATACAATACTTAAAAGAGATGTTTACGTTGTGGTATCAATGTTTCAACAGATTTTAATTCCTATTGATTTTTCAGAAGACTCATATTTTATCATCAGATGCCTGTCACAGATCCCTGCCATCCAGAAACTTGTTCTTCTGTATGTCACGAAAAATCCGTTTATTATCAACCGGCCTGATTTTATAAATCCTGAAGCTGATTATGCACGGCTCCGTCTTGAGGAGATGAAAAGTCATATCGATATCCTCAGATCCCGGATTTTCGTAATTATTGAAGAGATACCCGGTGGATCTGTCGCCGAACATATACAATCTGTTGCCATACGGGAAGACATCAGTCTTATTATGATGGGGAGAAGAGGAAGAGGTTTTATTCAAACTCTCCTTATCGGGAGTACTTCTGCGGATCTTTTAAAATACGGAACTACCAACCTCTTCTTATTGCATCCCCCCGGTTCGTCATTTGATGCCCGAAAGACTCGTATGCCCTGCCCTGACCTTTTTTCAAGGATTCTTCTCTGTGATGATTTTTCCCGACCCTATATTGAAGATCTGGCAATACCAAAACTCATTGTGAACAAACCGGTTACCCTGCTCCATGTGATAACCCATGGTGAGAGTGAGGAGGAGGTCACCTTATTAGAGAATTCTGCCAGAAGCAAACTGGAGATGATTCAGGAGAAACTATCATTGTATACTCGCGATATTGTGTGTGAAGTGCGTTCTGGTGATGCGGCAGGCGAGATCCTTTCATACGCTGAAGAGAAAGATATCTCGATGATTGTCTTAAAATCAACAGGAGAGAAGGGCTTTATCAGAAATCTTCTTGGCAGTACTGCAGAATCCGTGGCACGAACAACGAAAAAACCAGTCCTTGTCCTTCGGGACAGGGAATATACTGATTCTGCAGGATTATCCTCTTAATTTTTTTGATCCTCTTTTGTACAGGTCATGTGAACCCGGCCGGCGATCTTCTCCAGGTTTAGGACAAAGGCGATCCCCATCCCTGGAGTATCAAGCTCTGCTGCCTGTTCTATGGCTGATAATATCGTGTCTGTCTGATCGATCTCGACCATGGTCAGAATGATCTCCTTTTCAGGTTCTATCGGAAGGCCGAAAACAGACTGGGTTTCGTGTATTCCGGTTCCCCTCCCCATCAGGACCGTTCCCCCGGTCGATCCCGCTTCCCGTGCTGCATGAATTACTTTTTCTGACCACCCCTTTTTTACGATGGTAACTATCAGGTTTTTACATCCTTCATGAATCATATAAATTCTCCTGTTTTTTCTTTTTAAAGATGATTCCCAGGATAAGGATCGTGAGAATCGGTGTCAATGCAATAAAAGCAATCATGCCAAATCCATCAAGGAATGGATCTGAACCCCCGATGGAATCAGCAACCCCCACGGCAAATGCCATGAGAAACGTAACCGCCATCGGCCCGGTAGCTACTCCACCGGAATCAAAGGCGATTGCAATAAAATCGTGATCAGTAAATCTAATAAGAGCAAGTGCAATGAGATACCCGGTTATGATAATGGGGAGAAACGGGAATCCATATATGATTCTCGTCATCCCAAGACTGACTGATGTTGCGACCCCTATCGAGAGAGCATACAGAATCAATGACCCCTGAATATATCCGTTAGAAGAGGTCTCGATCTGATAACAGAGTACCCGAACAGCCGGTTCAGCAAAGGTAGTAAGAAATCCGAGCAGAAAGCCAAAGGGAATGAGGATCCATATCTGGTCAAGGGTTCCACAAAATGTTCCGATCGTCTGGCCTGCCGGAAGAAATCCGATCTTTACCCCTTGAAAAAAGAGTATCATGCCGATAAAGGTTATGATAAGACCCTTGATGAGGTTGATGACATAACTTCTCGGAAGCCTGAGTGAAACCACCTGAATTACCAGAAAGAATAGAACCAATGGCAATAAGGCCTGCAATACATCAAGGATTACATGGTTTATTCCATCTGCAATGGGAAGATAGATCATGTTGATATCACTCCCATGAGTAATACCCCGATTATCGGTCCGATTGATGCGAGTCCAATCAGCCCAAAACCGTCAGAAAGGGCAGAACGACCACCCAAGATCGAGGTAACACCGATGCCGAGCGATAGGATGAACGGAACTGTTATCGGCCCGGTTGTAACCCCTCCCGCATCAAAGGCGATCGGGATATAATCAGGTGCAGTAAAAAAACTGATAATGATGATAACCAGGTAACCAGCGGCGAACAGGTATGCAATAGGCACGTTGTAAATAATCCTGAGAACCGATGTCGCGACGAAAAATCCAACACCTGTTGCGATAACAATGATCAACTGGATTTTTTCAATACTGTTACCTGATACTGTTTCAATCATCCCGGCCAGGACTCGTACATCAGGTTCTGCGATGGTAGCCAGAAATCCGAAGAGAAAACCGGTACAGATTATGAGAAAAATCGAACCTGACTTTGGAATTTCAGAGCCAATTGCTTCTCCCATTGGTAGCAAGCCGATTTTTACTCCCATGAGAAAGAGGGTCATGCCAATGATGACCATGATACTACCAATAATAAAGGAAAGAACGGTATTAATAGAGATATCTGGCAGAAAGGCATGAACGAGAAGAATGAGAAGAACGATGGGGAGAATAGCCTGGGTTACTTCCCGGAATAGTGTTCGAAAATCAGATAACATCGATGATATTCCCTATTCTGGTCTTTTAATACCAGGTTAATACTAATTAACCCTTCTTTTTTAAAATATTTTTGTGATATCCCTGAAAAATTCAGTTTTTTTTATTAATCCGAGTAGGGCTCGCATTAATCTGAATTTATTATATGGTTTATCAAAGGCCTTATTGTTCAAAATAGAAAGAACAAAGAATATCAGACCCGGAGTTTTTGCGATCCTGGTATTCTGTAATTTTTCTTATCGATACCGGCAACGCTGATGTCCTTCATCAATGATGTTGATTTCATAATTGAGAAGGTTCTATCGGTTTTTTATCGTCCACACCGGGCCTGGCTGAATAAAAAGTGATAGCCAGGTTTTTGTTCTGAGTCAGAAAGAATGGCAGAACCCTAATGGAAAGAATGACCTTTTGCATTCTGCAGAGCAGGAGAGCCCTTATAGGGCATCGAATGATGCAATTCTACTGTCAGCAGGTGGATTCGTTCGGACATCCTTCCCTTATCTCCTCAAATTGGTCTGCATACCGGTTGATATTTCAATAAGACGTGAGTTGCGACACCGGTGGTCTCCTGTTTTCGTGCCATGAGGCATTAGGTATGATCCGGTTCATCTGGATCCTACTACATAAAGCTCGATATCATCAGGTTTGATGTACCAGCCTGAGCCAAGCATCCATGTCCCGTCAACATCAGTCACGTAACTTATCTTGAGATCGGTGCTATTGGTAAGCGGGTTGACTGAGTAATAATCGACTATCCCCCCACCGGTTTTTGCCCTGGCGAGGAAAGCCTGTACGTGAGGGGTGCCGACGGGATCGGTCGCATTAAACCGGTTCGTTCCAACCAGATCCTATCGATACGGCCATGCAAGCACAGTTCCGGTATAGTCATAGGCAAAGATATAGCGATCCCCGTCGACAAAGGAACTGGTGAGGTCGTTAAATACCGCAAGAGCCTGTTCTTTCCCGTTCTCTATTGCATATGCTTTTGCTTCTGAAACAAACCTGCGGAGCTCCGGGCTGATGATATGATCTTCGTCTGTATAGAGTCCTGCCCCAATCCAGTAGGTATCATCAACCGGGCTGACATAACTTATCTTCTGCCTGCTTGGCTGGTCACCAGCGGGATGGGGGTAGTGGTAGAGGATGTATCCGCCTCCCTGCTCTGCCAGGGCAATCTCAATTTTGGTAAATGACTTTCCTGCTGCATCAAGAAGGGGGAGAAAATCAGTCCCGACCTTTTCTGGCTGGAACGGAAGAGCCAGAGCAATTCCGTCATAGTCCAGGGCATAAATGTAGAGATCCCCCACAACAAACTGACCCTTCGGGTCGTTGAATGTGGATAGTGCCAGCTCTTTTTCCTGTTTCTCTGCCCATGCTGCAGCGATTTGTACGTACTCCCTAATCTCATGTGAAGTCTTGGGAGCGGTGAGAGCGGGACAGGTATTTGCTAGTCCAAAGAGATTAGTTGGTTCTGCCGGTTGCAATGATTCCGATGATATTTGTTGTATCTCTGTACATCCTCCGGCAATGAGGAGAAATACCAGAACTGAGATAAGGAACAGGATGGTCCTCATAGTCGTACTTCATTATTGTTACATTTATTTATTGCCATCAGTATCGGATTATCCTCATGAGTGATGGAATGAAAGCCTCAAACCGGTATGCTGATCCTGATGATTATGGAATCATTTCAAAAAAAGAAACGAGGCGATCATCACATTATGTCACCGGTATCAATCCTGAAAATCAGAGGATAGTATTTGCATGAATTCCTGATAGTATCAAAATAATAAGCCAGGATACGAAATTGAAAGAATCATGATGCATATCCAAAAAAGGGGAAGGTACTATTATCTTTAACCGGGTAATCAGAGGATAGATTTTGGTGATAGTTTTTCGTATTCTCTTTATTGTGATGGCGATATCTTTTCGGGATTTATTCTTTGTGCTCGCTCAGCCCTGCAAATACCGGTATGTGAACAACCAGCCATAAGAAAAACGGATATAACTCCTGAAAAACCGATTCAGGAAGATCTTTTTTAAGAATCCGGATAGTTGTATCGATATTTGCAGGCCAGTATGTAACTTGAAATCCATGGGAACGGTAGGTTTGAAAGGCCCAGACCGCGGTGTGTGCAAGAACACCTGCATCGGTATGGATAAAGATTGAACCCATAAACCTGAGAAAATTTCGTGAGTTATTCTCCATCATAGCCGAATTATCAGGCCCGATAAGCCGCTCTATGTCAGGACGGGAGAGCATTATACGGTTTAATTCTTCAGCAAAGCTATCAATCCTGAAACAGAACTCGTTCGCAGCATATTCTGATGGCTGTACCAGTTCTTCTGCTGATGCAATCAATGTTTTCATATCCATGATTCTTCTTTCCTTTCATTGAGATGTAATTCCAGTCGGTTAATACGTACCCTTCATCACGGGTCTTATTTGAGAAGAGAACAAGCAATAGCAGAAGCAGGAAGGATAAATCCAAATGTAGATCCGGTACCGGGTTTACTCTCAAGATACATTCGTCCCCCATGTGCTTCGATAATCTTCCGTGAGATGACCAGACCAAGGCCGACACTTCGTTCTCCATCCTTTTTTGTGGACTTCGTCCCTGAAAAATCCTGGAATAATACCTCTTGTCTCTCTGTGGAGATCCCTACTCCTTCATCCTTTACCATAACCTGTATCTCATCATGGATAAGGGTAACCGATATCCGGATTACCCCTCCTTTCGGTGAATACTCGATGGCGTTTTTGATGAGATTGATGAGTACCTGTTTTATTTTGTGTTGATCAACAATGATATGTGAGAGGGTAGGATCAACAGTTGTCTGGAAGGCGATCCCGTACCTCTTTGCGGTAACAATGACCTTCCTGATACTATCCTCTATCAGATCCCCGGGATCTGTTTCTGTGATGTTAAGTGTGAGATGTCCTGATTCGATGATACTCACGTCGAGGAAGTCGTTTATCACCTGTTTCATATCCTCTGCAGCGGATCGGATATTATTGAGAAAATTCAGATGCTCAGAAGAAAGTTCACCAGCAAGATCTTCGATGAGAAAATCGGCATAATTGAGGATTATTCCAACCGGGTTTCTGAGATCATGTGCAGCCATGCCGAGGAACTGGTTCTTTAAAGCATTAAGCCGGGACAGTTCGGCGTTACGGATATTGAGCTCACGACTCTTGTAATTTAACTCATTGTTTAATTCGATGATCTCCTTTGAAACGTACTGGAGTTCTTCACTGTCCATATGACCAAAGAGCAGATACAGGGATTCTTCCTGGTACACGGCGATATAAAGCGTTTTGGGCAGATCATTCCTCGTTCTGATGTTCAAGAGGGGAGGTGTCTCGCGACTTGTCCATGTGTCAAGAATAGTGTCCTGCCATGAATCAAGAAGGACAATTTCTTTCAGGTGTCTCCCTTCCAGTTCAACTCCTGCAAGATGCGAGGCATACCGGTTTGCAAACATAATGATCCCGGCCTTATTAAGTACCAGAAGGAAAACCTGGGCACATGAGAGGATATACAAAAGACTCCGTGCTTGCAGATTCGGTACTTCATCAGGTTTCATAGGATCCGATCACCTGCTCCAGTTCATCAAGCGAGCATATATACCTGACGTTTGAAAACCGATGCAACACATCTACTCCACCCCAGAAAAAAGCCTGTCCCCCGACAAGGACAGGGATATGAGGGTGCTTCTCTGCAATAGTACCAAGAACAAGGAGAAGAGAGGGCAGGTTACAATACACACTCAAGGAGAGGGCAACCAGATCCGGGTTCTTCTCCGAAAGCAATGAGAGAAGATCTGCATGAGGTGTATTTGCCCCAAGAAAATAACTTCTCCAGCCATGGGTCTCAAAGATATCAGCCACCATCCGACCTCCCAGCTGGTGATACTCATCGGCAACACATGCAACAATTACCGAATGATCGTGGTAAGGGAGAGTTATCATATTCATCTCCACCATGGTCATTAACCGTTCGGTGATGGCACAAGCCAGGTGTTCAACCGCTACAGAGATCTGGTGTTGCTGCCAGAGGTCCCCGACACGATACAGGGACTTCTCAAAGAGATTGACAAAGATATCTTTCATGAGAATATTCTGATTTAAGAGATCATGTACAATGGCAGTGCAGGTTTTACGATCTCCCTGTAGTAATGCAGAAAAAAACTCCTGGAAGATCTTGTCTTCTACCTGTGTATCCATACTATCTCCTGATCGGAAGGGAAAAGAAATAGTCTTTGAGGGAAGATAAATGCAACGGGATTAATTTTTTATCGACGCATCCGGTACTGCCGGTGTCCTACCCAATCGTTTAATAACTCTGCCCAGTCATCACTGGTCTGCCCGTCAAACAGGGTGCCCTCGTACTCTTCTTCCCAGGTACTTCTGACTTTCCTCAGTTCTGTCCGTATGAGATATGCCCTGCTCTTGGGTGTATCTCCGGAGACTTGGAAAAAATCTCCGACGTCTTTTGATTTCATCCCTTCTTCCCGTCCCCGGGTAAAGAGACCTTTCATCTGCCCGATTGCATAGATAAAGCCTGATGCCCATGCCTCTTCTGTACCCCGGCAGATAACCGTTGTTGTCATGGGAATCCGGCAGAATAGCGAGAGGAGATCTGATACGGGCTGTTTCATCCATGGTAACCGGGAGGTATCACAGAATGAATAACAGAGATCCAAAATTTTTGTATGCCGGTCTGCTATCGAATCAGGGATGGTATCGGGAAACGGCGAGAGTTTTCCTCTGCCCTGTTTCTTTGGTTTATCTTTTTTTTCAGGAGCAGGAACAGAAATACCCAGTCTTTTGCGTACCTCATCGATGGGATCCAATCCGGACGTATAAAGATCCTCACGATGAAACCGCTCAATCTTTTTTTGTTGCGACGAGGACGGGCTCTGTTTTCTGATGACCGATTCAGGATACCAGGCAACCCCGTCTTTGTCATCCTTTGTGCATCCGCATACCCCTGCCCGGGGGGAATTACCTGCATACCAGCAATAATCGGTATCTATCGCGTGAAGTAAAAGGCATTTCTGACAATAATACTCTGTTCTCTCATCGTAATTTTTTTTATAGGCATATGCTGCATCTGCTTTACAGATTTTGCATAGGTGTTTTGCCTTTGTGTTCTGACCGAGGAGAACGAGTTTGCGGTCTTTTGGATAATAATGAGCAGGACTGATAATTGATATCCTGAGACGGGTCGAGGAACCATAATCATACCGGTAGGTACCATCTTCTCCCGGAAGGAGGACATCCTGTATGTAGATATTCATCCCTTCATCCTCTCCATGACTCGAGAACGAACAGATTCCGATGGAAAAGGAGGAGAGGTGGTCGCAGCACCCTACCCAGGCATCGCGGATGAGATGATCCAGATCAGCAAGTGTTGCATCAGGTGACGCCAGAACAATAAGCCAGAACCGGCGGTTATCTCTGTCCATTATCCTGATGAGATATCCGGGCTCTTTATGATACGGCCAGTTCGCGGACGGTATACACGGTAGAAGATGATCTTCTATCGTATCTCCGGTTACTTTCTTTTTGCAGATAAAACAGGTTCCAGGAGATATTGGCGGTTTTATTACCGGGTTTGCATGGGGGTACCGGGTCATACTCTTTCTGAATAATGGCATTCAGACCCAGTTGAAGGTGTCGGTATAACCCAACGATGATTTTGTGATGAGAAACGGTATTCTTATCGTAACGGGATCCATGAATTTTTCAGGAATGATGTAGGTGCAATCGTGATTTGAAAAATAATGAGTGCAGGAAAGGCTGAGCAGGGGAAAAAACGTGAAAATCGGATTATGGTATCATGAGAGCGGATTATCCTATTCCTCATGTCAGTCATGACAAACGCTTATTACTCTTGACCTCGATGAAGAAATATGAAAGAGATGAGATCCCATATCATAATCCTGTGTATTCTCATGCTTGTGTTATCTCCTGTTGCTGCAGATTCGGCATCCGGCGATGACATAAAAAATTCCCAGTTTACTGCCGCGATGAAAGAGGTGGCCTCCTCAGTGTATCCTGATTTAAAAGAGGAGTTCCTCGTCGATCACAAAGAAGGAACAGGACTCCTGGTATTAGATTCTGATGTGCCTGAAAATGAGTCCCAGGAAACGATTCCTGAATCATCCCCCTCTTATCTCACCTCATCAGGGTCACTTAAAGAAACAACAGAAGGGAAAGAGAGATCTGGCTGGCTGACTTATAGTGTTGATCCCAGATACTCGATTCAGATACCCCCTGACTGGGCGCTTTATGGTGCCAATACCACGTCTCTGGACGGAGTTGTCGTTATGTTCTGGAACAAGCAAAACCCTCCCTCATTTATCTCGGTTCTGGCACTGGACAACCCGGATAAACAGGCACTGGATGAGAAGGAAGCGATTGAGATTGAAGAGACCAGGATACTCGATTCCTTTGGTACTTGGAATGTATCGGTTGTCAGGGAGGCAGGGGCATTTGGGACACTCGGAGAGGCAAGTGCCAGTTACCTCCTGCTGGCCGGTGGAGAGGACGACCGGGTCATCTCCAGTTACCTCCTTTCTGATAGTTCCGCAGTATTCTGGCTTTCTGCTATTGCAGAAAATCCTGAATCGTATCAGAGAAATACAGAGATTTTTAAGGATATCCTGGTGACTTTCACACCAAAGACGTCTCTGGATGCAGATCAGTTATGGCACCTGTAGATGTGATTTTGATTATATGGTGTGAATATTTTATGAAACAACCTCAATAGCCGGTTCTTATAAAATATCTGATTCATCGACCCGTTTGCATACTCCAATAATCCCCTGACGATACAATTACAGCATTACTATCAAGGACTATTCTCCCAATCTCCTTCAACCCTCCCAAACTCCTCATCTATGAGTGATAGCATCTCTTTTGCTTCATCAGGAGATAATGTCCCTGCTAAATCCCAAAGACCAGCCTTTTTAATACTCGGTGAGATGATTGCAATCATTCTTTCATGTTCCGGTATACCTTCAACCGGTTTTCTGGTTTGAAAACATTATTCTCATTCTTTATCAGGTAACTATTGGTTAAATACCATGCATATCAATTCAGATAGAAGGGCATAGTACCCATAAAAAGATCAATACATTATTTTTATTCCCACTGATAATCTCTGCAATTTAAAAGATTCAACTGCGGTCCTGGTGTTTTAAGACATCTGGACTATTAAGCTCTCTGGTTTCGGAATTGTGTGAATAGGATTACTGATGAACAATTATCATTTTCCTATCCTAAAAACGCAAGCACGTTCTCCCCTTCCCGTGTCACCTCTATCCGTGCCTGGGATCCTTCCTTCTCTACCGTGATAAACCGCCACTCAGTCAAGGGTTCGATGTATTTTCGCTCCAGTGCCCGGTACCGGGCGATATTCTCATGCCGGACCGGGCCTGATATCAAGGGAATTCCTGTTTTTCTCAGTTCATTGATGAGCATCTTCTTTGAGATATACCCGTACTTCTTTTTCGTCTCCCTGATGATGCCAAGAACCTGAATTAACTCCTGTGGCGGTCGCTCGATCCGGTACTCGGGAAGACCCATGATCTCCCTGCATCCGGAAGAGAGTGGCATCCCTTCTTCGGGCCGGTTCTCGTAATGCTCTGGAACTACATAGTACGGGGTGAGGGGGATGTGGTCAGAGCGGAAGATCATGCAGGCCATCATCCCGGCAATGGCATGGATCTTGGTGCCGGTCGAGACGTTGATAAAGAGGTGGTTGTGCTGCTCTTTTCCGATGATCTCCTTGTATATTCGCAGTATCTCATACATGTTTCTCCCGACAAAGTCGGTCTGTATCTCTTCAATCTCGATTAATCGTTTCTGTCCTCCTATATACTTCCTGATCTGGTCGACATACACCTTGTCTGACTCATCCACCCGGGTCTGTTCACTGATAAGGTAGACCTTGTCAGCCTCCATCTGCACAAGCGGGAGGACCACCCGGTCTATCTCGTACCCGACCGGTGAGATGTGAATCCGGCGGGGATAGAGGAATGAATTGTTATGTATCATATTATCGTCATTATCATAATTTACGTTAATATCAATTGATTCTTTTCCTTAATTCTAAAAAGAGTGAGAATCTTGCGGTACACCGGATGATGGATAGGGATGGTGCGTATGTGTATTCTTGTTCACGATGAGAAAAAAGGAGTACTATTTGTCTGGGTGTCCACATTCAGCAGGATACTTACATTACGGATTCGAACCTATTCATATTATCCATACCAATGAGGCACTCTATGAACAAAAATCTGAAATATATACTCATTATTGTTATTACTATCTGCTTTCTGACGTTCCCGGCATCATCTGAACTATTAGACGTGGATCAGATGTCAGGGGTTACCGGAACAGATATTTTATCGGTATCATTTGAGAACACACCGGTCCAGTATGCAGATGTGAACGGAGTAACACTCGGGTACAGGGAATTCGGGTCAGGAGAACCTCTCCTGATGATAGAAGGATTTGGGGCTACGATGGATAACTGGAATGAGACTTTCATTGGTATCCTTTCTTCGAAATACCATGTGTATACCTACGACCACAGAGGCATGGGATATAGCAGTGATAATGATGCTCAATCACCCACTATCTCCCAGTATGCTGAAGATGCAGCAGCGTTGATGTCTGTTCTTGGATATGAGAGCATGAATGTGTATGGTGCCTCGATGGGTTCCTCAACCTCCCAGCAACTGGTTATTGATAATCCCGAGCGGGTTAGAAAACTGATCCTGGATTCAAACACCTACAGTGTCTACATTCCTGAGACAACAGTTCTGCTCGGGATACTCAAAACAGAAGCAAATAACTCCTCACAACCCCAGGGTCTTCGGAATGAAGCAATGGCCAACCTACAATGGGATGGATCGTATGACATGCTCTCTGGAATCAACAAAGACGTCATGCTTGTTGTAGGGACTGAGGATATTCTGACTCCTGATGAAGTTTCTCTTCAGATTGCAGAGCAGATAAACGGATCCTGGGTTGTGCGGTTTAAAGGTATTCCTCATACCGGGTACCATGTAGCACCGGTCCAGTATGGGCACAATGCCGTAAACTTCCTTCAGATGAATATTTCTCCAACCTGAAAACCGGGGAGTCAGGAGAGGCTGTACTCCCCAAAAAATGTCAAAACCACAGGAAAATTTGCGTAAGAATATCTGATCTCATACTGGGATTCAACCGGATATTGCTTTTTTATACCAATCAACGAGATATTAGGATATTGAGAATAACCATACGATCTGATCTTCTACACAGAGCAGTGTCGCATCCTGTATCCGCTCGTATGCTTCTTCATAGAAATTCCCCCGGGGCATAGACAAAAAATAGCCTTCTCCATCTCTCTCAACTATCACAAAAAACGTATCTCGGTTCATTTTCCATCCCTGCTGGTTAGCCGGCTGCGTTCCTCTTTACTCATCAGGATTATTATTTACCATTCTGCTGATAATACTGAGATCTTTTGGAATCTATTCATCCCTTACCTAAAAAAACGAGCATATCTCTCTCCTTCCCTTGTGACCCCGATCCGTGCCTGGTTTCCTGCCTCCAATAGTGATAACCAGCCATCGTATCACTAGTTCAATATACTTTCGTTCCAATGCTTAGTATTTGGCACTGTTCTCATGATTTGCCGGTTCGAGGATAAGAGGGATTTCGGCTTTTTTTGAGTTTTGAGATGAGCATCTTCTTTTTAAAGTCCCTGAACCGATGAGAGGTTGCCTGAATAATGCCAAGGACCCGGCTTCATTCCTGTGGGACCTGAATTTGTAGATTTATAACTGATCGGCTGCGGCGCGATCTAAAAATATAGTCAATTTTCCACCTATTTTTCAATTAATTTGCAAATATTAGGCGGAAGGTTTATCTAGTTGTAAGTTATAATTATAACCTACATGCACATTAAACGCATTAAAAAAGGAAATTCTGTGTATCTAGCAGAATATGAGTCGTACAGAGAGGAAGGGAAGGTAAAAACCAGATTTATCAGATATCTTGGTAAAGAGAGCGATGAAAGGAATGTACCACTACCCAAGAAGTCTGCTCACGTTCAGACCCCTTTGTATCCTGAGCGATCCAAACAAGCGGGAGATGTTACCGTTTTTTGGGACATAGCCGAAACAGAACTTAATATGCCTACCATTATCAATTCGGTATGTTGTGGTGATGGGAATATAGAAGGAAAAAGTCCGGGGAAGATCCTAACAGCCTGGGCTGTTAATCGGGCATTAAATCCTGAAAGTGCGACAAATCTTCAAGATTGGGTAACAACAACGATAATTCCTGAATTATCTGGTCTGCCCCCTGATTATTTTACAGATAGTGCTTTTTATTCGGCTTTAGATCGGGTTTGCTTTAAGGATACGACTGCAGATGGATTGACCGATTTTAGTCAGCTTATCTGTGATGAACTCTATTCCTTCTGGAGATTGAATCATCCACTACCAGATGGAGAATCAGAAATTTTCGCATATGACCTGACCCCAGTGCTGATTTTTGGAAACGGAGATGATTTAGGGGAGAAAGGATATAATTCGAAACATTCGAACCAAAAACAAATTAACCTCTGTATTTTAGTTTCAAAATTCGATAAAGCCCCTGTTACTTATTTTTTGATACCAGGTAACTATAATTCCATGTCTTCTGTCAAAGAATTGCTTGTTCAATTGATTGATCTGTCTTTTGAACCAGGTACACTGATTTGGGACCGTGGAAATACTTCAGAAGAATCTATCAAAGATATTGAAGCATTGGGCTGGAATCTAATCTGCGGTGTTCAAAAAGTGTCGGATGAAGCAATTTCAATGGTCCAAAAGACTGATGTCACTCAACGGGTCACAAACCGTGTGAAATCCACTAAGAAGAGTGCAATATATGCCTCCAGAGCTCATGGAAACTTATTTGGCAGAGAAAATGCGGGCGTTGTATATGTCAATATTGCGAAACGAATGGAGACCATAGATGCCAGAAATGAATTATTAATGGATATTAATGGTGATTTGTCAGAATTAAATGATAATCTTGTCGGATTGAAAAAACCCGACATAGAATTGAAAATTTCAGAGATTACCGGAGAATATCAGCAATTTTTTACGATTCACATTAAAAAACGGGAAAATCAGCACCATTTAATTTGGGAGTTCAATGAAGAGGCAATTAGTCAGGCAGAAGCTTTTGATGGGAAATATCTCCTGTATTCTACTGATACATCACTATCCGCTTCGGAAATTGTTTCAGAGTATTTGGGTAAGGATTTTGTCGAAAAAACGTTCACCACACTCAAATCGCATCTGAAAATTGCACCAGTCAGACACTGGAAGAATCACCGGATCCGGGCTATCTTTTTTGTTTCGATGCTGGCTCTCTGGTTGAGGGTTGTATACAATCACAAATTAAATCAAATTGGTAAAAAGGAGAGAATATATGAGTTTGATGAGTTGCTTAGAAGACTGAAAAGGGTTGAATATGTTGAGATTGAAACGGAAAATCAAGAGAAAGCCTGTTGGTTCCTGAATTTAACTGACAAAATTACTGGTCAACTGAAGAAGATGGGGTTCAAAAATTTGTTCCGTGAAAAGAGGCTTAGCCACCTGTAAGGTATAAATTCACAAACTCAGGT